>JARGOG010000026.1:0-50772 GCA_029212785.1 Thalassobaculaceae bacterium
TCCACGCGAAATACGCCAATCTGACGCCCCCCTCCGATGCCAGGCTCTACGCCCTGCTCGAACTGCACGAAGCGCTCTTGGGCGAAGCGGCGGCCAATCACCACCTCGGCTGGCGCCCGGCGGGCGGCGAGAGCCAGAAATACCGGTTCGAGCTCGACCGCGAGCGTCTGCGCCATTTCGCCGACTACGCCTATGGCGGCATCGGCTTCGAGGTGGTGAACGATTTCCTGGAGACGCTCCCATCTGCCGAGGATCTGGCACCGCGGATCGTCAAGGAGCCGCAATTGATCCATAACGCCGGCCGACAAACCCTTAGCTGGATCAACGGCGAACTGAGAATCGCTCGGGAACATTTCCAGCAATATGAACAGGAATGGGCCGCCCTGCTGCACGAGCCCGCCGAAATGGGCGGCATCTATGCCAACCTGACTTCCACCAAACCGCCGATACGGACGTCCAACCAAGCCACCCGGGTGAGCTGGCGGGCACCGATGCTGGCCAAATCGCTTGGCCGGGCGCCGAGTTCCATTCTCGAAATCGGCGGTGGACACGGGAAGTTCACCCGGGACTGCGCGCTGTTCATGCCCGAGACCCGACTGTTCCTGACCGACCTGCCGTTCAACCTGATCATCCAATCGCGCTATCTCGGCGAGTATTTCGGCGATGCCGTGAACCTCTGTCTGCTGGCCGATCAGGACGTGGATCCGAACGCCCGGATCAACCTCGTCGCCCCCTGGCGTCTGGACAGGATTCCGGGTCCGATCGATGTCGTCGCCAATTTCCTGTCCTTTCAGCATATGGATGCGGCCAACCTCGACTGGTACGGCGACGCGATCGAGGCTCTTGAAGCCGGCCACATCTTCCACCTGAACCGACTGACCAAACGCGATCCCCACGATTTTGCCGCCGACGACTACCCCTTCCGCACCCGGTTTCGCCCAGACATGCGCACCGTTTCTCCCCTCGGACAGCTCGTCAAGGCGGACGGAACCGTGACCGACATAAAAAGTGTCATGGAGCTCCTGACCAGGGCGTAACAGTCACAGACCCGGAGACTGACGATGACCGCAGCCGACCTGCCGGAGATGGCGGCGATTGAAGGAATACACACGGCCGTGGCCGCCTCCGCTACGGGGTATGAAGGCCGGCCCGACATGCTCCTGATGCGGTTCGACCCAGGCACCATCGCCGCCGGTGTGTTCACCCGCTCGAGCTGCCCCGCCGCCCCGGTGCGCTGGAGCAAGGCGCGGATCGCCGCCGGGGACGCCCCGCTCGGCCTGGTGTTCAATGCCGGCAACGCCAATTGCTATACCGGCCCGGCGGGTCATGAGCTGGTGCGGAAGTCCGCCGAGCGCGCGGCCGGCCAGTTCGGCTGCGCGCCCGAGAACATTCTGGTCCTCTCCACCGGCCGGATCGGCGTGCCGCTGGCGGAGGACGTGATCTTCGCCAGTATCGACGACATGGCGGGTCGTCTCGCGCCCGGCGGCTTCCAGCAGGCCGCGCACGCGATGATGACCACCGACACCCGACCGAAGGCGGCGACCCGCACGCTGGAGTTGGGCGGCACCACGGTCACCCTGCACGGGCTCGCCAAGGGCACGCTGATGATCGCGCCGAACATGGCGACCACGATCAACCTGCTGCTGACCGACGCCGCCGTGGACCGGGAAGACCTGCAGGAGATGCTCGGCGACGCGGCGGCGCGCAGCTACAATCTGATCTCGGTCGACGAGACCACATCGACCAATGACAGCATGCTGGCCTTCGCCACCGGTACGGCCGGCAACCCGCCGCTTTCCGAGGGTGACAAGCGCAGCCTGCGCCGGGCGCTGCGCGACCTGACCATGGACATGACCGAGCTGATGCTCGCGGACGCCAAGGCCGACGGAAAGATCTTGCGGGTCGATGTGTCGGGCGCATCGGGCAACGCATCGGCCCGCCGGATCGCCCGGTCGGTCACCCGCTCGCTGCTGGTGCGGCGCATGGTGGCGCGCGAGGCACTCGGCGATCCGGGCAAATCCTCGGTCGGCCAGGTCCTGGCGGCCGTTGGCGGCTCGACCGAGATGATCGATCCCGACCGGGTCGAGATCCGCATCGGCGGCGCGGTCGTCCTGAGCCAGGGCGCGGTGATCCAGGACATCCCGAAAGCCGCCACCGACAACGTCGCCTCCGACGACGTCGCCATCGCCATCGACTGTGCCATCGGCGCCGGAACCGGGACCATGCGCACGGTCCTGGAAAAGGGCGAATAGCCTTGCGCGCGGACATCGCCATTCTCGGCGGCGGCATCATCGGCTCCAGCATCGCCTGGCATCTGGCGGAGAGCGGCCGGGCCGGGCGCGTCGTCGTGATCGAGCGCGATCCGACCTACGAGTTCGCCGCCACGCCCAGGGCGAACGGTGGCATCCGCCTGCTGTTCAGCCTGCCCGAGAACATCGCCATGGCGCGCTACGGTCGCGACTTCTATGCAGGCTTCGCCGACCGCATGGCCGTCGACGGCGCGCCCGCCGACATCGCCTTCCGCCGCCAGGGTTATCTGTTCCTGTCGGATACTGGCGGCGCGCGGCAGATGGAGGCGAACCACCGCTTCCAGGTCGCGCACGGCGTGGAGGCCGACCTGCTGGACCCGGCCGGAATCCAGGCGCTGTTCCCCTCCATCGCCGTCGATGACGTGGACCTCGCCGTGTATTCGCCGAACGACGCCTGGATCGACCCCTACTCCGCCCTGATGGGATTCCGGACCAAGGCGCGGGCGCTCGGCGTCGAGTATGTGAAAGGCGAAATCGTGGGCTGGGACGCCCGGCCGAACAAGGCCGGGGCGGTACGTCTCGCCGACGGTGAAACCGTGGACGCCGAGACCTATGTGCTCGCCTGCGGGGCCTGGTCGCGCGACGTCGCCGCGATGATCGGCCTCGACCTGCCGGTCGAACCGATGTCGCGGGAAAGCTATGTCTTCAAAGCGGAGGCGGAGATCGAGCCGTTGCCCTTCCTGAAGAGCGAGAGCGACCTCGCCATCCGCCCCGAGGGTGACGGCTTTGTCGGCGGCATCCCCGACTGGGCGCAGCCGGCGGGCTGGAATTTCGAACTCGACCCCGACCGGTTCGAGAGCGTGGTCTGGCCGGCATTGGCGCGCCGGGTGCCGAAGATGGAACGCCTGAAGCTGGTGCGCTCCTGGCGCGGACACTACGCGCGCAGCATCCTCGATTATTCGCCAATCATCGGCCCCTGGTCGGACGGCCTTGCCAACCTGATGATTGCCACCGGATTCTCCGGCCACGGGATCATGCATGCCCCTGCGACCGGCCGCGCGGTCAGCGAACTCATCCTCGGTGGTCGGTTCGAGAGCCTGGATCTCACGTGTTTCGCCTGGGGCCGCATTCCGGCCAACAAGCCCTATCGGGAAAAGGGCATCGTCTGAACGCATAAGGGCGGCCCGAAGGCCGCCCAAAGGCTCGCGATCCGAAAGGTCGGATCAGAGATGGGCCAGCACGTTCTCGGCGCTGGAGACGTCATAGGCGCCCGCATCCTCGAGGAAAAGCTGGCTCACCGTGCCGTCGTCGACGACCATCGCGTAACGCTGCGAGCGCACGCCCAGGCCGCGTTCGGTCAGATCGAGTTCCAGGCCGATGGCCTTGGTGAACTTGGCGGAGCCGTCGGCCAGCATGGTCACCTTGCCGTCGGACGCCTGATCCTTGCCCCACACGCCCATGACGAACGGATCGTTGACCGAGACGCAGGCGACGGTGTCCACGCCCTTCGCCTTCAGGGCATCGATGTTCTGCACGAAGCTCGGCACGTGCTTGGCCGAGCAGGTCGGCGTGAAGGCGCCCGGCACGGCGAACAGCACGACCTTCTTGCCGGCGAACAGGGCCGCGTTGTCCAGCGTGTCGATGCCTTCAGCGGTCTTGGTCTGAAGCCCGACATCGGGAAGCTTGTCACCAACCTTGATGCTCATCACCGTCTCTCCCTGTGAGGAACGGGGTCGGTCGATGCCGACCCCTTTGGAACTGATGGCCACCTACATAGGGCGGTTCTAGCGCGAGTCCAAGCGTGCGGTTTGCGCCGGGCCGCCGGCCTGGCCGATTGCCGCCCTCACAGCCGCGGTCGACAACAGCTCCGGCAGCGCAATGCCCTGCGGCGCGGCCGGACCATAGACCGCGTTGAACGGAATGCCGTAGCGCCCGAAAGAGGCGAGATAGTCGGAGATATCCCGGTCCGGATTGGTCCAATCCGCCTTCATCGCCGTCACGCGGTCACCGGAGAGCACGCCGGCCACCGGATCGACCTCGAGCACAAGTTGCTTGTTGACCTTGCAGGTGATGCACCAGTCGGCGGTCACATCGACCAGCACGACCGCCCCGTCCGCCACCATCCGATCGATCGTCTCGCGCTCGAACGGCACCCAGGGAACCGCCTGCACAACGTTGTCGCCGACACCGATGCGGGAAGCCCTGTCGGTCGACGGCATTACCCCGGCGAGCACCAGCGCCGCCGCCAGGACCGCCGCACCGGTCGGTCCGGCGCCGGAACGCCGCGTCCAACGCAGCAGAGCCAGAATCACGCCACCGGCGAGGAAGAGCCCGGCCAGCGCGACAGCGCCCATCTCGCCGATCTGTGCCGCCAGCACGGTCAACAGCCATACGCCGGTGGCCAGCAGCGCCAGCGCCAGGATGCGCTTGAACGTGATCATCCACCGCCCCGGCCGCGGCAGCGCCCGGGCGATCACCGGCAGCGCCGCCACCGCGAGATAAGGCAGGGCCAGCCCCACGCCCATCACCGCGAACACGGCCACGATCTCGACCCAGCCACGCGCGAGCGCGAAGCCGACCGCCGTACCCAGGAACGGCGCCGAACAGGGTGTCGCCAGCAAGGCGGCGAACGCGCCGGTCAGGAAATGCCCGACCAGCCCTTGGCCGCCCGCCTGCCCGCTCGCTCCGCTCCGCGCCGGGAGCCTGCCGCCGAAATCGGCAAGGACACGCGGCAGGGCGACCTCGAACCAGCCCCAGAGATTGGCGGCGAACAGCAACACAACGCCCGTCATGGCCGCCAGGAACAGCGGCTGCTGGAACTGGATGCCCCAGCCGACGGCGACACCCGCGGATTTCAGCCCGACAAGGGCGCCGGCAAGCAGCAGGAAGGAGACCACGATCCCCGCCGCCGTGGCGAGGAACCCGCGCCGGATCGCACCGCGCTCGGCTCCGCCATAGTCCAGCACCGAGACCAGTTTCAGCGACAGCACCGGCAGCACGCAGGGCATCAGGTTCAGCACCAGGCCACCCAGCAGGGCGAAGCCGAGAATGATCCAGAGGCCGTCCGGGCCCAGAGGCGCCGCGCCGGCGGCGACGGCGACCGGGCGTTCGACGAAGCGGTCGCCATCGACCAGGGTCAGCCGCAGGGTCGCGCCACCCAGACGCGCGCCGCCACGGGTGCCGACCGGCACGCGCGCCGTGGCGGCCGTCCCGCTGTCCGAAAGAATGATCTCGGGCTTGCCGAAGGAAAGACCGTCTGGCCCTTCCGGAAAGACGTCGAGGTCGCCGATCGGTGTCCCGGCGGAAATGGTAAGCACCAGAGTCGGGCTTTCGGGATCGCCGGTCGCCCGCGCCATCGTGACGTCGAGACCGACACCCGGGAGGTCGCGAGGCACCCGGGCGGTCCAGCGGTTCAGAAGCTGGGTATACGCCGTAGGCTGCGGCGGCGCGCCCGGGAGATCGAGAGTCAGCGCCGCCTCAAGCGGAACGCAGATCTCGCTGCAGGCGAGCGCGTTGACCGCTGCCGCGAGCCGCACCGGCGCGCCCGGCTCCGACAGCCGCGCGGTGATCGGATAGACGACCTGATCCTTGTAGCCGAATGTCTCGAGCCCGAAGAGCGAGAAGCGGTGCGGGACCGGGTAGCGGATCTCGGTCGCCGCCAGGTTCTCCGACCCATCCCAGGCCACCTGAGGCGGATATCCGGCATCGCCCGCCGAGCGCCAGTAGACCTTCCATCCTTCGGCGAGACGGAACTCCAGGCCGAGCGGAATCTCCGCGCGCCCCTCGGTTCCGGCGACCGCCGAAATCAGCCTGACATCGGCAAACTCCGTGCTCACCCAGTCCGTCGCCGGTCCCGCCACTGCCGGTACGGCGGCGAGCGCGGCCCACAGGGTGGAGCCGAGGGCGAACAGATTGGCGCGGAATGTCATCACATATGCGTCCGGCTTACTTTGAAGTCGTAGCGTGACCCCAATATAGTAAGGCTGGGCGACGGGGAACGTCACAACCGCGGGACCAATGGTCGCGTGGGGTTTAGGGGAGCGAGATGGACCCGGACGATATCACACGGTCCGACGAGGATCCCGATGGGGGTGAAGGCTACCTGACGGGCCAGCTTCTGATTGCCATGCCGGCAATGCGCGACCCCCGGTTCACGCGCACCGTCATCTACATGTGCGTGCACAACGACAAGGGGGCCATGGGACTGGTGATCAACCGGCTGGTCGGATCGATCAAGTTCGCCGACCTGCTGGAGGAGCTGGAACTGAAATCGCCGCCGGTCTCGTCCAGCCGCTTCCCCGCCGTGCATTTCGGCGGACCGGTGGAGACCGGCCGCGGCTTCGTGCTGCACAGCGCCGATTATCTGAGCGATGACAGCATGCAACTGAGCGGGGGCCTCGCCCTGACGGCGACCATCAATATCCTGCGCGACATCGCGCTGGGAACCGGGCCGACGAAGGCGATCCTGGCCCTTGGCTATGCCGGTTGGGGGCCGGGCCAACTCGACGACGAGTTGCAGGAGAATTCCTGGCTCTCCGTCGACAGCGACCCGGAACTGCTGTTCGGCACATCTCTCGACGACAAGTGGGACCGGGCGCTCGCCAAGATCGGCATCAGCGCCTCCCTGCTCTCGACCGATTCCGGCCACGCCTGAGACGCGTCAATAGCCGTCGCGTGGCTCCGACGGGCCCGTATCGATCCGCCAGGGCGGCACGCGCCAGATCTCGGCCAGGTAGTCGATGAACACCCGGATCTTGGCGGAGACATGCCGGCTCTGGTGATGGACGGCATGCACCGCCAGGTCCGGCGTCTGCCAGTCGGGGAGAATCCGCACCAGGGTGCCGGCGGCAAAATGCGGGGCGAGTACAAAATCCGGCTGCTGCAGGATCCCGGCCCCGGCGATCGCCGCCTCGGTCAGGATCTCGCCGTTATTGGCCGACATCGGCCCGCGCGGGCGTACGCCGACGATCTCGCCTTTCGCGTCGGCGAAGCGCCAGGACGGCCCCTCGACCGAATAGGCATAGGCAAGACAGGCATGATCGACCAGGTCCGAGGGGTGCCGCGGGGTGCCACGAAGCGCCAGATAGTCGGGCGACGCCGCCAAGTGCAGGCCGACCGGAGCCAGTCGCCGGGCAATCAGCGTCGAATCGGTCAACCGCCCGATCCGCACGGCCACGTCATACCCCTCCTCCAGTAGATCGACCATGCGGTCGTTGACGGTCAGGTCGACAGACAGTTCCGGATAGCGGCGCAAGAACGGCGCGATCGCCGCCGCCAGATAGCCCCGCGAGAACGACACCGGCCCATTGACCCGGAGCAGCCCGGCCGGCGCCAACCGCTCGCCGCGCGCCTCGGTATCCGCCACCTCGACATCGTGAAGCAGGCGTCGGGCACGATCCAGGTAGCGCCGCCCTGCCTCGGTCAGCCGCACCCGACGCGTGGTCCGCTCCAGCAGCTTCACGCCGAGCCGGTCCTCCAGGCTCTGCACGTGTTTGCTGGCCATGGCGCGCGACAGGCCGAGCCGATCGGCGGCGACGGAGAAGCTCTCCGCCTCGGCGACGGCGACGAAGGTCGTGATGTGGGCGAGCCGATCCATTGTCAATGATCATGAGACAATGATTTTCCGATCGCACCAATTATTTTCCCTGACCGACATCGTATCTCTGTCACACGAAATACGGCGGGGGCCCGTCGCCAGTACAGGGCCACCAACATCACAGACGGAGGACACCATGTACGACACGACTCACAGCATCGACGCCCGGACCGCTCCCTACGCGGCCCTGGTCCTGCGCGTCACCCTCGGCATCGCCTTCCTGGCCCATGCGGCGCTGAAGATCTTCGTTTTCACCCTTCCCGGCACCGTCGCCTTCTTCGAAAGCATCGGGTATCCGGGGTTCTTCGCTTATCTGGTCATCCTGGCCGAGTTCGGCGGCGGTCTTGCCCTGATCGCCGGCGCCTATACGCGACTGGTCGCCCTGCTGCTCGTGCCGGTGATGATCGGCGCCCTGCTGCAGCATGCCGGCAATGGCTGGCTGTTCACCAGCGAAGGCGGCGGCTGGGAGTTCCCGGCCATGTGGACGGCCCTGCTGTTCGTCCAGGCCGGGCTCGGCAACGGCGCCTTCGCGCTCAGGCTGCCGTTGCCCGCCCTTCTCAGGGCCGATCCCACCTGACCGAACCCGCCATCGCCCCGAGAACGCCATGACGCGGGGGTTCGGCCGCTCGACGGCCGGGCCCCTTTTCGCTAGGAGGAAAGAACCATGACATCGATTCCCGCGATCTTCGTCAGCCACGGATCCCCGACCCTCGTCCTCGACGACGTGCCGGCCCGCGCCTTCCTGCAGGGTCTCGGTGATTCTCTGCCGCGCCCGCGCGCCATCGTCGCCGTCAGCGCCCATTACGAGACGCCCGGCGTGCGGGTGAACACCGACGCCCAGCCACGGACGATCCACGACTTCTATGGCTTCCCGAAAGCGATGTACGAGATGCGCTACGACGCGCCCGGCGATCCGGCGCTCGCCGCCGACATCGTCGGCCGGTTGACGGCAGCGGGTCTGGACGCCGACGGGGAAGAGCGTTGGGGCTTCGACCACGGCACCTGGGTCCCGCTGACGCTGATGTATCCGGAGGCCGACATTCCCGTCGTTGCCGTCTCCGTCGATCCCGAGGCGGGGCCGGACCACCACCGCCGGCTCGGTGCCGCCCTCGCGCCGCTGCGCGACGACAGGGTGCTGATCCTCGGCTCCGGCGCCTTCACCCATAATCTCGGCGAGCTGCGCCGCGGCGGCCGGGCCGAGCTGAACGCACCGGACTGGGTCGAGCGCTTCGTCGACTGGACCGCCGGGGCGATCGCCGAAGGCCGGACCGACGACCTGCTGCACTACCGCGAGAGGGCGCCCGACGCGGCGCGCAATCACCCGACCGAGGAGCATTTCCTGCCGCTGTTCGCCGCCCTCGGCGCCGGCGGCGGTGGCAACGGTCGGCGCCTGCACACCAGCACCACCTTTTCGGTGCTCTCGATGGATGCCTATGCCTTCGGCTGACACAAGGACCGCCCGATGACCGAGACCACCCGACGCGTTCTGATCACCGGCGCCGCCTCCGGCATCGGCGCCGCCACCGCGCGGCGGCTGGCCGCACCGGGCACCGCCCTCCTGCTGCACACCCGCGGCAATTCGGACAAGCTCGAAGCGGTTGCGGAGGAGGCCCGAACAGCCGGATCGACGGTGGAGACGATGCTCGGCGATCTCGGCGACCCCACTCTGCCGGCGGCTCTCGTCGCTCGCGCGGCGGCGGCGTTCGGCGGGCTGGATGCGCTGGTCGCCAATGCCGGCTGGGCCCGCAAAGTCCCGCTGCTGAACTCGACGCTGGAGGAACTCGACGCGCCGGTCGACGCCATTGCCCGCGGGTTCGCGTTGATGGCCCAGGCCGCCGCCCCACACCTGAGGGCCAGCGCCTGCGGTCGGGTCGTCGCGGTCTCCGCCTTCGGGCCTCACGTCTACCGACCGGGCGTGATGACCTTCCCGGCGACCGCCGCCGCCAAAGCGGCGCTCGAGACCCATGTCCGCTCGCTCGCCTTCGAGCTGGCTGGCGACGGGGTGACGGCGAACGCGGTGGTGCCGGGCTTCATTCAGAAGGACGCGGGAACGAGCCGGGCCGTCACGCCGGACCTGGCGGCCAAGGTCACCTCGCAGATCCCCATGGGCCGGCTTGGGTCGTCAGACGAGGTGGCGGCGGTGATCGTCTTCCTGCTGTCGCCGGAGGCCGGCTACGTGACCGGCCAGTTGATCCACGTGAACGGCGGTCTGGTCTGAACCCTCGTCACTGGCGTCAGTGGGGAGTGCCGAACAGACGATCGCCCGCATCGCCGAGACCGGGCACGATATAGGCCTTCTCGTTCAGCCTCTCGTCCAGGGCCGCCACATAGATCGGTACATCCGGGTGGTCCTGGTGGAACCGGCGCACCCCTTCGGGGGCGGCGACCAGCGCCATGAATCGGATGCGGCTGTCCGGCACGCCGTGCTTGTTCAGCACATCGGCGGCATGGCTCGCGGAATTGCCGGTCGCCAGCATCGGGTCGACCAGCACGAAGACCCGTTCCTCGGCCGCCGGCAGCTTCACCATGTATTCGACCGGCTCGTGGGTTTCCGGATCGCGGTACAGGCCGACATGGCCTTCATACGCGGTCGGAATGAGTTCGCGCAGCCCGTCCACCATGCCGAGGCCGGCGCGCAGGACGCCGACCATCACCAGCCGCGGCTCGGCCAAGGTCGGCGCCGACATCACCGCCACCGGAGTCTCGATCTCGCGGGTCGTGGCTTCCAGGGTGCGCGTAACCTCGTAGCCCAGGAACAGCGCGATCTCCTTCAGCAAGACCCTGAATTTCGAGGTCGAGGTCTCCTTCTCGCGCATGATGGTCAGCTTGTGCTGCACCAGCGGGTGGTCGACGACGAACAGATTCGGAAAAGCGGGATCGGTCTTCATGGCGCGGACTCTCGGCTCGGTAGGAAACGGCAGTGCAACGGGTCGCGAGCATAGCCCCAGCATTGCGATGTGGCGACCGCACACGAAAACGCCCGCCTTTTCAGGCGGGCGCGGTATGCGACGTGATCGGCTTGGATCAGGCGGCGGCTTTCGCCTCGGCCGTGAGGATCCGCTTTTTCAGACGCCGCGCCTGCGGCGACAGCTCGGAGGCCCGAGCGGTCTTTAGGAACGAGTCCAGACCGCCGCGATGCTCGACCGTGCGCAGCGCGCCGGTCGACAACTTCAGGCGAACCATTTCACCCAGAGCATCGGACAGCAGCGAGGTTTCCTGGATATTCGGCAGGAACCGGCGGCGGGTGCGGTTGTTCGCGTGGCTGACATTATTGCCGGTCAGCACACCCTTGCCAGTAAGATCGCAGCGACGGGCCATGACACGTTCCTCGACTTCTTTGCTGGCCCCGCCCCGAGGTGACCCCGAGGCGATCGGCCGACGTAAAACAGCGGCGCCGCCGGGTTAAGGCGACGCGAGGCGCGGGATATACGTTAGGCAAACTCGGGCGTCAAGCACCGAGAGCCCACGCTGGGGTGGAATCAGCCGGTTTCCTCATAGGCCATCGGCGGCAACATCGGACCCGTCCGGACGCTCGGCCCGGCCAGCACCATCTTCGACTTCACCGGCGAGGAGAGCACGATCGACGTGGTCGTCTCGCCATAGGTGCGCAGTTGGGCGATCACATGCTCCAGATGGGTCATCGAGGAGACGATGACCTTAATCATATAGCTGTCCTGCCCGGTGATGTGGTGACACTCCTGAACCTCGGAGAGAGTGTGGGCCACCGTGGCGATGCGGCCGTGATTCTCCCCGATAGTCTTCAGATGAACGAAAGCGGTGGTCGGATAGCCTAGCTTCGAGGGGTCGACCATGGCGCGGTAGCCGGTGATGACCCCGGTATCCTCCATGCGGCGCACGCGCTCTGCGATGGCGGGGGAAGACAGGCCGACCCGACGGCCGAGCTCGCTGTAGGACAGGCGCGCGTCCTCCTGCAGAACCCGCAGCAACTGCCATCCGACTTTGTCCAATTGGGCGTCCGCGTCACCGGCCATCAGCGTTTCTCACCGTTCTGTTCTGCCGATGCACATCCCAGCAATTCGGCGAGTTTTTTATGAATATCAAGCTCTTGCGAAAAGTACGCGAATCTCTGCCGCCCGGCAAGGCCGCCAAGCGTGTGTCGGAAACCCCAGACCCGCGGCGGCGCCTACGACCACAACCCCCATGGCGGGTATTTTAAATTACGGATTGCACCTCAGGTGGCAGCATGCAATCGTGTGCAACTTGCATGCATATGTGTGCATCATTGTATGTATAAGGGCGTTGAAGCCTCACTAGGTGCCATCCATCGGGCGGCGGCAATCCAAGCTCGCCGCGCTTACCCTCAGATCAGAAAGAGACAGCGGACGTGGCGAAGGAGTTCAGCCGGAATCGGCAACGGAGAAACGTCACCTTGGGCTCCCGGCGGACCAGCGTCAGCCTGGAAGAACAGGTGTGGGACGGCCTGACTGAAATCTGCCGGCGGGAAGAGGTCGGCCTCGACCATTTATGTACGGCGGTCGAAGCGCGCCGCGTGGATTCCTCGATGTCGTCCGCGCTCCGGGTGTTCCTGCTGACCTACTACCGGCATGCGGCCGAGTTGCTGGAGGCGCCGCAATCCAGCCAGCCAGGCCTCGCCCAGGGACCGCAAGCGGCCTTCCCCGGCCTGCTCGACGCCACGCTGGACCGGTTCCACAGCGAGCAGAAGAGCGCCGCCGGCCGGGACTGAACCGGACGGAGCCTGATCGACCCGACCACCCACTCCCGCGACCGCCGCCCTGCCTGCTACCAGGAGAGCCGCGCCGCCACGTGGGTCGGTGCCGCTCCAGGCTCCGCCAGGAAGGCACCGAGGGCCGCGCGGTCGAGAGCCCCGTCCTTGAGCAGGCGCTCATGGTGGATCCCGTCGGCCAGCAGCAGAGAGGCCATGCCGGCCGCCTCCGCACCGGCAATGTCCGTGTCCCGGTTATCGCCGACCATGATCAGCCGATCCCGCGGCAGGCCGAGGAGATCGGCAGCCCGCAAGAACACCGGGGCGTGGGGCTTGCCGTGATACCGCACCACCCCGCCCAAGGCCTCGTAACGGGCGGCGAGCGCGCCCGCATGCACCTTCAGCCTGCCCTGGTCATAGACGGCGAGATCCGGATTGGCGCAGATCATCGGCACTCCGCGCGCCACGCCCGCCGCCAATCGGTCTTCATAGACATCGACCTGGTCGAACTCGCCGGCAGGACCGGCGTTCAGGATCCAGTCGGCCTCCTCGAGGCTGTCGGTCAGGGTGAAACGGGTTCCCGGCAGGATGTCGCCGAAGCGTTCGGGGGCGAAGGTGTAGACAACGGCGCCGAGCCTCGCGTGGAAGTCGTCCGTTCCCCGCGTCAGGTAGCGCCGGGCCTCGCCGCCGGAGGTGATCACGACCGAGTAGAGATCGCGCGCGACCCCGAGGCCGGTCAGCCGGTCCTCGACAACCGCCGGCTGGCGCGGCGAGTTCGACATGATGGCAACGGGCACGCCCCGCGCCGCGAGGTGCTGCAGCACCGCGCGCGCGCCCTCGAACACCGCACCGCCGTCGTAGATCGTGCCCCAGACATCCAGAATCCATCCCTCGTACCGGTCGGCCAGACCGGACACGCCGTCGGCCAGAAGCTCGGCACGGATCGGGGCCGCGTTCTCGGGCATCGGAAACTCTCTTCGCTGTGACGGCTACTGTTTGTCGACCAGGGGGCGGGGTTCGCCGAAGAGGTACCCCTGCCCGAAATCCACCTTCAGTTCCAGCAGGTCGAGCAGCATGTCCTCGCTCTCGATCTTCTCGACGATCAGGTCCATGGCGTGGCGGTCGAGCGCGCCCTTGAACGACCGCATGTCGAGCACCGGATCGTCGCCCCGCGCCATCTCGTGCAACAGGTGGGCGTTGACCTTCACATAGCGGAAGCCCTGGCCCGAAAGATCCTCGAGATCGAGGTCCAGGTCGTGCACCTGATCCACCGAGAACCGATACCCGGCACCGCGCAGACGCTGCAGGTTCATGCGGGTGATGTAGTCGCCGGAGGCGATGCTGGAATAGTCGAATTCGAAGACCAGGGTCTCGGCGAGCTGCCGGTTCTCGGCCATGAAGGTGATGAAGTCCTGGAAGAAGTCGACATCGGTCAGCGACGCATTGGAGATGTTGCAGAAGAAGCCGACATCCAGGTGATCGCGGCGGGCGCGGCGCACCAGCTGGACGCAGCGCACCAGCAGCAGGTTGTCGATCGCCGCCACCAGCCCGGCCTGCTCGGCGACGGGGATGTACTGTTCCGGCGTGATCACCGATCCGTTCGGCAGAACGATGCGCGAGAAGCACTCGTAGAACCGGCGCTTACGCTGCGGCAGGCTGACCACCGGCTGCAGATACAGCTCGACCGCCTCCTCGCGCAGCGCCTCCTCGATGGCCGCCAGCAGGGCCTCGCCATCCATGATCACGACCTTGCCGCCACGGTGGCCGGCCGTCATCTCGCCCGACTTGTCCGGCGCGGCGATCGCCGCCGTCGCGCCACCGGCCTGATCCTTGCGCGTCGCCAACTGCTTGAGCAGACCCTGAAGCACCTTCAACTCGCCGGACAGGCGCTCCGCATCGGGCAGGTCGTCCATGCGCGCGCGCAGGGCCTCGACCTCGGAGCGGGCGATGTCGGTCTCTTCCTGAAGCAGGGCGACGCGACGCGCCAATTCGCGCATGCGCCGCTCGGTCATTCCGGCCTTGCGACGCCCCGCGATGGCGACATGCAGGGACAGCATGATGCCGCCCAGCAGCACGAACACCACCGGTCCGGAGGCCAGCGCATAGGTCTCGGCCGCCCAGGCGGCAGCACCGACGGCACCGAGGTAGATCAGGGCGATCAGGAAGTGACCGAAAATGACCTGCTCCCTCGGCTACTCATTCGAAAATGACGTCCTCAACCAAGTGCACTCAGCCATTGGCCAATACCGCCGCGTCGACCCCGACGGCCTCAGCGATCGAGGCATATCCATCCGCCGCCATCCGCGCGACGAGATCGTCACGGATGCGCCGGAACAACCCCGGTCCGTTATACACCAGTGCCGAGTAGAGCTGCACAAGTGACGCGCCGGCCCGGACCTTGGCATAGGCGGTCTCGCCGTTCTCCACCCCGCCGACACCGACCAGAACCAGCCGGTCCCCGGCCAGCAGACGGGCCCGCGCCAGGATTCGGGTGGACGGCTCGAACAGCGGCCGACCGGACAGGCCGCCGGCCTCGCCGCGCGCCGGCGAGCGTAGCGACTCGGGCCGGGCGATCGTGGTGTTGGAGATGATCAGACCCGACACGCCGGCACGCACCGCCGTCTCGACGATCGTCTCGAGCTGCCCGTCGGCGAGGTCCGGCGCGATCTTCAGCAACACCGGCGGGCCATGCGGGCCACAGGCCCCCCCCCGTGCCTCCATCACCACGTCCAGCAGCCGGCCGAGCGCCCCCTCGCCCTGCAGATCGCGCAGGCCCGGGGTGTTCGGCGAGGACACGTTGATCGTCAGATAGTCGGCCAGGGGGGCGAGCATCCGCACGCCGTAGTCGTAATCGTCGACCGGATCGGCGGTGTCCTTGTTGGCGCCGACATTGATACCGACGATACCGGTGCGCCGGTCGTGGCGCGTCAACCGGCCAGCCGCCGCTTCCAGCCCGTCATTGTTGAAGCCGTTGCGGTTGATCACAGCAGCATCGCCCGGCAGGCGGAACAGTCTGGGGCGCGGGTTGCCGGCCTGCGGGCGTGGCGTGATCGTCCCGACCTCTACCGCGCCGACGCCCATATGCAGCAGGGCGTTCCAGCATTCGGCGCTCTTGTCGAACCCAGCGGCGAGACAGATCGGATGCGGAAAATCGAGCCCGAGCAGGTGTTGGGCAAGACCCGGCGGCGGCCGGGAGCGGTCGACCGGGCCGATCCCGGCGGCCAGCGCACGCACGGTGGCGCGATGCGCCGTTTCCGGGTCGAGGAGGCGGAGCAGCGAGGGAGCGAGATCGAACAGTGACATGGCGCGAGACGGTAATCGGTGCTCCGGCCGCTCACAAGCGTTCGAATTGGCAACCGTGCTGACCATCGTGGCGCGTTGGCAAGCCCGAGGCCGGCGGGCTAAGGTCGGGGCAATCACAGGCAAATCCGACGGAGCTCCGCTATGGCCACCCCACCCAAGGCCTTCACCTATGTCGACCAGGACAAGTCCTGGCACGAAGGCAATCCCATGGTTCTCGGCCCGATGACCCAGTCGACCTGGCTCGGCAGCCTGGTCTTCGACGGCGCGCGCTGGTTCGAAGGCACCATGCCGGACCTCGACCGACACTGCGCGCGCGCCTGCCAAAGCGCCCGCAACATGCTGCTCGAGCCGAAAATTCGACCCGAGGAGATCGCCGAGCTCGTCAAGGAAGGCGTGTCCAAGCACTCCGGCGACACGGCGCTCTACATCAAGCCGATGTTCTGGGCCGATGGCGGCTGGATCTACCCGGATCCGGACACGACCCGCTTCATGCTGACGATCTACGAGAGCCCGCTGCCGGAAGACACCGGCTTCAGCGTCAACATCTCCGACAAGATCCGTCCGATGCCGACGGCGGCGCCGGTCGATGCCAAGGCGGCCTGCCTCTACGCCAATGCCGGGCGCGCGCTCAAGATTGCCCACGAGGCGGGATACGAGAACTGCGTGGTGCTCGATCCGATCGGCAATGTCGCCGAGCTTGCCACCGCCAACCTGTTCTATGCCAAGGACGGCGAGGTCCACACGCCGGTTCCGAACGGCACCTTCCTCAACGGCATCACCCGCCAGCGCGTGATCAAGCTGCTGAGCAAGGCGGGCTACAAAGTGCATGAACGGGTGATCACCACACCGGAGCTGATGGAGGCCGACGAGATCTTCTCCTGCGGCAACCACGGCAAGGTGATGTCGATCACCAAGATCATGGAACGGGCGCTGCAGCCGGGGCCGATCACCGCCAAGGCGCGGGAGCTCTACTGGGCCTATGCCCACGGCGACGCATAAGCGGACGGACGTACCAGCCATGACCTTCACCGTAGGCGGCGTGTGTCGGCGCACCGGGCAGTTCGGCACGGCGCTCTCCACCTCCTCGATCGGGGCCGGCGGGCGCTGCCCGCACGCCGTCCCCGGTCTCGGCCTTGTCGTCACCCAGGCGCGCACCGACCCACGTCTCGGGCCGATCGGCCTCGACCTGCTGCGCGCCGGCCGCAGTTCCGGCGAGACGGTGGCGGCCATCGCCGAGTCCAGCCCGAACAGTGCCTGGCGTCAGCTCGGCGTGCTGACCCCCGACGGCGATGCCGCGGTCTTCACCGGCGGTAGCTGCGCCCAACCGGCGGACGGCATGGTGCTGGCCGACGGTTTCGTCATCGGCAATTGGGTGCAGAGCGAAGCGGTGCTGGCGGCCATCGCCGCCGGTTTCGAGTGCGACCCGATGGCGGAGCTGGCCGACCGGCTGCTGCAGGGCATCGAGGGCGGCGAGGCGGCGGGCGGCGAACTCGATCCGCTGCAGTCGGCCGCCCTTGTCGTCTGCGATCCGGCCTATACATTCCCGATCATCGATCTGCGGGTCGACAACTCGCCGACGCCGATCGCCGACCTGCGCCGGACCTGGGAGCGCTGGTCCGCGATCATGGAGGGCTATCTGCTGCGCGCCGTCGATCCGGCCGCCGCCCCCGACACGAGAAGCCTGGAAGGCCACGCATGATCCGTCCGCTCGCCCTGCTCGTCCTGCTGCTGACCCTCGCCGCCTGTGGCGGTCTCGACCGCGCCCGCTCGATGCCGCAGGACGAGATCGCCGTGATGTCCGACGAGGATGTCTGCGGCTATCTGTCGACCTTCGCCTATAAGGGGCGGCTGCCGGAAGCCTGGGAGAACGAGGCGGTGCGCCGCGACCTGACCCGGTGCATCGACGACGGCATCAAGAAGCGTGCGGTGGACACCAAGCTCGACCGCACCAAGCCGATCCTCTGCCCTCAGGGCAAGAACACCCAGGATTCGCGCTGCTGGTGATCTGACGCCGGCCCAGGTGACAAGTTCGGGTGTCGCTCGACTTTACCCCCGCCTCTCCGCGATCAGAGCCGCGAGGGCGCGCTTCTGACGGCCGTCGCCGTCGAAATTAGCGGAATCCAGCCAGCTCTGGAACGCCGCCTTGATGGCCGGCCACTCGCTGTCGAGGATCGAGAACCACGCGGTATCGCGGTTGCGGCCCTTGTACATGACCGCCTGGCGGAACAGCCCCTCATAGGTGAAGCCAAGCCGGGCCGCCGCCGCGCGCGACGGCGCGTTGAGATTGTCGCATTTCCACTCGTAGCGCCGGTAGCCGAGCTCGTCGAACACCCGGGCCATCATTAGATACATCGCCTCGGTCGACCCGGTGGTGCGCTGCATCAGCGGCGAGAAGGTGATGAAGCCGACCTCGATCACGCCGTTCGTCGGATCGATCCGCAGGTATGTGCAGAAACCGACCGCCTTGCCGGTCGCAAGGTCGATCACCGCGTGGAACAGCGGGTCCTCGCTTTTGGCGTTCGCAGCAAGCGCGGTGTCGAACGCGCCACGGTCGCCATAGGGGCCGACGGGCAGATAGGTCCACATCTTCCCGGCCGTGTCCGAGGAGAAGGCCGCCCACAGGTCGTCGCCGTGTTTCGCCGGATCCAGCGGCTCCAGACGGACGGTGCGGCCTTCCATCGCGATGCGGGACGGGCGCTCGCAAGGCGTCCAGTCTGGAACGGCCCAGCCGATCGGCTGGCCGAGATCGTTGATGCGGGTGGTCATGGCGGGCTCCGGCGGGTGGTTTGGACTCTCTCCATGCGCCTTTCCGACGGGCCAACGTAGATCCAAGGGAGAACCGGCCGACGGTCCATCTGTTCCAGGCTTGCCCTGTCTCTACATCTAGCGACTTCCCGGACGGCCGGCCTGCGCCGGATGATCCGGGATCCAGGTGTCGGGGATGGGTCCTGAATCGCGCGTCGCGCGTCCAGGAAGTCGAGTGTTGGGAGGGGGTTCTAGGGATGGTGAGGGCCTACCCCTTCGGCATCCCCTTGGGGCGCATCAGGCGGTGCTGGGCAGCAATCCGGAAAGGCGCGTTGGCCGCACCGTATCCGCGATACCCGTCACGGCGCTCCACCACCTCGAAGAAGAACCCGTCGCCATAGGTCCGGCTGTAGAGCTGAAGGAACTCCCCCCTGTCGTCACGGTCATAGAGGATGTTGCAGGCCTTCAGCGAGGCGACGAAATCCGGATCGAGCCCGAACCGCGCCTCGACGTCGCCGTAGTAGTTCGCCGGGATCTCCAGCGCCTGGAAGCCGTTGCCGGCCAGCGCCTCGGCCGTCGCCAGAATGTCGGCGGTCTGGAACGCGATGTGCTGGACCGACGAGCCGAAGCTCTCGGCAACGAAGCGGCCGGCCAGTGTGCGGCGGTTCTCGGCCCCGTTCAGGGTGAGCCGCAGCGCCATGTCCGGGCTCTCGATCGCCTGGCTGCGCACCACGCCGGCCGGATCGATCACATCGACCATCGGCGCCTTCGCGGTATCGAAGATGGCTGTGTAGAACAGCATCCAGGTCAGCATCTCCTCGTAATTCATGGTCTGGGCGAGATGGTCGATGCGGGTGAGCCCGACACCTTGGGGCTTGCCGCCCGACGCCGGATCGCCTGTCACCGGCTCGAACTCGATCTCCCAGACCTGGGCCAGTTCGGTCTTGTCGTCGATGAAATGCATCACGCCGCCGCCGACGCCCCGGATCGCCGGGATCTTCAACTCGCCCGGTCCGGCCGGCTGCTCGAACGGATCGGCCAGCAACGCGCGCGCCCGGCTTACCGTCGCCGTCGCATCCTCGACCTTCAGGCCGATATCGCATACCGACGTGCCGTGCATCAGGTAGGCGGAATGGGCGAAGCCTTCCTTCTCGGTGTTGATCACCAGGTTGATGGCGCCCTGGCGCCAGACCTCGACATCCTTGGAGACATGGCGCCCGGCCCGGGCGAAGCCGAGGCTGCGGAACAGACCCGCCAGGTCCCCCGCTTCGCGCTCGTCGGCGGTGAATTCGACGAACTCGATACCGGACACCGAGATCCGGTCGGGCATGGCCGGCGGCGCGATGGCGATCTCCGGCTCGGCGCGAGCGACCTCGTCCATCAGCGTGATCAGCGAGCGCCGTCCGTCGATCGAGATCGATTTCGGCGAACCGCCGCGGAACTGGTCATTGAAGATCTCCAGCGACAGCACGCCGTCATAGCCGGTCGCCGCCACCGCCCGCATGAAGCCGACGACGTCGAGGTCGCCCTGCCCCGGCATGTTTCGGAAATGCCGGCTCCAGTACAGCAGGTCCATGTCGATCAGCGGCGCGTCGGCGAGCTGGACGATGAAGATCTTGTCGCACGGGATCGAGCGGATGGTGTTGACATCGGTCTTGCGGGCGAGCGTGTGGAAGCTGTCGAGGATCAGGCCGATGCTCGCATGATCGGCCCGGCGCACGATCTCCCAGGCGTCGCGGTGATCGTTGACATGGCGGCCCCAGGCCAGTGCCTCGAAGCCGACCCGCAGGCCCCGCCTGGCCGCCCGCTCTCCCAGTTCCGCCAGGTCGTCGGCCGCCCGATCGATGCCGCCGAGCGCCGCCTGCGAGGTATTGGAGCAGATCAGCATCAGGTCGGTGCCGAGTTCCTGCATCACGTCGAACTTGCGCTCGGCCCGGTCGAAGGCGCGGCTGCGGTGCGGTTCCGGCATGCCCTCGAAATCACGGAACGGCTGGAATAGCGTGATCTCCAGACCGGCATCGCGGATCATCCGCCCGACCTCGCGTGGCCCGCCGTCATAGGCGAGGAAATCGTTCTCGAAGATTTCCAGCCCGTCGAAGCCGGCGGCGGCGATCGAGGCGAGTTTCTCCTGGAAGTCGCCGCTGATCGAGACGGTCGCGATTGAGGTCTTCACCCGGTGGTCCCCTTATCCAGGCCCGAAACTGTCGAATGTGCTCCGCATGGCATCCGGGTCGGCCGGCAGGCCGCTGAACAGCTCGAACGCCTTCACCGCCTGGAACAGGGCCATGCCGGCCCCGGTGGCGATCCGGCATCCGGCGGTCTTGGCGGCGCGCACGAACTCGGTCTCCATCGGAAAATAGATGATATCCACCACCCAGTGCCGAGCCTCCAAAAGCGCTGTCGGGATCGGCGTGCCCGGGTGATCGGCCATGCCGACGGGCGTGGCGTTGACGATGCCGTCAACCGCGCCAACCACGGCCTGCGCACCATCGGCGACAATCGCTCGGCCGGTGCCGAACCGCGCCTCCAAGGCAGCGACGAGGGCTGTGGCGCCCGTCCGGTTGGTATCGGCGACGAGCAGGGTCCCGACCCCGCAGCCGAGCAGCGCGTTGGCCACCGCCGCTCCGGCGCCGCCGGCGCCGATCAGCACGACCCGATCCATCGGCTCGGTCTCCATGGTGCGCCGGAAACTCTCGGCGAAACCCCACATGTCGGTGTTGTGGCCGACACGCCTGCCGCCCTCGAAGACGATGGTGTTGACCGCTCCTACCGCCCGCGCCTCATCGGACATCTCATCGAGCCAGGCCAGCGCCTGCTGCTTGTAGGGATGGGTAACGTTCACGCCGGCATAGCCGCAGATCTCCGCCGCCCGCAGCATCGCCTCGAACGGCGGGGTCTCGGCCATCTCGGCCGGATCGATGCGGTTGTAGACGTAGCGCAAACCCTGACGCGCGCCCTCCACCTCATGCATGCGCGGCGTACGCGAAAGCGCCGTTCCCCGGCCGATCAGGCCGACCAGCACAGAGCGCCCGAGTTCGACCGCCATGCTTGCCTCCCCCAGAATCTTTTCTTGTTGCCGCCGAGAGTGTCGGATTTGCGGGAGGCCATCAAGGATACCGTCAGTCGGCCAAGCCGTGTTCTCGCGGCGCGACGATCCGGCCGCGAGAACGGAACGGCAGTGAGGCACGAAGATCTCGCTCTCACCCGCCGGGGTGACGTCGATCACGCTGAAGTCTCCCCGGCAGGTCCGGCCGTCGCACCGCCGCTTGCGGCATGCTAAGAGTCCCCATGAGCCCGATCTTCGAAGAACTGGACTACCGAGAGACGCCGATCGGCGCCCTCAGCCTGCGCCGCCGTCACGACCTGCGGCTTGGCGAGGACGTGCTGGAGATCAAACTCGGCGACGCCTTCCTGATGTCGAGCCGCTTCACCGCCTCGGAGATCGCGCTGGCAAGGCTCGGACTGGCCGATGTAACGTCGGACGCGCCGGATGTCGTGGTCGGCGGTCTCGGGCTCGGCTACACCGCCGCGACCGTGCTGGAGGATGCCGGGGTCGGCTCGCTGGTGGTGGTCGACATGCTCGACGCAGTCATCGGCTGGCACCGCGACGGCCTGTTGCCGCTCGGCCCGGTGCTGACCAGCGATCCGCGCTGCCGACTGGTGCAGGGCGACTTCTTCGCGCTGGCCGCCGCCGACGCCGGCTTCGATCCGGATCGGCCGGGACGGAAGCTGGATGCCATCCTGGTGGATATCGATCACGCGCCGGAGGATCTGCTGGACGACGGCAGTGCGGGCTTCTACACGACCGACGGTCTGACGGCGCTGGCCCGTCACCTGAAACCGGGCGGCGTGTTCGGATTGTGGTCGAACGAGCCGCCGGACGATGCCTTCACCGGCCGGCTTGCCGGGATCTTCGCCGCGGCCAGAGCCGAACCGGTGGTCTTCGACAACCCGTATCAGGGCAATATGGTGACCCAGACCGTCTATCTGGCATCCGTGGCCGCATGACCCCCTGCCCCGTCTGTCGCGTGCCGGAGACACGGCCCTTCGAGACGATCGGCGAGCGCCGCTACCACCGCTGCGACACCTGCCTCGCCACTTTCCTGGACCGCGGCGACCTGCCGACCCTGGAGCAGGCGGTCACCCATTACGCCCATCATCGCAACGAGATCGCCGACCCGGCCTATCGCCGTTTCCTCTCGAAGCTCGCAACTCCGCTCGGCACGGTACTGTCGGCCGGATCGCAAGGCCTCGACTACGGCAGCGGCCCGGGCCCGGCGCTGGCCGCGATGCTCGAAGCGGCCGGCCATCAAGTCGCGCTCTACGACCCGATCTACGAGCCGAACCAGGATGCCCTGGAAGGCACCTATGATTTCATCACCTGTACCGAGGTGATCGAGCATTTCCACCAGCCAGCCGACGAGTTCGACCGTCTCGCCCGGTTGCTGCGGCCCGGCGGCTGGCTTGCGGTGATGACCTGTTTCCAGACGGACGACCCCAGTTTCGCCGGCTGGCACTACCGCCGCGACCCGACCCATGTGGTGTTCTATCGCGAGGAAACCCTGCGCCATGTCGCCGGCCAACGAGGCTGGTCCTGCACCGTCCCGGCCAGGGACGTGGCGCTGATGCAGTGTGTCGGGGGCTCGTCACCAACCGTTTAGCCGCCCCTGGCCTAGTCGCCGGTACGGGCGACCACCCGTCCGGCGATCAGCGCTCCGATCCAGCACGATCCTGGCGAGGAATGTGGCGCGTCGGCGAAGGATCATGGCATCTTTCCCGTATTGATCGGACAATACGCTCAAGCCTCGGACAAGGGGCCGCAGTGCCCTGCGCCATGAGGAGAGGGCATCCGCCGGGTCGGTGCCGTCGCGTTGACGGATTGTCCCGCGGGTGGTTCCATAAATGCGGGCAAGCGGCCGGATCGGCAACGGGGAAGAGTGTTGAGATGCTGCAGCGATTGCGCCAGATAGCGCCGTCCATCTTCCCTGTCCGCGTCGCGGTGCGTGAACAATGATCCGATCCTCCCGCCATGGCGGTTTCGATTTTCGCGATATCTACGTGCTCGTCGTCGAGGACGAGGAATTTGCCCGGGCCCTCACCAATCAGGTTCTGAGGGGCTACGGTTGCGCCGGCGTGATGGCGGTCGAGAACGGCAACCTGGCGCTGGACGTGTTGACCACCGCCACCCGGTCCTTCGACCTCATCATCTGCGATTTCCGCATGCCGAAGATGAACGGGCTGGAACTTCTGAAGGCGATCCGCAAGGGCGTGCCGGGTGTGGCGCGCGACATCCCCTTCGCCATGCTGACCAGCCACGCCGACAAACCGGTGGTCGGCCTCGCGTTCGAACTCGATGTCGATTGCTTCCTGATCAAGCCGATCACGGCAGCGACCATGCGGGAGCGGTTAACCCGGGTGATGGCGTCCGACCGGACGATCAAAAAGCCGTTCGACTATTACGAGATTGATACCGACCGCGCCGGGACCGGTGATGTCATGTCGGACATGGAGTCCGTGAGCCGCGCGGGCGCAACACCCGCGACGGTGGGCAAGGTGAGCCGGCCTGGCACCAAGATCGTCAGCCTAGCGAAAGTGCGACCGGGATCGGTGCTGGTCGACCCGGTGGTCACCAGCGGTGGCCAGCAGCTCCTACCCGCCGGATCAACCCTGGACACCCGCACGGTTGCGCGCCTGCGCGACCTCGCAGAAATGGACGCGAGCGTGCGCGAAGTGCATGTCGAGGATTAGGCCCCACCCGGTGGTCGGGGATCAGACGCGCGCCGCCAGCCGATCCAGAACGAAGGACACGAAATCCGCCGAGGGTACCGCGCGGGAATAGAGGAACCCCTGGGCAAGATCGCAGCCGAGGGCGCGCAGCGTGTCCGCCTCCGCCTCGGTCTCGACACCCTCGGCGACGACCCGCAGATCCATCGCCTTGGCCATGGCGATGGTGTTGGCGACGATCGCCCGGTTGTCCGCATCCCCGTCGAGCCCGATGACGAAGGCACGATCGATCTTCAATTCGCTGAACGGCAGGCGGCGTAGCTGATCGAGGGTCGCGTGGCCCTGGCCGTAGTCGTCGATCGCCAGACCGAATCCGCGCAGCCTGAGGCGCGCCGCGCTCTCGGTGAAGCGCATCTGATCGCGGCTGACGGCGGTCTCCACCACCTCGAAGACCAGGCGGTCGCGGGGCACGCCCGCCCTGTCGATCCGCGCCATCAGATCGCCCATGATCGCCAGATCGTCGAACAGCATGGGCGTCAGATTGATCGACACGTTGAGCGGTGGCATCGCCTTCGGCCAGGCCGACATCGCTTCCAGCGTGCGGTCGAGGATCTGGACCGTGAAATCGGTCATCATCCCCCGCTCGGAGATGCGGCGCAGGAACACGGCCGGCATGTCGACGGTCCCGTCCGGCTGCACCAGCCGTGCCAACGCCTCGGCCCCATGGACCGCCAATCCGGCGAGGGTCAGCTGTGGTTGGAAGAAGGGGATGAACCGGCCGCTGTCGATCAGGGCATCGACCATTTCGGTGTCGGCGGGGGCCATCATCACCGGAACCGCTGGCCCTGCCTTGGTCAGGACGGCGAGAGTCGCCTCCAGCGTGTCGCGGGTCAGCGGCTTGCGCACGCTGCCCATCATGCGCAGACCATAGGCCTTGCCCATCCGTTCCACGCTGTTCAACAACCCGGACTCGTGACCGCTGAGAATCATCAGCGCCGGTGGCTGATCCAGGTCGGCCGCCCGGCGGATGAACTCCATTCCGTCCATTTCCGGCATGTCCAGATCGCACAGCACGAGGTCGGTCCCCCGCGACGATCCGGCAAGAGCCTCCAGCGCCGCGTGCCCGGATTCGAAGGTCGCCGCCTCCGGCAGTCCCATCGTCCGACACATCAGGGTGACGGCGAGCCGCTGCGTCGGCTCGTCATCCACCACCATCACCCTGAGCGTACCCGGCGGCCCCTCAGCCATCACATCTCAGCCCTCCCCAGGATATCGTTGCCGCAGCATCATAGCCAAATTAATGGCAAATGGCCGCAATCATGACGCGGACATCCGCTCCAGATAGTCGAAGACCTCAGCGCTCCTGATTTCGACCTCCTCGAACAGTGCCACGATCGCGCCCGTCTCCTGCGCCGCCGCCGCACGCTCAAGCGCTTCCAGGGCCGTGCGCAGCCGGGTGGCGCAGGCATTGGCCGACGCCCCCTTGGCGGCGTGGGCGGACTCGCGCAGCTCCGTCATCTCACCGGCTTCGACAGCCTCGCGCATGCGGCCATTGAGCTTGCGGAAAGAGTCCGCGAACAACGCCAGCATGGCGGACGCGAACTCGGGGTCGGCGCTGCCGAGGATCTGTCTCAGCTGGTCGAAGTCGATCGGGCCATCTTCGTCCGGTCCGGTGTCCCCCGGTCCGCCGGAGCGACCGTCGGGTGCCGAGCCCGGGGTCGCCGTATCCCGGTCGGAGGCATCGAGCCAGCGGTTCAGGGTCTCGCCCATGACGTCGAGGGTTACCGGCTTGGCCAGGTAGTCGTCCATGCCGGCCTCCAGGCACCGCTCCGCCTCACCGACCAGCGCATTAGCCGTCAGCGCGACGATCGGAACCCGCCCCCCGGTCCGCATCTCTTCCTCTCGGATCGCGGCGGTGAGCTGGTAGCCGTCCATGTTCGGCATGTGGCAATCGGTGAGGACCAGGCCGTATGGCTTCTCGCGCCACATTCGAAGCCCTTCCACGCCATCGACCGCGGTTTCTGCCGCGAGGCCGAGAATGGCGAGTTGCCGTTCGACCACCATGCGGTTCGTCGCGTTGTCCTCCACGACCAGGATCAGCCGACCGTGCAGGACCGCTTCGTCGACCGTCGGCATGCCGAGATCGCCGCCGCCCGAAACCTTGGGATCGGCGACAAAGGGAACCTCCGGGCTCGCCCGACCGAGAATCGCGGCCACCGCCCGCACCAGCGGGTCGTGCCGGACCGGTCGCGATACCGCAATGGGAGCCAATTCCGGGGCCGATGGATTCGCCACCCAGAGCGATCGCGCCTCCGCGCCGGTCCTGTCGCCCCCCCAGTCGCCGCTCGGGACCAGCGTGCGCAGGAGGTCCGAACCGAGCCGCCCGTCGACAATCACCGCACCGGACATGCCCGGTGTCGGCGCTGCATTGCCATCGACCGCCCGGATCACCGCCATGCCCCGCCAGGAAAGCGTGACGGCGACCTGATCGCCCATCGGTCCCGGACGCGCCACCACCAGCGCCGACAGCCCGGTCAGGTCGATCGTGTCGAGGTCCGAGGCACCGACTAGGATCGACGGCTCGACCGGAACCTCGAACCAGAAGGTGGATCCGGCACCGGGGGCGCTGTCGACGCCGATCTCGCCGTGCATCATGCCGACCAGACGCCGGCAGATGGAGAGGCCGAGACCGGTGCCACCGAACCGGCGGGTGGTGGAGGCCTCGGCCTGGCTGAACGGCTGGAACAGAAGGTCGATCCGATCGGCCTCGATGCCCACTCCCGTATCGCTGACCTCGAAGCGCAGGCGCACGCCGGAGGGGAAGTCCGCATCGGGTCGGGCGGATGCGCGGATCGCGACGGCGCCCGAGTCGGTGAATTTCACCGCATTGCCGACCAGATTCATCAGGATCTGGTGCAGACGCACAGGATCGCCGACGAAGACCGCCGGCGCCGACGGATCCATCTCCAGCACCAGGTCCAGATCCTTGCTGTCGGCTGCCGGCGCCAATGTATCGAGCACGGCTTCCGAGATCGCCCGCAGGTCGACCGGCTCGGCCTCGAGCTCCATCCGTCCGGCCTCGATCTTCGAGAAGTCGAGGATGTCGTCGATGATCCGTAGCAGCACCTGGCCGGATTCCCGGATCGTGCCGGTGATCCCGCGTTGATCCTCGTCGAGCCCGGTCTGCTCCAGCACCTCGGCCATGCCGATCACCCCGTTCATCGGGGTCCGGATCTCGTGGCTCATCGCCGCCAGGAAGGCGGATTTCGCCCGGGTCGCCTCCTCCGCCGCATCGCGCGCGTCGAGCGCCGTCCGTTCGGCCTGCTTCTGCTGCGAGATGTCGACGATGACGTTGACCCGGCCACCATCGGGCAGCGAGGCGACGATGTATTGCACGTCGAGGCCGGTCTTATCGAAGAAGAACTCCGAAGTGTACCTCCCGTCCGACTCGTAGACCCGCCGGCGGTACTCCATGAACTTCTGCAGGCTCATGTCCTTGCCGCGGTTATGACCCTCGAAGATATATTGCGAGTACTCGATGAAGTGCGGGTGGTGCTCGAGCGCCCGGTTGCTGAACCCGGTGAAATTGCAGTAGGCGTCGTTCCAGAACTCCACATGCATGGTCGGGTCGTAGACCAGTACGCCGACCGGAATGGATTGCAGGATGGCGCGGATGCGCTCGCGGGTCTCCTCGGCCTCCTCGCGGGCCGCCACCGCCTCGGCCTCGTCGCGCTTGCGCTCGGTGATGTCGGTGAGCGTGCGCACGGTCCCTCCGCCCTCGAGCTTGCGCCCGTAGACCAGCATCCAGTGGCCCCTCTTGAACTCGCGCTCATGGATGAAGATGTCGTTCGCCTCACTGTCGACCCAGTCGTTCCAGTGCGCCACATAGGCGACGACGTTCGGGTCGGACATGTCGAACTCGCCGATCCGCTGGCGCGCGGCGCGCAGTTCGTCGGTGGTCGGCAGTGCCTCCAGCGTGGAAGAGGACAGCTCCAACATGTCGCGGGCCCGGTCGTTCCAGAGCGTAATGTGTCCTTCCGTGTCGGTCACCAGCACGCCCTGCTCCATCGAGCCCAGGACCGTCTCCAGGAACTCGGTCTTCTCGATCAGCGCCTGCTGGAACCGTCGGGCTTCCGTCATATCGCTGAAGGTCCGGATCTCGCGGCCGTCGGCCAGCGGCTGGAAGACAGCGTGGATCCAGGTGCCATTGGGACCGGGCCGATCGTATTCCAGCCGGCCGACCGGGATGCCCTGACGCCGGCGCTCCGTCCATTCCTCGATCCGGTGGAGCAGCTCCGGCGGCAGCTCGATGCCCTTCTGTTGGTCATGGAACGCGTACAGTTCGGCCGATGACGCGTTGGTCGCATACATCGCGCGCGGAACGCCGAGCAGTTCCGATAGCCGATTGTTGAAGACCAGAATGTTGTCGTTGGCGTCCCGCATGATGACGCCCTGATCAATGCTGGCGAGGGTCGATTCCAGCAGTTCACGCCGTTCGGCCGCTGAGATCTCCGCCTCCTTGCGGCTGGTGATATCGGTGAAGGTGCGCACGTGCCCGCCCTCGGGCAGACGGTTGGCGACGACCAGCAGCCAGCCGCCGTTGGCCTGGCGGCGCTCGTAGGAGATTCGCGGCGACGGATCCTCACCCGCGTCCCACCTGTCGAGGCGCTCGTTCAATTCCGGCGGAAGGGTCGCCAATTCCCCGCGCTCCCTCAGGGCGGCGATGACTTCGCTCTGCGGAATGACACGTCGGATATAGTCCTCCGGCAGCCCGACCAGCTCGCAGAACCGCCGGTTGGCCAGGACGTGATTGCCGTCGGCGTCGACGAAGGTCAGCCCCTGGTCGACATGGTCGAGAGTGAGTTGCAGCAACCGACTCCAGCGGGCCGTCTCGGCGGCGGCCGCACGTTCGTCCGACACGTCGATCCAGGAGCGCACCCAACCGCCATCGGGCATCGGGCGGTTGTCGACCCGCAGGATGCGGCCGTCCTTCAGGACCCGTTCGTAGCCGAAATCCTCGCCCGCCGCCTCCAGACGCTCCCAGTTCTGCAACTGCTTTCGCATCTCCGCCGGTTCGAGATGGTCGAAATCACCACGCTCGCGACGGAATGCATTGAAAGCGCGGTTGGTCAGCGTCCCATTCAGCAAGTGGTCCGGGACCTCGAACATCTGCTGAAAGCGGTCATTCTGATAGACGAAGCGCCCACCGTCCTCGACCACCGCAATGGCGTCGGGGATCGCCTGCATGACCGACCGCAACACCTCGCCCTGATGGGACATCCGGTCGGCCAGGTCGATATTCTCCAGCCGGCTCTTGATCTGGCCGACCAGGGCGCGCTCGAAGCGGCGCGAGAATCGCAGGAAGTAAACCGCCATCATCGAAAACAGGACGGCGATGATCATCAGATCCATGCTGTCGTCGAGGTGCCAGCATTGCAGCAGGCGCACGACCAGCGGAACCATCGCGGCCAGCATGTAATACTTGAAGGCGTTGGAATACGCCGACAGGGTTCCGAGCGCGCCGCCCGACAGCCCGGCCATGATCAGCAGGATCCAGGCGGTGATCTCGAAATTCGTCGGTTCCAGGAACAGCACGGGCAACAGGCCGAAAGAGCCGCCCGACGCGAAGGAGATCGCCTCGAATCGACGACGCCAGCGCCGGACGTCGTGTGCCGCGAGATCACCGCGTGGGAATGCGCGATAGATCACCAGCCGCAGCCCGGCGACGATCAGCGCCCCGAACAGCCACCAGATCAGCGCCGTCCGGTTGACCGGTTGATTCAGCAGCAGCAGGAAAACCGCAATCGACACCGCCGTGTGGCCGACCACGGCGTCGCGGGTCTGACCGAAGAAGAACTGCAGCTGCTCGCCGAGCACGCGGGTATCCATCGCTCGTTCAGGGTCAGGCCCGGGCGATCCGCCGCCACTCACCGCCTCAATGTCCTCCACCACCGCCATCGCGATCCTCCCCCGGCCGCCACTGCCGGACCCGCTTGCTTCCCTGGCCCGAAGAATACGTCATTCCGCCGGGCGCGGCACCGCAACCCTGGTCACGGCCGATGACAGGCCGGGAATGCCGCGGCGGAATACCCGGACGTGTGAACGTCGACTTGCCGCCCGCAGGCGTCTAGGCTCCTGGTGTGAAAAAGAATTTGATCAGAATATCGGGAATGCGCGGACGCACCGGCTCCGTCGAGCGTCCGGCAGGGAGTAAGCGGCCATGACCCCGCTTCTATGGGGCATTCTGGCAATCCTGGGACTGGCCATCTGCCTGCTTGCCTGGGCCGTGCGGCAGCGGGGTATCCGCATTTTGAAGCTTGAGGTCGAGCTCCAACAGATGCGCGATTTCGGGCCCGATGTAACGCTCGCGACCCTGCCGGCGCCGGTATGGCGCCGCGACGAGACCGGCGCCATCGCCTTTGCCAATTCCGCCGCCGAACCGCTCGTCACTGACCTGGAACGCTCCGCCGGCCTGGCGTCGCGGGCGAGAGAGACCGGACGGGCGCAGAGCGAAAGCAGGAACCTTGTTATCGATGGCAAGCGCCGCCTGTTCGAGATCTGGGAGGCGCCCCAGGCGTCGGAAGCGGGCCTTGGAACCATCGGCGCCGGGCGCGACGTGACGGCGCTGGAGCAGCTCCAGGGCGAACTGGCGCGCCACGTCGATGCCCATGCCGAGGTGCTGGAGAAGCTGAACAGCGCCATCGCCGTCTTCGGCCCCGACCGGCGCGTGGTGTTCGCCAACACCGCCTTCGCCCTGATGTGGGAGATCGAGCCGGAGCGCCTGGAAAGGGGGCCGACCCTTTCCGAGGTGCTGGATATGGCGCGCGAGAGCCGCCGGCTGCCCGAACAATCCGACTTCCGGGCCTGGCGCGACGACTTCAACCGGCTGTTCACGACGTTGATCGACGCCCACGAGGAGCTGCTGTTCCTGCCCGACGACAGCACCCTGCGCATGGTCGTCACGCCGCACCCGTTCGGCGGCCTGCTCATGACCTTCGAGGACGTGACCGACCGGCTGACCCTGGAGCGCTCCTACAACACACTGACCGCGGTCCAGCAGGAGACGCTGGACAACCTCTACGAAGGCATCGTGGTGTTCGGCGTGGACAGTCGCATGAAGCTGTCGAATCCGACCTTCCGCACCCAGTGGGGACTGACCGGTACGGAAGACCATCCGTTCTTCGACGAGTTGGAACCGCCGGCCGATTTGGTGTTCGACGCGATGCGGGCGAAGTTTCCCCTCGACCGTCCCTGGGCCGACATCAAAGCCGACTGGATCGGTTTTCTATCCAGGCGCGAGGTCACAAGCGGCACCGTGCACCTGACCGACGGTCTTGCCCTCGACTTCGCGGTCGTGCCGCTGCCCGACGGTGCCACCCTGCTGAACTTCCGCGACGTCACCGACACCCTGGCGGTGCAGAACGCCCTGCAGGAACGCACCGAGGCGCTGGAGACGGCGGACCGCCTGAAGAGCGAGTTCCTGGCCAACGTCTCCTATGAACTGCGCACGCCGCTGAACGCGATCATCGGCTTCTCCGAGGTCCTGGAGCAGGAATATGCCGGACCGATGAACGAGCGGCAGAAGGATTACGCCAACGCGATCCTCGGGTCCTCCAACCGACTGGTACGGCTGGTCAACGACATCCTCGATCTCGCCTCCATCGAGGCCGGCTACCTGGAATTGGAGCGTCAGGAGATCGCCCCGTCCGCGCTGGCGAGTGCAGTGGAGGGGCTGGCGCGGGAGCGGGTACGGGCCCGTGGCGTCGGCCTGGAGGTCAGATGTCCGGCCGGCCTCCCACCGATCGAGGTCGACGAGCGGCGACTCACCCAGGCACTGTACAACGTGGTCTCCAATGCCATCGCCTTCACGCCCGAGGGCGGCGATGTGGTCCTGACGATCGAGGACCTCGGCGAAGTCGTCGCGTTTCGCGTCAAGGATACCGGCGTCGGCATTGCGTTGGACGACCAGACCAGGGTCTTCGAGCGCTTCGAGCGACGCGGCCGGTCCAGCGGCGCCGGGCTCGGCCTGGCGCTGGTGAAGTCGCTCATCGAGCTGCATGACGGGACGGTCACGCTGACCTCCGCGCCGGGCCGGGGAACCGAGGTGGTATGCTCCGTCCCTCGCCATCCCGTCTCCGCGGCGACCTCCGGAGTCGGGACCAGGTGATCTCGCTACCGTTGGACGACCTCGACGCCACCGACCGCCTTGCCGCCGCTCTTGCCAGGACCGCCGAGACCGGGCTGTGCATTCTGCTGTCGGGACCACTCGGAGCCGGAAAGAGCGAGTTGGCCCGGTCGTTCGTCCGCGCCTGGCTCGGTGATCCGGATACCGAGGTGCCGAGCCCGACCTTCACCCTGGTGCAACCCTATGACGGCCCCCGCGGAACCATCTGGCACTGCGACCTGTATCGGCTCGGCGATCCGGGCGAGGTCGAGGAACTGGGCTTGTCGGAAGCGTTCGCCGATGCGGTGGTCCTGGTCGAGTGGCCGGACCGGCTCGGCACAGCCCTCCCCGTCGACCGTCTCGAACTGACGTTGGAAATATGCCATGGAAGTGACCGGCGGATCGCGCATCTGACGCCCCATGGGCGCTGGACGGGCCGCCTGGATGAGATCGAGACGGGAACCCTGCCGGGTGAATGACCGCGACGCCGAGATCAGTGCTTTTCTGGAAACCGCCGGCTGGCGCGGGGCTTCGGTCACGCTGCTGGCCAAGGACGCCTCCTATCGGGTGTATCATCGGGTGACCCGCGACGGCGCCCGTGCCGTGTTGATGGATGCCCCGCCGGCCCTCGAGGACGTTCGCCCGTTCCTCGACATCGCCGCTCAGCTGCGCCGATTCGGGTATTCCGCCCCGGCGATCCTGGCCGAGGACGTCCCCGCCGGGTTGCTTCTGTTGGAGGATTTCGGCGACCGTACCTTCACCCGCATCCTCGCCGATCCGAGCGAACGGGAGTGGGACGAAGAGGCGCTGTACAGCCTCGCCGTCGACCTGCTGGCCGATCTGCACGCGCGCGCGCCGGAAATCGGCTTCTCCGCCCCGCCCTATGACGGCAACCGACTGGTCGAGGAGGCCGACCGGATGCTGCGCTGGTTCGCGCCGCTGGTGCTCGGCGATCTGGTCTCCAGCGACGTGGCCGAGGCCTACCGCGCGGCATGGCGCGCCGCCGTTCCGGTCATGACCGACGGGCCGGATACCCTGGTGCTGCGCGACTTCCACGTCGACAACCTGATGATCCTGCCGGGACGCGAAGGCCTCGCGCGCTGCGGATTGCTGGATTTCCAGGACGCGCTGTCCGGCAACCCCGCCTACGACCTGGTCTCGCTGCTGCAGGATGCGCGGCGCGATCTGGCGTCGGGGTTGGAGACGGCGATGCTCGCGCGCTACCGGAGCCGTCGGAACGTCGCCGATTGGAATGCCTTCCTACGCGCCTACCACGCGCTCGGCGCTCAGCGGGCGATCAAGATCCTGGGACAGTTCGGCCGCCAGCAGGGTTTCTTCGAGCGCACCAGCTATATGGTTCACATTCCGCGCTGCTGGGCGCATATCGAGACGAATGTCGCGCGGGCGGACCTTGGTCCGGTGGCCGACTGGCTCGACCGGGAGATGCCGTCGGCATTCCGTCGGATCCCCGATCCGGACCGGCGACTGCCGGCCTCGGTCAGCCCCGAAATCAAGCGCTGAAAGACCGGTGAGGACCCTGTCATGCTGCTGTCTGGACTGAGCCGCCGACCGACCTGGCTGCCGGACACCGCCATGGTGTTGTGCGCCGGCCGCGGCACACGCCTGGCGCCATTGACCGACACGGTGCCGAAGCCACTCGTTCCGGTCTGCGGCGTGCCGATCGTCGACCGCACGCTGGAGCACCTGACCCGTGCCGGCGTCAAGCGCGCCGTCCTGAACGCTCACTATCTCGGCGAACAACTGGAAGATCATCTCAAGGACCGCGCGGCCCCGGAGATCACCGTCCTACAGGAAGACGTGGTGCTGGAGACCGGCGGCGGGGTGAGGAATGCCCTGCCCCATCTCGGCGACGCGCCGTTCTTCGTCATCAACGGCGACAGCGTGTGGCTGGATGGTCTGCGCAACGCCCTGCACCGCTTCGCCGATACCTGGGACCCGGAGAGGATGGACATTCAGCTTCTCCTGTATCCCTTCGCCCGGGTGCTTGGCTGGCACGGCTATGGCGACTACACGATGGATGAACTCGGCCGGATCTCGGGCCGGGAGGAGGGTCGAATCGCACCCTACGCCTATATGGGCGTGTCCATCGTCCATCCCCGCATCTTCAGGGCCGCGCCGGACGGGCCGTTCTCGATGAAGCGGCTCTACGACCACGCGGAAGCGCAGGGCCGGCTCTTCGGCGCGCTGCATGACGGGCTCTGGTATCATATTTCCACGCCCGCCGATCTGGAGCAGGCCAACCAGCGCTTCGCCGGCGGCCATGTCGCCGACGTGCCCTTCTTCTGACGACTGCGGGGCGCGCCCCGTGGGACCAGGTAACGCAGCCGGATGACCGACCGCATCTATACGATCCCCATCGGCACGCCGTTCCTGGACCGGCTGGCGGCGGGCGTGTGGAACCGCGTGGACGGCGACCCGATCGCGCTGACCGATGTCCGTCTGCTGCTGCCGACCCGGCGCGCGGTGCGCTCGGCGGCGGACGCCTTCCTGCGCTTCGGCGACGGTCGGCCGATGTTGCTGCCGAAGTTGTCGACCATATCCGATGTCGACGAGGATCTGCTCGACGTTGAGACCGGCGAGGAAGCGGGGGCGGCCGGCGCGCTTGAGATCCCGCCCGCCATACCGGACCTGCAGCGCCACCTCGAGTTGATGCGCCTGGTCACCGCCTATCTGCGCGCCGATCCGGACAGTGCCACCCCCGACACGCCGGAACATGCCTACCGCCTCGCTGCCGCCCTGGCCCGGCTGATCGACGAAGTGCAGATGCACGGGCTCGACTTCGTCGCGCTGAACAGCCTCGCGCCCGATGCCTATGCCGCCCATTGGGACAAGACCATCGCCTTCCTGAAGATCGTCACTGAGATCTGGCCCGGACGGCTGCAGGAACTCGCGGCGATCGACCCGATGGCCCGGCGCGATGCGCTGATGCGGGCGGAGGCGGCGGCGCTGGCGGCGAACCCTCCCACCACGCCGGTGATCGTCGCCGGCTCCACCGGCTCGATCCCCGCGACGGCCGAACTGATGCGGGCGGTGCTGGCGCTGCCGGCGGGCGCCATCGTGCTGCCTGGCCTCGACATGGAGAGCGACGCGGCGAGTTGGGCCGCCATCGGCGACGACCCAACCCACCCGCAGCACGGGTTGCACAGCCTGCTCCGGACCCTCGGCCTCGACCGTAGCGACGTGCGGGAGTGGTCGCCTTCGGTCACCGGCGGGCGCGACCGGCTGATCCGCGAGGCCATGCGTCCGGCCGCCACGACCGAGGCATGGCGTGGGCTCTCGACCGCCGCCGACGCCCCCACGCCGGCCGCCTTCGACGGGCTCACCCGGATCGACGCCGCCTCGCCGCGCGAGGAGGCCGGCGTGATCGCGCTGCTGATGCGCGAGGTGCTCGAGGTGCCCGGCAAGACCGCCGCCCTGGTCACGCCGGACCGCCGTCTCGCCCGCCGGGTCGCGGTGGAGCTTCGGCGCTGGCGCGTCGCCCGGAGCGACGGTGAGCGGCTGGAGGTCAACGATTCCGGCGGCGCGCCGCTGGCCAATAGCGGGGTCGCGGTGTTCCTGCGGCTACTGGCCCGCGCCATGGTCGACAGCGCGCCGGTTGCCCTGCTCTCTCTGCTCAAGCATCCACTGACCGCCTGCGGCCTGGCAGCGGACCGATTCGACCGGCTGGTGGAGCGATTGGACCGGGACATCCTGCGGGGCGCGCGCCCGGCGGCCGGACTCGCCGGTTTGCGCAAGGCGATCACCGCCTCGATGCTGGAACCGGAGCCGATGGCCGCATTGCTCGGCTTCTGCGACCGGCTGGCCGACGCGCTCGCCCCGCTGGAGACGGCGCTGAGCCGACGTTCGGTCGCCGTCCCCGAAATTCTCGACGCCCATCTGCGCGCCGCCGAGGCGCTGGCCACCTCCGACGACACCCATGGCAGCCTGCGCCTGTGGGTCGGAGAGGCGGGGGAGGCCTTGGCGCGGCTGTCCAACGAGTTCGCCGACGGCGCTGCGGGAATGGAACCGATCGCCGGCGGCGACTGGCCCGGCCTGTTCGACGCCCTGCTGGAAGGGCGGGTGGTGCGGCCGCGCTACGGCAGCCACCCGCGCCTGCACATCCTCGGTGTCCTGGAGGCCCGCCTGCTCGCCTTCGACCGGGTCATCCTCGGCGGGTTGAACGAAGGCACATGGCCGGCCGAACCGAGACCGGATCCTTGGATGAGTCGGCCGATGCGCCGGGACTTCGGCCTGCCCGCCATCGATCTCGCCATCGGCAAGGCCGCGCATGACGTCGCCATGGCCCTCGGCGGACGCGAAGTGTTCCTGACCCGGTCGCAACGGGTCGACGGCAGCCCGACCATCCCGTCGCGCTGGCTACTGCGGCTCGACACCGTGGCCCGTGCCCTGCACAGCGAGGAGCGGCTGATCTCCTGGGACGCCCCCGCCCGCTGGCACGCCCTGCTCGACACCCCGGCGACACCCGACCCCGGCCGCCCGCCGGAGCCGCGGCCGCGCCTGGACCAGCGGCCCCGGAAGCTTCCGGTCACCCGGATCGACACTTGGCTGCGCGACCCCTATTCGATCTATGCCCGTTACATTCTCAACCTCCGCAAGCTCGATCCGCTGGACATGGAGGTCGGCGCCATCGAGCGCGGCAATGCGATCCACGAGGCCCTCGACGCCTTCGTGCGGGATTTTCCCCGCGATCTGCCACCGACCCCGGCGGATGTCCTGATCGATTACGGCAAGAAGAGTTTCGCGGCACATATGGACCGGCCGGGCGTGTGGGCCTTCTGGTGGCCGCGATTCGAGCGGGTCGCCCGGTGGTTCGTCGAGGTGGAGCGCGAGCGCCGCAAGTCGCTCGACCACTCCGCCACGGAGAAAGAGGGGGCGCTGACCCTGCCGGGCCCGGCCGGCCCCTTCGTGCTGTTCGGCAAAGCCGACCGGATCGACAAGCGCGGCGACGGTACCTACGCCATCATCGACTACAAGACCGGTTCCAACCCGACCCTTAGCGACCTGAAATCGGGCCGTGCGCCGCAGCTTCCCCTGGAAGCGATGATCCTGATGGCCGGTGGCTTCGCCGAGCAGGGCCTGGCGGCAGGCGATGTGGCTTCCCTGGAATACTGGCGCGTCGGTGGCGGCACCCCACCGGGCAGGATCGACGGGGTCGATACCTCGGTGCCCGACCTGGTGGAGAGCGCCCGCGCCGGTCTGGAAGCGTTGATCGCCGCCTTCGACGACGAGAGCACCCCCTATCACGCCGCCCCGGACCCGCGCCGCAGCCTGCGCTTCAACGATTACGACCATCTGGCGCGCACCGGCGACTGGGCCGCCGGCGACGAGGGAGAGGGCTGAGATGAGCCTGATCGAAGCCCGCAGCGCGATCGAGGAGGCGACCCGCAACCAGCGCGAGGCGGCCGATCCGTCCGTTTCCGCCTGGGTCGCGGCCTCGGCCGGATCGGGCAAGACCAAGGTGCTGACCGACCGGCTGCTGAACCTGCTGCTGGCCGGGACCCGACCACAGCGCCTGCTCTGTCTGACCTTCACCAAGGCGGCGGCGGCGGAAATGGCGACCCGGTTGTCGCGCACACTGGCCCAATGGACCGTGCTGGATGCCGAGGAACTGGGCCGCCAACTGGAGGCGCTGGACGGCCGGGTCGCCAGCCAGGACCGCATGGCCAAGGCACGGCGCCTGTTCGCCGAAGTGCTGGACGCGCCGGGTGGCCTGAAGATCCAGACTATCCACGCTTTCGCCCAATCCCTGCTCGGCCGCTTCCCGCTTGAAGCCGGCGTGCCGCCGAACTTCCGCCTGGCTGATGACCGGGCCGCCGCCACGCTGTTGGAGGACGCCGAGCGCGTCGTGCTGGAGCGCGCCCGCGGCGGGGCCGACGACGACCTCGCCGACGCGCTCGCCCTGGTGACGGAACGGGCGACGGAGCAGACCGTGCGCGACCTGCTGACAGGCATGCTGCTCCAACGCACCCGCCTGACCCGAGCGATCGAACTTGCCGGCGGGATCGACGCCATCACCGCCCGCCTGCACGCCACACTCGGCACCGACCCGAGCGGGACCGACTGGAGCCTGCGCCGGGCGGCCGGCGACGACGGCGCCTTCGAGCGCGCCGTCCTGCACGATGCCGCCAGTGCACTCGCCGCCGGGTCGAAGACGGATATCGGCCGCGCGGAGACCCTGTTCGCCTGGCTCTCGCTGCCCGATGCCGATGCCCGCGCCCTGGGCTGGGACGACTACAAACGCGCCCTGCTGACCCAGGACGGTTCGATCCAGGCCCGGCTCGCCACCAAGGGCGTGCAGGAGCGGGCCTCCACCCTCCTCGCCGATCTGACCCGCGAGGCCAACCGCATCCTCGCCGTCGAGGAAAAGCGCAAGGCGCTCGACACGGCGCTGCGCAGCGCCGCCCTGATTCGTCTGTCGGCCGCCATCATCGACGCCTATGGCAGCGCCAAGGCGCGCCGAGCCCTGCTCGATTTCGAGGATCTGGTCGAGCGGGCCCGCCGCCTGCTCGCCGCGCCCGGAAACGCGGCCTGGGTGCTGTTCAAGCTGGATGAAGGGCTAGAGCACATCCTGATCGACGAGGCCCAGGACACCAGCCCGGCCCAGTGGGAGATCGTCCGCGCGCTCGCCGAGGAGTTCTTCGCCGGCCTCGGGGCGGCGTCGGAACGGGCACCGGACCGGCCGCGAACGATCTTCGCGGTCGGCGACGTCAAACAGTCGATCTACAGCTTCCAGGGCGCCGATCCGGCCGGGTTCACCGACGCGCGCGGCTATTTCGCCGGCCGGGTCGAGGCCGCCGAGCAAAGCTTCCGCGATGTGCAGATGCAGGTCTCCTTCCGCTCCACATCGGCCGTGCTGCGCGCGGTGGATGCCGTCTTCGCCCGCGAGGATGCGCGCCAGGGTGTGGCCGAGATCGTCTCCGGCGTCACCCGCGAGATCGCCCACCGTGCCAGCCGGGAAGGTCAGGCCGGACGGGTCGAACTCTGGCCGGTGATCGAGCCGGAGGACGAGGAGGCGGGCGACCCCTGGTCGCCGCCGCTGACCCGCGCGTCCCTGGACGCCCCGGTAACCCGCCTCGCCCAGATTATTGCCGGCCGGATCGCCGCCTGGCTCGCCACCGGCGAGATCCTGGAGGCGAAGAACCGACCGATACGGCCGGGCGACGTCATGGTGCTGGTGCGCCGTCGCGGCGCCTTCGTCGCCGAGCTGGTGCGGGCCCTGAAATCCGCCGGCGTTCCGGTGGCAGGTGTCGACCGCATGGTACTGACCGAGCAGATGGCGGTGCGCGACCTAATCGCCCTCGGCGAGGCGATGCTGCTGCCGGACGACGACCTCACGCTGGCCACCGTGCTGAAGAGCCCGCTTGTCGGCATGAGCGAGGAGGACTTGCTGGAGCTGTCCTACGGACGCCGGGAACGCCGACTCTGGGCCGAGCTCCGACGCCGGGCGGATCAACACGAGGCCTTCGGGCGCGCCGCCGGCCGGCTGTCCCGCTGGGCGGCCCTCGCCCGACACCTCCCGCCGCATGCGTTCTACCAGCAGGTTCTGTCGGCCGATCGGGGACGCCAGCGGCTCGTCGCCCGGCTCGGCCCGGACTGCGAGGACGCGATCGATGAGTTTCTGGCCCAGGCGCTGGATTACGAGCGCGAGAACCCGCCGGCGCTCCAGAGCTTCCTGCACGCCGTCGTCGCCAGCGAACAGGAGGTGAAGCGCGAGCTGGAGGGCGGCGAGGTCGATCAGGTCCGGGTGATGACCGTGCACGGGGCCAAGGGCCTGCAGGCACCGATCGTCATCCTGCCCGACACGGTTCGCCCGCCGCAGCTGCGCGATCCCGTGGTGTGGCACCGTATCGGCGTCGAGATACCGCTGTGGGCACCGTCCAGCGCCAGCGCCGACCAAGTCTCCGCCAACGCCCGCGCCGCCGCCCGGCAGGCGATGGAGGAGGAGTATCGCCGCCTGCTCTATGTCGCCATGACCCGAGCCGAGGATCGGTTGATCGTCTGCGGCTGGAAGGGCAAGCGCGATCCCGTCGACAAGGGCTGGTTCGGCCATGCCCGCGCCGGCCTGCCGGAGGTGGCGGCGCCAGCGTCCCTGCCCGGCGTCACCCCGGACGGGGCCGACACCGCCCTGGTCCTCGCCACGCCTCAGGAGGCGGCGGTGCCGGCGCCCCGCGCGCCCTCCGGGTCCCGCGCGCCGGCACCGCTACCCGACTGGGCGACGGGCACCGCCCCGCGCGAACCGACGCCGCCACGCCCGCTGGCCCCGTCGCGCCCCGCCTCGGACGAGCCGCCGGTCCGCTCGCCGCTGCAGCGCGACGGCACCGATCCGTTCAAGCGCGGCGTGCTGCTGCACCGTCTGCTCCAGTTGCTCCCCGACATGGCAGCCGACCGGCGTCGCGAAGCCGGACGCGCCCTGCTCGCCCGCCCGATCCATGCCCTGGCCGAGGAACAGATCGATTCGTGGCTCGACGAGGTGCTGGCGGTGCTCGATCACCCGGAATTCGCACCGGTCTTCGCGCCGGGTTCACGCGCGGAGGTCCCGATCGTCGGGCAGGTCGACGGACCGGAGGGTCCACAGATCGTCTCCGGACGCATCGACCGGCTCGCCGTGGCGCAGGACTCGGTGCTTATTGTCGACTACAAGACCAACCGGCCGCCCCCGGTCTCGATCGGTGCCGTATCGGATATGTACATGCGCCAGTTGGCGACCTATCACACACTGGTGGCCTCCCTATATCCCGGTCGAACGGTGCGATGCGCCCTGCTTTGGACCGACGGGCCGACACTGATGCCTATTCCGGACGCGCTGCTTCAAGGGTTTGGCGCATTGCCTTGACCATGACGAGCGGCGTTCCTAATCTCCGCCGGAGGAACCGCGAAAGGAAGATTCGATGACGACTAACCCGGTTTCCGACGCCTCGTTCGACGAGGACGTCTTGAAGTCCGACACCCCCGTGGTGGTCGACTTCTGGGCCGAGTGGTGCGGCCCCTGCAAGATGATCGGCCCGTCCCTGGAGAAGATCTCGGACGAGCTCGGCCAGCAGGTGAAGGTCGTGAAGCTGAACATCGACGACAATCCGAAGACCCCCGCCGCCTATGGCGTGCGCGGTATTCCCACGCTCATGGTCTTCAAGGAAGGTCAGGTCCACGCCCAGAAGATCGGCGCCCTGCCCGAGAGCCAGCTCAAGCAGTGGATCGAGTCGTCGATCTGAGCACCTGAGCCAGACAGTTTGCCTGACAGGACGGCCCCGCTTCGGCGGGGCCGTTCGCTATTGGGCTCTTCGACACGCCCCAGCGTTGCTCAAGGCGAGGTCGGGGAAGTCGGGGTTTAGCCATTCTCCGCCAGCACCCGACCCGCGAGGTAGAGCGAGCCGGCGATCAGCACCCGGCCCTTGGCGTCGCCGGCGGCGATCACTTGGGCCAAGGCCGTGGCCACGCTGTCCCGCGCCGCCGCCGCCACGCCCGCCGTACTCGCCATCGCCGCCACCGCCTCGGCCGACAGGCTCGCGGTCTCGCCTGGAATGGTGACCGTCGACACGCTGGCGGGCAGGCCGGCGAAGGGTCGCAGATAGTCGTCCGCCGCCTTGGTGTTCAGCATGCCAACGATCAGATGCACCGGCTCGTCCGGCCGGTCGCGCCGCCAGGCGGCCAGCTCGGCCGAGATCGCGCGGCCCGCGTCGGCGTTGTGCCCGCCGTCGAGCCAGAGCGTCCAGCCCGCGGGCAGCATCGCCACCAGCGGTCCCTGGGTGAGGCGTTGCATACGGGCCGGCCAGGAGGCGGTCCGCACACCCCGTTGGCGGTGCTCGGCGGTATTGGCCAGGGTTCCGGCCACCGACCGGGCCACGGCGGCCGCCACGGCGGCGTTGTCGACCTGATGCGCCCCCGGCAGCGACGGCAGCGGCAGCGCCTCGACCCCCTCCTCCGTCTCGACCGTCATGCCATCGCCGTCGCGCCGGGCCACGTAATCGCGCCCGTAGACCCGCATCGGCGCGCCGAGCGCCGATGCCCGGTCGGCGATGACCTTCAGGGCCGCCGGCCCCTGGGGCCCCACGGTCAGCGGGACGCCCGGCTTGATGATACCGGCCTTCTCGAAGGCGATCTTCTCGATCGTGTCGCCGAGGAACGCCACATGGTCGATGGAGACCGGGGTGATGACACAGGCCAGCGGCCGGTCGATGACGTTGGTGGTGTCGAACCGCCCGCCAAGTCCGACCTCCAGCAGCAGCACGTCGGCCGGCACCCGCGAGAAGGCCAGGAAGGCCGCCGCCGTGGTGATCTCGAACAGGGTGATCGGGGCGCCGCCGTTGATGCGCTCGCATTCCTCGAGCACCTCGGAGAAGAGCGCATCGTCGATCACCTCCCCGGCCAGCCTGATGCGCTCGTTGAAGCGCACCAGGTGCGGCGAGGTATAGACGTGAACCCGATGTCCCGCGGCCTCCAGAATTGCCCGAAGATAGGCGATGACGGAGCCCTTGCCGTTGGTCCCGGCGACATGGATCACCGGCGGCACTGCGCGCTCGGGATTTCCCAGCCGCTCGAGCAAGGTCTGCACGCGATCGAGCGACAGGTCGATCGCCTTGGGATGCAGGGTCTGCAGGCGTGCCAGAATGGCGTCCGGGGCGGGGGTCCCCGCGGCGGCGCTGGGAATTGAAGACGGGGCGGTTATGGCCATGCCCTCCGCAAGAGGCGTGTCGTGACGTAGCTGAACGGATCCGCCCGCGATCAGAGGGTCTTGGGTGCCGTCGTATCAGCGGTATGCGGCACCGCCGCATCGCCATCGTCGTCGCGGACCGGACCCGGAATGTCGAGATCCGGCTGCGGCAGGGCGACGACTTCGGCGGACGGCTCACGGAACATCATCAGACTCAGCAGACGGCCCAGCATCGCCTTGAGTTCGCGGCGGTGCACGACGGCATCGACCATCCCGTGGTCGCGCAGATATTCGGCTTTCTGGAACCCTTCCGGAAGCTGCTCGCGGATGGTCTCCTGAATCACCCGCTGGCCGGCGAAGCCGATGATCGATCCGGGCTCCGCCAGATGCAGATCGCCCAGCATGGCAAAGGAGGCCGTCACGCCGCCCGTGGTCGGATCGGTCAGCACGACGATGAAGGGCAGTCCCTTCTCCTTCAGCCGCTCGACCGCGGCGACGGAGCGCGGCATCTGCATGAGGGAGAGGATACCCTCCTGCATGCGCGCACCGCCGGAGGCCGGAAACACGATCAGCCCGGCATCCTGGGTCTCGGCCAGCCGCGCGGCGCGGACCAGCCCCTCGCCCACACCGGTGCCCATGGACCCGCCCATGAAGGAGAAGTCGAACACCGCGCAGACCGCCGGCGCGGTCTCGATCATTCCGTGCGCGACGATGATCGCGTCGCTGCGGCCGGTCTTCACCTGGGCCTCGCGCATGCGGTCGGTATAACGCTTGCGGTCGCGGAATTTCAGTGGATCGGCGGCCGTCTTCGGCAGCTCGATCGTCTGGTACTCGCCCTTGTCGAACAGCATGGCGAGCCGGTCAGTGGCGCTCATCCGCAGATGATGGTCACAGGCGGTGCAGACCTGGAAGTTTTCCTCCAGATCGCGATGGAACAGCATCTGGCCGCAGGATGGGCATTTCTGCCAGAGATTGTCCGGCACCTCGCGGGCGCCGACCCAGGCCTTGATCTTCGGCAGGACCGAGCTGGTGAGCCAGTTCATTTCCGCCTCTCTCTGTCGCTTCGTTTGACCGGCCGCATCGGATGGCCGGCACTTTTCAATCGGTCAGGCGCGCGCCCCGCGCACGCCGGCCGCCAGCGTCTTCACGAAGCCGAGCGTATCCGACACCGTCGTCGCCGTCGCCCCGCCATCGCCATCGAGCGACCCCTTGATCGCATTGACCACGGCCGTGCCGACGATCGCGCCGTCCGCCACCTTGGCCACGTCGGCCGCCTGTTCCGGCGTCTTGATGCCGAAACCGACGCAGACCGGCAGGTCGGTGTGGCGCTTCAGGCGTTCGACGGCGCCGGTGATCATGTCGTTGGACGCCGACGCGGAGCCGGTAATTCCCGCGACCGCCACGTAATAGACGAAGCCGGACGTGTTGGTCAGCACCTTGGGCAGACGCTTGTCGTCGGTGGTCGGGGTGGCGAGCCGGATGAAGGCCATATCCCGCTTCAGGGCCGGCACGCAGAGCTCGTTATCCTCCTCCGGCGGCAGGTCGACGACGATCAGGCCGTCGGCCCCGGCATCCAGCGCGTCGGTGAGGAACGCATCCACCCCGTAGGAGTAGATCGGGTTGTAGTAGCCCATCAGGATGATCGGCATGTCCTGGTTGCCCTGGCGAAACTCCTTCACCAGAGCGAGCGTGCCCTTCAGCGTCATGCCGCCGCGTAGCGCGCGCTGGCTCGCCTCCTGGATCGCCGGACCGTCGGCCATCGGGTCGGTGAACGGCATGCCGAACTCGACCATGTCGGCGCCGGCCCCCGGCAGTCCCTTCAGGAGCGCCGCACTGGTCGCCGCATCCGGATCGCCGGCCGTGATGAACACACCCAGGCCCGCGCGACCCTCCTGCCTAAGCGATGCAAACTTGGCGTCGATCCGTCCCACACCAGCACCCATCAGAGCAGACCCTTCGCCTCGAGCTTCGGAATGACGGCATCGACGTCCTTGTCGCCGCGCCCGCACAGATTCATCACCACGATATGGTCCTTCGGCAGGTCGCCTAGGATCTTACCCACATGCGCCAGCGCGTGGGACGGCTCAAGCGCGGGGATGATCCCCTCCTTGCGGGTGCACAGCGCAAACGCCTCCAGCGCCTCGTCGTCGGTGACCGAGACATATTGCACGCGGCCGAGCTCATGCAGCCAGGAATGCTCCGGACCGATACCGGGATAGTCGAGGCCGGCCGAGATGGAATGAGCCTCGGCGATCTGGCCGTCATCGTCCTGCAGCAGATAGGTGCGGTTGCCGTGCAGCACGCCCGGCCGCCCGCCGGTGAGCGAGGCGGCGTGCTTGTCGGTATCGACCCCGTGACCCCCGGCCTCGACGCCGATCAGCGCCACGTCGGTGTCGTCGAGGAACGGATGGAACAGGCCCATGGCATTGGAACCACCGCCGATCGCCGCGACCAGCGTGTCCGGCAGCCGGCCCTCGGCCTCCAGCATCTGCGCCTTGGCCTCGATGCCGATCACCGACTGGAAGTCGCGGACCATGGCCGGGTACGGGTGCGGGCCGGCTACCGTGCCGATGATGTAGAAATGGGTGTCGGGCTTGGAGACCCAGTAGCGCAGGGCCTCGTTCATCGCATCCTTCAGGGTGGACGAACCGGAGGTCACCGGATGGACCTTGGCGCCGAGCAGGCGCATACGGTCGACATTCGGCTTCTGGCGGTCGACATCGACCGCGCCCATGAAGACCTCGCACTCCATGTCGAACAGCGCGCAGGCGGTGGCGGTGGCCACGCCGTGCTGACCGGCGCCGGTCTCGGCGATGATCTTGGTCTTGCCCATGCGCTTGGCGAGCAACGCCTGGCCGATGACGTTGTTGATCTTGTGCGCGCCGGTGTGGTTCAGCTCGTCGCGCTTGAAGTACAGCTTGGCGCCGCCGAAGTGGTCGGTAAGCCGTTCGGCGAAGTACAGCGGGCTCGGGCGGCCGATGTAGTGCTTCTGGTAGTACTCGAATTCGCGTTGAAACTCCGGATCCAGTTTTGCCGCGGTGTAGGCCGCCTCGACATCGAGGATCAGAGGCATCAGCGTTTCGGCGACGTAACGGCCGCCGAAGATGCCGAAATGACCGTTCTCGTCCGGCCCGGTTCGCAGGCTGTTCGCAGGGGCTGGACTGGCCATGACGGAACCTCGTGAAAGCGTTGGTGAGGCACGGTCTTAAGGCCGCTGGCGGGGGGATGCAAGGGGAGCGGCGTCATGGCCCAAACGCCTGCCGTGGTACAGGTCGAGCTCAGCGAGGGTTGGGGGCCCGGCCCGAGCGCCGCCAGAGTCCCGGAAGCGCGATCGCGCTGCCCGGGACCCAGGGATGTTGGTGAGGGCGAAGCAGACGCCTCCTACTCGGTCCCCTACTCCGCCGCCTCGATCGCCACGTCGCCGTTGGCGGCGGTCTCGCCGTCGATGACGAGGGCCCCGCCGGCTGCCGAGACGATCACCACGTCGCCGTCCCTGATCTTGCCTTCCAGGATGCGGTTCGCCAGCGGGTTCTGCAGCGAGCGCTGGATCACCCGCTTCAGCGGCCGGGCGCCGTAGACCGGGTCGTAGCCCGCCTCCGCCAGCCAGGCCAGGGCCGCGTCGTCCAGCGCCAGCTTGATGTCGCGGTCGGCGAGCATCCGGCGCAGGTGCTTGAGCTGGATGTCGACAATGCCCTTCATCGCCTCGCGCGCCAGACGGGCGAACAGCAGTACCTCGTCGATCCGGTTCAGGAATTCCGGCCGGAACGACGCCCGCACCACCTCCATCACCTGCTCGCGCACCGAGTCCACATTGGCTCCGTCCGGTATCGCCGCCAAAGCATCGGCGCCAAGGTTCGAGGTCATGATGATCAGGGTGTTGCGGAAATCGACCGTGCGGCCCTGACCGTCTGTCAGGCGGCCATCATCCAACACCTGCAGCAGCACGTTGAACACATCGGGATGCGCCTTCTCGACCTCGTCGAACAGCACGACCTGATAGGGCCGGCGGCGCACCGCCTCGGTCAGGGTGCCGCCCTCCTCGTAGCCGACATAGCCCGGCGGCGCACCGATCAGCCGGGCGACGGCGTGCTTTTCCATGAATTCCGACATGTCGAGGCGCACCATGGCGTGCTCGTCGTCGAACAGGAACTCGGCCAGCGCCTTGGTCAGCTCGGTCTTGCCGACGCCGGTGGGGCCAAGGAACAGGAACGAGCCGATCGGTCGGTTCGGATCCTGCAAGCCGGCGCGGGCGCGGCGCACCGCGTTGGCCACGGCGGTAATAGCTTCGTCCTGGCCGACCACCCGCTTGTGCAGGTTGTCCTCCATCGCCAGCAGCTTGTCGCGCTCGCCCTCCAGCATCTTGTCGACCGGAATGCCGGTCCAGCGCGACACGACCGAGGCGATGTCGCTGTCGGACACCTCCTCCTTCAGCATGCGTTTGGACGACGCATCCTCGGCATGGGCCAGGGTCTGTTCCAGCTCCGGAATGACCGAATATGTCAGCTCGCCCGCCCGGGTCAGGTCGCCGGCGCGCTTCGCCACCTCCAGCTCCTGGCGGGCGTTGTCGAGCTTCTCCTTCACCTTCTGCGAGCCCGACAGGACCTCCTTCTCGCCCTGCCAGCGAGCGGTCAGCTCAGCCGACCGGTCCTCCAGATCCGCCAGTTCCTCCTCAAGGGTCTCCAGGCGGTCTCGACTGGCCTTGTCGGCTTCCTTCCTCAGCGCCTCGCGCTCGATCTTGAGCTGGATGATCTTGCGGTCCAACTCGTCGATCTGCTCGGGTTTGCTGTCGACCTCCATGCGCCGGCGGCTCGCCGCCTCGTCCATCAGATCAATGGCCTTGTCCGGCAGGAAGCGGTCGGTGATGTAGCGGTTGGAGAGATTGGCCGCCGCCACCAGCGCGCTATCGGTGATGCGCACACCGTGGTGCAGCTCGTATTTCTCCTTCAGCCCACGCAGGATCGACACGGTCTCGACCACGCCCGGCTCGGGGACAAAGACCGGCTGGAAGCGTCGCGCCAGGGCGGCATCCTTTTCGATATGCTTGCGGTACTCGTCCAGGGTCGTGGCGCCGACGCAATGCAACTCGCCGCGGGCCAGGGCGGGCTTGAGCATGTTGGACGCATCCATCGAGCCCTCGGCCGCGCCGGCCCCCACCAGGGTGTGCAGCTCGTCGATGAACAGGATGACCTCGCCTTCGGTGTGGCCGAGCTCGTTCAGCACGGATTTCAGCCGCTCCTCGAACTCGCCGCGGAACTTCGCCCCGGCGATCAGCGCGCCCAGGTCGAGCACGAGCACCTTGCGGTTCTTCAATCCCTCCGGCACGTCGCCGTTGACGATGCGCTGGGCCAGCCCCTCGACGATGGCGGTCTTGCCCACACCGGGCTCGCCGATCAGGACCGGATTGTTCTTGGTGCGCCGGGACAGGACCTGAATGGTGCGGCGGATCTCTTCGTCACGGCCGATGACCGGGTCGATCTTGCCGTCGCGCGCCGCCTCGGTGAGGTCGCGGGTGTATTTCTTCAGGGCGTCGAAATTGCCCTCGGCATTGGCACTGTCGGCCGTGCGGCCCTTGCGCATGTCCTGGATCGCCTTCTCCAGATCCTGCGGCGACAGGCCGGTTTCGGTCAGCGCCTTGGCCGCGTCGGTCCCGGAGGACAGAGCAATGGCCAACAGCAGTCGCTCGACGGTGACGTATTCGTCGCCGGCCTTCTTCGCCACCTCCTCGGCCTGGGTGAGGATCTTCGCCAGTTCGGAGGACATGTAGACCTGACCGGCCCCGCCCCCCTCGACCTGCGGGATCTTGCCCAGGAGCCCGTCGACCCGCGCCAGTGTCGCCTTCGGGTCACCGCCGGCGCGCTGGATCAGCGTCGCCGCCAGACCTTCGGAATCCTCGATGAACACCTTCAGGAGGTGGGCCGGCATCAGCCGCTGATGACCGCGGCCGAGCGCCATGGTCTGCGCCGCCTGCAGGAACCCCTTGCAGCGGTCGGACAGTTTCTCGAAATTCATCGTTCGTTCTCCACGAGTACCGCGTTTCGCCAGTACGACCGTCAATGCCCCATGAGGCGGCATCGACAGCCTGGTCCGAGATACGGAAAGTATACCCCCGCTCCCGGCGTCCGGGCGGCCCAAAAGAGGCACCGCCCGTCTGCAGATGAGACATGGGTGTTGCAGTGCGGCCACACAAGGCGCCGACGCACGGCTCCGCGCGGCACGCCCGCGTTGACAGCGGGAGCGCGCGGGCGTTCTGTCAATTCATGAGCGCGCGCGTCACATCGATCCATCGTTTTCCGGTGAAAGGGCTGTCCGCCGAGACGCTTGGGGCAGTTGATCTTGAGGCCGACCGGCTGATCCCGTTCGACCGCCGCTTCGCCGTCGCCCATGGGTCGGCGCCGGTCAATCCGGCCGCCCCCGACTGGCTTTCCAAGGCGCATTTCCTGCAGGTCATGACCGTGCCGAAACTGGCGGCGCTGGAGACCGTGTTCGACGACGCGACCGCGACCCTGGAAATCCGACGCAACGGTCGGCAGATCGCCCGCGGCGAGTTGACCAGCCGCACCGGCTGTACGGTGATCGAGCAGTTTTTCGCCGCCTACGCCAAGAACGATCTGCGCGGCGCGCCGAAGATCGTCGACCTCGGCGGGCGCGGCTATACCGATGTCGACGCCCCGTTCCTGTCGATCATCAACCAGGCCTCGGTGACCGACCTGGCGCGGGTGGTCGGCAAGCCGGTCGACCCGATGCGGTTCCGCGGCAATCTGCTGGTCGACGGGCTGGAGCCCTGGGAAGAGATGGGGTGGGTCGGCAAGTCGCTCTCCATCGGACCGGCGACGCTCAAGGTCGAGCAGATCATCGGCCGGTGTGCGGCGACCAACGCCAATCCCGAGACCGGACAGCGCGACCTGACGATCCCGCACGATCTCCAGCGCGGCTTCGGCCATACCGATTGTGGAATTTATGTGCGCGTCACCGGCGGCGGACGAATCGCCGTGGGCAACGACGTTACGGTAGCCTGAGCCACTCCCGTCCCATCGGCCCCGTTCCCCATCCCAACAGCGTCATCGCCGGGACGCCACGGCGCTGTCATTTCCGAAGACCGTGGCGCAAAAAGAAGGCCCGATCGTATGACCGGGCCTTTCCTGTCTGATTGTCTGCGGGGTCAGCTCGCGGCGGCGGCGCCGTCATCCTCGTTACTGGCCGGCTGATCGGTGCTGGCGGCGCGGCGACGGCGGCGCGGACGCGGCGCCTCCTCGCCGGACTCGGCAGCCTCCGCTGCGGCCGGAGCGCCGGCCTCGTTACTGCTGGCGACGCGGAGGGTGCGGCGGATGCCGTCCTCCTCGACCGCCGGTGCGGTCTCTTCCGGTGCGGCGGCGGCGGCGCGACGCGGACGCCCACGCTGGCGGCGCGGCGGAGCCGCCTCTTCCTGGTCCTGAGCCTGAGCGGAAGTCGACTGGGTCGCGTCGGGCTGGGACGGCTCGTCGATCTGGCTGTCACTGCCGCCGTCGGACGCCTGATCTTCAGCCGCACGTTTCTCGGGGCGCTCGGGGCGGCGCTCATCCCGGCCGCCGTCACGTCCACCATCCCGACCGCCATCGCGACCATTGTCGCCGCCACCGTTCCCGGCACGGAAGTCGTCGC
>JARGOG010000026.1:50872-63330 GCA_029212785.1 Thalassobaculaceae bacterium
CGACCGCCATCGCGACCATTGTCGCCGCCACCGTTCCCGGCACGGAAGTCGTCGCGCTCGTCGTCGTCGTCGTTCCAATCACGCGGTCCACCGGACGGCTGCTGGCCCTGCGCGCCACCGCGGTTCTGACGCTCGGCATCGTTCTCGGCAAAGGCGCTGACGATCCGGTAGTAATGGTCGGCGTGCTGGAAATAGCTCTCCGCAAGCACGCGATCGCCGGACGCGGACGCGTCTCTGGCGAGGTTCAGGTATTTCTCGTAGACCTGAGTCGCGTTGCCGCGGATGCGGACGTCAGGCCCATTGCTGTCGAAGGTTTGGTTGCGGTTCGGCGTGTTCGGGCGACGATTACCCCGTCCGCGACCACGCTTCTGGTGTGGGCCTTGTCTCATGCCAAACACATTTCCTATTGTTTCGAAGCGGACCCCGTGTCCGGTTCGCAGGCCACTTTTCAAACAGATCGGCCGGCGTCCCCTCGGGTACCGGGCGGACCGCGCTCTGCGATCACCTTGCTGAATGTGGCTCCGGCCTGGACCAAATAAGCCCCTCGCCTGTTCTGCACACTATCTCGCTTCCCCATGAATTCCAAGCTGTTTTCCGACTACTCGGGGGTTCGTGAACGGGTGTCATTCCATTTGAGAACCAGTGCTCGGATAATGCCGCCGAGATCGGCTTTTCGGCCCCTTTCGCACAATGCCGACGCGGCCATGATAGCGGCGACACCTTCCGCCTGACCGATCCCGAGTTCGAGAATCGCGATCCCGTCCGGAGCCAGGGTTTCCGCGAGCACCGGGGCGAGCGCGCGATAGGCGTCGAGCCCGTCAGGACCGGCGGCAAGCGCGCCCAACGGATCATGGGCGCGCACCTCTTGCGCCAGCCCGGGAATCTCTCCATCGGCGATATAGGGCGGGTTCGACAGCACGAGATCGAAACGCCCCTCCGCCGTGAGGTCGCTCCAATCCTGGCACCGGATCTCGGCCCGCTCCGCCAGCCCGGTCTCCGACGCGTTCCAACGCGCCACGTCCACCGCCTCCGGCGACCGGTCGATGCCCACGCCCGTGGCCTGCGGAAACTCGCTGAGCGCCGCCAGCAGCAGGCATCCCGTGCCCGTACCAAGGTCGAGGATCCTGGATGGTGGCGGGTTGTCGCGGAACACCTCGATCGCCGCCTCGATCAGAGTCTCGCTGTCGGGCCGGGGATCAAGTGTGTCCCGGGTAACGGCGAGGTCGAGCGTCCAGAACGCGCGCCGACCGATGATCTTGCTCACCGGCTCGCGGGCCAGCCGGCGTTCCAGCAGCACGCGGAACCGGGTGATCGCCTCCTCGTCCAGCGCCGAGTCCTCGTGCGGCCAGACCGCGCGTCCCAGCGTGTGTCCAAGCAGCAGGCGAGCATCCAGCCGTCCGCCGTCGATGCCGGCCCGCGCCAGCTCCGCCGCCGCCGCCTTCAGCACATCGCGGATACCAAGCACCGTCGCGCCGTCAGGTGAGCGTCGCCAGACGCTCGGCCTCGTCCTCGGCGATCAGCGCGTCCAGCACCTCGTCCAGCGACTCGCCACCGATCACCCGGTCGAGCTTGTAGAGGGTCAGGTTGATCCGATGGTCGGTGACCCGCCCCTGCGGAAAATTATAGGTGCGGATGCGCTCCGACCGGTCGCCGGAGCCAACCTGGCTCTTGCGGTCGGCGGCGCGGGCATCGTCGACCGCCTGGCGCTGCAGGTCGTAGAGCCGGGCACGCAGGATGCGCATGGCCTTGGCGCGGTTCTTGTGCTGCGATTTCTCGTCCTGCTGGGTGACGACCACGCCGGTCGGCAGGTGGGTGATGCGCACCGCGCTGTCGGTCGTGTTGACATGCTGTCCGCCCGCACCGCTGGAACGGTAGACATCGACCCGAAGGTCCTTGTCCTCGATGTGGATATCGACCTCCTCGGCCTCCGGCAGCACGGCGACGGTGGCGGCCGAGGTGTGGATACGGCCCTGGCTTTCGGTGACCGGCACACGCTGCACCCGATGCACGCCGCTCTCGAACTTGAGGCGCGCGTAGACCCCGCGCCCGGTGATCGAGGCGACCGCCTCCTTGTAGCCGCCGAGCTCGTTCTCCGAGACCTCCATCACCTCGAAGCGCCAGCCGCGGCCCTGAGCATAGCGCTGGTACATTCCGTACAGGTCGGAGGCGAACAGCGCCGCCTCGTCGCCGCCGGTCCCGGCCCGAACCTCAAGGATGACGTTCTTCTCATCCGCCTCGTCCTTCGGCAGCAGCAGGATCTGCACCTCGCGCTCGAGGCCCGGCAGGCGGGACCCGATCTCCTCGACCTCGGCCTCGGCGAGTTCCTTCATCTCGCCGTCGCTCTCCTCGAGCAGAGCCTGGGCGTCCGCCAGTTCGGCGCGAGTCTGTTTGAGCTCCTCGACCTTGGCCACCACCGGGCTCAGTTCCGACAACTCGCGCGAGACCTTCTGGAAGCCATTGCTGTCCAGGCTGCCGGGGCTGGACAGCAGCGCCTCCAACTCCTTCGCGCGATCGACCACCCGGTCGAGGGTCGCCTCTAGGCTCACGTCTCGTCTCCTTCATGGGTGTCCGGCATGCCGAACAGCCGGGCCACCAGATTCTTTGTCCGCCGATCGAGCCGGCCTTGCTCCGCCAGGTCGCGCAGCACCACCGAGGGCGCATGGGACAGCCGGGCGGCAATCCGCCGGGCCAGATCCTCGTCCCCGGCCGACTCCCCGCCCGCGACCTCGGCGACCATGGCCTCCACATGGGCGCGCAGGGCGGCGATGTCTGCCGCGGCGTTGCGGCCGGAGCGATTCCGGGTAAAGGCGGTGACCGCCTCCTCGACCATCCTCTCGGCCTTGGTCGCCTCGCCCACGCGATCCGCCATGCCGGCCCGGGTAATCTCCTCCAGATCGCCGACATCGTAGACGAAGGCTTCATCCAAGCGGTGGACCGCAGGCTCTACATCGCCGGGCACCGACAGGTCGAGCAGGAAGAACGGGCGACGCCGCCGACGGCGCAGGGCCGCCTCGATCATCTCCGCGGTGATAAGGTAGCGCCCCTCGCCGAGCGTGGTCACCACGACATCCGCACGGTCCAATGCCGCCCCGAGCTGTTCGAGACCGCCGTGATGCGCCTCCAGTTCCCGCGCAGCCAATGCGGCACGCCGGGGAAAGCGGTCCAGCACCTCAAGCCCGTCCATCCCACCCGCCGTCATATGTTCGGCGATCAGCAGGCCAAGCTCGCCGGTCCCCGCCAGCAGACCGCTGCGCCCGTCGAGATCGCCGAACAGATCGCGCACCCGGGCGACCGCGGCGGCGGCGATGGAGACCGGTCCCTCGCCGATCCGGGTCTCGCTGCGCACCCGTTTGGCGACGGCATAGGCGGCCCGCAGCGCATCCTCGACCACCGGGCCGATCCCGCCGAGGTCGCGGCACAAGCGGTGGGCCGCCCGCACTTGCCCGAGAATCTGGGGCTCGCCGACCACCTGGCTGTCGAGCGCGCAGGCGACCCGGAAGACGTGACGCACCGCCTCGCTGTCATCATGGGCGTAGAGCAGCGGCCGGAGCACGGCGCCATCGAGACCGACCGGACGGCCCAACTCAGCCGCAACGGTATCGGGGGATGTTTCCGGCTTCTCGAAACGGGCGATCACCTCGACCCGGTTGCAGGTGGAGAGCACCATGGCTTCCTGCGCACCGCGGGCCTTGAGCGCGTCCAGCATCGCCGGCATCTCGGAATCGTCGACGAAGAGCTTCTCGCGGACCCCGTCGGGACAGGTACGGTGATCGACGCCGATCACCTGGAGCGGCAAAGGAACGGCAGACATGGCGCGCCCCTAAAGTGCGGGGGCCCGCGCCCCCTCGATCCGGTCGAGTCCGCGCTCCAGATGACGTCCTGCCAATTTCCGGCTCCTGTTGCGCGCGGTGCCTGAAAGCAGCGCGCCGCATCGATGCTCGGTCCCGTCGACCGCGCTCAGTCTACTCCGCCGCGACGCCGGCGTCCTGTGCGGCGCGTTCCGCCGCGATCTCGGACTCGATCTCCGCCGCCTTCTTCTCGATCAGTTCCACCATATGGTCGACCACGTCCTTGCTCTTGAGGCGGTGGTCCGGCTGGCCGGCGATATAGACCATGTGGGTGCCGTTGCCGCCACCGGTGATACCGATATCGGTCTCCCGTGCCTCGCCCGGGCCGTTCACCACGCAGCCGATCACCGACACGGTCATCGGCGTGGTGATGTGGGACAGACGCTCCTCCAGCACGCGCACGTTCTCGATCACGTCGAACTGCTGGCGGGCGCAGGACGGGCAGGAAATCACATTCACACCCCGATGGCGCAGATTCAGGGACTTCAGGATGTCGAAGCCGACTTTGACCTCTTCCTCCGGTGCCGCGGAGAGGGAGACGCGGATGGTGTCGCCGATACCGCTCCACAGCAGCATGCCGAGGCCGATCGATGACTTCACCGTGCCCACACGCTGCGCGCCCGCCTCGGTCACGCCGAGATGCAGCGGATAGTCGCAGGCCTCCGCCAGACCCTGATAGGCGGCGGTGGCGAGGAAGACGTCAGAGGCCTTCACGCTGATCTTGAAGTCGCGGAAGTCGTTATCCTCAAGAATCTTCGCGTGATCCAAAGCGCTTTCGACCATCGCCTCGGGACAGGGCTCGCCGTACTTCTCGAGCAGATGCTTCTCCAGGCTCCCGGCATTGACGCCGATGCGCATGGAGCAGCCATGATCCTTGGCCGCCTTCACCACCTCGCGCACCCGATCGGCCGAGCCGATATTGCCGGGGTTGATGCGCAGGCATGCCGCCCCGTTCTCGGCGGCCTCGATGGCGCGTTTGTAGTGGAAATGGATGTCGGCGACGATCGGCACCCCGATCTGGGCGGTTATCTGTTTCAGCGCGGCGGAGGACGCCTCGTCCGGACAGCTCACGCGCACGATGTCGGCGCCGGCGGCTTCGCAGCGTTGGATCTGCTCCACCGTCGCCTTGACGTCGGATGTCAGGGTGTTGGTCATGGTCTGGACGGAGATCGGCGCCCCGTCGCCCACCGGTACGGATCCCACATAGACGCGGCGGGACGGACGCCGGTGGATGTCACGATACGGTCGGACACTCATGGTGGCCTCGGATGTCGGTGCAGTGGGGGGTCTGCTTTGTCCGCCCTTATAGACGATGACCGGTCGCTAAGAAAGGCGGCCCCGGGCGTGCCGACTCGCAAATATATCCCGCCCTACAGGGCTAGGGCCGCAGAATGATCTTCATCCCTTCGCGACGCGCGACCAGGGCGAGCGCCGTCTCGAACGCGTCCAGGGCGAGTTCGTGGGTGATCAGCCGCATCACGTCGCCGGCCAGGACGGGCAGCAGCCGCATGGTCAGCCGCCAGGTCGGATCATTGTATCCGCGCGAGCCTATGATCTCGAGTTCCTTGAGCACGGTGGGCGTGGTCACCACGGTCGCCGGCCCGTGGCACAGGCCGATCAGCCCTACCCGGCCGGCCTTGGACGCCATCGCCAGCATCTGTTCGACCACAGCGGCATTACCGCTGGTCTCGTACACCACATCAGCGCCGCCGGGCGCGACCGCACGTATGGCGGCAAGCGGATCCGTCGCCTCGACATTCACCGCGATCATGCCGAGCTCGACCGCGAGGCGCAGCCGATCGGCATCGGCGGCGATGCCGGTGACGATCACCTCGCTGGCGCCGGCGTGACGGGCGACAAGACCGGTCAGCAGCCCGATCGGGCCGGCACCGATCACCGCGACAACCTCGCCCGCGCGCACCGGCACGCGCTCCAGCACCGCGTGCACCGCCACGCTCATCGGTTCCAGCAGCGGTGCGACGACCGGATCGACGCCCTTCGGCAGGAGATAGGCTTGGCGCTCGGGCACCGTGACGAACTCGGTCCAGCCGCCATCGATATGGCCGCCCATCAGACGCCGGTCGTCGCACAGGGTCGGGCGGCCAAGCCCGCAATAACGGCACCGGCCACAGCCGATCTGCGGATTGACGGCGACCACGTCGCCGGGCGTCAGGGAACTGCCGGCGGGAGCCTGCTCGACGATGCCGGCGAATTCATGGCCGACGATGATCGGAAATGTCGGTGCGTACTGTCCGACCACGGCCTCGTGCCATTTCCAGATCGCCACATCCGTCCCGCAGATCCCGCCGGCGGCGATCCGCAGCAGAACCTCGCCGGGACCGGGTTCCGGCCGATCGACTTCGATGACGCCCATGGCTCCGGGTTCGGGTCTCAGCTTGGCAACCGCGCGCACAGGTTCCTCCCCATGACGGACCGTGTCCGCCCCGCGCGCATTACCGCGGGCCGGTCGACCATTGGACTCAGTATAGGGGCAGGTGGGCCGGCGCTCTAGTTGCGGCCGGAGATCGCCGTGCCGGCCGAGAGGCGCGCCGGATCGAGGATGATGTTGCGCACCACCTCGCCGAACGTGCCGAGGCTCGGCGCCGGCTGGCCATCGACCACCACCTCCAATGCGCCGGCATTGCCGGTCGCCAGGGTCAGGCCGGAGCGGTCGGGCACCCGATAGACATCGCCATTGCGCAGGACACGGGTGAACAGGGTCGTGCCGTCCTCGGCCCGGACCTGCACCCAGCTTTCGCCGGTCGCGCGGACGACCACCCGCTCGATTGACGCCGGCAGCGGGTTGGCGCGGGCCGGGTCAGGCACGGCGGCTTCGGAGGCGCCGATCAGGCCGCTCAACCGGGGCGCACTCGGCACCGGACCGCGCAGCGGCTCGGTGGCAGCAAGCGCCCTGGTCGGCTTCGGCGCCGCCGAGGCCAGGACCTCGTTCGCCGAATCGGGTGCCGGCGGCGCCCCATCCTCGACCTCGTCCGCGGCCGTGAGTGCTGTTTCGGTATTGCCCGATGCGGCCGGGTCGCCAGCGGCGGGTACCGACGGCCCGGACAGCCCGGCGCGCGGAACGGTCCCGGAGGCGGACGCGGCGGCAGCGGGCAGCGTCGGAGGCGTGTTCGGGATCATCCCCGGAGTTGCCGTCGGGGTGGCCGTCTGGACAGACCCGCCGCCCGTCGCTGCGGCGGCCGGCATGGTGTCCGTACCATCGCCGCTGCTCGACCGGGCGGTCACAGGAACGCTCGTCGGGTTGGCGGTACTGTAGGCGCTGTCAGGTGCCTCAGCGCCGGTAGCCGGTGCCTGCCTGGACGACGCTGGCCCGGATGGCGCTGGCCCGGATGGCGCGGAGGCGACCTGTGCTGGCTGGGAGCTGGCGGTCGGCGCGCTCGGCGCGGCGCCCTGACCTTCGATAAGGGCGGCGAGGCGTTCGGGAACCTCCGGCACCATGTCGTAGACCGACATCCCGCGCTCGGACATCCAGTACCAGCCGCCATAGGCGAGGCCCGCCAGCAGCACCGAGGCGAACATCAGCCCAAAGCCCGGCACACGGCCTTCAGGCGCCGGCGACGGGAAGACCAGTTGCGTGCGCTGTTCGAGACCGGCGGCCTCCTGCTTGAACCGGGTGACCGCCCGCTCGACGTCGAGACCGAGGAAAGCGGCATAGGTCCGCACATAGCCGATGGCGTAGGTGATACCCGGCAGCACATTGGGACGACCCTCTTCGAGAGCGGCCAGAAATTCCTTGCGGATTCGCAGCTGCGCGGAGACCTGGTCGAGGTCGAGCCCCGCCGACTCACGCGCCTGCGTCAGTGCCTGCCCGATGGTCGGGTCTTGCCCGGAGTCTCGATATGGCATCGCGTCTCCCTCCTCGGCGCCCGCCCCGTCCACGGACGGATCTCCGGCGCCGCCAGAAGCGGAACGGCTTTCCCCGCCCCGGGTCGAGCCGCCGCCAGCACGCACACCGGACTCGTTCGCGGCTTCAATCCCAGCGCCGCGCGCCCGGGATCGCCCCGTCTGAGTCAGCGGCTCAATCTCCGTAAGCCGCAGTTTTGTCCGTGCCGTCTTTAGCGTCATGGTCGCCTCAGCCAAGCAGCGGAGTCTCAACTCCCGGCCCACGTCTCCGCTCAGGCGCGAACCGCTCTCAACTTGACCAGACGATACTTCAATGAGTCATGTAATTCAATTAGCTAATCAACAGAGCGGCCTCGTCACCTTAGAAAGGCACGCAGGCAACGGCGCCGTTGAATCAACTTCTCACCGGTGGTCGGCCAAGTAACTCTTCAAACGATTTCGGAGAGAACCTGTGTTTTTTTTCATCGAATACAAAATAAATTCAGATAACGCATTGATATCCGTAGAAAGTATCGCCTCCTTCACCGGGCCGATAGATACCGCCGACATGGACAGAGACCGATAGCCCAGCGCCACCAGGGCCAGGGCCTCGATCGGCCGTCCCGCCATCTCGCCGCAGACCGATACCTCCGCCCCACCGGCCCGGCCGGCGTCGGCGATGCGCTTCAGCGCCTGAAGAAAGTGCGCCGATAACGGGTCATACCGGTTTGCCGTGCGCGCGCCGGCCCGGTCTGCCGCGAACAGGAACTGCAGGAGATCGTTGCTGCCCACCGAGAGGAAGTCGGCGGCTTCCGCCAGTTCATCGATCGCCAGCAGCGCGGACGGCACTTCGACCATCGCCCCGACCGCGATCGAGGCCGGCATCTCGTCCAGCCGCGTCTGCGCCCGCTCGATCTCCAGATTGACGATGGCACGGGCCGCCCGGAACTCCTCCACGGTCGCCACCATCGGCACCATGATCTTCAGCGACCGCGTCCCGCCGGCATGGATCATCGCGCGGACCTGCTGGCGCAGGATGGCCGGCTGATCGAGGCCGATGCGCAGCGCCCGCCAGCCGAGCGCCGGATTCTCCTCGACGTCATGGACGAAGGCGTGCAGGCGCTTGTCGCCGCCGGCATCCAGGGTCCGGAACGTTACCGGCCGATCGCCGGCGCTATCAAGGATGCGGCGATACAGCTCGGTCTGCGCCTCCACATCCGGATACTCGCGGCGGACCAGGAACGGGATCTCGGTGCGGTAGAGACCGATCCCCTCCGCCCCCACCGTGTCGAGTTGGGTGACGTCGACCAGCAGGCCGGCATTCATCTGCAGCGACACCCGCGCCCCGTCACGGCTGACCGCCGGCGTGCCCCGCAGGGCGGCATAGCGCGCCCGCAGCGCCTCGCGCGCCGACAGGCTCTCGCGGAACTGCGCGCGGGCATCGTCGCCGGGCCGCACGAACACCTGACCGTGATCGCCGTCAACGATCAGCAGATCGCCCGGATCCACCTCGTCGATCAGATGGGCCAGACGCCCCGCCACCGGAATGTCGAGGGCGCGGGCCACGATGCCGACATGAGCGGTGGCGGAGGCCTCCTCCAGCACCAGCCCCTTGAGCTGGTCGCCGGCATAGTCCAGCAGTTCGGCCGGTCCCATGGAACGGGCGACCAGGATGAACGGCTCGCCGCCACCATCGACCTCCAGCACTTCCTCGCCTGGCGCCAACCGGCGCAGGAGCCGCAGGGCGACGTCCTCGAAATCGGCGAGCCGCTCGCGCAGGTACTCGTCCTTGACCGCGGCCATGCGGGAGCGGGTGTCGTCGCGCACGCGCTGAACCGCCGCCGGCGCCGTCAGGCCGCTGTCGATGGCGTCTCGGATACGCCCGATCCAGCCGGTATCGCGGGCGATCAGGCGATAGGTCTCGAGCACGTCGCGATGCTCCCCCGCCGCCGACAGCGCTTCGGACTCCATCACCCGGTCGAGGGACGCGTGCATGTCGGCCAGGGCGGCGCGCAATTGCTCGTGCTCGACCGCCGGATCCTCGGCGACCACGCCACCGATCACCACCCGCGGCTGGTGCAGGCGGGCCTTGCCGATGGCCACGCCTTCGTGGATCCGCAAGCCATGGATCAGCAACGGCCCCCGGTCGCGCCCGGGATCGCCACCGGGCAGGCTCATGGTCGCCAGCACCTCGGCCAGCACCATGGCCAGGGTCTCCAGCGACTCGACTTCCTCCTCGGTCAATTCACGCATCGACACGTGCTGGACGACGAGCACACCGAGCACCCGGTCGGAGCGCCGGATCGGCACGCCGGCGAAGGACTGGAACGCCTCTTCCCCGGTCTCCGGGCGGTAGGCGAATTTCGGATGTTTCTGCGCCTCTGCCAACGTCAGCGGCAGGCGCGTCTCGGCGATATGGCCGACGAGCCCCTCTCCCGGCTGGAAGAACAGCCGATGGACCGCCTCGGGATTCAGGCCCTGGGTGGCGCAGAGTTCCAGCACCCGTCCGGGGCGCTGGACATAGATCGAGCAGACCTCCGCGCCCAGCTCGTGGGCGATCACCTGAACCGTGCTGTCGAGGCGCTGCTGCGGCGTGCCGATCCCCGCCATGACGTCGCGCAGTCGGCGCAACATCTCGCGCGGACCACCCCCCGGTCCGGTTTCACGGGTTCCGGTGGGTGCGTTCATGACACTTAGCCGTCACCTTCGGCGTCGAGGCCGTAGGCGGTGTGCAGCGCGCGCACGGCGAGCTCCGTGTAGTCGGCGGAGATCAGCACGCTGACCTTGATCTCGGAGGTCGAGATCACCTGGATGTTGATGCCCTTCTCGGCCAGGGTCTGGAACATGGTCTTGGCCACGCCCGGCTGGCTGCGCATGCCGACACCCACGACAGAGATCTTGCATACGCCCGGATCCGAGACGATGTCGGTGAAGCCAAGCTCGCCCTTCAGCCCGTCGAGCACTTGATGCGCGCGGTCGAGATCGGTCGCGCCCACGGTGAAGGTCAAGTCGGTGGACTTGCCGTCCTGGCTGACGTTCTGGACGATCATATCGACGTTGACGGCGCTGTCGGCCAGCGACCCGAAAATGGCCCCGGCCACGCCCGGACGGTCCGGCACGCCGACCAGCGTGACCTTCGCTTCATCGGGGCTATAGGCGATACCGGTGACGACTTGCTGCTCCACGATCTCTCCCTCGTCGACGACCAGCGTGCCGGGCTTGTCCTCGAAGCTCGAGAGGACCTGCACACGCACGCCGTGCTGCATGGCCATGGCAACCGATCGGGTCTGTAGAACCTTGGCCCCCTGGGAGGCCAGTTCCAGCATCTCCTCATAGGTGATGCGGTCGATCTTGCGCGCCTTGGCGGTAATCCGCGGATCGGTCGTGTAGACCCCGTCCACGTCCGTATATATGTCGCACCGGTCGGCATCCAAGGCGGCGGCAAGCGCCACCGCCGAGGTGTCCGACCCGCCACGCCCGAGCGTGGTGATGCGGTTGTCCGGCCCGATGCCCTGGAAGCCGGCGACGACCGCGACCTGGCCCCCTCTGTCTCCCGTGGGGGCGAAGCGCTCGCGCATGACGGTCGTATCGATCTCGCCGATGCGGGCTTTGCCGTGGATGCCGTCGGTGCGGAACGGGATCTGCCAGCCGAGCCAGGAGCGCGCGTTCACACCGATATCCTGCAGCGCCAGCGCCAGCAGGCCGACCGTCACCTGCTCGCCGGAGGCGACGACGACGTCGTATTCGCGGGCATCGTGCAGGCGCGCGATCTCGTTGGTCCAGGTGACGAGTTGGTTCGTGGTCCCGGACATCGCCGAGACGACCACCGCAACCTCGTTGCCGGCATCGACCTCGGCTTTGACGCGGCGCGCCACGTTCTTGATCCGATCCGTATTGCCGACGGAGGTCCCGCCGAACTTCATCACGATGCGCGCCATCGCCTGTGTGCTCCGAGTCTGCAGGGTGCCGCACCCGATGCGCCTTTCAGTCGCAAAGCCTTGCCGGGCCGCAGCGAGGCTATCCATAGTATGGGGACTCCGAAGGAGCAAGCGGCAGGACCGCTTAATTGTGTGAGGATTCTATCATGTTGAGCTCACTGCTCCGCCGTGCCGCGCATGCGCGCGCCGACCGGGCACCGGACGCGCCTCGCGGTGCCCCGTCGCGCGGGACCGTCGACGGAGCGGATGTCGACCGTTTCGCCAAGCTGGCCGAGCGCTGGTGGGATCCGGACGGCCCGCACGGACCCTTGCACCGCTTCGTGCCGGTGCGCATGCAGGTGATCCGCGACACCCTCGCGCCGCTCGCCAAGACGAGTTCCGGGCGGCGTGTGCTGGCGGACCTCAAGGTGCTGGATATCGGGTGCGGCGGCGGTCTGCTGTCCGAGCCGATGGCGCGACTCGGCGCGACGGTCACCGGCGTCGATGCCGACGCCGCCGGGATCGCCGCCGCCATCGCCCATGCCGGCGAGATGGGGCTCGACATCGATTACCGCGCCGGCGCCGCCGAGGATCTCGCCGCCGAGGGCGCGCGTTTCGACGCGGTGGTGGCGAGCGAGGTGATCGAGCATGTGGCCGACAAGCCGGCCTTCGTCGCGGCCCTCGCCACCCTGCTGCGGCCGGGCGGGGTGCTGGTGCTGACGACGATCAACCGCACCGCGCGCTCCCGCGCCCAGGCGATCGTGGCGGCGGAATACATCCTGCGCTGGGTGCCGCGTGGCACCCATGACTGGAACCAGTTCCCGAAGCCGGCGGAACTGTCCGAGATGCTGGA
>JARGOG010000120.1 GCA_029212785.1 Thalassobaculaceae bacterium
CTGGACAACGACATCACCGGCAACACGCCGGCGAGTTTCGAGCCGACCATCGACTACGTGGTCACCAAGATCCCGCGCTTCACCTTCGAGAAGTTCCCGGGCGCCGATGCCCGGCTGACCACCTCGATGAAGTCGGTGGGCGAGGTCATGGCCATCGGCCGGACCTTCCACGAGAGCCTGCAGAAGGCCCTGCGCGGGTTGGAGACCGGACTGTGCGGCCTCGACCCGGTCGAGCTCAAGGGCACCGAGGACGGCGATATCGACCGTCAGGCGATCACCGCCGAGCTGTCGGAGGCCACGGCCGACCGGCTGCTCAAGGTCGCCCAGGCGCTGCGTGTCGGATTGTCGGTCGAGGAGGTCCACCGCGCCTGCCACATCGATCCGTGGTTCCTGGAGCGCATGGCCGAGATCATCGCCGCCGAGAAGCGGCTGGAGACCGACGGTCTGCCGGGCGACGTGGCCGGATGGCAGAAGATCAAGTCGATGGGCTTCTCCGACGAGCGGCTCGGCCAGTTGACCGGCCATGAGGAAGCGGTGGTCGCCGCCCGCCGCCGGGGCCTTGGTGTGCGCCCGGTATTCAAGCGGATCGACACCTGTGCGGCGGAGATCCCGTCGCAGACCCCCTACATGTACTCGACCTACGAGATCGGCATCGGCGGCGGCGCCCCGGAGAACGAGGCCGAACCGACCGACGCGAAGAAGATCATCATTCTCGGCGGCGGTCCGAACCGGATCGGCCAGGGCATCGAGTTCGACTATTGCTGCGTCCATGCGGCCTACGCGCTGTCGGAGGCCGGGTTCGAGACCATCATGGTCAACTGCAACCCGGAGACCGTTTCCACCGATTACGACACCTCCGACCGGCTGTATTTCGAGCCACTGACCGCCGAGGACGTGATCGAGCTGGTCAATGGCGAGCAGTCCAACGGGCAGGTCATGGGCGCCATCGTGCAGTTCGGCGGTCAGACCCCGCTGAAGCTCGCCGCCGCCCTGGAGAAGGCGCAGATCCCGATTCTCGGCACCTCGCCGGACGCGATCGACCTCGCCGAGGACCGTGAGCGGTTCCAGAAGCTGCTGCAGCGTCTCGAGCTGAAGCAGCCGGCCAACGGCACCGCGACCTCGACCGAGCAGGCCGAGAAGATCGCCGACACCATCGGCTATCCCGTTGTCATCCGCCCGTCCTACGTGCTGGGCGGCCGGGCGATGGAGATTGTCCACGAACCCGAGGGCCTGCGCCGCTACATGCGCAACGCCGTCGTGGTGTCCGGCAAGAACCCGGTGCTGATCGACAGCTTCCTGCGCAACGCCACCGAGATCGACGTGGACGCGGTGTCCGATGGGACCGACGTGTTCATCGCCGGCGTGATGGAGCACATCGAAGAGGCCGGCATCCATTCGGGCGACAGCGCCTGCTCGCTGCCGCCGGTCACCCTCGACAAGGCGGTGATCGACGAGGTCAAGCGCCAGGCGGTGATGCTCGCCAAGGGGCTGAACGTCGTCGGCCTGATGAACATCCAGTTCGCGGTGCGCGGCGGCGAGGTGTTCATCCTTGAGGTCAACCCGCGCGCGTCCCGCACGGTGCCGTTCGTCGCCAAGGCGACCGGCGTGCCGATCGCCAAGATCGCCAGCCGGATCATGGCAGGCGAGAAGCTGACGGCCTTCACCCTGCCGGACAAGGATCCGGAGCACGTGGCGGTCAAGGAAGCGGTGTTCCCCTTCGCCCGCTTCCCCGGAACCGACATCATCCTCGGCCCGGAGATGAAGTCGACCGGCGAGGTGATGGGCATCGACAAGACCTTCGAGCGCGCCTTCGCCAAGTCGCAGCTCGCTTCCGGCACCATCCTGCCGGCGGGTGGAACGGTGTTCATCTCGGTCAAGGATGCGGACAAGACGGCGATCGTTCCGATCTCCGGCGCGCTGCGCGACCTCGGATTCCAAATCATGGCGACGATCGGCACGGCGGACGTCCTGAATGCCGCCGGAATTGACAGTCACCGGGTGAAGAAAGTTCTCGAAGGACGGCCGCATATCGTCGACAACATGCTCTCCGGGCATGTCGATTTGGTGATAAATACCACCGAGGGTGCGCAGGCTATTCGGGACAGTTTCAGCTTGCGTCACACCGCCCTTACGCACAACATTCCCTACTATACGACCGTAGAGGGGGCACGCGCGGCGGTCCGGGCGATCGCAGCAATGCGCGACGGACACCTTGAAGTTGCTCCCCTACAGACCTACCTCACCGGATCGTTCTGACGGGCCGGGGGGCACGGTCGGGAAACCGGGCGTAGTTTCCGAACCAGGCTGACCATGAATTGGCGTCCGGGACGGGTGATGGGACTGGTATGAGCAGGCGACGAGCCGATGGAAAAGGTGCCGATGACCGCAGAGGGGCATGCCCGTCTGACGGAAGAACTGAAGAACTTGAAGTCTGTGGAGCGTCCGGCGGTGATCAAGGCGATCGCCGAGGCGCGCGAGCATGGCGATCTCTCCGAGAACGCCGAATACCATGCTGCGCGTGAGCGTCAGAGCTTCATTGAAGGCCGCGTCGCCGAGCTGGAGGATGTGATCAGCCGCTGCGAGGTCATCGACCCGAAGAAGCTGAAAGGCGAGACGGTGACGTTCGGCGTGACCGTCGAAGTCGCCGATGAAGAGACCGATGAAGAGACCGCCTACACGATTGTCGGTCCCTACGAGGCGGATATTTCGCGCGGCTTCATCTCGACGTCGTCACCGATCGCGCGGGCCCTGATTGGCAAACGCGTGGGCGACTCCGTCGAAGTGACCACGCCGAAAGGCTCGAAAAGCTTCGAGATTCTCTCGATCGCGATCCAGTAAAGCGTTCTGAATTTCCATGCCCTCTCGGCATTCTGAACCAGATTCAGAATCCCTGGCGGGCGGATGCGCGGTCGATGTCGGGGTTGCCCCGCCGGACGGTTTCCCGGCGTGGGCCCTGAATCGAGGTCAGGGCGACGCCGGGGCGATTGACGGGAGTGTGGGAACCGGCGAAGGGGCCGCTCAGGCGTCTTCGATCTCGTCCTCGTGTTCGTCGTCGACCGGGATATCCTCGATCGGCACGCCGGGGAGGCGCTTCTTGGTGCGGATCACCAGGGCCGTCTTGACGTTGGAGACCAGCGGCGCCGGGGTGAGCTTCGATGTCAGGAATCGCTGGAACGCGTCCCAGTCCTTGGCGACGATCTTCAGCAGGAAATCCGCCTCGCCCATCAGCATGTGGCATTCACGGACCTCCGGCCACTCGCCGACCATGCCTTCAAATCGAGCGAGGTCGGCTTCGGCCTGGCTGGTCAGGCCGACATGGGCATAGATCGTCACGGTGAAACCGAGGTGTTCAGGCGCCACGTCGGCATGGTATCCCCGGATGAAACCGGCTTCCTCGAGGGCGCGCACGCGTCGCAGGCAGGGCGGCGCCGAGATGCCGGCCCGGTTGGCCAGTTCGACATTGGTCATCCGGCCGTTATCCTGCAGGTCGCGCAAAATACGGCGGTCGATGCGATCCAGTTTCACACGTCGCATGTGGGCTCCAGAGGAACGATTGAAATGGGGTTGGTCAGCGTACAAACGATGGCGAGCCTAATAACCGATTCTAGCAAGGCAAGCAAGATCATTGCGTAATCGTGATATTTTCTTTCGAAATGTGACGATATGAGCGTCGCCCGTAACACGCAGACGTTGTGCTGGATCCTGACCGATGGGACTGTCGGCATGCGAATCCAGTGTCTCGGCCTCGCCGGTGCGGCCGGCCTGACGCCACTGATAAAGCGCATTCACCCAAGTTTTCTGCTGCGGGCCTTGCCGGTGGCGGGGAGATGTCCCGGGGTGGCGGCGACGGCGGGCGGCGACCCGATCGCCGAGCCCTGGCCCGACGTGGTGATCTCCTGCGGCCGGCGCACGGCGGGGGCGGCGCTGGCGGTGCGGCGGAAGGCCGGTGGCACACCGTTTCTCGCCCATATCCAGGACCCGCGGATCGACCCGAAGCATTTCGACATTCTGGTCGTCCCCGAGCACGACCCGGCACGCGGCGCGAACGTGGTCACCACGTTGGGCGCGCTCAATCCCCAGGCACCGGAGAAGCTGCTGGAGGCCGCCAAGCCCTGGCTCGCCGAGGTGGCGAACCTGCCGCGCCCGCTGATTGCGGTGAATGTCGGCGGTTCCAACAAGCGCTACGACTTCTCGCCCGATGCGGTCGCCCGCTTCATCGCGGACCTGCAGGCCTTGTCACAATCCAGCCGCGGCTCGCTTCTCGTTGCCTGCTCGCGTCGGACCGACGACGCGACCCGGGCGGCTCTCGCGGAGGGGCTCGCCGATCTGCCCGGTGTCGTGTGGACCGGCAAGGGCGAGAACCCGTATCTCGCCTTCCTGCATCTCTGCGATGCGCTGGTGGTCACCTCCGACTCCGTCAACATGGCGTCGGAGGCCTGCGCGACGGGCAAGCCGGTGCATATCGCCACGATCGAGCCAGAAACCGGCCGCCTTGCCGCTTTCCACGCCAGGCTCAGGGCCGAGGGCTATACCCGGCCGTTCGACGGGCGGCTCGAGAGCTGGACCTATGCGCCGCTGCTTGAAACCGAACGGGTCGGGGCGTTCCTCGCCGAGCGGCTGCGGGCGCATCTGGCCGATCAGGCGGGAGGATCGACGCGATAGAGAGCGGTGCATTGCCGTGCGGGGGTGGTTCGGCTATGTCGTTCAGCTACCCTGGGACCCTGCAAACAGCGACGGCGCGGAGCCATGGCGCTCAAGATCGATACGTTCTCCAATCAGGTCGGCGGTTTCAGCTTCTTCAAGGCGGTCGGTCACCCGCTCACCGCGGAAAAGGTTTCCGTCCTGCTCGCCGATTTGGCGGCGGGCGGCTCTGTGGCGCTTTACGATCCGCTCGGTCATCTGGAGACCTTCGCCGAACTCCACGACCTCTCCAGCCTGGCGGTCGACACGGTCTACGTCCAAGCGGTCGAGCGGGTCGGCACGACGGTGCTCGGGCACATTGCCGCGCCCGTGACCGACATCGGGGCGAGTACAGCGACGGCCCTGCTGATCCCGGCCTTCGACACCGGCCGGCTGATCGCGCATATCCGGCATTTGCTTCCGGCGGGCATGCGCCTCGTCACCCTGGACGATGCCCGGCTGCCCGACGGCATGCTGTCGAACCCGCGCAAGTATCTCGACCCGCTGAATTTCGCCATCAATCACGGGTTCCTGCGCGACGGCGGCGGCCGGCACACGCGGCTTGTCACCGCGAACTATTGGAGCGGCTACGGCGCAACCGGGATGCGGCTGTGGCTGCGGCTGTTCGATGCCGACGGCAAGGTTCTGGTGACCTGGGAAGAGGATCTGCCGGACGGGCCGGCCGGGATCGTGATCGACAGTGCCGAGATCCGGGCCCGCTTCGGGCTCGACGCGTTTGCCGGCACGCTCTTCATCCATGCCATCGGCGCCCGCGGCCACGACGTCGTCAAATACGCGGTGGACACTTACGGCGACGCGCCGGAGGAATTGTCGTGCACCCATGACGCCAATGCCTGGCCGGCGGATTTCTATGCCGGTCTTCCATCCGCCAATCCGGGCGAGCGGATCGTGCTCTGGCTGCAGAACGCCCATCCGAACACCGCGCCCGCCGGGTCGATGGCGCTGAACCTGATGGGCGGCGGCGAGGTCCGCGCCATCGACCGGCCGGTCCCGGGCTTTGGCACCATTTCAGTCGATCCGGCGGATCTGTTCCCCGACGCCGCCTGGCCGGATCAGTTCGAGCTGCGCGCCGGCAAGCACGTGGTGCGGCCGCGTTACGAGGTGATCGCCGACAACCGGCGCACCCGTATCGCCCATGTGAATGTGGAGCGCACCGACCTCAAGGGCGATCCGGCGATTGCGGGCGCGATGGCGCATCTCGGCAAGGGCTACATTCTGCCGGCGCCTGTGCTGCCGGTGGCGCGCTACCGCACCGTCGCCCTGCCGACCCCGATGTCGACGGGGCAGGACAGGTTGCCGATCGCGGCATTGCTGATCGATGCCGACGGCACGGAGATCGCGCGGCGAACGCTTGGCGTGCTCGACCGGTCCGACAGCGTGGCGATCGATGCGGTGGAGTTGATGAACGGCGCGACCCTGCCCTCGGGATACGGGCATCTTGAGCTGATCTACGACTTTTCGCAGGGCGGTGCGGACGCCGCCGACGGCTGGCTGCACGGCCTGTTCCGTTACGAGGACACCGAGAGCGGTCACGCGGCCGATACCAGCTTCGGCGCCCATGTCTTCAATGGCATCATGACCTTCAAGGGCGAGCCGCAGAGCTATGGCGGTCCGCCGCCGGGCCTCTCGACGCGCCTGTTCCTGCGCCTCGGCAATTGCATGCCCGGCTCGCAGGGAGGGGTCGACTCGCTCTGCCACCTGATCTACCCGGCCTCCACCCCCTGGCACGAGGCGTCCGAGACGGTGCTGGTGCTGACCGGCGCTGACGGGTCGGAGATCGCCTGCACGCCGCTGGCCATCCCCTGCGGCGGATCCCGGCTTTGGCGGGCCAGCGAGATGTTCGGCGCCGATGATCTCACGGCGGCCGGTGACGGCGGCTACGTGCTGATCCGCGACACCACCTGCCGGCTGTTCGGCTATCACGGTCTGATCCGCGACGGCGTGTCGTTCTCGCTCGACCACATGTTCGGGTTCTGAGTCGGCGGAGTCGCGCCCCGAGTCCGGACTTCTTGACGCCCCGGCAGGCGGTGGCGGCGGCGCCAAGGGTCTGGACGGTCTCACCTTGGCAGAAATGAGCGCCGCACCGGTTGAGACCGCGTGCCGGCCCGCCTATCTTGCTCGGATCGAGACAAGGAGGATGGCATGGCCGAGCATCGGGTGAAGGTTCTGATCGTTGGCGCGGGGGCGGCGGGGCTGACCGCCGGCATTTATACCGCGCGCGCGAACCTGTCGCCGGTGCTGCTCGCCGGTCTGCAACCGGGCGGACAGATGACCATCACCTCCGATGTGGAGAACTATCCGGGCTTCGCCGACGTCATCCAGGGCCCCTGGCTGATGGAGCAGATGCAGAAGCAGGCCGAGCATGTCGGCACCAGGATCGTCTACGACATCGTCACCGCGGTCGATTTCTCGACCCGGCCCCTGCGCTGCACCACCGACCAGGGCGATATCTACCTCGCCGACAGCGTGATCATCGCCACCGGCGCCCAGGCGCGCTGGCTCGGCCTGCCGAGCGAGCAGCATTTCAACGGCCGTGGCGTGTCGGCCTGCGCCACCTGCGACGGGTTCTTCTACCGCAACAAGGACGTGGTCGTGGTCGGCGGCGGCAACACCGCGGTCGAGGAGGCGCTTTATCTCGCCAATATCTGCAAGTCGGTGACCCTGGTGCACCGCCGCGACGGCCTGCGCGCGGAAAAGATCATGCAGGAGCGGCTGTTCCGCCACCCCAAGGTCTCCGTGATCTGGGACAGTGTGGTCGACGAGGTTCTGGGCGGCAGCGGCCCGATGGACGGCGTCGAGGCCGTGCGCGTGAAGAATATCAAGACCGGTGCGACCACCGACATCGCCGCCGAGGGGCTGTTCGTCGCCATCGGCCACGATCCGGCGACCCAGCCTTTCAAGGGGCGGATCCCGCTGGACGACGAGGGTTACCTGGTCACCGGGCCCGGTGGGACCCGAACGTCGATTCCCGGTGTCTTCGCCGCGGGCGATTGCGTCGACAAGGTCTACCGTCAGGCGGTCACCGCGGCCGGTATGGGCTGCATGGCGGCGCTGGAAGCCGAGAAATATGTGGCCGAACTTGAGGATGCGGCCCAGGTCGCCGCAGCGGAGTAGGCCCCTTCGCGTTCCTTCTTCGCGCCGGATCGTGTAGACAGGAACGACTGAAGGGTCGAATAACGGTCGGGCGATGGACTGGGACAAGCTCCGGGTATTTCATGCCGTCGCCGAGGCGGGCAGCTTTACGCACGCAGGCGAGACCCTGAATCTCAGCCAATCGGCGGTCAGCCGCCAGATCAGCGCGCTTGAGGAGAGCCTCAAACTGCCGCTGTTCCACCGCCATGCCCGCGGCCTGATCCTGACCGAGCAGGGCGAGGTGCTGTATCAGACCGCGCGCGACGTTTTCGCCAAACTGGCGACCACCGAGGCGCTGCTCTCCGAAGGCAAGGACAGTCCGAAGGGCCCGCTCCGGCTCACCACCACGGTCGCCCTCGGATCGAACTGGCTGGCGCCCAGGCTTGCCGGGTTTCTGGAGCTGTATCCGGAGATCGGTCTGACGGTGATCCTGAACGACAGCGAGTTGGATCTGTCGATGCGCCAGGCGGACGTGGCGATCCGGCTTACGCCGCCGCGCCAGCCCGACCTGATCCAGCGCCACCTGAAGACCATCAAGTTTCACCTGTACGCGGCGCCGGAGTATCTGACCAAGCACGGGCTGCCGAAGACCCCCGCCGATCTCGCCAGCCACCGCCTGGTGATCTACGGCGAGACGGCGCATCCGCCGTTCCCGAACGTCAACTGGCTGCTGGATACCGCCACCGGCCACCGCGGTCGCCACGTCAACGTCGTCCGGCTGAACAATTATTTTGCAATGTATCGTGCAGTGCAAACCGGTCTCGGCATTGCAGCATTGCCGGACTACATGGCCCGCGAGGATGTCGGCCTGATCCGTGTGATCCCTGACCTGGAGGGGCCGCAAGTGCCGACATATTTCGTTTATCCAGAGGAGCTTCGGCACTCCAAGCGCATTATGGTATTGAGAGATTTCCTGATCCAGGAAGTTGCCAAGTCGCAATTCTGAAAAAATTGCAAACCAAGCTATGCAAAATACGCATGGCCGAACTGACCATTTTGATGTGGTCTTCAGGGCAGCGAATGCCTATTTCATGGTCATCGCGATGTTGCGTTGCAGCATCGCCTCCGAGCCCCCCGCTCGGAGCAGGGTCCTTCGGGATCCTACGTCTCCCAGACGTGAAGCCTCCCTGTTCAACTTGCCGGGAACCCTGCGTTCCCGGCAATTTTTTTGCCCGATCTCCGACCGGCCGCCGCGGTGCGAAAACCCGAGGGCGTCACACCGGTGCTCCGGCTCCCGAACTCGCTCCCGTA
>JARGOG010000121.1 GCA_029212785.1 Thalassobaculaceae bacterium
GTCGCTTCGGTCGGCGATGTCATCGTGGTGTCCGTGAAGGAAGCGATTCCGCGGGGTCGTGTGAAGAAGGGTGACGTGCATCGCGCTGTCATCGTTCGCACCGCCAAGGAGATCCGCCGCCAGGACGGGACCGCGATCCGGTTTGATACCAACGCCGCCGTGCTGATCAACAAGCAGGGCGAGCCGATCGGCACGCGTATCTTCGGTCCGGTGACCCGTGAACTGCGCGCCAAGCGGTTCATGAAGATCATTTCGCTCGCCCCGGAGGTGTTGTGATGGCCGCGCGTATCAAGAAGGGCGACAAGGTGATCGTCACCACCGGTCGCGACAAAGGCAAGCAGGGCGAAGTTCTGCGCGTGATCCCGACCGAAAACCGCGTGGTCGTGCAGGGCGTCAACATGATCAAGCGTCACCAGCGCGCGACCCAGACCTCTCAGGGTGGGATCGTTGAGCGCGAGGCGGCGATGCATCTCTCCAATGTGATGCACGTGGATCCGAAGTCAGGTGAGGCGACCCGCATTCGTTTCGAGGAGCGCGACGGCAAGAAAGTTCGTGTCGCACAGCGCTCCGGCGAAGCGATCGACGCCTGAACCGGGGACGAGGTAAGGCAAGATGGCTCGATTGTACGAGGAATACACCAAGTCGATCCGCCCGGATCTTCAGTCCGCGTTCGGTTATGTGAACGTGCATGAAGTTCCGGAGATCGAGAAGGTTGTCCTGAATATGGGCGTCGGCGAAGCGGTCGGCGACAGTAAGAAGATTCAGGCGGCCCTTGATGACATGACCCGCATTGCCGGCCAGCGGCCGGTGGTGACGCGCGCGAAGAAGTCGATTGCCGGCTTCAAGCTGCGCGAGGGCATGCCGATCGGTGTGAAGGTGACCCTGCGCCGCGACCGGATGTACGAATTTCTGGATCGCCTGGTGAATATCGCGCTCCCGCGGGTGCGTGACTTCCGTGGGCTGAACCCGAAGAGCTTTGATGGCCGTGGGAACTATTCCATGGGCGTCAAGGAGCAGATCGTGTTCCCGGAAATCGACTACGACAAGGTCGATAGCATCCGGGGCATGGACATCATCGTGGTGACCACGGCGAAGACGGACGACGAGGCGCGCGAACTGCTCAAGCGCTTCCAGTTTCCGTTCGTCAATTGATCGAGGTCGGAGGACGACATGGCTAAGAAGAGCGCTGTTGAAAAGAACAACGCCCGTCGCAAGTTGCAGAGCCAGCAGGCCGCCAAGCGGGCGCGTCTCAAGGCAACCGCAATGGACCGGTCGCTGCCGATCGAGGACCGTTTCGCCGCGCAGCTGAAGATGCAGAATCTTCCGAAGAACGGTGCGAAGGAACGCATTCGCAACCGTTGCGAACTCACCGGGCGCCCGCGCGGCGTCTATCGCAAGTTTAAGCTCTCGCGGATCGCGCTGCGGGATCTCGGCTCTACGGGCCAGATTCCGGGCCTGGTCAAGTCGAGCTGGTAAGAGGGAGGTCGGCAAATGTCGATGAGCGATCCTCTCGGGGATATGCTGACCCGCATCCGCAACGGTCAGAGCGCACGCAAGTCGGTCGTCTCTAGCCCGGCGTCGCGTCTGCGGTCCAATGTGCTCGAGGTACTGCAGCGCGAGGGCTATATTCGCGGTTTCTCGCAGGACGACGTCCGTGCGGGTGTGTCGGAAATCAAGATCGAGCTGAAGTATTCCGAAGGCGAACCGGTGATCAAGGAGATCAAGCGTGTCTCCACGCCGGGCCGTCGGGTGTACTCCAAGATCAAGGACCTGCCGCGCGTATATAACGGTCTCGGGATTGCGATCCTGTCGACTCCGCGCGGTGTCATGTCCGACAACGAGGCCCGAGCGGCCAATGTCGGCGGCGAAGTCCTGTGTCAGGTATTCTGATCGGAGGCCATGATGTCACGTGTCGGTAAATATCCGGTCTCTGTCCCGGACGGTGTGACGATCGAGATCGCCAATGACGTGATCAAGGCGAAGGGTAAGCTCGGTGAGCTGTCCACGCCGATCTCGTCCGAGGTCGATGTCGTCTGCGAAGACAACGTCGTCAGGGTCACGCCGAAGCGCGAGTCGAAGAAGGCGCGCGCCATGTGGGGCACAACCCGGGCGCTGGTGAGCAATATCGTCACCGGCGTGTCGACGGGCTTCACGGTCAATCTTGAGATCAACGGCGTCGGTTATCGTGCGGCGATTGAAGGCAAGGACCTGGTCCTCGCCCTCGGTTTCAGCCACCCGGTCCGGTTCCCGATCCCCGACGGCATCACCATGAATTGTGAGCGTCCGACGGCGATCACGATCAGTGGGTCGGACAAGCAGCGTGTTGGCCAGCTTGCCGCCGAGATCCGTGCCTTCCGTCCGCCGGAGCCTTTCAAGGGCAAGGGCGTCAAGTACGCGAACGAGATCATCCTTCGTAAGGAAGGTAAGAAGAAGTAGGAGTTCGGCGATGCTTTCGTCCAAGGAACTGTTCAAGCGCCGCCAGATGCGCAGCCGCGCGCAGCTACGGCTCAAGGCGATCGGCCGGCCGCGTCTGTCGGTGTTCCGTTCGTCCAAACACATCTACGCCCAGGTCATCGACGATCTCGGCGGCGTCACGATCGCGGCGGCCTCGTCGCTGGACAAGGAGCTCAAGAGCTCGCTGAAGACCGGTGCCGATAAGGCAGCGGCCGAGGCGGTCGGCAAGCTCGTGGCGTCCCGCGCGATGGAAAAGGGACTGAGCGACGTGGTGTTCGACCGCGGCGGCTATATCTATCACGGCCGGGTGAAGGCGCTCGCTGATGCGGCGCGCGAAGCCGGTCTGAAGTTCTAAGAGGGGCCAAAACATGGCACGTCAGGACAGGCAGGACCGCAACCGGGATCGCGAAGACAGCGATCTGATCGAGAAGCTGGTCGGCATCAATCGCGTGGCCAAGGTGGTCAAGGGCGGTCGGCGCTTCGGCTTCGCGGCGATCGTGATCGTCGGTGACCAGCGCGGTCGCGTCGGTCACGGTGCCGGCAAGGCGCGTGAAGTTCCGGAGGCGATCCGCAAGGCCACCGAGCAGGCCAAGCGTTCGATGGTCCGGGTGCCGTTGCGTGAGGGCCGGACCCTGCATCACGATATCAATGGACGCTTTGGCGCCGGTCGCGTGACCTTGCGGGCGGCACCGGCTGGTACCGGCATCATTGCCGGCGGTCCGATGCGCGCCATCTTCGAGGCGCTGGGCGTGCAGGACGTGGTGGCGAAGTCGATTGGCACTTCGAACCCGCATAACATGATCAAGGCGACCTTCGATGCGCTGCGTAACGTTTACGCGCCGCGGTCCATTGCCGCCAAGCGCGGTAAGAAGGTGGCGGAGATCTTCGGCCGCGACAGTCAGGGCGAGGCGGCCGAGGCCGCCAGCGCCGAGTAAGCGGCAGGCTGACGGAGGCTGATGATGGCGACGAAAGCGACAGTGACGGTGCGGCAGGTCCGCAGTGGTCTTGGCCGCAAGAAGGATCAGATCGCGACCCTGACGGGCCTCGGCCTGGGCAAGCTGAACCGCGAGCGCACGCTCGAGGATACGCCGGCCGTGCGTGGCATGATCCACAAGGTTAAACACCTGGTCGAGGTTGTCGACCAGGCGTAATCAACCGGTCGAGCGTCCGGTCGGCGGGTTCTTCCCCGCGACGGGCGTCCCGGATGGGCAGACGAGGACTGAGCGATGCGACTGAACGAGCTGAAAGACAACGAGGGCGCGACGCGGCCGCGCAAGCGCGTCGGCCGCGGTACCGGATCGGGCACCGGCAAGACCAGTGGCAAGGGTCACAAGGGTCAGAAGGCGCGCAGTGGTGTGGCCGTCAATGGCTTCGAAGGCGGCCAGATGCCGATTTATCGGCGCCTGCCGAAGCGTGGCTTCAACAACCACAATTTCACCAAGCGTTTCGACGCGGTGAATGTCGGCCGCATCCAGACCGCGATCGATGCCGGTAAGCTCGACGCCTCCAAGGCGATCGACGAGGCGGCGCTGAAGGCGGCGGGCCTTGCCGATGGCGCGAAGGACGGTGTTCGCCTCCTTGCCAATGGCGAGCTGAGCGCCAAGATTGAGATCAATGTGGCGGCCGCGTCCAAGGCGGCGGTTGCGGCCGTCGAGAAAGCGGGCGGGTCGATCACGACGCGCATCGCACAGAAAGCGGAAGAGACGGCGGAGTAATCCGTCGGTCTGTCCGCCCGTGTCCCGGCCCGTATCGGGACGCGGGCCCAGCCTCAGACGCTAGGACGAAGTCATGGCCACTGGTGCCGACCAACTCTCCTCGCAGATGAACCTCGGCGCCTTCTCCAAGGCGACCGAGCTCAAGAAGCGCATCTGGTTCACACTGGGTGCGCTCATCGTCTATCGGTTGGGCACCTACATTCCGGTTCCCGGGATCGATCCCGGCGTCCTGAATCAGATCTTCCAGCAGACGTCCGGCGGCGTCCTCGACATCTTCAATATGTTCTCGGGCGGCGCGCTCGGTCGAATGACGATCTTCGCGCTCAACATCATGCCGTATATCTCGGCTGCGATTATCATGCAGCTGATGACGGCGGTGAGCCCGAACCTGGAGGCCCTCAAGAAGGAGGGCGAGGTCGGCCGCAAGAAGATCAACCAGTACACCCGCTACCTGACGGTTATTCTGGCATCGTTCCAGGCCTATGGCATCGCCGTCGGGCTTGAGTCGCTGCCGGGACCAGGCGGCACGACCGCGATCATCGATCCGGGCGCCTTCTTCCGGGCGACCACGGTGGTCACGCTGGTCGGCGGCACGATCTTCCTGATGTGGCTGGGCGAACAGATCACGGCGCGCGGTGTCGGTAACGGTATCTCGCTGATCATTTTCTCCGGCATCGTGGCGAACCTGCCATCGGCGTTGGCGGGGATCTTCGAGCTTGGCCGGACCGGCGCGCTGCCGACGCTGATTATCCTGTTCCTGCTGATCATGGCGGTCGCGGTGATCGCGTTCATTTGTTTCATCGAGCGATCGCAGCGACGGATCCTCGTTCAGTATCCGAAGCGCCAGGTGGGCAACCGGATGACCGGGGGCGAGAGCTCGCACCTGCCGCTGAAGATCAATGTGTCGGGCGTGATTCCGCCGATCTTCGCCAGTTCGCTGTTGCTGATGCCGATCACGGTCGCGAGCTTCTCGGCGGGCAGCGGTGGGCCGGGGTGGCTGACGCAGATCACGGCGATGCTCGGCCACGGCCAGCCGCTGTATATCGCGCTGTATATCGCGCTGATCGTGTTCTTCGCGTTCTTCTACACGGCCATTGTCTTCAATCCGCAGGAGACGGCTGAGAACCTGCGGAAGTATGGCGGCTTCGTGCCGGGTATTCGGCCGGGCAAGAATACGGCGGACTACCTCGATTTCGTACTGACCCGGCTCACGGTCATTGGGGCGGCCTACCTGTCCTTCGTCTGCGTGCTGCCGGAGATCCTGATCAGCCAGTACTCGGTGCCGTTCTACTTTGGTGGTACCAGTCTGCTGATCGTGGTGACGGTCACCATGGACACCGTGACCCAAATTCAGTCCCATCTGCTGGCGCATCAGTACGAAGGGCTGATTAAAAAATCGAAGATCCGGGGGAAACGCGGATGAACCTGATCCTGTTGGGCCCGCCGGGAGCGGGCAAGGGTACCCAGGCGAAGCGGCTCGAAGAGAAGTTCGGCGTCAAGCAGTTGTCCACTGGCGACATGCTGCGGGCGGCGGTCGCCTCGGGTTCGGCGATCGGCAAGGAAGCCAAGGCGGTGATGGATGCGGGCCAACTCGTGTCCGATGACATCATGGTCCGCATGATTTCCGAGCGGGTCGATGAGCCGGATTGTGCCAAGGGCTTTATCCTCGACGGATTTCCGCGCAACGTCGCCCAGGCCGAGGCTCTGGACGCGATGCTGGCGCAGAAGGGCCTGCAGATCGAGCATGTGATCGAATTCCGCGTCGATGAGGACCGGATGATCGATCGCATTCTCAAGCGCGCGGCCGAGGAAGGCCGTAGTGACGATAACGAGGACACCCTGCGCAAGCGTATGGATGTCTACCGCGAGCAGACCGCGCCGATCATTCCCCACTACCAGGGAAAAGGCGCGTTGAAGACCGTTGACGGCATGCAGCCGATGGACGAAGTGACGGTGGACCTGGAAAAGATCTTGGCCGCCTGAGACGGGACGAGTTTAGTGAATCCGGTCGGCCGAGAAGGGCTTGGGCTGTCGGGTTTGAGAGATTGACTTCGGACCGCGCGTGCATATAATCCGCGCCCCTGATTAGCGGATTGTCTTGCGCGGGCCGACGAGGAGCCAAGGGCTCCTTGTGCGGGGCGCGTTTGGTGTTTGAACCGCCCCGAATTTGAGTGAGGAGAACAGGCGTGGCGCGCATCGCTGGTGTGAACATTCCGACGCAGAAACGCGTCGTTGTCGCGTTGACCTACATTCACGGCATCGGGCGGACGACGGCCGACAAGCTGTGCGCGCAGGTCGGCATCCCCGCCGAGCGGCGGGTTCACGAAATGACCGAGGACGAGTTGTCCCGGCTGCGGGAGACCATCGACACCGACCTGATGGTCGAGGGTGATCTGCGCCGGCAGACGTCCATGAGCATCAAGCGGCTGATGGATCTCGGCTGCTATCGCGGGCTGCGTCACCGTAAGGGCCTTCCGGTCCGCGGTCAGCGTACCCATACCAACGCACGGACCCGCAAGGGCCCGGCCAAGGCGATCGCCGGTAAGAAGAAGTAACGACCCAGCAGCGACACCCGCAGGCCTCCTCAACGGGAGGCCGTCGCAGGGTCGGACAGGAGACGGAACACGATGGCAAAGCAACCGACGCAGGGGCGCGTCCGCCGCCGCGAAAAGAAGAACATCACCTCGGGCGTCGCGCATGTGAACGCGTCGTTCAACAACACCATGATCACCATTACCGATGCCCAGGGCAATGCCATTTCCTGGTCGTCGGCGGGTCACATGGGGTTCAAGGGTTCGCGCAAGTCGACCCCCTACGCGGCCCAGGTCGCGGCGGAGGATGCCGGTCGCAAGGCGGCCGAGCACGGTATGAAGACGCTGGACGTCGAGGTCTGCGGCCCGGGTTCGGGTCGCGAGTCGGCGCTGCGCGCGCTGCAGACGGTCGGCTTCCAGGTGATGTCGATCCGCGACGTGACGCCGGTCCCGCACAACGGGTGCCGCCCGCGCAAGCGCCGCCGGGTCTAAGGCGGGTCTATCGCCCGATACAGGGCGCCGGAGATCCCGGGGCTTCGCCTGGGTCCCGAAGAAATACGAGCCCCGTCGGCCGCAGCCGGACATAAGTCCGGTCGCCCGGCGGGATCGCCGTTCTAGAAGAAGGGTTGAGCCGTGATCCAAAAGAACTGGCAGACGTTGATTAAGCCGAACAAGCTCGATGTCCAGGCGGGCTACGACCCCAAGCGCAAGGCGACCATTGTTGCCGAGCCGCTGGAGCGGGGCTTCGGCCTGACGCTTGGCAACGCGCTGCGCCGCGTTCTGCTGTCGTCCCTTCAGGGCGCAGCGGTGACCGCGATCCAGATCGACGGCGTGTTGCACGAGTTCTCCAGCGTGCCGGGTGTCCGCGAGGACGTGACCGACATCGTGCTGAACATCAAGGCGGTCGCCATCCGTATGCATGGCGAAGGCCCGAAGAAGATGCGTCTGAAGGCCGAAGGCCCGGGCGAGGTGACCGCCGGTCAGATCGAGACCGTGTCGGACATCGAGATCATGAACCCGGAACACGTGATCTGCACGCTGGACCGCGATGCCAGTCTGTCGATGGAACTGACGGTGGAAACCGGCAAGGGCTATGTCCCGGCGTCGGCCAACCGCCCGGAAGACGCGCCGATCGGCCTGATTCCGGTGGACGCGATCTTCAGCCCGGTCCGTCAGGTTGCCTATAAGGTGGAGAACACCCGTGTCGGCCAGGTCACCGATTACGACAAGCTGTCGATCACCGTCGAGACCGACGGCTCGCTGACCCCGGATGACTCGGTGGCCTATGCCGCCCGCATCCTGCAGGACCAGTTGCAGCTCTTCATCAATTTCGAGGAACCGACCCAGCGCGGCGCCGAGGAAGAGACCCACGATCTGCCGTTCAACAAGAACCTGCTGCGCAAGGTCGATGAGCTGGAGCTCTCGGTCCGTTCGGCGAATTGCTTGAAGAACGACAACATCGTCTATATCGGCGACCTGGTTCAGAAGACCGAACCGGAGATGCTGCGCACCCCGAATTTCGGGCGCAAGTCGCTGAACGAGATCAAGGAAGTGCTGGCCTCGATGGGGCTGTCGCTCGGTATGGAAATCACCAATTGGCCGCCGGAAAACATCGAGGAACTGGCCAAGCGTCTGGAAGAGCCGTTCTAAGGCTCGGCCCTTAGAACCCCAGGCGAGAACGAGGAGATCGAGAGATGCGTCACGGTAACAGCGGCCGGAAGCTCCACCGCACGGCGTCCCACCGCAAGGCCCTGTTCAAGAACATGGCGGCGGCGCTGATCAAGCACGAGCAGATCGTCACCACCCTGCCGAAGGCGAAGGAACTGCGGCCGGTCGTGGAGAAGATCATCACCCTGGCCAAGCGCGGCGACCTGCATGCCCGCCGGCTGGTGATGAGCCGTCTGAACGACGATGCGATGACCCGCAAGCTGTTCGACGTGCTGGCCGAGCGCTACAAGGAGCGTCAGGGCGGCTACACCCGCGTGCTGAAGGCCGGCTTCCGCTACGGCGACGCCGCTGCCATGGCGGTGATCGAGCTGGTCGATCGTGACGAGAGTGCCCGCGGTCAGGATTCCGGTCCGGTCGCGAGCGCCGAGGAGACCGAATACGGCACGGCGATGCCGGCGGCGATCTGACCTGACGTCTCGCGTCAGTCTGAACGCAATGGGGCGGCCTTCGGGCCGCCCTTTTCGTGTTCGGAACAGCGCCTATTGGTGTCGCGTGCGACTACACGGATAAGCGCCGCCTGTTTGGTCTTGTTGGTTGTCCACTCCTGCCAATCACGCCGTATCCTCGGTGGCCTCCAGAGAACCGATCAGAGACTGCAGGGCCGACAGGCACGCCGACAGCTGGTCGATCTC
>JARGOG010000122.1 GCA_029212785.1 Thalassobaculaceae bacterium
TGACGTCCTGCCCGACGACATCCACGGGCACCATCCGGTTTCCTTCGTCGTGCTGTTGGTACCGGTCTGGGCAGGGCTGGACCTGCTGTCGCAGACCTACATGGCGACCCGCCGGCCAGTCCTGGCCGCCCTGCCCGCGCGGTTCGTCTTTCCGGTCGTCGGGCTGACGACGATCTACGCCGCCCATTGGAGCGGATGGCACCTGTCCGACGTCATGTTCGTGATCGTGCTGTCGGCCGCGGGAACGGCGACGCTGATCGTCTTCGCCGCATATCTGATCGTCCTGGAACGCGCCTCGGCCGCAGATGCGCCGCCGCCCGCGCCCGAGGACGCTCAGGGCCCACGCGACTGGCTGGCCCTGTCGCTGCCGATGATGGGGACCGGTCTTGTCGTCGCCCTGGTCGCCGAAGCGCCGCTCTTCGCGCTCGCCTTCGCCGATGACGAGAAGGAGGTCGGCCTCTATGCGGCGGCGATCACCCTGTGCCAGGCCTTCCTGATCATCATGACCTGTCAGCGCCAGATCTACGGCCCTGCCCTCGCCGACGCGTTGGCACGAGGTCCGCAGACTGCGCGGCGTCTGCACGGTCATGCCCAGCGCCAGGCACTGATGGTGGCCGTCCCGCTGCTGGCGGTCCTGATCCTGGCCGACGGCGCGCTGCTCGACCTGTTCGGCGACGGCTTCGGTCGGGCCCGAGAGGTCGTCTGGATCCTCGCCGCGGCCCTCGCAGTCCAGTCGGTCACCGCCCTGGCGCCGCGTTGGCTAGACTACGGCGGTCATGCCCGGCTGGTGCTGGCGACCGAGGCGGTCTCGGCGGCGATCATGGTCTCGGCGTCGCTGATCGCGGCCCGGCAGGTCGGCCTCATCGGCGCGGCCGCCGTCTTCGGGCTGGTGGTCGTCGTGCGATCGGTCTTCCTGGCCGCCCTGGCCCAGCGGCGACTGGGTCTGCCGGTCGTCGCGTTTCCGCGCACCGGCCGACCGGCCGACGACTGAGCGACCTTGACGCCTGCAGAACACTCCGCGTCCGATAGCCGCTTCGCAGGCTCCCTTCCCTGGTGCAGACTTCCCCCGCACGGAAGGGAAAACGCAATGGCGGAATATTCGGTCTTCTCGCTGATCCGGCAGGGGCTGGGCGGCCACAAGGGCTGGACCCGCGCCTGGCGCGACCCCGAGCCGAAACAGTCGTATGACGTGGTCATCATCGGTGGCGGCGGCCACGGGCTGGCGACCGCCTACTATCTTGCGCGCAACCACGGCATCACCAATGTCGCGGTGGTCGAAAAGGGATGGATCGGCGGCGGCAATGCCGGACGCAACACCACCATCGTGCGCTCCAACTACATGCTCGACGGCAACGCCCATTTCTACGAGCACTCCCTCAAGCTCTGGGAAGGGCTGTCGCGGGACCTGAACTACAACGTCATGTTCAGCCAGCGCGGCGTGCTCAACCTCGCCCATAACGACGGGCAGATGGACGCCTATGCCCGGCGCGGCAACCTGATGCGCCTCAACGGGATCGACGCCGAGCTGCTCGACCGCGAGGGCGTGCGCAAGCTCTATCCCCATCTCGACTTCTCCAGGGAGGCGCGCTGGCCGATCTATGGCGGGCTGCTGCAGGCGCGCGGCGGCACGGCGCGGCACGACGCCGTCGCCTGGGGATTTGCCCGCGGCGGCGACCGGCGTGGCGTGGATATCCTGCAGAACTGCGAGGTCATGGGCTTCGAGCGCGACGGCGACCGGATCACCGGGGTGAAGACCACCCGTGGGACCATCGCCTGCGGTCGGGTCGGCATGGCGGTCGCCGGCAACACCACCCGCGTCGCCTCGATGCTGGGCCTCAAGCTGCCGATCGAAAGCCACGTGCTGCAGGCCTTCGTGTCGGAGCCGCTGAAGCCGCTGATCGACGGCGTGGTGACCTACGGCGCCGGGCATTTCTATATCAGCCAGTCGGACAAGGGCGGGCTGGTGCTCGGCGGCGATATCGACTTCTACAACTCCTACGCCCAGCGCGGAAACCTGCCGGTGGTCGAGAACGTGATGGCCAACGGACTGGCGATGATGCCGAACCTCGCCCGCCTCCGGATCCTGCGAAGCTGGGGGGGCATCATGGACATGTCGATGGACGGCAGCCCGATCATCTCGAAGACGCCGTTCGACAACCTCTATCTGAACGCCGGCTGGTGCTACGGCGGGTTCAAGGCGACGCCAGGTTCGGGGTATGTCTTCGCCCATACCATCGCCAATGACGCCCCGCACCCGTTCAACAGCGCGATGACGCTGGAGCGGTTCGAGCAGGGCTATCTGCTGGACGAGGGCGGCAAGGGGCCGACCCCGAAGCTGCATTAGGAGGGCGCCGCCATGATCCGTATCACCTGCCCCCATTGCGGCCCGCGCGACCACGCCGAGTTCTCCTATGCCGGCGACGCGACCAAAGCGCGTCCGGCCGATCCCGCCACGGCCACGGCGGCGGACTGGCACGACTATGTTTATCTGCGCGATAATCCGGCCGGCCCGCATCTTGAGTTCTGGCACCATCTTCACGGCTGCCGGCAGTATGTGAAGGTGCTCCGTGACGTGGTCACCCACGACGTCCTGGCCAGCGGACATCCCGCCGACGATCTGGAGGCGGGGCGATGATCGTCGGACGCATCAAGGACGTGAATCCGTACCGCCTGCCGACCGGCGGTCAGATCGACCGGCGCCGAGCCCTCGCCTTCACTTTCGATGGCAAACGCTATACCGGCTACGACGGGGACACGCTCGCCTCCGCCCTGCTCGCCAACGGGGTGACCCTGGTCGGGCGCAGCTTCAAGTACCACCGCCCGCGCGGCATCTTCAGCGCCGGACCAGAGGAGCCGAACGCCCTGGTCGAGCTGCGCCGCGGCGCGCGGGTAGAGCCGAACACCCGGGCCACCAGGGCCGAACTGTTCCACGGGCTCGAAGCCACCAGCCAGAACCGCTGGCCCTCCCTCAGCCTCGACGTGATGGAGCTGAACGACCTCGCGTCGCGCTTCCTGGTTGCGGGCTTCTACTACAAGACTTTCATGGGCTTCCCCGGCTGGCACTTCTACGAGCAGCGCATTCGAGCCGCCGCCGGTATGGGTCGGGGCACGACGGAGCCCGACCCGGACAGCTACGAGAGGATGTCGGCCCATTGCGACGTGCTGGTGGTCGGCGGCGGACCGAGCGGCCTGGCTGCGGCCCTGACCGCCGGGCGCAGCGGCGCGCGGGTGATCCTGGTGGAGGAAACCGACGGGCTCGGCGGCCGACTGCGCTCGGAGCGCGAGACCATCGACGGCGCCCCGGCCCTGTCCTGGGTCGACCAGGCCCGGGCCGAGCTCGCGGGACTGCAGGAGGTGCAGGTCCTCACCCGCACCACCGCCTTCGGCTATTACGACGACAACCTGATCGGCGCGGTCGAGCGCGTGGCCGACCACATGCCGGTGCCGCCGCCGCATGTGCCGCGCCAGCGACTCTGGCACATCCGCGCCGGCCGCGTGGTGCTGGCCACCGGCGCGATCGAACGTCACATCGCCTTCCCGCATAACGACCGGCCGGGCGTGATGCTGGCCGGCGCGGTGCGCAGCTACATCAACCGCTTCGCCATCCGGCCCGGCCGGAGGGCCGTGGTGGTCGCCAACAACGACGACGGCTACCGCACCGCGCTCGACCTGAACGCCGCCGGCGTGGAGGTGATACAGGTGGTCGACACCCGCCCCGTCGGCACCAGCGATTGGCGCGCGCGCTGCGAGGCGGCGGGGATCGAGATCCGCGACAACGCAGCCGTCACCAAGGTCCACGGGCGCCTGAACGTACTCGGCTGCGACATCGCCGGGCTCGACGACGTCAGCGGCGCGCGCTTCGAGCCCTGCGACCTGCTCGCCGTCTCCGGCGGCTGGAGCCCGGCGGTCCATCTGCACACCCATGCGCTCGGCAAGATCGACTGGGACGACGGGCTCGCGGCCTTTGTTCCCGGCGCCGCCCGGCAGGCTCATGTCTCGGTCGGTGCCGCCCGCGGCGCCTACAGCCTCGCCGCCTGCCTCTCGGACGGTTTCGCAGCAGGTTCAGCGGCGGCGGAAGCAGCGGGCTTCGCCTCCGGCGCCCGGCCCGACACACCGATCACCGATGCGCCGGGGGAGCGCCCGATCCGCGCGTTCTGGGCCGTCGGCGACGGCAAGAAGCGCTTCGTCGACCTGCAGGACGATGTGACGGCGGACGACATCACGCTGGCCCACCGCGAAGGGTTCGTGTCGGTCGAGCATCTCAAGCGCTACACCACGCTGGGCATGGGCACCGATCAGGGCAAGACCTCGAACATCATCGGCCATGCCTTGATGGCCGAGGCCCGCGGCGAGCCGATCCCGCAGGTCGGCACCACCCGGTTCCGCCCGCCCTATACGCCGGTCGCCATGGGCGCCTTCGCCGGCGGCGACCGCGGGCGGCACCACACGCCCGTGCGCCGCTCGGCCATGCACGACTGGCATGCGGTGAACGGCGCGGTATTCGTCGAGGCCGGCCACTGGCTGCGCCCGCAATACTATCTCGGGGCCGAAGAGCCGAATGTGAAGCGGTTCATGGATGCCGCGATCACCCGCGAGGTGGTGAACACCAGGGAGGCCGTCGGCCTCGTCGATGTCTCCACGCTCGGCAAGATCGACATCCAGGGCCCCGACGCGGCTGAGTTCCTGAACCGGCTCTATGCCAACGGCTTCAAGACGCTGGCGATCGGCAAGGCCCGCTACGGCCTGATGCTGCGCGAGGACGGTATCGTCTATGACGACGGGACCACCTCGCGGCTCGGCGAGAACCACTATCTGATGACCACGACCACGGCCCATGCCGGCGACGTCATGGCGCTGATCGAATGGTACCTGCAGGTGGTCTGGCCGGATCTCGACGTCCAGGCCTGCTCGGTCACCGAGCAATGGGCGGCGATGGCGCTTGCCGGACCGAAGGCGCGCGATGTTCTGGCGGCGGCTGTCGACGACGGCACCGACATCTCCGATGCCGCTCTGCCTTTCATGGGGGTGACGACGGCGCGGATCGCCGGCGTCCCGGTCCGGGTCTTCCGCATCAGCTTCTCCGGCGAACTGAGCTACGAGGTCAACGCTCCCGCCGACTGGGGCACGCGCGTGTGGGAGGCTCTGGTGCGGGCCGGAACGGAGCACGGCATCCGGCCCTACGGCACCGAGGCGATGGCCATCATGCGGATCGAGAAGGGCCACGTGACCCACGCGGAACTGGACGGCCGCGTCACCCTCGACGATGCCGGCATGGGGCGGATGGCGAGCACGAAGAAGTGGTTCGTCGGCAGCGGCATGCTGGACAAGCCGGCCTATACCGACCCGCAACGCCCCAAACTGGTCGGGCTGGTCCCGGTCGACGGCGAGACGCGGATCCCCGCCGGGGCGATCCTGGTCGAGGACCCGAAGGCCTCCGTGCCGATGGACAAGCTCGGCCATGTCTCCTCCAGTGCCTATCTGTCGCCGACCGTCGGGCATCCGATCGCGCTCGGCTTCGTTTCTGGCGGACCCGCCCGCAAGGGTCAGACGGTCTGGGCCGTGTTCCCATTGCGCAACTTGGAGATCGAGGTGAGGATCACCGACCCGGTCTTCGTCGATCCGCAAGGAGCGCGACTACGTGGCTGATACCGTCCCCCTTCCCCCGAGGCTCTCCGCGATCGCCGGACTGCTCGCCGAGACGCCGAGCGATGCGGTCGCGGGGGTGATCCTGACCGCGCGTGTCCTCGATCAAGTGCAGATCGACTGCGACCCGGCGCGCGTCGGCGCCATCGCCTTGCCGCTGCCGGACGCCGGACGAGCGGTGTCGCACGACGGTATGCGCCTGCTCAACCTGGCGCCGGGTCGGTGGATGGTGATTGCCGCCGACGCACCGGATCTGATCGGACGTGTCGGCGGACTATGCGGCGCGTCCGGTGCCGCCCTGGTCGACCAGGGTCATGGTCGGGCGGTGCTACGGCTGTCCGGACCCGATGTCAGAGCCCTGCTGGCCAAGAGCATGGGGCTGGACCTGCACCCGCGCGCCTTCGCCGAAGAGTCAGTGGCCTCCACGTCGCTGTTTCATGTCGCGGTGACGATCGACCGGCGCCGGCGATCCTCCACCTTCGACATTCACATGCCGCGCGGATACGCGCGCAGCCTGACCGAACGCCTGATCGACGCCGGTCGGCAGTTCGGGGTGCGGATTGAGGAGTGAAGCGGCAAGACGGGATGCGACGAGATCGTTTTGCTCCCGGCGCCTCGCCTGTCACGCCGCGCGGGCGGCCGCCTTGTCGCTCGGCAGATAGATCCCGCGCAGGCCGGGGGCGGCCGCGAACTTGTCGGACACGCCCAGCACCGTCTCGGCACCGCCGAGGAACAGGTAACCGTCGGCCGGCATGATACCGGCGATCCGGCCGAGAATGTCCGCCTTGGTCGGATGATCGAAGTAGATCAGGACGTTACGGCAGAAGACGACATCGAACTGACCCAGTGCGCGCGGATTGTCCAGCAGGTTGAACTCGCGGAACGATACCTTGCTCTTGATGTCCGGCTTGAGCGCCCAGGCCTCGCCCTTCTGCTCGAAATACTTCACAAGCATGGTGATCGGCAGGCCGCGCTGGACCTCGAACTGGGAGTATTCCGCCTTGCGGGCGCGATCCAGGATGGTCTTGGAGATGTCGGTGCCGACGATCTCCAGGCGCCAGCCGGCGACCTTGGCGCCGAGCTCCGAGAACATCATCGCCAGGGAGTAGGCCTCCTGGCCGCTGGAACAGGCCGCGGACCAGATCCGGATCCGCTTCGTGGCGGCATTGCGCTCCATCAACGCCGGCAACACGGTCTCGCGAAACTGATCGAACGGGCGCTGGTCGCGGAAGAACAGCGTCTCGTTCGTGGTCATCGCGTCCAGCACATCATTGACGAGCGCGGCGGACGGCACCTGGCGGAGTTTGGCGAGGACTGCGTCGGCACTGGCGATCCCGTGCTTGCGGGCGACAGGCGACAGGCGGTTCTCGACCAGATAGGCCTTCTCCGCCGTAATGACGATTCCGGCCTTGGTTTTGAGAAATCCGATAAAATGCTCGAAATCAGGTTTGTTCACGGCGACCCCCTGGACGCTAGCGTTGCGGATCAGGCGGCGGAACGGAGGCCGACGGTAGCGAATTTGGTGGCGAGAATGTCCTCGTCGAACGGCTTCATGATGTATTCGTCGGCCCCGGCCCAAAGCGCGCGGCTGATCTTCTTGAGGTCGTTCTCGGTCGTGCAGAAGACCACCTTGGGGTCCTTGCCGCCCGGCAGCTTGCGCAGGCTCTCGAGAAAATCGATGCCCTGCATCTGCGGCATGTTCCAATCCAGCAGGATCGCCTCGGGCATCGGGTTCGACGTCACGTAGTCGAGCGCGTCGGTACCGTCGGCCGCCTCGGCGACCTCGTAGCCGAACTTCTCGACAATGCGACGCGCAACCTTACGCACGACTGAGGAATCATCGACGATCAGGCAGATGGGCATGATCAAACCTCCGGTAATCGGGCCGCAATCGCCCGAAAGAGCTGTCAGAAAGTGAGGACTTCGGCGACGTCGAGCAGGACCAGAAGCTCACCGTCGAGCTTGTGGATGCCGTTCGATACTTCACGGAGCTTGGCGGACATCGTCGCCGGGTGCGGATCGATCGCCGAGTCGCTGATGTTGAGCACATCGCCGACCTCGTCGACCACCAGGCTGTACAGGTCGCCCTTGTACTCGACGACGACGTTCATGTGATGGTCGCCGTCGGATTTCGGCATCGACAGCCGCGTGCGCAGGTCGACCGCGGTGACGATCCGGCCGCGCAGGTTCAGCGAACCGCGGATCACCTCCAGCGACAGCGGCACGCGGGTCACCGGTTGCGGACCGATGATGTCCTCGACGTCGAGAACCGGGATGCCGAAGCTCTGCCTGCCGATCTTGACGGTCACGAACTGGACGACGTCGGTCAGAGTCATGGCCGTCTCGTTTTCGCTGGTCTGCGGGGTGAGCGCGTTCATCGTGTGTCTCCTGCTCGACGGACAGGGTCCGCTTTGTTCTGACGGGACTCTACCGGCGAGACCCCAAAGGAAAGGTTAACAGAAAGAATTTAAGTCATGCCACAAGACGGGCCGATCAATGGCCGGTCTCGCGCTTCTTGATGCGCGCCAGCCCCGGCAGCATCTCGCCCTTGATGAACTCGATCCGCTTCATCGGCGCCCCGCCGCGCGACGGAAAGCGCTCGGCCCAGAGTTTCATCTTCACCGTAAGTCCGCACAGCACCGCGGCGAGCGACACATGGTGATCGCGCACAAAGTCGCGGAAGTTCTCGAAGGCGTGGGGGTCGATATCGTCCCAAAGCTTCTGCGAGCGCTGGTCGAACATGTCGAAGCGGCCGACCAGGCTGGTGGAGATGTCGGTCAGATCGGCGGCGATCTCCGCGATCACCCGCTGATTGGCCGGATCGGAGCGGACCTGGAAGTTGTCCTTCAGGTCGTTCATCCAGTCGATCATGTCCGGGATCGCGCCCGTCACCTCGTCCAGGGCATCGCGGAAGTAGCTGAGGCTGAGGAACACGTCGCCGCATTCCTCCAGAAATTTCGGTACGTCGTCGAGGCCGATCTTCAGCGTGTCGGCAAGTTCCTTCAGCGCTTTCATCGCGTCGTCGCGATTGGGCTTGCGGACCAGATCGATCAGTTCGCTTGCTTCCGTTGCATCCTGCTGCTGACCGTAGATCTTCATGATCAACGGCCGGGTGAAGGAAGCCATGTATTCGGACAGCTCCGCCCGCTTCTCCGGCGACAGGTTGAGCGCATCGGTGCCGGTAAAGTCGACGTCGATGCGGCGCAGTTCGATGCGCAGCGAGAACACGTCGAAACTCTCAAGCCCGGCCAGCCGGCGCAGGATCTCCACATCCTCTTCCAGGGCCTTGGGGTCCTGGGAGAAGAATTGCGGAATTTCATCGATCTGGATCTGGCCGCTACCGATCCCTTCGCCCCGGAACAGCTCAAGCGCGCTTACCAGATGGGCGTTCTTGATCATTGTCGCCTTCTTCAGAGC
>JARGOG010000027.1:0-42319 GCA_029212785.1 Thalassobaculaceae bacterium
TAGCGGTGCCTGTCGCTCAGGAAAGTCTGATGGCGCCTGGCGGCGTCCTGGCTGCGCCGGCAGGAAGGCCTGCCGCGTCACCCGGATAGACCGCGCTGATAGAGACCCAGGACATGGCCGCCATCCCAATGCTTCCGTGGCGCCGGTTCCGCGTGGCCGTCAGCTCGCTTCGGCCGGCTTGCTCAGGCTTTCGGCTGTCGCGGTCAGCCGTTCCATCTCCCATTCCGAGATCCGGAACGCCCAGTTCGTCGTCTGCTCGCGATGCTTCTCGGCCAGAGCGCGGGCCTCGTCGGAGGCACCCTCCGGGACGGTGATCCGCACCCGAAGCCAGTGCGCCGGCTTCTCCGCAGCGTCGCCGCCCGCCGGGTCCTTGGCGAACTCCACAGTGTACAGCACACCATCGGCGGTCGTGTACTCGGCATGGCCAAGATCCGGATCGAAGGTCAACCCGTCCGCCGTGCGCACGTCGTCGAACAGCAACTTGTCGAGGACCGTGGCGGCATTGTTGACCGCGTATTGGGAATCGATCTTCCGACTGTCGGGCAGGTTGGCGATGCGGAAGTCGCGGCCGTCATCCGACACCCGCTCGAGTTCCAGGCGGGATCCATCCGCCGTGACGATCGCCGCCCGCCGGATATCGGCCTGCGGAACGTCGACCACTTCCCGGAACAGCCAGAGCGGCGCCTTGCCCTTGATCTCCAGCGAGCCCTCGGCGAGGTAGCTCTGGGTGTCGTCGGTGCGCCGCACATAGACCATCGGCTCGCCGCCGGACAGGCTGTCGCGGCGCTTGCCGACATGCAGGTCGACCAGGGTCTCGCCATCGGCGGAGGTGACCACGAGCCGGGACGCCTTCGAGCCTTCCTGCGCCACGTCGCGCAGGTCAAGGCGGTTGAAGCGGCCCGGGTCGGCGGTCTTGCGCTCGATCAGCTCGAGCTGGCCGATATCGAACAGCAGCTTGCGGACCGTGTCGGTGCGCGCGGGAAAGCCGTCGCGCTGCTGCAGGATCCAGCCGTCGCCGGTGCGCACGATCGAGACCGTGCCGTCCTCGTTGTCGTCGGCGCGGATCACCTCGATCTGCTGAACCTCGCCGGCCCGCCGATCGAAATCCGGGTAGAGGAGCTCCGCTTCGACCTCGGTGCGCACGTCCGACAGCCGGTCGACCATGGCGACCGATGCGCCGATCGCGGTCAACAGCGTCAGGGTTCCGAGCAGTGTGACGGTGCGTTGGGTGATCATCGGTGCCTCCTCACGCGCTCGCGTCCGCGGTTTCGAAGCGCCGCCGTCGCTGCCGCGCGCGCATCACCGACAGGCCGAGCGCGAACAGCGCGACCAGGATCGGCATCAGGGCGATGTTGACGAATTGCAGCTCGCGCTCGAGCCGCTCGACATCGGCCCTGAGGGAAGCCTGGACGCCGCGCAGCTCGCTGCGAACCCGCAGCACCTCGCCCTGCAGATTGCGCATGGTCGCCTGCTCCTCCTCGCTCAGCGCCACCGGGCCGGCGGTGACCGCGTCACGCTCCCGCAGGCCGCGCAGCTTCTTCTGGGTGTCGTCGAGGGTCTTGCGCAGCTCAAGCTCTTTCGACTGGTAGGTGCGGTCGGCTTCGCGCTTGAGCTTCTCCATGACCTCGAACGGCCGATAGGCGGTACCCTGGCCGCGCAGGTCGAGAAGGGCCGACGAACCGGTCATGGCGTCCAGCGCATTGGCGACGAAATCGCCGTTGCCGGCGCCGGGGATCGCCACCCGCTGGCCCTGGAAGTTCTGATAGGTGACCCAGAACCGGTCGTCCAGAAGATCGGTATCGGCGACCACCATGACGTCGATCGGCCCGACGGATTCGGTACGGACCGTATCGAAGTCGTGGCGCAACGCGGGATTGCCGCCCTCGACCGCTTCCGGCTGGCCGTTCGGGAAGGCGGTCGGCGCCGGGCCGGAAAGCCTGCCGGCGATGACGAAGCGCTCGGCGCCGGCCTGATAGGCGTTCAGCAGCGCCTGCGGGTTCGGTCGCTGGGTTGCCACCTGCTTGACGTCGAACAGGGTCGAGCCCGGGCTGGAGGTCAGCAGCGGGTCGAGGGTGAGGGGCGAGCCCTCCTTGAGCTTCAGATAGCCGGCACTGGCGACGGCGACGCTGTCGACCTGGGCGGTGACCGGAGAGTTCTTGTCCAGGTTCGGTCCGCGCAGCAGCAGCCAGGGAACATAGGTGACATAGCCCGACCCGGTGCCGTTTCCGACCCGGCGTCCGGCGAAGCGGTCGCCGACGATCTTGTCCGTCGGCATTTCCAGACCCCAGGCGTCGAACATCTCCGACAGAGTGCTGGACGCGCCGTTGACCGGACCGTTCGCGGCCTGCCAGCCGTCAGCCTCGGAATAGGGGTCGACGAAGATCACCGCCTTGCCGCCGCCGAGGATGTATTGATCGATGGCGAAGCGGGTGCGTTCCGCCAGGCGTTTGGGATGGATCACCATGAGGATCGAGATGTCGTCGGGGATCAGCTCGATCTCTTCGTCGAGCTCCTCGACATCCAGAACTTCCTCGATGCGCGGGGTGACCAGGGCCGGCGGCAGTTGTTCGGGGCGACCGCCCTGGCCCATCCGCACGTCCATGGTGATCTTCTTGTTGCCGAGGATTCCGACCTTGCCGGTGGTGCCCTGGGACAGGGCATAGATCATCTTGGTGATGTCGTATTCGAGGAAGGCCTCGCGGTCCGGCTGGAAGAACGGCAGCGCCTCCACGTCATCGGTCGTGTTGGTGCCGACCAGACCGAAGAACACGTTTCCGTCGCCGCCTTCCAAGGCCACCGACTGCAATCCGAAGGAGACGGCGCGGTCCTCGACCGGGGTGAACGGCTCCGGATCGTAGATCTCCAGCACGATCTTGCCGTCCGACCGGTCGGCGTATTCCTGCAGCATGTCGCGGACCCGGTCGGCATAGACGCCGTAGGTCGGGTTCTGGCTGCCGAGACGCTGGGAGTAGTAGAAGCGCAGCGTGATCGGCTCCTCGACCTCGCGCAGGACCCGCATGGTCGCCGGCGAGAGCGAGTAGAGCTGGTCCTGGGTCAGGTCGACCCGGAAGCTGGTCAGCGAGAACGCGGCCAGGACATTGATCGATACGAACAGGGCGGCGAGCAGCGCCAGCGCGATGCCGGTGAGCTTGCCCTGGGCACCCAGGAACGGCGCGGCGCCGCCCGGGGCCTTACCCTGATCCTCAGTCATGCCGCCATCCGGCGTGCTGTCGACGGTTGCCATGGTCATTCCGCCTTCTTCAGGTCGACGATCAGCGCATTGGCGGCCAGCGCCAGCACGATCACGGAAGCGAAGAAGATCGCATCGCGCAGGTCGATGACCCCACGGGCGATCGACTGGAAGTGGGTCAGGAAGCCGAAGCCGGAAACGATGTCGACCACGGTATCGGGCAGGAAGGCGCGGACCGCATCGAGCACGACGTTGGAGCCGGCCAAGGTGAAGACGAACAGCACCGCCGTCGTCACCACGAAGGCGATGACCTGGTTCTTCGTGGTCGCCGAGATCATCGAGCCGACCGCCAGGAACGCGCCTGCCATCAGCAGGCTGCCGATATAGGAGGCGACGATCACGCCGTTGTCCGGATTGCCGAGCTCGTTGACGGTGATCCAGAGCGGGAAGGTCAGCGCCAGCGCGATGCCGGTGAAGATCCAGGCCGCAAGATATTTGCCAACCACCGCCTCGACCATGGTGACCGGCAGGGTCAGGAACAGCTCGATCGTGCCGGTGCGCCGCTCCTCCGCCCAGAGCCGCATGGACAGCGCCGGGACCAGGAACAGGTAGAGCCAGGGATGGAAGGTGAAGAACGGCTGCAGGTCGGCCTGCCCGCGTCCCATCCAGCCACCGACGAAGAACGTCATCGTGCCGGCCAGGATCAGGAATATGACGATGAAGATATAGGCGAGCGGCGTGGCGAAATACGCCTTCAGCTCGCGCGCCGTCACCAGCCAGATATTACGCATTGGCCGTCACCTCGCGGAACACGTCATCGAGATTGCCGCTGGCCGACCGGGTGCGCAGCTCAGGCGGCGTGCCGTCGGCGACGATCCGGCCGCGGGCGATGATCACCGCGCGGGTGCAGACCGCGTCGACCTCTTCCAGGATGTGGGTCGAGATCACGATCGCCTTGGTCGCGGCCATTTCCTTGATCAGCTTGCGGACTTCGAACTTCTGGTTCGGGTCCAGACCGTCGGTCGGCTCGTCCAGGATCAGCACGGCGGGGTCGTGAAGCAGCGCCTGGGCCAGACCGACCCGCCGCTTGAACCCCTTGGACAGCGTCTCGATCGGTTGGTGCGCGACCTCCTCCAGCCGGGTCTTGCCCATGGCCTCGGTCACGCGTTCGCGCCGGGCGCCCCCATCGAAGCCGCGCACGGCGGCGATGAACTCGAGAAAGGCGAGAACGGTCATGTCGGGATAGGCGGGCGCCCCTTCCGGCAGATAGCCGATGGTGCTCTTCGCCGCGATCGGATCCCGCAGAACGTCATGGCCGCAGATCACCGCCGTTCCGGCATCGGGTGCCAGGAAGCCGCAGATCATCTTCATGGTCGTTGACTTGCCGGCCCCGTTTGGACCGAGGAAGCCGAGGACGTCGCCCTGGTCCAGTTCGAAACTGAGGCTGTCGACCGCCGTCTTGCGGGCATTCGCCGGTCCGAAGCTCTTTGTCAGTCCGCGCACGGACAACGCTGTCGTCATTGGGACGCTCTTATGATGTGCGTGACGTTACCGCTAGTGCGCCCGTGATGTATCGAAATGGCAGCGAAATTCCAAGACATTAGGCTAAGGTCACCGGGTCACGGGAGCAGGCTGATGACGGCAATCGACGGGCAGAGGCGGGAGGGCCGCCAGGATCGGCGGGTCCCGTGGACGCCCGTGATCGCCAGGATTCGGCTGTACACTGGTCTGTTGCTGTTCACTTACGTGAGCGCACATTTGGCCAATCATGTGGCGGGATTATGGTCGATTGGTGCCCTCGATGCCGGACTCGAGATTATCGAAGGCCTGGTGCGCCATCGGGCGGTGACGATCCTGCTCTATGGCAGCCTGTTGCTGCACATGCTGATCGCGCTGAGGGCGATCTATTTCCGCGATTCGCTGAAGGCGATGTCGGCGCCGGAGTGGGTGCAGCTTACGCTCGGCCTGACGATTCCGCTGCTGCTGCTGCGTCACGTGCTCGCCAACCGGTTGATGCACGATCTCTACGGGCTGAACGACGACCATACCTGGGTGCTGCTGAACCTTTGGGTCTTCGATCCGACCGCGGCGGTGAACCAGGCGGCGGGCGTGCTGGTCGCCTGGGCCCATGGCTGCGTCGGGCTGCATCTCTGGCTGCGTTATGCCGCCTGGTATGATCGCGCCCGGCCCTGGCTGCTGACGGTCGCTGTCCTGCTGCCGGCCTTGTCGCTGGCCGGTTTCGTCGCGGCCGGCATGACTGTGGTCGAGCTGACGGCCACGCCGGGCTGGATGCCGTTGGCGATCAAGGCGGCAAACCTGCCCGACAATGCGACCATCAACGCCTCGCTGGTGTTGTTCGACCGGATCAAGATCGCCTATGGCAGCGTGATCGTGCTCGCTTTCGCCGCGCGCTGGGTCCGTCTGGTTCTGCACCACCGTAGTCAGGGGCTGCGGCTCGCCTATGGCGGCGACCGATCGGTGCAGGCGATCCGGGGCCAGACCCTGCTCGAGGTCAGCCGCATGCACGGGATCCCCCATGCCGCCGTCTGCGGTGGACGCGGACGCTGCTCGACCTGTCGGGTGCGGATCTCGCAGGGGCTGGACAATCTGCCGGAACCGGACGAGGCGGAGGCCAAGGTCCTGCGTCGGATTTCCGCGCCGCCGAACGTGCGCCTCGCCTGCCAGACCCGGGTGGCGGACGGGCTGGAGATCACGCCGCTACTGCCGCCGCACACCACCGGCATGGCGGAGACCCGGGGCGGGCCGAGCTATCTGCAGGGTCGGGAGTTGGAGATCGTCGTGCTGTTCGCCGATATCCGCGGCTTCACGACGATCTCCGAAGAGCGGCTGCCCTACGACGTGGTGTTCATCCTGAACCGGTATTTTGCCGAGATGGGGGCGGCGATCGAAGGGGCCGGCGGGCGCATCGACAAGTTCATCGGCGACGGGATCATGGCCCTGTTCGGCGTCGATACCGGACCGGAGGCGGGCGCGCGTCAGGCGGTGGACGCGGCGCGGGAAATGGCGCGGCGGCTGGTCGACCTGAACGACTCCTTGTCCGGCGACCTGGAGGCGCCGCTGCGGATCGGTATCGGCCTGCATATCGGCCCGGCCATTGTCGGCGAGATGGGCTACGGCCGGGTGCGCGGCGTGACGGCCGTCGGCGACACCGTGAACACCGCCAGCCGATTGGAGGCGCTGACCAAGGAATACGGCGCGCAGCTCATCGTCTCGGAGGCGCTGGCCGAGGCGTCGGGGGTGAGTTTCGCCGGACACCCGACCCACGAGATCGAGGTCCGCGGCCGCGATCAGGCGATGGTCGTCCGTACCGTGATGGACGCCACCGGGATCGGCGGGTAGGCGGTATAAATCTCCAGTGTCATCCCGGTTCAGCCGCAGGCTGGGACCGGGACCCATCACTGTACGACGTGTAGGTTCCGGCCGCCGCCTCGCTCCGTCGGGATGACGGTTATTGGGCTACCCCGCCCGCTTCCATGTCGTCCCGCCGGCGCCATCCTCAAGTTCGATGCCGCGGGCCTTGAGGGCGTCGCGGATGCGGTCGGCCTCGGCGAAGTCCCTGGCCTTGCGGGCGTCGATGCGGGCGGCGATCAGCCCTTCGATCTCCGCGACGTCGTCGCTGCCCTCGCCCTTGAACCAGGCCTCGGTCTCACCCTGCAGCAGGCCGAGCAGAGTGCCCCATTCCAGCAGCTTGCCCATCAGCTCGGGGATCTGACGGTCGCGGTGATGGTCGAGGGCGATGTTCAGGTCCCGGGCGATCTGGTGCAACGCGCTGATGGCCAGCGGCGTGTTCAGGTCGTCGCACAGAGCGGCCAGGACCGTGTTGTCCTCGCGGTCGAAGTTCCAGTCCGGATAATGGCCGTCATTGGCCGCCCGGTGCAGGGCCCCGTACAGCTTGTCGAGTTGGGCCTTCGCTTCCTTGAGGCCGGTCTTGGAGAAATCCAGCGGCTGGCGGTAGTGGGCCGACAGCAGGAGCAGGCGGATCGCCTCGCCCGGCCAGTCCTCAAGCAGGTCGTGGACGGTGTAGAAGTTGCCGAGAGACTTCGACATCTTCTCGCCTTCGACCGTCACGAAGCCGTTGTGCATCCAGTAGTTCGCCATGGTCGCATGGCCGAAGGCGCACCGTGTCTGGGCGATCTCGTTCTCATGGTGCGGGAAGATCAGATCGAGCCCGCCGCCATGGATGTCGAAGACCTCGCCCAGATGCTCCGCCGCCATGGCCGAGCACTCTATGTGCCAGCCGGGCCGGCCGCGACCCCAGGGGCTGTCCCAGCCGGGCTGATCCTCGGCGCTCGGCTTCCACAGCACGAAATCGGCCGGGTCGCGCTTATACGGTGCCACGTCGACCCGCGCGCCGGCGATCATCTCGTCGCGGTCGCGGCGCGACAACTGGCCGTACTCCGCCATCGACGGCACGCTGAACAGCACATGACCCTCGGCGGCATAGGCATGGCCGTTCTCGATCAGCCGCTCGGTCATGGCGATCATCTGGGTGACATGGCCGGTGGCGCGCGGCTGCACGTCCGGTCGGTTGACGCCGATCGCCGCCATGTCGGCATTGTAGATGTCGGTGGTCTCGCCGGTCAGCGCCTCGATCTCGACGCCGCTCTCCTTGGCGCGGGCCATGATCTTGTCGTCGATGTCGGTGATGTTGGCGACATGGGTTACATGGTCGGCGCCGTACATCTCGCGCAGCACCCGGATCAGCACGTCGAACGCCACGGCGGGGCGGGCGTTGCCGACATGGGCATGGTCGTAGACCGTCGGCCCGCAGACATAGACGCGCACGTTCGTCGGGTCGATCGGGGCGAAGACCTGCTTCTCGCGCAGGAGCGTATTGGTGATTTTGAGGTCCATGGGGGACTCCGGTGGTCTGTTTCAGGCTGTCGGCGGGCGCATAGGCGCAGGCGCGATCAGCGACAGACCTCGGCTGTCGTGTAGAACGCGGTGCCGATCGAAGTGAGCGGGCGGCGCGCGAACATCGGTCCCTCTTCCCTCAGGCAGTGTCTCCGCGCAGGCGGGACTGGATCCGCGCGCGGCCGAGGAGTGGTAACAGATCGCCAAGTTCCGGTCCACGCTCGCGTGCGGTCAGCGCCTTGCGCAGCGGCATGAACAGGCCCTTGCCCTTGCGCCCGGTCTCGGCCTTCAGCGCGCCGGTCCAGGCGCCCCAGGTTTCCGCACCCGGCTCACCCTCGGGCAGAAGGCCGGCGGCGGCGGCGCAGAATTCGGCATCGTCTTCGGCGATCATCGGCGCCATCGGCGTGCTCACCACCCGCCACCAGTCGCCGGCGTCGGCCAGTTTGGCGATGTTGCCGCGGATCGCGTTCCAGAATGCCGCGCCGCCCTCGACGCCCAGATCCCCCAAGCGCGCCGCGACCGTGTCGTAGTCGGTCTCGTGCAGGATCTTGGCGTTCATCTGCGCCAGCTCGGCCGGATCGAAGCGCGGCGTGGCGCGGCCGTAGCGGGAGATGTCGAAGCCCTCGACGAGCTGATCCAGCGAAGTGGCGGCGACCACCTCGTTGGTGCCGAGCCCAGCCAGCAGGGAGTTGATCGCCATCGCTTCCAGTCCGTCGGTCTCGCGCAGATCCTGCAGGCTGAGGCTGCCCAGACGTTTTGACAGGCCGGACCCGTCGGCGCCGACGATCAGCGAGGTATGCCCCAGCACCGGCGGCTCGGACCCCAGGGCGCGGAACAGCTGGATCTGGGTGGCGGAATTTGTGACGTGGTCCTCGCCGCGGATGATGTGGGTGACGCCGAGCTCGATGTCGTCGACCACGGACGCCAATGTGTAGACCGGTCGGCCGCCGCCGCGCATCAGCACCGGATCGGACTGGGACGCCATGTCCTGCCGGCTTTCGCCGCGCACCAAGTCGTTCCAGGTGACCACCTCGTGGTCCAGTTTGAAGCGCCAGTGCGGGGCGATACCCTCGGCTTCCTTGGCGGCCTTCTCGGTGTCGCTCAGCGCCAGGGCGGCGCGATCGTAGACCGGCGGCCGGCCGGCGGAGAGCTGCTGCTTGCGCTTCAGCGACAGCTCTTCGGCACTCTCGTAGCAGGGATAGAGCCGGCCGATCTCCTTCAGCCGGGCGACCGCGGCGTCATAGCGGTCCAACCGGTCGGACTGGCGGGCGAACAGGTCCCATGTCAGACCGAGCCAGGTCAGGTCGCGCTCGATCTTTTCGGCAAATTCGGCGGTGGAGCGCTCGGTGTCGGTGTCATCCGAGCGCAGCATGAACTTGCCGCCTTCGGCACGGGCGAACAGCCAGTTGATCAGCGCCTGGCGGGTGTTGCCGACGTGCAGAAGCCCCGTCGGGCTCGGCGCGAAACGGACGAGTACGGTCATGATGTCCCCGTTGGGTCGGTGCGCCGTTACTCGGCCGCCTGTTGCGTCTTCTTCGGCCGATAGACGCCGACGAACGCGTTGGTAATCGGGTAGCGCCGTTCCTTGCCGAAGGAGCGGCTGGTCAGCTTGACGCCCGGCGGGGCCTGGCGGCGCTTGTACTCCGCCCGGTCGAGCAGGCGCCACACCCGCAGCACGGTCTCGCTGTCGTAGCCCTTGGCGACGATGTCGGCCACCGGCGTCTCGTTCTCGATCAGCTCGGTCAGGATGCCGTCCAGCACCGGATAGGGCGGCAGGCTGTCCTCGTCCTTCTGGTCCGGGCGCAGTTCGGCCGACGGTGGCTTGGTGATGATCCGCTCGGGCATGACGGCACCCTCGGGGCCGAGGCAATCCGCCGGCTTGTTGGCATTGCGCCAGTGGCACAGCTCGAACACGGCAGTTTTGTAGACGTCCTTCAGCACCGAATAGCCGCCGCACATGTCGCCGTAGAGCGTTGCGTAGCCGACCGACATCTCCGACTTGTTGCCGGTCGACAGCACCATGTGGCCGAACTTGTTGGACAGGGCCATCAGGGTGATACCGCGCGAGCGGGCCTGGACGTTCTCCTCGGTGATGTCCGGGGAGGTTCCGGCAAACTGGTCGGCCAGCATGGTCTCGAAGGCCTGCATTGCCGGGCCGATGTTGATCGTCGCGTAGTCGACGCCGAGCAGTTTGGCCGCCGCCGCCGCATCCTCCAGGCTGTGATCGCTGGTATAGGGCGACGGCATCATCACGCAGCGCACCTTGTCAGGGCCGAGCGCGTCGACGGCGACCGCCGCCGAGAGCGCGCTGTCGATGCCGCCGGACATGCCGAGGATGACGCCGGGAAAGCCGTTCTTGGTGACATAATCGCGCAGGCCGACGACCATGGCGCGGTAGGTCGCCTCCAGCCCGGTCTTCGGTTCTACCGTGTCGGTCCTGGCGCAAGACCAGCCATCCGGGCCGCGGGTCCAGGTGGTGGTGACCACCGCCTCTTCCCAGGCCGGCAGATGCGCGGCGACGGTGCGGTCGGCATTCAGCACGAAAGACGCGCCGTCGAATACCAACTCGTCCTGACCGCCGACCTGGTTGAGATAGACCATCGGCAGGCCGCTCTCGACCACGCGGGAGGTGGCGTGCTGCAGCCGGGCGTCCAGTTTCTGGCTGTCAAAGGGCGAGCCGTTGGGGACCAGCAGGATCTCGCCGCCGGTCTCGCTCACGCACTCGACCACATCGGGGGTCCAGATATCCTCGCAGATCGGCACGCCGATGCGCACGCCGCGGATATCCATCGGCCCCGGCATCGGACCGGCGTCAAACACCCGCTTCTCGTCGAACACGCCGTAATTCGGCAGGTCCACCTTGTAGCGCGCCGCCTGCACCTTGCCGCCGTCGAGCAGCAGCAGGGCGTTGTATACCTTGTCGTCTTCCGACCAGGGCGTGCCGATCAGGATCGCGGGACCGCCATCGGCCGTCTCGGCCGCCAGTTCCTCCACGGCGTCGCGGATCTCGGCGACGAACATCGGCTTGCGCACCAGATCTTCCGGCGGGTAGCCGCAGGTAAAGAGTTCGGGCGTCAGGATCACATCCGCACCCGCGGCCGCCGCCTGGGTGCGCACGCGGCGCAGCTTCGCCAGGTTGCCGTCGATATCGCCGACACGCGGGTTGAGCTGGGCCAGGGTGATGATGAGCTGATCGGTCATGGCAAACAGTTAGCGCGCTCCATTGGCGGCGGCAATGCGTATCCGGCACCCAGGGCCGCTATGGCCAGCATTACTCTCCTAGCCGCTGCCGGCCAAGACATCCAGATCCGCTCCGCCGACCGTGTAAGGGAGCCAGGAGCCGCTGCGGGTCAAGCCGAGGCGGGCATAGAAGTCGCGGGCGTTGTTGTTGGTCTTCACCGAGAGGTCGAGTTTGATGCAGCCATGGGCGATCGCCTCGCGGGCCAGCGCCGCCATCAGCCGTCGGCCGAGGCCGGTGCCGCGCAGGTCGCCGTCGACATAGAGGTCCTCGACATAAAGCTTCGGCCGGCCGGCCCAGGTCGAATAGACGAAGTAGTAAAGCGCCAGACCGACCGCCGCTCCGTCCGCGCGCTCGGCGAGCATGGCCCGGAAATAGGGATTGTCGCCACTGCCGTCGCGACGCAGGTCGTCCTCGGTCCCGGTGACGTAGTCCGCGGCTTCCTGCACTTCGGCAAGCGCGCGCACCAGCCGGCGCACGGTCTCGGCATCGTCGTCGCCGGTCTCGTCCGGCCGCCTGAGGACGGCCTGTCTGATCGTGATTTCCATGCCCATGATGCTATTCCCGAGGCGGCCCGCTCGCCAACCGCTTTCCACGTGTCGGCCGTCGCCCCTTTGATCGCAGACGGATCGCCGCTAAGCTGCCGTCTCCCTTACGTTTCCCAGCGGGTCCCCGCGTTCATGGCGAACCGGTACATTCAGGATTTCAAACGGCTGGTCGGCAACGATCAGGTGGTGATGGCGACCGTCGCGGTGGTCGTTGGCGGTACGGCGGCCGGCGGCGCGATCGCGTTCCGTGAGTCCATCGACATCCTGCAGTATCTCTTTCTGGGGTTCCGCTCGGAGCGGGTGGCGACCTTCGCCGCCGACATGGACTGGTGGCGGTTGATCCTGGCGCCGGCAATCGGCGGGCTGCTGATCGGCCTGTTCTGCCGGTATGTGATGCCGGGAGGCCGGCCACAGGGCGTGGCCAATGTGATCGAGTCCAGCGCGCTGCGTGTCGGCCGCATGTCGATCCGCCAGGGCCTTGGCGCCGCGGTGATCAGCGCAACGTCCATCGGTTGCGGCGCGTCGGTCGGCCGAGAAGGTCCGGCGGTGCATCTCGGTGCGTCGCTCGCCAGTTTCCTCGGCCGTCAACTCAACCTGACCCGCAGCCAGGCCCGCACCCTGCTCGGTTGCGGCGTGGCGAGCGCGGTGGCGGCCTCTTTCAATGCGCCGATCGCCGGCGTGTTTTTCGCGCTCGAGGTGGTGATCGGCCATTACGCGCTGTCGGCCTTCGCGCCGATCGTGATCGCCTCGGTGTTCGGCACCATCCTGTCGCGGGTCTGGTTCGGGGATTATCCGGCGTTCGAGGTGCCGATCCATCACATCACCTCATTCCTGGAGTTTCCGGCCTTCATGATCCTCGGCATCGTCTGCGCGGTTGCGGCGATCGGGCTGATGCGGGTCGCGGCGCTGGTCGAGGATCAGGGCAACAGGCTGCCGATCCCGCGCTGGCTGCAACCGGCGGCAGCGGGGCTGATCGTCGGGGTCGTGGCGCTGGAGTTTCCGGAAATCCTGGGCGTCGGCTACGAGGCCATGGATACCGCCCTGAACGAGGGCTACGGCCTGCAGATGCTGATCGGTCTGGCGGTCCTGAAGATCCTGATGACGGCGCTCTGCCTCGGTGCCGGCTTCGGCGGCGGCGTGTTTTCGCCGTCTCTGTTCGTCGGCGCGATGATCGGCGGGGCCTACGGCCTCATCGCCTCGATGCCGTTTCCGGAGCTGTCTTCCGGCCATGGCGCCTATACCCTGATCGCGATGGGGGCGGTGTCGGCGGCGACGCTCGGCGCGCCGATCTCAACGATCCTGATCATCTTCGAGCTGACCGGCGACTACAGGCTGACCGTCGGCGTGATGGTCGCGGTAGTGGTTGCCTCGGTGATCACCCGGGTCTGGCACAGCCCGTCCTTCTTCGCCGACCAGCTCCGCCGGCGTGGCGTGCACATCCAGGGCGGCCACGACGTCGCCGCCCTGCGCAGCCTGAAGGTCCACGACCTGATGTTGCAGGATCACGTTTGCGTGAATACCGATGCCGGGCTCGCCAGTTTGCGCAATCGCCTCCGAATTGCCCCGATGAACGAGCTGTTCGTGATCGATGCGGAGGAGACGCTTGTCGGGACGATCACGTTGAGCGATCTGGGCGAGGTCGCATTCGATTCGTCGAAGGACAGGGAGTACACGGCGATCGATCTGGCCCGGAAGCACCCGCCTTTTCTGGAGATATCGGACGACCTGGAGAAGGCGATCCGCCGCTTCTCGGAAGTCGACGAGGGGTTGCTCGCTGTGGTCGATTCCGCTGACCGGCTGCGGTTGATCGGCTGTCTGCACGAGCGCGATGTCATGCGCGCCTACAACCAGGCGCTGGTCTCCCAGCAGGCCGAAGAGCACGGCGAGACGTTTTGAGGTCCGGCACCGAGCGACGCGTGCTCCGGAAAGCACGGGGGGTGCCGAAGCACCCCCCGTTACCCCGGAACCGCAGGCACATGGGACCGGCTCAAGACTGCGCCGAGCGGATCGGGGATCCCTGATAGAAGACACATCTGTCGCTGCTGGACGGACGGGCAACCCACCCGATATACGGGCATACACGCAGTTCGGATCTTTACGACAAACGTCATAACAAAAGATTAAATCCAATTAACATTCCCGCGATCAGCATTCGGACCGCGCGGACGGGGGAGCGGGACGCCCGGAAGCACGGCCGCGGCCGACGTGATCCGGCGACAGTTCCGACGACTTATCCCTGGGGGTGAGCCGAGGGGATGTTATATGGTCAGGTCATGGCAGATCTGTTCTCAAATGATGGCGATGGCGGCATTGATCCGGCCGAATATCGACATCCGACCGGCCCGGCCCCGGCCTATCCCGGGGCTCCTCAGGCGGTGGCGACGGGTGCCCGGGGCGGCTATCTCGACGGGTTGAACGAGGGGCAGCGTGCGGCGGTCGACGCGTTGGACGGTCCGGTCCTGGTGCTGGCCGGTGCCGGCACCGGCAAGACGCGGGTGCTGACCACGCGGCTCTCCCATCTGATGGCGCTCGGCAAGGCCAAGCCCTGGAACATGCTGGCGGTCACGTTCACCAACAAGGCGGCGCGCGAGATGAAGGAGCGGGTGGCGGCCATCGTCGGCCCCGCCGCGGAGCAGGTCTGGCTCGGCACCTTCCACGCACTCTGCGCCCGGATTCTGCGCCGCCATGCCGAACTGGTGGGCCTCAAATCCAACTTCACCATTCTCGATACCGACGACCAGCTTCGCCTGCTGAAGCAGGTGCTTCAGGCGGAGAATGTCGACGACAAGCGCTGGCCCGCCCGGGTCGTGATGGGGGTGCTGCAGCGCTGGAAGGATCGCGGCCTCACGCCCGACAAGATCGGTGTCGCCGAGGCCGGCGACATGGCCGGCGGCAAGTTGCAGGACATCTACCGTCAGTATCAGCAGCGGCTGTCCACGCTGAACGCCGCCGATTTCGGCGACCTGCTGCTGCTCTGCCTGACCCTTTTCCAGACGCGTCCGGAGGTGTTGGCGCAGTATCAGACCCAGTTCCGCTACATCCTGGTCGACGAGTATCAGGACACCAACGTCGCCCAGTATCTCTGGCTGCGCCTGCTGGCCCAGAGCCACAAGAACATCTGCTGCGTGGGTGACGACGACCAGTCGATCTACGGTTGGCGCGGCGCCGAGATCGGCAATATTCTGAAGTTCGAAAAGGATTTTCCGGGCGCGAAGGTCGTGCGCCTGGAGCAGAACTATCGCTCGACATCCCGCATTCTCGCCGCCGCGTCGGACCTGATCGCCCATAACGAGGGGCGACTGGGCAAGACGCTGTGGACCGAGGGCGCCGACGGCGACCATCTGACGGTGCGCGGCGTGTGGGACGGTGAGGAGGAGGCACGGGTCGTCGGCGACCGCATCGAGGATCATCAGCGCGCCGGCGTGACACTGCGCGAGATGGCGGTGCTGGTCCGCGCCGGTTTCCAGACCCGCGAGTTCGAGGAACGGCTGATCACCCTCGGCGTGCCCTACCGTGTGGTCGGCGGCGCCCGGTTCTACGAGCGTAAGGAAATCCGCGACGCCATCGCCTATCTGCGGATCATCAACCAGCCGGAGGACGATCTCGCCTTCGAGCGGATCATTAACGTGCCCCCCCGCGGCATCGGCAAGACGACGGAGCAGGTGCTGTTCCACCACGCCCGATCAGCCGGCGTGCCGCTGACGGTGGCGGCGGATCAATTGGTGCAGAGCGACGAGCTGAAACCGGCGGCGCGCCGAGCGGTCGGCGGTCTGATGGGGGACTTCGCGCGCTGGCGCGAGGCGGCCCAGGTCGAAGACCCGTCCGATCTCACGCGGATGGTGCTGGATGAGAGCGGCTATACCGCCGCCCTGCAGAAAGACAAGTCGCCGGAAGCGCCGGGACGGCTGGAGAACCTCAAGGAACTGGTCACGGCGCTCGAGGAGTTCGAGTCGCTTGGCGGCTTCCTGGAGCATATCAGTCTGGTGATGGAGAACGCCGAAGCGGCCGACGGCGAGCAGGTCAGCCTGATGACCCTGCATGCCGCCAAGGGGCTGGAATTCGACGTGGTCTTTCTGCCGGGCTGGGAGGAAGGGATGTTCCCGAACCAGCGGGCGCTCGACGAAAGCGGGGCGGCCGGCCTGGAGGAGGAGCGTCGGCTCGCCTATGTCGGCCTGACGCGGGCGCGCAAGAAGATCGAGATCCTGTTCGCCGCCAACCGCCGCGTGCACGGCCTCTGGCAGAGCGCGATCCCCTCGCGATTCGTCTCGGAACTGCCTGACGAACACGTCGAGATGATCAGCGAGGCCGGACTCTACGGCTCCGGTGGCGGCGGCTATGGCGACAGCGGTTACGGTTCCGGCGGCTACGGGCGGCGGGGGCGCGACGGTGTCAGCTACGACCGGGATGACGACGCTCGGTTACCGGCCTGGGACAGTGCCGGAAAGGGGGGCGCCAGGGTTTCCGGGCGGGGGCCCGGCTACATGCGCCGCGGTGGCGGGACGATCCGCACCCGCGCCCCGGTGATCGACGGCGAAGGCTATACGGTCAACCGCTCCAAACCGGCGAAATACGCGCTCGACGACCGGGTATTCCACCAGAAATTCGGCATGGGAACGGTCACCAAGGTCGATGGCGACAAGCTCGAGGTCGCCTTCGACCACGCCGGAACCAAGAACGTGGTCGACACTTTCGTCTCCAAGCCGTAAATCCCGCGCCCATGAGCTCTTCCAGCAAATCCGCGCTCTGGCGCATCGCCCTGACCGTGCCGGCCAAGGCGTCCGAAGTCGTGGCCGACGCCCTGTCGCCCTTCGTCTCCGCCGTCACCGCGTTGGAGGATGCGCCCGGCGGCACCTGGACGGTCGAGGGAATCGCCGAGGCTGAACCGCAGCGCCCGGCGGTCATCGCCGCCCTGGCGCTGGCCGCCGCGACGGTTGGCACGCCGCCGCCGGATACGGTGATCGAGCCATTGCCCGATGTCGATTGGTTGGCGCTGAACCGGCAGTCCTTCCCGCCGATTCGCGAGGGTCGCGTGTGGATCCGCGGATCGCACGTGGAGGGGCCGGCGCCGGCGGCAAGCGTGGAGTTGCTGATCGATGCCGCCCGCGCCTTCGGCTCCGGCAGTCATCCGACCACGGCACTCTGCCTGCGGGCGATCCAGGATCTGGTGAAGCGCCGGCGGCCGCGCAACGTTCTTGATCTCGGCTGCGGGTCCGGAATCCTGGCGATGGCGCTGGCCAAGCTGATTCCGTCGGCACGCATGATGGCTGTCGATCTGGATCCGGTGTCGGTGGCGACGGCGCGGGAGAACGCGCGAATGAACCGGGTCGCCGGCCGGATCGCCACCCATGTGTCCAACGGCTGGCGCGCGCCGGTGGTGCAGCGGGCCGCGCCATTCGACCTGGTGGTGGCGAACATTCTCGCCGGGCCGTTGTCGGAGATGGCGCCGTCCCTGAACAAGGGCCTGGCGCCGGGCGGGATCGCCATCCTGTCGGGGTTGCTCAATCAGCAGGAACGCTGGGTGATCGCGACCCACCGCGCGCAGGGGCTGCGGCTGATCCGACGCTATCGCCGTGACGGATGGAGCGCCCTGGTCTTCCACTGACAACGCGGATCCGTCGGACAGCCCTCAGACAAAGCAACGGCCGGCACATGGGTGCCGGCCGTTTTGCATCGCACTGCCTCTGGGAGAGGGGGTCAGGCAGCGTGACGCACATCGGTATTGGCGGCGGTGCCGACCAGTGCCGGACGCAGGTGCGGCTCGACCGTGTTCGCGGTCTTCGGTGCCGAGGCGGTGGCGAAAGCGTCGCTCGGGGTGCCGACGACTTCGACATCGACACGACGGACCAGGCCGGCGCGCAGAGCAGTCAGGTCGAGGCCGATATCGGCCAGCATGCGCGGGCTCAGGTCCTCGACGGCCGCGAGAGTGCGGCGATGGGCGAGACGGTCGCGCAAGCCGTTGAAAGCCTGGGCGATCAGATCGCGAATGTAGACGCTCCGCATGGCCCGGGCCCGAGCGACCAGCACATACGGGTCCTCCGGCAGGGCCGACCGAACGCGCAGGGTATCGTTCTGGGTGGACATCGGAAATCTCCTTGGAAATCAGAGCCGGGCACCGCCCGGCCGTTACTGACCCCCAATCTGGGCTTATTTTTCCGCGATACCATCTGGTTTTTTGCGGTGCAGCATTGCAGCCAACGCATGACTGAGACGGCAAGCTATGCGTCGTTGTTGCTGCAATACCTTGAGATCAGAAGGGGTATGGTGGGTTTCACGAGGAAATGGCCAGGGAACGTTTGGAAAATGTATCGATCAGAAACCATCTCCGTCAGTGTTGCCCGGGAGGCGGACGATCTCTACGAAGCTTTCTGGCGGCCGGAGTGTTTCACATCCTGGGCGTCCGGCTTGAGCAAGTCCGTGCTGCGGCGCGGCGATGACGGGTGGCACGCTGACGGTCCGGAAGGTCCGATCACCATCCGGTTCTCAGATCACAACGCGTTCGGAGTGATGGATCACTGGGTCGTCCTCGCTGATGGCCGCGTCGTCTATATCCCGCTGCGTGTCATCCCCAACGATGCAGCAAGCTTGGTCATGCTGACGCTATTCCAGTTTCCGGACATGTCTGACGAGCAGTTCGGGAAGGATGCAGACTGGGTGCGCCGTGACCTGGAAACGTTGAAATCGGTGGCTGAGCAGGGTGGGCGGTAAAAGAAAGGCCCCTCCGAAGAGGGGCCCCGCACACGCTCGAAACCCTGGGAGACGGGTTACGACTGACGCTCGTTGGCATGTCAGCAGGATTGGAGCCCCACAATGCCGGATCAGTACGCATCATGTGGGATGTCTTTGCCAAAGTTCAAAGGGTCTTTTTTTCAATGCAGACCAGTGTCGGACGCATGGGTCCGACGGCGATGATCCTCAGCCGCCAATCAGGTCGATCCATTCCTGTTCGGTCAGCGTCGCCACACCGAGAGCTTCGGCTTTTGCCGCTTTCGATCCGGCGTCGGCACCGACGATCACATAGTCGGTCTTCTTCGACACCGATCCGGCAACCTTGGCGCCGAGGGACTCCGCCCGGGCCTTGGCCTCGCTGCGGCCCAAGGTCTCCAACGTGCCGGTGAAAACGACCGTCTTGCCGGCGACCGGACTGTCGTCCGCCGCAGGTGCCGCGAAAGCCTCGATGGTGAGCTCGCCCGCCAGGTCGTCGAGCACGGCGCTGTTATGCGCCTCGTGGAAGAAGTCGATCAGGTCCTTGGCGACGGCGGAGCCGATCTGGTCGATGTTGATCAGATTGGCATAGGCCTCGCTCTCGGGATCGCTCGCCGCGTCCAGGGCTTGCCGCAGGGCATCGAGGGTGCCGTAGTGGATGGCGAGCAGCCGCGCCGTGGCCTGCCCGACCTGGCGAATGCCGAGCGCGTAGATGAAGCGGTCGAGGCCGATAGTTCGCCGCTCCTCGATCGCCGCCAGCAGCTTATTGGTGGAAGTTATCTTCGTGCCTTCCCGGCCGATCAGTTTCCGGCGGTGCTCCTTAAGCCGGAAGATGCTTCCGGGCCGGTCGATCAGGCCGTCCTTGTAATAGGCTTCGATCTGCTTCGAGCCGAGACCCTCGATGTCGAAGGCGCCGCGACTGACGAAATGCTTCAGCCTCTCCACCGCCTGGGCCGGACAGATCAGACCGCCGGTGCAGCGCCGGATCGCCTCGCCCTCGGGTCGCCGCGCCTCTGAGTCGCAGCGCGGGCAGCGTTCGGGGAAGACGTATTCCTGAGATCCCGCCGGGCGCTTTTCGGTGATCACCCGCACCACCTGGGGGATGACGTCGCCGGCGCGTTGGATGACGACGGTGTCGCCGACCCGGACGTCTTTGCGGCGGATTTCATCCTCGTTGTGCAGGGTGGCGTTGGTGACGGTCACGCCGCCGACCTTCACCGGCTCCAGTCGGGCGACCGGGGTCAGGGCCCCGGTGCGGCCGACTTGGATGTCGATCTCGCGCAGAATGGTTTCGGCCTGCTCGGCCTTGAACTTATGGGCGATGGCCCAGCGCGGCGCGCGGCTGACCATGCCGAGCCTCTGCTGCCAGTCGAGGCGGTCGACCTTGTAGACCACGCCGTCGATGTCGTAGGGCAGGTCGTGGCGCCGCTCGCCGATATCGCCATACACCGCCAGGACCTCGTCCACGGTCTCGCAGAGTCTGGACAGCGGATTTGTGGTGAAGCCCCAGGCCTCCAGCTTTTCCAGGAAGGCGTGGTGGGTATCGGCGAACTCCTCGCTGATCTCGCCCCAGGAATAGGCGAAGAACCGCAGCGGCCGCGACCGGGTGATCTCCGGGTCGAGCTGGCGCAGGGACCCGGCGGCGGCATTACGCGGGTTGGCGAAGATCTTCGCCCCCGCCTCGGCCTGGCGTTCGTTCAGGGCGACGAAATCCCCCTTGGTCATGTAGACCTCGCCGCGCACCTCCAGCACCGCGGGTACGCCCTCGGGCAGGGAGCGGGGGATGTCGTCCAAGCTCTCAAGATTGCGGGTGATGTTCTCGCCCTCGGTGCCGTCGCCGCGGGTGGCCCCCTGGACCAGCTTGCCGTCCTCGTACCGCAGCGACGCCGACAGCCCGTCGATCTTCGGCTCGGCCATCAGCGCGACCGTTTCGTCCTCGCCGAGATTCAGAAAGCGGCGGACCCGACGCTCGAACTCGCGCACATCCTCGTCGTCGAAGGCGTTGGCGAGCGACAACATCGGCCGCGCGTGGCGGACCTTGGCGAACCCGTCGGCCGGGGCCGGGGCCACCCGCTCGCTCGGGCTATCCGCCCGCTTGAGGCTGGGGAACCGCGCCTCGATCGCCTGATTGCGGCGGCGCAGGGTGTCGTATTCCGCGTCGGTCAGCTCCGGCGCGTCCTCCTGATGATAGAGCCGGTCGGCCTCGGCAATGGCGTCGGCGAGCCGGGCCAGCTCGGTTTTGGCCTCGGTCTCGGTCAGGTCTTCTACGGTTTTGGTGGCGGCGTCGCTCATGCCCGGTCCGTATGCGTCAGTGTGAGTGGGAAGACTGGCTCAGCAGACTGTCGGCGGCGGCCCGGGCCTCGCGGGTGCTCGCCGCACCCGACAGCATGCGGGCGATGTCCTCGCGCCGCTCCTCGGCGCCGAGGCGCACCACGTCGGTCGCCGTCATCTGGTCGTCGACCCGCTTGGCCACGTGCCAATGATGGGCGCCCTGGGCCGCGACCTGGGGCGAGTGGGTGACGACCAGCACCTGCAGTCGGGTCGCCAAGCGGGCGAGCCGGTCGCCCACGGCGGCCGCGACGGCACCGCCGACACCGGAATCCACTTCGTCGAACACCAGGGTCGGCACCGGGCTCGCCTCGGACAGCACGACCTTGAGCGCCAGCAGGAAGCGCGACAGCTCGCCGCCGGACGCGATCTTGGACAGTGGGCCGGCGGGCAGGCCCGGATTGGTCGCCACCTGGAAGGCGACGGAGTCAATTCCGTTCGGCCCCCAGCGCGCCTCGTCCAGCCGGCTCACCATGGTCTCGAAGCGGGCCTTGTCGAGTTTCAGCGGCGGTAGCTCCTTGGCGATCGCGGCGTCCAGCCGGCTGGCCGCGTCGGCCCGTGCCTTGGACAGCGCGCCGGCCGCGTCGGAAAAACTGCGTCGTGCCCGATCTTCGGCGGCGGTCAGCGCGCCGATCTCCCCGCCCTTGCCGTCCAGCGCCGCCAGGTGGTCGGCGAAGCGTCGATGGACTTCCGGCAGGCGATCGGAGGTCACGCCATGCTTGCGGGCGAGGTCGCGCAGCGCATGCAGACGGTCGTCGATCTCGGACAGCGTGGTGCCGTCGGCCTCGATATCGGCCGCCGCGGCCGCAATTTCCGCGCCCGCATCCTGCAGTTCGGCGGCCGCGCGTTCCAGGGCGGCCAGGGCCTTGCCCAGACGTCCGGCGGCGCGGTCGGCGACCCGCTCCAGCGCGCGCTGCGCCCGGGCGACGGCATTGTCGGCGCCGCCATCCTCGGCAATGGCGGCGCTGGCGGTGTTCAGCGCCTCGACGACCGCCTCGGCGTTCATCAGCATCGACCGGGACTCGGCCAGCCGGGCTTCCTCACCAACTTCCGGAGCAAGCTGGTCGAGCTCCGCGACCGCGTGGCGCAGATACTCCTCGTCGGCCCGAGCCTGTTCCAGATCGGCACGGGCGGTCTCCAGCGCCACCAGTGCGGCGCGCCAGGCGCTCCAGGCCATGGCGACGGCTTTGGCGTCGCGGTCGAGGCCGGCGAAGGCATCGAGAGTGTCGCGGTGGGTGGCGGGATCCATCAGGCCGCGCTGATCGAACTGACCCTGGATCTCCACCAGGACGTCACCGAGGCGACGCATCATGCCCACGCTGGTCGGCTGATCGTTCACATAGGCGCGGGACCGTCCATCGGCTGTGACGACGCGGCGCAGGATCAGACTCCCGTCGCTCGGCTCCAGATCGGACTCGTTCAGAACCGCGTCCACGGCGGCGGGATCGGCAAGCTCGAAGGCGGCGGTGACGCTGGCCTGGGCGGCACCATGGCGCACGAGGCCGGAATCCGCCCGCTCGCCGAGTGCCAGACCCAAGGCGTCCAGCAGGATCGATTTGCCCGCACCGGTCTCACCGGTCAGCACCGACAGGCCTGGCTCATAAGTGAGGTCCAGCCGGTCGATCAGCACCACGTCCCGGATCGAGAGCGACGCCAGCATGGTGTCAGAACGGGCCGAGGCCCCAGCCGAACCACCCGTCGTCGGACTCGGCCGTGGTTCGCGCCCGGCCCTCTGTCGCCAGCACGAAAGCGTCCTGATACCAGTCCGTACCGGGGTAGTTGTGGCCGAGTACGGCCGCCGTCCGCTTGGCTTCCTCGGTCAGGCCGAGGGCGACGTAGGCCTCCGTCATGCGCATCAGCGCCTCGGGCACCTGCTCGGTGGTGTCGAAGTCGGTGACGACGCGCTGGAAACGGTTGATGGCGGCAAGATATTGGCCCTGGCGCATGTACCAGCGCCCGATGCTCATTTCCTTGCCGGCCAGGTGGTTGCGGGTGAGGTCGATCTTCAGACGCGCGTCGCGGGCGTATTTCGAATTGGGAAAGCGCTGCACCACCTCCTCGAAGGCCGACAGCGCGTCTCGGGTCAGCTTCTGATCGCGCCCGACATCGACGATGCGCTCGTAGTGGCACAGGCCCTTGAGGTAGTAGGCGTAGTCGACATTCGGATTGCCCGGGTTGAGCTGAATGAACCGGTCGAGGGCGGAGACCGCGTCGTCATACTCGTTCGACTGGTACAGCGCATAGGCCGACATCAGCTGCGCCTGGGTTGCCCAGACCGAATAGGGATGCTGGCGCTCGACCTCGTCGAACAGCGGAGCGGCATCCTTGAACTCGCCGGCAAGTGCGGCATTGTAGGCGTCATTGTAGAGTTCCTCGACCGGGCGCTCGACATATTTCGGCTCGTCATCGGAGGAGCTGCACGCGGCGAGGCCCGCGATCAGAGCGGCGGCGGCGAGGTGCAGAACGGGTGTACGAAACGACGACATCAGCAGGGCGGGTCCGGTTGCACGAATGATCCGCAATGTAAGGCGACGGGGGGATCGAGGGAAGGGGAAGTGGGGGAGGCGCGGCGGCCGACCGGTTCCCGGCCCCAGAAAATCGAAAGCCCCGCCGAAGCGGGGCCTGCGATCAGCAGTTTTTGGGATCCTGTTGAAGGATCAGGCGGCCAGCTTCACTTCGCCGGCAGCAGCGGCCAGCGCCCACGGGTCGATCCGCAGGGTCTCGCCGTTGGTCTCGGCGACCGAATCGGTGGTGGCGGCCAGGCCGAGGATCATGTCGAGATCCAGGCCGGTCTGTTCTGCCGCTTCGAGCGGCGTCAGCACATAGGTATCGCGCATCGTGCGACCTCCATAACTTGCGTACATCAATGGGTCTATTTCAGCCCGCGGTGACGGTAGCGTTCCGAGATATCCTGCTCGAAAGGGCACGATCAGCGGGTGTTGGTATGCACTTTATGTCTGGTTGGCCCGCCTGCAAGGGTTTCGTGACGAAAATCTTGCAAACAGCTTCCCCTGTGGCATTGCAGCAACAATTTCCGAAGAAAGCGTTAACCGTCCTTGCGGAACGGCGATTCCTCGAGAAGCAGCGCCTTCTCGTGCGCCATCTGCCGGCGCTCGCGGGCCAGAAAGTCCGCGACCGCGTCGCGGAATCCGTCATCGAGGATGAGGTGGTTGCTGTAGGTTTCGACCGGCAGGTAACCGCGCTGGATCTTATGCTGGCCCTGGGCGCCGGCTTCGACCGTCGCCATGCCGCGTTCGATCGCGAAATCGATGGCCTGATAGTAACAGGCCTCGAAATGCAGGAATTTGTACTCCTCGGTGCAGCCCCAGTTCCGCCCGAACAGCGTATCGCTGCCGATCAGGTTCAGGGCTCCGGCGACTGGCTGTCCGTCGCGCTCGGCGACCACCAGCATGACCCGCTCGGCCATCCGCTCGCCCAGCAGCGAGAAGAATGTCCGGTTGAGGTAAGGCGAGCCCCATTTGCGGTCCGAGGTGTCCATGTAGAAATGGAAGAACGCGTCCCAGTGACGCTCCTCGATGTCTCGGCCGACGAGACGGCGAAGCACAAGGTCGGTCTCCGCGACCTGGCGCCGTTCCTTGCGGATCGCCTTGCGCTTGCGCGACGAGAGCGCGTCGAGGAAGTCGTCGAAACCGGCGTAGCCGTCATTGTGCCAGTGATATTGCAGCCCCATGCGCTGCAGGAATCCGAACGCGCCAAGCCGCTCCCATTCCGGTTTTGGGAGGAAGTTCACATGGGCGGTGGCGACATTGAGCTGGTTCATCAGCGCGACAATGCCGCCGGCCAGGATCTCCTCGGCGTGGGCGCGGTCGATATCCGGGCGGATGAGCATGCGCGTGCCGGTCACCGGGGTGAACGGCACGGCCGAGAGCAGCTTGGGATAGTAGCGCCCCCCGGCACGCTCATACGCATCGGCCCAACCCCAGTCGAAGACATACTCGCCTTGGGAATGGCCCTTCAGGTACATCGGCATCGCGGCGGCCAGCCGCCCTTCGCGGTCGCGGACCGCCAGATGGCGCGGTAGCCATCCGGTCTCCGCCCGCACCGAACCGCTCTCCTCGAGCGCATTCAGGAAGTCATGCGATAGGAATGGATTGTCCGCGCCCGCGCAGGCGTCCCACTCCTCAGCCGTGACCGCGGAGATGGCGGGCAGGACCGAAACTTCCTCGGCCAGCTCGTTCTGGATATCGGTGCCGTCGGGCATGGCGGAATCCGTTGCGGTACTCCCCTGGAATCGAGGTGGGGCGGCAATGCGGCCAGGCAAGGCCGCCCCGATCTGTGCCTGAAACGCGGCGCCAGTTGGGCGGGTGTCAGGAAACCTCGAAGACCGCCTCGACCTCGACGGCGACGCCGCGCGGCAGCGCGTTGGTGCCGACCGCGAAGCGGGAGTGGCGGCCCTTGTCGCCGAACACCGCGACCATCAGGTCGGAAGCGCCGTTGACGACCTCCGGCTGCTCGGTGAAGTCAGGCGTGCAGCGCACGAACCCACCGAGCTTGACCACGCGCACCACCTTGTCCAGGTCGCCGCCGCAGGCGGCCTTGGCCTGGGCGATCAGGTTCTTGGCGCAGATCTCGGCGATGCCGCGGGCGTCATCGGTGCTCAGATCGGTGCCGACCACGCCGATGCCTTCGATCTTGCCGTCGACCATGGGGATCTGGCCGGAAACGAAGACCAGGTTTCCGGTGCGCACGAACGGGACATAGTTGGCGGCGGGCGTCGCCGGCGTCGGAATCACGATGCCGAGCTCGGCCAAGCGGGCGTCGATGGTGCCGGCCATGGCTGCTTCTCCTTGGAAGGTACAGGTCGAATTGCGTGGACGCGGAGCCTAGCCGGGCATTGGGGCTCACGCCAGAGCCGCAGACACAGAATGTGTGTCTCGACATGCGCGCTGGTTTGGAGAGGAAAACCGGGCGGTGCCGGCCTGAAAAAGCCGGGTGCGCCAATTCGCATGCGGGCGCACCCGCTAGGCTGGGCGGAGAACCGCCCTTAGGAGCTTCACAGGGTGGTGGGAAAAGCGAAAAGGAGACTCCGCCTTTCCCGCTTCCGCCGCCGGGGAAGCGACGGAACTCGTGGCGCCAACCGATCCGCTCCGACAAAGATCGTGACGCAATCACAGTCCGAATCGACATATATAGTGTCTGAATTTTCCGAATAACACCATATATATTCGATTTCCGCGTGTGAATGGGGCGATTTCCGTCCGGGCGCGAGGCGATGTCGGTACAGGTCTTGGCGCAGCGCAGCAGGCGCGCCACTATTGCCGCTTGATCTCCATGAGGGCACCGATGTCCACCTTGCTCAGAAACGACCTCGACGTATTGCCGCCGCTCGGCACGCTGGCCCGCGGCGAGCCCATCCAGGTCTTTGCCGCCCCCCCCGGTACCCCCGCCAAACCGCAGATCGCGCGGGCGATGGGGGTCGAGATGTGGGACACGTCCGGCAAACGGTATTTGGACGCCAGCTCGGGGCCGGTGGCCTGCAATCTCGGCTACGGCAATCGCCGGGTGTTGGACGCGTTGCAAACCCAGGCCGAGGCGGCGGCCTTTGCCAACGTCTCGCATTTCGAAAGCAAGGCGAACCGGGATTTCGCCGAGCGTCTGGCCGAAGCGGCCGGGCCCGGATATGAGCGGGTCTTCGTCGTGTCCGGCGGCTCGGAGGCGAATGAGGCGGCTTTGAAGCTGGCCCGTCAGATCGCCCTGTCGCGCGGCGAGGCGTCGCGGTGGAAGGTGATTTCGCGCCAGCCCTCCTATCACGGCGGCACCCTCGGCGCGCTGGCGATCACCGGCGATCCGGCGGCTCACGCCATGTTCGGCCCGATGATCCAGATGATGCCCAAGGTGCCGGCGCCCGTGACTTATCGCGTGCCGGCGGGTCATGACGCCGAGAGCTGGGCGCTGCACTGCGCCCAGGTCCTGGAGGATACGATCGAGGCCGAAGGGTCCGACAGTGTGCTGGCCTTCATTCAGGAGCCGGTCGGCGGGGTCGCTACGGGGGCGTTGGTCGCCCATGCGGCCTACATGCGCCGGGTGCGTGAGATCTGCGACAAGTTCGGTGTTCTGCTGATCCATGACGAGGTGATGAGCGGCGGCGGCCGAACCGGCGCGTTCCTGTCCCACGACCACTGGCCCGACTGTCGGGCCGATCTGATCGTCATGGCCAAGGGGATCGGCGCCGGCTATCTGCCGCTCGGCCTCGTCCTGGCGCCGCGGGATCTGGTGGAGAAGGTCGCGACCGGCGGCGGATTCCTGCACGGCCACACTGCGCTTGGAAATCCGCTGTCCTGCGCCGTCGGGCTGGCTGTGCTGGAAGAGACGCTGGAACGCGGCCTGATTGAGCGATCGGCCCTGCTCGGCGCCGCCCTCAAGGCTCGGATCGAGGAGATGGCCGGGCGCTATCCGATCATCGGCGACGTTCGGGGCAAGGGCCTGCTGATGGCCGTCGAGTTCGTGGAGGACCGCGAGGAGAAACGATCCTTCGCGATTGAAGCGTCAGTACCGGCTGCGGTCTCCCGTATCGCAATGCAAAACGGTTTGATACTGTATACGCGACGAACGAACGGCGGTCGGGATGGAGACTGGGTGATGGTGTCTCCGCCCTTGGTTACGAGCGATGCTGAGCTCGACGAGATAACCGATCTGCTGGAAAAGACGTTCGCACAGGCAGAAGCCGAACTTTCGCCCCTGCGGAGGGCGGGAACTTAAGAATGATTTAAGTAGGTAACTGCGATTGTGAGCGGATGAGCATCCAGGGTCACATAGCGCACGACGTTGTTGAGCGGAAACTGGCAAGCCACCGGCTTTGGTTGGAGGGTGCCGCCGACGGACAACCGGCCTCGTTCGCGCATACCAATCTCTTCGGATCCGATTTCTCCGGCCAGGATCTGCGCGAGGTCGATTTCGGAGGCTCGGACCTTCAGGGCGTGCGGTTCATCGGCTGCAATCTGACGCGCGCGATCTTCGCGGGAGCCGATCTGTGCGGCGCCTCGTTCCGGGACGCTACGCTGGAAGAGGCGGATCTGACGGGCACGCAGCTTGTTGGAACAGTGTTCGAAGGCGCGGATCTGCGCGGGGTTTCCCTGCGCGGCGCCAGCGGCCTCCCCACCGGCAACAATGGTCGCGGCGAAGCGTTTTCCGGCGCGTCGGTGAATTTCGCAGGTGCGCGGATGCACCGCGCCAACCTCAAGGGCGCGAAGTTCGATCAGGCCCGCATGGCGCAGACCGATCTGACCGGCGCCAATCTGGAGCGGGCGACCCTCCGCCGAGCCTCCATGTCGGGCGTCATCCTGCGCAACGCTAATCTTGTGTCGGCCGATCTGAGCGAAGCGGATCTCAGCGACTCGCTGGCGACCGGTGCGGACCTCTCCGGCGCCCAGCTCGACGGCGCGACGATCGACCGGGCGAACCTGATCGGCGCGCGTCTGCGGGACGTGGATCTGAGCAAGGTCGATACCTCCAACGCCCGGCTCGCGCCGCCGGCCGATATCGTCGCCGCCGAGGTTCAGCGCACCCTGGTCGAGCATGACCGCTGGGTGCGCAGCGACGGCAAGCGCGGATCGCGGGCCTCGCTCGACGGCGTCGATCTGACCGATGCCGATCTGCGCGGACTGAACCTGTCCGGTGCGGATCTGCGCGGCGTGATCATGCGTCGGGCGCTGCTGACCGACGCCCTCCTGGTGCTGGCCGATCTGTCCGGTGCGGACCTGTCACTGGCGTCCCTGGCGCGATGCAATCTCTCCGGTGCCATCCTGTCGGGGGCGAACCTGTCGCGTGCCGACCTGACCGACGCGATCCTGACAGCGGCGCCGCTGCTCTCCAGCCATGGGGAGAATATTGGTCGAAAGCAGGAAACCCGGCTCAACGGCGCCAACCTGACCGGTGCGGTCATGGATGGTGTGAAGCTGGACGAGGCGCGCACGGCAACGGCGCCGGCGAAACGGGCACGGCCCGAGAAGTAGACCTCCAGGCGATCGGTTTTATCGGGTGGCGTAGGCACTTAACGCGGCGTGTGGGCGGGCGTAGGCTGTCGGTCTCCTGTGCTGAAAGGGCCGATATCGTGACCCCTGATTCAATCCGTCCGCTTTTCGATCTCAGTGACGACGTCGTCTATATGAACTGTGCGGCCCAGGGGCCGGCGCCGATTGCGGCCGCCGAGGTCGGGCGGCGCGCGGTTGGCCGGAAGGCGCGTCCCTGGGAGCCCGAACGCAACGGTCTCGGCGCCGAGATGACGCGCGCTCGCGATCTCTTCGCCGCGTTTCTCGGGGCGGCGGGGACGGACATCGCGATCAGTACGGCGACCAGCTATGCCGTCGCCATCGCTGCCCGCAACATCACGCTTGAGCCGGGCCAGACCGTCGTGGTGCTCGAGGCGCAATTCCCCTCGAATCTGTACGCTTGGCAGTTGCTGGCCGAGCGCAGCGGTGCGTCGGTGGTCGTGGTCCCTCAGCCGGCGGACGGCGACTGGTCCAGTGCCGTGCTCGACCGTCTGGGGCCGGAGACCGGCCTGGTCGCGTTGCCGAACGTGCACTGGGTGGATGGCGGGGTTCTGGATCTGGGGCCGATCGCCGATGTCGCACATGCGCAGGGCGCGGCGATTTTCATCGACGCAACCCAGTCGATCGGCGTCGTGCCGCTTGATATCGCGCGGATCGACCCGGATTACGTCGCCTGTTCCGCCTACAAGTGGCTGCTGTCGCCGGATCAGTCCGGTTATCTCTATGTCGCGCCCCGACGCCAGGACGGCGAGCCGGTGGAGCACAACCACGCGGGGCGGATCGGCGACGGGCCGATGACCCTGTCTCCCGGATACGGCTCCCGTTTCCAGCCGGGCGCCAAGCGTTTCGATCAGGGGGCCGCCGACGCCATGATCCATACTCCGATGGCCGTGGCGGCGATGGAGCAGATCACCGACTGGGGCGTCGCGCGCATCGCTGCCGGGATCGAACCGGTCGTCGACCGCATTGCCGCCGAGGCGGAAACGCGGGGCTGGCGGGTGCCGCCGAAGGCCTTCCGGTCCCCGCACTTCATCGGCATCACGCCGACTGAGCCGCCACCGTCGGATCTGGCCGATCGCCTGGCGGCGGAGAACATACACGTGAGTTTGCGCAGCGGGCGGATCCGGGCGGCGCCCTATCTGTTCACACGGTTGGATGAGGTCGACACCCTGTTCGCGGCCCTCGATCGGCACCTGCGCGCCGCGGCCTGACGGGGCGGAAGCGGACAAGAAGCGGAACAGACGTCTGGGATCAGCAGGCCGGCGACGGGGCGGCGGGGCGACGGCCGAGGGTTTCGGCGGCCTGCCGTGGCCGTACCGGCATGCGCCGCTGGCGGACGTCGCTCATATCGACGAAGGCAACGCCGGGGCCGAGAACGCTGATCGCCGCTACTTTCAGGGTCTGCTCCATCTTCTGCTTGGAGAAGCGGATCACGGGATCGGAGACGGCGATGATGAAGGCGTTTTCGAGCGCCCGTTTCAGCACGTCCGGCTGGTTGGTCAGGATGCGGATCGGCTCTTCGCTGTCGAGCGCGATGGCCACGTTGCAGGACGCCTCGAACCGCGAGGTCAGATCGCCGATGGGCGGTTCGACCGTGATCCGGAACGGGAGCGGGATGATGATCGCGGCCCGACGCTGCGCCTCCAGGCGGAGCCGCAGGAAGTGCGCCGCAATCGACAGCAGGGCGAAGATCACCGACAGTTCGAGCACGCTGCGATAGTCGCTCGGCACGAAGATCGGCGCCGCGCCGGATAGCGTGAGCGCATTGTCCAGAATGTAGATGATGAGCACCAGGGTGATCGACAGGGCGCCCATCAAGGCGGTCGCGGCGGTCACGAGCCAGAGTGCATAGGGAACGTCGACGATCTGACCCATGGCCGGCGCCAGGACCGGGCGCGGCGGCGTCGGAGCGGGCACGCGGACGATCGGGGCGGGCCCCATATCTTCCATCAGCATGTCCGTCTCTATGGTCATCTCTGGTTTGCCCTTCTCATACGCGAATGGCAGTTTTTACCTTCAGTTCGAATATAAGATGTCCGATATTACATTTCAATCGGTAAGATTTATCCCTCGCACCATTCAGCACGTGAAACCTTCCCCGAGCGTCAGGCGGCCTGCGACGGAACGCGCCGGTGCTGGTACCGTTCCAATTCGGGTTATGATCTGCTGCACTTTCCTCCGTTGCCAAGGCTGTCGGCACAGACCGGCGGCGCGACCGGGCACCCACCATGATCGACCATCCCATTCTGCGCACGTTGGCGCATCGCGACTACGGCCTTTACACGCTGGGAAACGGGGTCTCCCTGATCGGCATGTGGGTCCAGCGCGTGGCGATCGGCTGGCTGACCTGGGAGTTGACCCATTCGGCGACCTGGCTCGGGGCGGTGGCCTTCGCCGACCTGTTCCCCTCGGTGCTGATCGGCCTGATCGGCGGGGTGGCGGCGGATCGCCTGGATCGGACACTGGTGATTCTGACCTGCCAGACGATCTCGATGGGGCTGGCGGTTCTCCTCGGCGTGCTCACATTGACCGGCCATGTCTCGGTGGAGATGGTCGCGGCGATGACCTTCGCGAACGGCATGGTCGTCGGCTTCAACCAGCCCTCCCGCCTGGCTCTCGCGCCACGATTGGTCCCGCGCGAGCGGATCAGTACCGCCGTCGCCATCAACTCGATGGTGTTCAACACCGCTCGGTTCATCGGGCCGGCGGTGGCCGGATTGGTGATCATCTGGGCCGACCTCGGGTGGGCCTTCATCGTCAATGCGGCGACCTATCTGTGCCTGCTGGTCGCCCTGGCGCATATCCGTTCCCGCAACCCCTCGATCGGGCGCGATGACGGCGTTCCGCGCGCCCGCCGCGGGCTGTTCGCGGATATTGCCGAAGGGATGCGCTATGCCGCGCGGGATCCGGGCCTCGGGCCGATCCTGCTGCTTCATCTGGTGACGGCGATCTCCGTGCGGGCGGTGGTCGAGCTGCTGCCGGGCTTCGCCGACCGGGTTTTCGGCGGTGGCGCCGACACGTTGGCGATCATGACGTCGGTCACGGGCGCCGGCGCGATCGCCGGCGGGTGGCTGCTGGCCGGCAGACGGAGCGAGGGCGGGCTCGTGCCTATCGTTCTCGGCGCCTCGGTCGTGGTCTCCCTGTCGATGCTGGCCGTGGCGCTCTCCGGCAGTCTTTGGATTGCGTTCGCGGCCCTCGGGTTCTACGGCGCCTCCATGGTCGCCGCTGGCGTGGGCACGCAGACGATCGTCCAACTGGCGGTCACGCCGGAGATGCGCGGCCGCGTTCTAAGTCTGCACGGGGTCATCTTTCGAGGGGGGCCGGCGATCGGCGCGCTCGTCATGGGAGCGGCGGGCGACGTGGTCGGATTGCGGCCGCCGGTGGTCGTCGGCTGCGCGGTGTCGATGGCGGTGCTGGCGGTCATCTGGATGCGGCGACATGCCATCTCGGCGGCGGTGGACGGCGACGCATGATGGGTCGGAGTGCATTTTGGAAGGCGAGACAATGACGATCACGGATACGGCAGGCCTGGGATTGCAGGTTCTGGAGCAACGGGTCGCCGAGGATCTTGCCAAGGTCTCCTACCCGGCCGGACGGTGGGTGACACCCCATCATACGCCGGATGGCGGGCGCGTGCTCGACGTCCTGATCGTCGGCGGCGGCCAGGGCGGTACGGCGCTTGCCCATGCGCTCACCCGCCAGCGGGTGGTGAACTTCCGGGTCGTCGACCAGTCGCAGGCGGGGCTGGAAGGCCCGTGGAACACCTATGCCCGTATGGCCACTCTGCGGTCGCCCAAGGCGGTGACCGGGCCGGATCTCGACATCCCCTCGCTGACCATCCAGGCTTGGTTCGAGGCTCAGCACAGCGCCAGTGCTTGGGAGTCGCTCAACAAGATCGACAAGGTCGATTGGGTTGCCTACCTGCTCTGGCTGCGCCGGGTCCTGGGGCTGACCATCGAGAACGGCAAGCGGTTGGAGCGCATCGAACCGGCCGATCCCTACCTGGTGGCGACCGTGCGCGACCTGGCGAGCGACACGGTGGAGCGGATCACCGCCCGCAAGATCGTGCTGGCGACCGGGATCGAGTCCTCCGGGCGCTGGTGGACGCCCCCGATGGTCGAGGCGCTCGATAAGCGGTTCTGGGCCCATACCTGCGAGGACATCGATTTCACCGCGCTGACCGGCAAGCGTGTCGCGGTGCTGGGCGCCGGCGCATCGGCCTTCGACAACGCGGCGACCGCGTTGGAGGCCGGGGCCGCGTCCGTGGCGATCTGCGTGCGCCGCCCGGACCTGCAACGGGTGCAGCCGTTCCGCTGGCTCAGTTTCCCGGGTTTCCTGGGGCATTTCCATTCACTCGACGACGCCTGGCGCTGGCGCTTCATGAACTACCTGCTGAGCCTGCGCGAGGCCTTTCCGCGCGAGACCTGGCAGCGGGTGGCGCGCCACGCGACTTTCGAGTTGCGCACCGGCGCGGGGTGGGACGCCTGCGCGCCGATGGGCGACGCCGTGCGCATTAGTACGCCGGGCGGTGAGATGGAGGCCGACTATCTGATTGTCGGTACCGGGTTCGATATGGACCTCGGCCTGCGCCCGGAACTGGATGGGGTATCGCAATATGTCGCGTCCTGGGCCGATCGTTACGCACCCCCGCCGGGCGAGGAGAACCAGCGGCTCGGCCGCTATCCGTATCTCGGTCAGCACTATGAACTGCTGGAGCGGGATCCGGGCAGCGCCCCGTGGCTTCGGCACATCCGCCTGTTCACATTTGGAGCGACCATGAGCTTTGGGCCGTCCGGGGCGTCGATCAACGCGATGAAGTTCGCTGTCCCGCATCTGGCCGCTGGCATCGTGCGCGATCTGTTCCATGAGGATATCGAGGACCATTGGCAGAACCTGACAGCCTTCCAGCTTCCGGAATTCCTGTTCGACGGTGAGGAAGGCGAGGCGGCGCCGGCCATTCCGGTGATCGACCGAGGGTAGGCCTTGGAGGCACTCCAGAGGGGCCGACTACCGGGTTGAGGCTGGACCGGTTCCCCGCATGGGCTTAGGAATAATGCGATAAAAATCAGCCCATCCGGGGGAGCGCCAGGAACCATGCCCATAGACAAGATCGTCCCCGATGTCGCCGCGGCCGTCGCCGGCGTCAAGGACGGCGACACCATCATGATCTCCGGCTTCGGCTTCGCCGGCGTGCCGAACGACCTGATCCACGGCGTGCTGGACAGCGGCGCCAAGGATCTCACGGTCATCTCCAACAATGCCGGCACCGGCACCGAGGGGCTGGCGGCGCTGATCGGCAGCGGTCGGGTGAAGCGGATCATCTGCAGCTATCCGCGTTCCAAGGGCTCGGACCAGTTCGACGCGCGCTACGCCGCCGGAGAGATCGAGCTCGAGCTGGTCCCCCAGGGCACCCTGTCGGAACGGATGCGGGCCGCCGGCGCCGGCGTGGCCGGATTCTACACGCCGACCGGCGTCGGCACCGACCTCGCCGAGGGCAAGGAGGTGCGCAATTTCGAGGGCCGCGACTACGTGCTGGAGCTGCCGTTGCGCGCCGATCTCGCGCTGGTCCAGGCCTACAAGGCCGACCGTTGGGGCAATCTGATCTACAGCAAGGCGGCGCGGAATTTCGGTCCCGTCATGGCTCTGGCCGCCGATCTCACCATTGTCCAGGTGCGCGAGATCGTGCCGCTCGGCGACATGGATCCCGAGGCCATCGTCACCCCCAGTATCTTCGTCGACCGGGTGGTCCATATCGACAACGACCGGGAGTGGGACATATGAGCACCGCGGTATCCACATCGGGCCAGGGCGCCGGCTTCACCAAACTGTCGCGCTTGCAGATCGCCCGCCGGGCGGCGGAGATGATCCCCGACGGCAGCTTCGTGAATCTCGGCATCGGCATCCCCACGCTCGCCGCCAACGTGATGCCCGAGGGCAAGGAGATCGTGCTCCACAGCGAGAACGGCATCCTCGGCGTCGGGCCGGCCCCGGCGGAAGCGGATCGCGACCGGGACCTGATCAACGCGTCCAAGGAATACGTGACCCTGCGGCCCGGCGGCTCGTTCTTCGTCCACAGCGACGCTTTCGCGATGATCCGCGGCGGCCATCTGGACCTTGCATTGCTCGGCGCCTTCCAGGTGGCCGGGAACGGCGATCTGGCGAACTGGACCACCGGCGACCGCCGCTTCCCGCCGGGCGTGGGTGGGGCGATGGACCTGGCCGCCGGTGCCAAGGGGATCTGGGTGCTGACCGATCACGTCACCAAGAAAGGCGAGCCGAAGATCGTCAACACGTGCTCCTTGCCGCTGACGGCACCGGGCGTGGTCAAGCGGATCTTCACAGACATCGCGGTGATCGACGTGACCGAGGGGGGGCTGGTGGTGCGCGAGATGGTGCCCGGCCTGACCCTGGAGCAGCTCCAGGAGATGACCGAGCCGCCGCTCACCCTGGCCGACGACTGGAAGGAACTGGTGGTCGCGTAAGCCTCCTTGGGCTTTCTACGACCGAGTTTGCCGGGAAAGCCGATCAGGCCGGCTGGCGGCCCGTGCTGTAGCGGCCGCCGGGGCGGAACTTGTCGAGATAGGTCGGCACGATGATCTCCACCGAGGTCGCTTCGATGCCGAGATCGGCCAAGGTCTTCGACCCCGCGGAGACCATGTTGTCAGTCTTCAGCAACTCGACCTGATCGCGGGTGAGAGGCGGGCTCGGCAGGATCTCCAGGAACATCGCCTTGAGCGATGCGGCCCAGAACGGCAGGTCGACAAGCCATGCCTTCCGGTTGGTCTCGCGCAGAACCATCTCCATCAGCGCACGGAAGGTGTAGACCGACGGGCCGCCCAGCTCATAGGTCTCGCCCTTCGCCGCCGGCATCGCGATCGACGCCATGATCGCGTCGGCCACGTCGTCGACATAGACCGGCTGGAATTTGGTCTTGCCGCCGCCGATCAACGGCAGGACCGGCGATAGTTGCGCCAGGGCGGCGAACTTGTTGAAGAAACTGTCATTGGCGCCGAACAGTACCGACGGACGCAGGATCGTTGCCTCGGGGAAGGCCGCGCGGACCGCCGCCTCGCCCGCTGCCTTGCTGCGGGCGTAGTGCGAGGAAGAATGCGCGTCGGCGCCGATGGCGGAGACATGGATCATCGCTTCGGCGCCCGCGTCCTTGGCGGCCTTGGCGATCAGGCCCGGTGCGGTCGCCTGGACGGCGTCGAAAGTGTTGCGGCCGGACGGGTGCAGGATCCCGACCAGATTGATGACGGCGGACGCGCCGTTGATCGCCCGGGAGATGGCGGCGGCATCGGTGACGTCCGCGCGCATCGGGGTGACCTGGCCGACCGCGCCCATGGGCTTCAGGAACTTGGCCTTTTCGACATCGCGGCAGACCGCGTTGACCCGCGCGCCGCGCTTTGCCAGTTCGCGCACGATGTTGCGGCCGATGAAGCCGGAGGCGCCGAAAACGGTAACGAGCTTGCCTTGCATGGCCGGTTCCACTCCTGCACTCGAGAATACGGCTATCTTATAGTACAGCCGTGGCCTGGAGGGGAGAACGAATGCCGGGCGGCGGATCGCGACGGCGATCTCCCCGGATCTGCGAAATCCCGTTTGACAATGGCGCCGCGGCGCTTATAACACGGCCCTCCGAACGGTCCCTGCGGGGCCGTACGCACCTGCCCAGGTGGCGGAATTGGTAGACGCGCTAGCTTCAGGTGCTAGTGGCCGTAAGGTCGTGGAAGTTCGAGTCTTCTCCTGGGCACCATCTGCTTTCGTCCGACGCATCGATCCGGGACCGACGACATGACCGCGACCGTGCATCAGGGCGATCTTCCCGACGGACTGGACCTCGGCGCAATTGTCGCCATCGACAGTGAGACCATGGGCCTGCGCCCCGAGCGCGACCGGCTCTGCGTCGTCCAACTCTCCAGCGGCGACGGCGATGCCCATCTGGTGCAGTTCGCCAAGGGTGTTCACCACGCACCGAACCTGTGCCGGCTGCTGACCGATCCGGCCGTCCTGAAGATTTTCCACTACGCCCGATTCGATGTGGCGGTGATGCAGGCCTATCTCGGCGTCGTCACCACGCCGGTCTATTGCACCAAAATCGCCTCCAAGCTGGTCCGCACCTATACCGACCGCCACGGGCTGAAGGATCTCTGCCGCGAGTTGCTCGGCGTCGAAGTGTCGAAGCAGCAGCAATCCTCGGACTGGGGCGCGGTGGAACTGACGCCGGAACAGGTGGCCTATGCCGCCTCCGACGTCCTGCATCTGCACCAGCTCAAGGCCCGGCTCGACGAGATGCTCGAGCGCGAGGGGCGGATGGGCATGGCGAAGGCCGCCTTTGACTTCCTGGCGACCCGTGCCCATTTGGACCTCATCGGTTACGGCGACGAGGACATCTTCTCCCACTGAGCCGATTCGGCCGGACTGACGATGAGCGTCGACTGTCGCTGAGAGGGTGGCCTATGCCTATGCCTCGTTCCGTCAGCGCGCTATAAATCTCACGAGAAGTGTCGCGGGACAGGACCTGTAGTGGCAGTCGCACAAACCTCCAGCCATCAAGGCCCCTTGGCGCCGGTGCGGAATCGACCGATCGCCCGGGCAAGCCGCTTGGTCGCGGCGATGAAAATGCTGCTGCCCGCCCTGGCGATTACCCTTGTGGCGATGGTTCTGATCTGGCCGCAGTTCGGCCGCAACGCCGCCGACATTCCCGTCGATCAGGCCCCGGTCACGCTTGAGGACGTCGATACACTGCGGATGGCCAATCCCCGGTTCGTCGGCCTGGACGAGAATGACCGTCCGTTCGAGATCGTTGCGCGCACGGCCATCCAGGTTGGCGAGAACGGGCAGGCGGTCGAACTCGACCACCCTCAGGCCGACATGATCAACGAGGACGGGACCTGGGTCTCGCTGAACGCCGAGGAGGGGATCTGGTTCAAGGACGCCTCGGTCGTGAACCTGACGGGAGGCGTGTCCCTGTTCCACGACGCCGGCCATCAGCTCCTTACCGAGGAGGCGATGATCGACATGGGGCCCGGGAACGTGTTCAGCGAGGTGCCGACCCAGGGACAGAGTCCGGGCGGAACGATCCAGGGTGAGGGCATGCAGAGCCTGGATCGCGGCGCGCGCATCATCTTCACCGGCCGCTCGCGGGCGGTCCTGTACAGCACCGGCTCCTCCGAGTGACGGTACAAAGTGATGGCACACCCATGAGCGCACGTTCGGCCGTACCCTTTGCTGCTTTCCTCGTCCTGGCACTCGGTTTCCTGGCGCCCGGTCTGGCGATTGCGCCGGCCCATGCCCAGCTCCTGCAGCAGGAAGGCGACGACCCGGTGACCATCGAGGCCGATGACGGCATCGAGTGGGTGCGCGACGACAAGGTCTATATCGCTCGCGGCAACGCCAAGGCGGTCCGGGGGGCGTTGACGGTCAAGGCCGACACGCTGACCGCGGCCTACCGCCCGAAGGACAGCGGCGGCAGCGAAGTCTACCGCCTCGAGGCGTTGGGCAATGTGGAGATCATCTCGACCAAGGACCGGGCGGTCGGCGACCGCGCCGTCTACGACATCGACCAGGAGGTCATCGTCCTCCTCGGCGACAATCTGAGCTTCAAGAACGGCATCGACACGATTTCGGCGCGCGACAGTCTCGAATACTGGGAGACCCGCCGTCTGGCGGTCGCCCGGGGCGACGCGTCGGCCGTGCGCGAAGGCCAGCGGATCGATGCCGACGTTCTGACCGCCTATTTCGGCAACGACCCGAATGGCGAGAACCGCATCGAGCGGGTCGACGCCCTCGGCAACGTGGCCATCACGACCCCAGAAGAGGTCGTTCGCGGCGACGAAGGCGTCTACGATGTCCTGCGCGAGATCGCCACGCTGGACGGCGACGTGCGGGTAACCCGCGGCGAAAACCAGCTGAATGGCGAGCGTGCCGAGGTGAACTTGAAGACCGGCGTCAGCCGCATGCTGCCCGGGCTGAAGTCCGGCGGCCGCGTGAAGGGCCTGTTCACGCCGGAAAAGGGGAAGAACTGACCCGGTGTGGAAAACCGCCGTTTGGCGCGTCACCGTGCTAAACTTCACTGGTGGGGGCGCAACTAGAGTTCGGCAGACAGTGCCGGCAGGGGACGAGAGAACGGATGGCACCGAACGACGGGGTCCGACCGACACGACATGACGACGCCTCGCCGCGTCTCGTGCATCAGAACACCACGCGCCGCGGGCTTGCCGCCCATAACGTGGGAAAGCGCTTCAAGAAGCGGCCGGTTCTGCGCGACGTGTCCGTGAACGTGCGGCCGGGCGAGGCTGTCGGCCTGCTCGGGCCGAACGGTGCCGGCAAGACCACCTGCTTCTATATCATCACCGGTCTGATCGCGACCGATGCCGGTTCCGTCAGCCTGGACGGCCAGGACATCACCGATCTGCCGATGTACCGGCGCGCCCGCCTCGGGATCGGCTATCTGCCGCAGGAGGCGTCGATCTTCCGCGGCCTCAGCGTCGAGCAGAACATTGCCGCCGTCCTTGAGGTCGTGGAATCGAACCCGAGCAAGCGCGAGGTGATGCTGGAGGACCTGCTGGCCGAGTTCTCCATCAGCCATCTGCGCCGCACGCCGGCGCTGGCCCTGTCGGGGGGCGAGCGCCGCCGCGTCGAGATCGCCCGCGCGCTTGCCTCCGGACCGCAGTTCATTCTGCTGGACGAGCCGCTGGCCGGTATCGATCCGATCGCCGTGGGCGAGATCCGCGACCTGATCTCTCACCTGACCGACCGCGGATTGGGTGTGCTGATCACCGATCACAACGTCCGAGAAACGTTGGAGATCGTCGATCGCGCCTACATCCTCCATGATGGCATGGTCCTGATGGAAGGATCGCCGGACGACATCGTCGGAAACCGCGATGTCCGGCGCTTCTACCTCGGGGAACGTTTCAGTCTCTGACGCTGCACGCCCATGGCCCTGTCGCAACGCTTAGATCTCCGCCAAGGACAGTCCCTTGTCCTGACGCCGCAGTTGCAGCAGGCAATCAAGCTGCTGCAACTGAACAATATGGAACTGGCGGAATATGTCGAAGGCGAGCTGGCGCAGAACCCGCTGCTCGACCGTGACGACGGCGATGGCCCCGCGGCTTTGGAAGCGGCCTCTGCCGATAATCTGCTGCGACACGACGGGGAGAGCCCGGCGCCGACGCCCGATGGCGACGGGTTCGCCGATGCCGTCGACGACGGAGGCCGCGACACGGTCGACCGCACCACCACCGAGAGCATTCCGGCTACCGGCGACGACCCGAACGATGTCGACTACGACAACAACTGGGGCAGCGCCGGGATCGAGGAGACCGAGGGTGTGGCGGCGATCGGCGCCGGCGACCTGTCGAGCTGGAGTACCGCCGGTGGCGGCGGCGGTGGCCTGGTCGGCGACGACGAATTCGGACTGGAGCAGACGGTCGCCGATTCCAAGACCCTGCGCGAACACCTGCTCGACCAGATGTCGATGGAGTTCGACGAGGCGCGCGACCGCCTGATCGCCGCGCACCTGATCGACATGGTGGATCCGGCGGGTTACCTCGCCGGTGACCTGGATGTCCTGGCGGACCAGCTTGGCGCCGACATGGCCGAGATCGAGCGAGTCCTGGCCCGGGTGCAGGGGCTGGATCCGGCCGGGGTGCTTGCCCGCGATCTCAAGGAGTGCCTGGCGCTGCAACTGGCCGACCGCAACCGGCTCGACCCATATATGCAGGCGTTGCTCGACAATCTCGACCTGCTGGCGCGCCGCGAGATTGCGGCCCTGAAGAAGCTCTGCGGGGTCGATGACGAAGACCTCACCGAGATGATCTCCGAGATCCGTGCCCTGAACCCGAAACCGGGTGAGGCGTTCGACCGGCCATTGGACCAGCCGGTGGTGCCGGATGTTCTGATCCGGCGCGGCGCCGATGGTAGCTGGCTGGTCGAGTTGAACAGCGAGACCCTGCCGCGGGTGCTCGTCAACAACGCCTATTATGCCGAGGTCTCGAAATTCGCCGCCAAGGACCGCAAGGCCAAGGAATATCTGTCTGAATGCCTGCAGACGGCGAACTGGTTGACCCGCTCGCTGCACCAGCGGGCGACGACGATTCTGAAGGTCGGCAGCGAGATCGTGCGCCAGCAGGACGCGTTCTTCGAGAAGGGGATCCAGTATCTCCGCCCCCTCGTGCTGCGCGATATCGCCGATGCCATCGGCATGCATGAGAGCACCGTCAGCCGGGTAACCAGCAACAAGTTCGCGGCCACGCCCCGCGGCATCTTCGAGCTCAAGTACTTCTTCACCTCGGCCATCGCCTCGTCGGGCGGCGGCGAGGCGCATTCGGCGGAAGCGGTTCGGCACCGGATCAAGGGCCTGATCGAAGCCGAACCGGCCACCGCCATTCTGTCGGACGACCGGATCGTGGAACTCCTGCGGGTGGACGGCGTGGATATCGCCCGGAGGACCGTCGCTAAGTATCGGGAGGCAATGCGCATTCCCTCAAGCGTGCAACGCCGGCGCGAGAAGGTCGGTCAATCGGTGATGGCGGCCCGGCGATAGACCGGCAAACCGCCGCGTGACTCGATTGTTGACCTTGAAACGCGCTACACTTAGGTTCCGGCGCTTCGCTCAGATGGGACCGGAACGGGTGGCGCCGGCGCGGCGATGGAAACGCGCTGTGGAGCACTTTGAGGCTCATTCGAAACCCGGTGTCCGTGCTCACCTGATGCGAAGGCCGGACGCAAGATTGGATACAGCCATGCAGATATCTGTCCAGGGCAAGCAACTCGACGTCGGTGACGCGCTCCGTGAGCGGATCGAGACGGAGATCGATGGGATCGCGACCAAGTATTTTTCCGATCCGATCGAGGCCACGGTGACCATGACGAAGTCGGGCAACCAGTTCGCCGCCGACATCGTCGTCCACATTGGCAAGGGCATCACCGTGCAGAGCGAGGGCAAGGCCGGCGAGGCCCATCCCGCCTTCGATGTCGCCGCCGAGCGCATGGACAAACGCCTGCGACGCTATAAGCGGCGATTGCGCGACCATCATCGTGGGCACGCACCGGATGCAATTGCCGCCCAACAGTATATCCTGGCCGCCGAACCTGAAGTCGAAGAGGTGGACGAGCCGGATGGCTGGAACCCGGTCGTTGTCGCGGAGATGGAAACGGCGGTCGATACCCTGACCGTGGGCGAGGCGGTCATGCGTCTCGACCTTTCCGGGGCCCCGGCGCTCATGTTCCGCAATCGCGGCCATGGGGGAATTAACATGATCTATCGCCGGTCCGACGGGAACGTCGGATGGGTGGATCCCGCCGGGGTTGCCGGCGCCGACTAATTGCGTTCTTTACTTTGAACGCAACCGAAGCAGGTCATTCGAGCACGATTCCGACTTCGTCCGTCCCCCGCGCGGGGCGGGCGGCCCCAAGAGCGAGC
>JARGOG010000027.1:42329-62951 GCA_029212785.1 Thalassobaculaceae bacterium
GCCGGTGACCGAGTGCGCCGGTCCCGCGCGGGGGAGGCACGGCCAAAAGAGCGAGCACGAGCATGGACATCACGGACCTGATCTCGACAGACGGCATCATTCCGAGCCTGCGGGTCACCAGTAAGAAACAACTCCTGCAGGAGCTGGCGCGCAAGGCGGCCACGCTGACCGGTGTCGAGTCGCGGGAGATCTTCGACGTGCTGCTGGAGCGCGAACGGTTGGGCACGACCGGGGTTGGCCACGGTATCGCCATCCCACACGGCAAACTGCCGAAGCTCGACAGGCTCTATGCGGTGTTTGCCCGGTTGGACAAGCCGGTCGATTTCGATTCGATCGATGACGAGCCGGTGGATCTCGTTGTTCTACTGCTGGCACCGGAGGCGGCGGGTGCCGACCATCTCAAGGCGCTCGCCCGCGTCTCCCGGCTGCTGCGCGACCGCACGGTCTGCACCAAGCTGCGCGGCTGCGAGAGCACAGACGCGATCTACGCGCTGTTCAGTGCGGCGGCGGCGAGTCACGCCGCCTGACCGCTTTCAGGGACTGAGACTGTTCGGAAATTCTGCCCACGTCACCGGTACGGAGCGGGCTCAGTGCACGCTGACCGGCTGCAGATCGTTCTGACGGATCGCCAGTTCGGCGAGTTCCCGGGTGGGGAACAGCCGAACGGCCGTTCCGTCGGCAGCGTGCACGACGAAATGCTCGCCATCCTCTTCGCGAACCGGTTTGATGAAGGCGACCTGATCCAGGCCCAGAGTGCCCAGGTCCTCGATCGAGATCCGCGGCGTGTCGGCAATGGTGTTGGCGTCGTCAGTCATCTCACTCTCCAGCATCGGCGGGTTCAGCCGCGACATCGATAGCGTCGGCCTTGCGTCGTGCGCCTTTGATCGGAATGGTCTTCACCGTGACCTCGGGCAACGGGCGCTGCAGGTCGATGTGCAGCAAGCCGTTGTCCAGTTCGGCTGAATCGACCTCGATCCCTTCGGCAAGAACGAAGGTGCGCTGAAACTGGCGGGCGGCAATGCCGCGATGGAGATAAACCTTGCCATCCTCATCGGCCTGCCGGCCGCGGACCACCAGTTGGTTGTTCTCCAGATGGATCTCCAGATCGTCCATTGTGAATCCGGCGACCGCGAGTGTGATCCGCAGTCCGGATTCCGACGTCTGTTCGATATTGTATGGTGGGTACCCGTCCGGCTGGGCCTTCTGGACCCGGTCCAGCGCCCGTTCGAAATGGTCGAATCCGAGCAGAAGTGGTGAGTTGAACATAGACATGCGTGCCATCGGTTAATCCCCTCGATCGAGCGAGACATCCGGTCCGGGCGACGCGCCCGGCACGAGTCCCCGAACCCGCAAACAGCGCAATCCGAGAACACCGATCCTTACGGCATCGGTTACGTTAGAAGATGGTCGCCTGATCGACCGATATCAAGAGCCGGAAACTATCGCCCAGCCCCGGCAGCACGGTGCGCCGTCGCGCGACGGCACGGAAATGCCGGATGGGATCTAGTGGATGGCGGCGATCTGCGCGGCATTCACCGGTTCGGCATCCCCGGTTCCGTTGATCCTGCCGACATGGATGGCGGCGATGCTCAGGCCACCCGGCCGGTCGATCAGGAGCGGCGAGCCGGAATCGCCGGATACGGCCTCGCAGTTGTGCCGCCAGCGCCCACCCGCCCGGGTGCCAAGGAAGGAGCAGACCGGATCGACTGTCAGCACGTGGCTGCGATCGCCGCTGTAGCCGGCCTGGGCCAGAGCGGCACCGGCATGGGGGAGCGCGCCGTCGTAGATCGGTAGAACCGGCAGATCGATCGGCTCGGACAACCGAACCAGGGTGGATTCCGGGCCGAGCGGAATATAGCCGGATGCTGTGCGGTGGGCCTTGAACACGCCCCGGGAGTAGCCGGCCAGGAAATGAACCTTGGCCGGATCCGCCCAGTCGCCGTCGCCGATCGCCTTCAGACAGTGATGCGCGGTCAGCACCAGATCCGGGGCGACCAGGGTCGCCGTGCAGTGCCGGCGGATCCGGTAGCCGGCGATGTTGAGGCGCCCGATGGAGGCCCAGGGATGCGTGTCCGGGGCGACGGTCACCCGTCCGTCATCGGCACGGGACGACCCCGGGGCGAGCGAAGCGGCGGCCAGAACCGTCGCCAGGAGCCACAGAGATCGCACAGGTATGGAGAGCAGAGTCATCAAGGGATGCTCGTCCGGGATAGTTGCCCGCCCTGGCGGAGTCTGGTCCTGCGGCGCGCCACTGACAAGAGGGCGGTCTTGTCGAGCGCGGTGCGGCGCCGTACCTTTGGCAAAACAAAATAATCCAAAGGGAGAACGACCATGATGCTGACCGATAAACAGCTCGAGACGTTCGAGCGCGAGGGCTACGTGTTCCTGGAGAGCGCGTTCAGCGAGGCCGAGGCGGCGATGATGCTGTCCGAAGCGATGAAGGTCTACGCGACGGACCGTGAAGAGGTCTGGCGCGAGGCGACGGGTGCGCCGCGCACGGCCTTCGCCGCCCATCGATACAACGATGCTTTCGCCAGGCTCGGATCCCATCCCCGCCTAGTGGAACCGGTTATGCAGCTCCTCGGTGAGGAAGTCTACATGCACCAGTTCAAGGTCAACGCGAAAGCGGCGTTCGACGGTGATGTCTGGCAGTGGCATCAGGATTACGGAACCTGGCAGCGCGACGACGGGATGCCGGAGCCGCGGGCGATGAACATCGCGGTGTTTCTGGATCCGGTCACCGTGGCCAACGGTCCGCTGATGTTCATCCCGCGCAGCCATAAAACCGGCGTGTTCGACGCGGGCCATGATCTGGAGACCACCAGTTATCCGCTGTGGACCCTCGATCGCGAGACAGTCACCCGACTGGCCGAGGACGGTGGCATCGTCGCACCGACCGGTCCGGCGGGCTCGGTCCTGCTGTTCCACGGCAACCTGGTGCATGCCAGCCCGGGCAATATCAGCCCCTGGAATCGGACCATCGTATATCTGAGTCTGTGCGCGGTCTCGAATCACATCCGCCAGTTCAAGCGCAAGGAGTGGATCGCCCACCGCGACTTCACGCCGATCCAGGCGCTCGACGACGACTGTCTCGCGCCGCTGGTCGCCGCCCATGCAACCCAGGTTGCGGCGGAGTAGGCTCGGCCGGCCGGGGTGTGCTAGGGACGGATGTCAAATTCGTCCGATAGGGATAGCCGCTGATGGCTGACTCCACCGAGGCGGTCATCGACCGCCTCAACGACCTCCCCGTCTTCTTCGTGGCGGGCCTGCCTAGATCCGGGACCACGTGGCTTCAGCAGATGCTGAACGCCCATCCCCAGGTGCTGTGTCTGGGCGAGTCGCATTTCATGAACGACATGGTTCCAGAGCTCTATCAGGTGCTCTGGAACTACACCAAGCAGCGAGCGAAGGGACAGCGCACCTGGGCCCCTGGCGTGGTCGGACCGCAGCCGGTCCATATGGGGCCGGTGTTCCGCATGGCATTCGCCGCACTGGCGGCGGCCAATCTCGGGGACAAGAATCTTGAGACGCTCGTGACCATCGGCGAGAAGAACCCGGACAACCTGTTCCACGCCGAGCGTGTGTGGCGGGTCTATCCCGATGCCCGGATGGTCCACATCATCCGCGACCCGCGGGACGGGGCGGTCTCCGGATTTGCGCGGTTCCGTCCGCGGTTGCCGGAGGAAATGACCCGGGAGCAATATGTCGACGCCTATTCCAAGGACTGGGCCTCGCGCATCGCGACCGCCCGCGTGGCGTCCGCCGGTCGCGCCTACATGGAGATCCGCTACGAGGAACTGCATGCCGACACATTCGGCCGGGCAGGCGAGATCTTCCGCTTCATCGGGGTCTCCGACGATACGGCCGACGTCGCGTTGGCGACCGATGCCTCCAGCTTCGAGCGGCTGTCAGGTGGTCGCAAGCAGGGCGAGAAAGACGCGACATCGCACTACCGGCGTGGCGAGGTCGGTGGTTGGCGGGACGAGTTGACCGAGGAGGAAGTGCGGATGGCTGAACGCAATGCCGGCGAGATGATGACGTCCCTCGGTTATGAACTGTCGAGCGACGGTCCTGGTTCCAGCGTAGCCCAGGCATCGTCCTGATGATGCAGGTGAGTGAGGAGCAAGAGAAACGGTACATGGAGAAGGCTCTCGCGTTCGAGAGCTCCCGGCCGTTCATCCGCATCGGCGCGAAAGACTGGGCATTCCAGATGTATACGCCGAACCGGGTCTGTGTCTGGCGGGTTCTGTCCTATTTCTCCAAGGAACCCGAGACGATCTCGTGGCTCAATGCGATGCCGCAAGGCGCGGTCCTCTTCGACGTGGGGGCGAACATCGGATTGTACTCCGTTTGGGCTGCCTTCGTGCGTGGCGCCACGGTCTATGCCTTCGAGCCTGAAGCGGGCAATTTCTCGGTGTTGAACGAGAATCTGCGGGCGAACGGTCTGACGGAGCGCTGTATCCCGTTCTGCGTCGGAATCAGCGACAAGGTCGGCTTCGGCACCATCCAGATCCGCGATACTGTCGCCGGGACCAGCGGCCACCAGGTGCAGGTCGGCAACGGCGCCAAATTCCAATTGAAGAAGCCGGCCGCGCATCAGGGTATCGCCACGGCCTCGCTCGACCACCTGGTCTATGAATGTGGCTTCCCCTGTCCGTCCCATATCAAGGTGGATGTTGATGGTATCGAACATGCGGTGATCAAAGGCGCGTCGCGGCTCCTGGGCGACCCGCGTCTGAAGAGCATCATGATCGAACTCATGGTCAAGGAGAGCTTTCACCAGGAGGTTATTGAAATCCTCGTCGCCGCCGGGTTCGGGAAGGACGACGCCATGGAGCGGGCCGTTCATGAAAAGACCGACGGCGTCGCCCATACCGGCAACATTCTGTTCACGCGTCCCTGATCGGCGAACTTCACTCTAAAACAATGCTCTAGAGGCGCGACGCCATCTGTCGCAGCAAACCGGCGGCGACATCTGCCGCACGGTCCCAGGTCACCTGACGGCGGACATGCGCGGAGCCGGCTTGCCCCCGGTCTCTCGCCTCCTCGCGGTTCTCGTAGACGTGGCGCATCAGGTGGCGCAGATGCCGCCAGTCCGGCTCCGCCCAAAGTCCGAGATCACCGTCCTCCGTCTCGAAGAACGGCACGTCGACCGGCACCAGGCGATGGTCGATGCGGTAGGCATGCTTACCGATGAAAGCGCTGGGCCCGCTGTAGCCGGTGACGATCGTCGGCAGGCCGCAGGCCATTGCCTCGGTCATCGGTAAACCCCAGCCCTCCGCCCGGGTCGGGGCGACGAACGCGTCGCAGGCGGTGTAGATTCCGGCGAAGGTGGCGTGCCGGCCGACCGGTGGGATGATCTTGAGTCGGTCCGGTCGGCGCAGCCCGAGAGCGCCGAGTTCGCTTCCCAAATCCAGATCCGGTTGGTTGGCATGCAGGCCGGCCAGGACCAGTCGCACGTCGTCCGTGTCACCGAACTCGGCGTCGAAGGCCGTCACCAGGTCGGCCATGCCCTTGCGCTTCTCCCATCGGCCGACCGACAGAAAGGTGTAGCTGCCGTCGCGGGGGATCGCCGGTGTCGGCGTCAGGTCCGGGCGGAACAGGTCCGGGTCGATGCCGAGCGGCACCACGTCGATCCGCTCGGGGTCTAAGCCGTTGGCGGCGAAGACCCGTTTGCCCCAGGGCGTCGCCGTCCAGATCCGGTCGGTGTAGCGGTCCAGCGCCTCGGCCCAGCCTTTCGGCAGCCGGGTCGATTCCCACAGGGTGAAGCACACCCGCGGCCCCTCGACGTTGTACATCACCCGCGCCATGGAGCCGTACAGCATGGTGACGGTGATGCACTGGGCATCCGGGAAGTATTTCGGGATTTCCGCCTTGTCCTGGTCGACCGGGCCGCTCTTGTGGCGCAGCGGGCTGGCGACGACCGGCAGGCGCCGCGACAGCGGATCGAACAGCCCACGGGTCATCACGTTGTAGCCGTAACGCCCGTCGAACCAGCCGATGGCATGGATCAGCGGGTCGCCGGCCGCCCCGGTCAGGGTCATTTCATGTCGTGGGTTTCGAACCACTCCAGCGCCTTCTCGGCGAGGTAGAAATCGAAAGCGTCATGGATGTCGATGCCCGAGGCGGTGCTGTCGATCGGAATGACCTCGGCATGGTCGCCGGTACGCCGGCCGGCACGGATCAGCGCGGCACGCAGGGCCGAGGCGATGCCGGTATCCTCGCGGAAGAGCGGGGTGCGCGTCTGGCGCGGACCGTAGACGCCCATCCAGTCGAACACCCGCTTCCACGAGCCGTCCGGCTGCTGGGTCCAGAAGTTCTTGTGGGTCTTGTTGGCGACGAAGGCGCTGTCCAGCTTGCGATTCCGCTTCACCGCGTTGACCGCTTGGGCGATCCATTCCGGCTTGCGGAAGATGTCGGTCGGCTGCAGGAACACGACGATGCCGAAGGGGCCGTCGATCTCCTCGGCCCGCGCCAGGGCGTCGACCAGAACCGGTTCGGTGGGGGTCAGGTCCTCGGCCAGTGTCCGCTGGCGTTTGAACGGCGTCCAAGCGCCGGCTTCGCCGGCCGCGGCGAAAATGTCGTCGTCGTCCGTGGTGACCAGCACCCGGTCGCACACGCCGCTGTCGATCGCGTGGTGGATCGAATGGGCGATCAGCGGCTTGCCGCCGATCTGTTTCACGTTCTTGCCCGGCAGGCCCTTGGATCCGCCACGGGCGGGAATGAGGGCGATGACCCGGTCGTTGTCGCCGGTGATGTCGAGGAGCGTGCCCTGGGGGGTGGTCATGCGGAAATCTCCTCGAGCCGGATCAGATAGTCGGCCAGCGCCTCGGCGGCGGCGAAGCTGACGTCGTCGCGCACGTCGGCAAGCGCCCAGGTGTGTTCCAGGACTTCGAAGCCGACCGCATCGCCGAGGCGACGGCCCTGGTCCAGCAGGGTCGGCCGCGCGGCCAACGCCAGGCCGACCATTTCCTGGAAATACTCGGCGTCACGGGTGTCGCCGCCCTCGGTCATTGCCAAGATCTCGCCGTCCAACGTACGGCGCCACAGGTTGGCGGTGAAGCCGCGCACGCAGACCACGCTGTCCAGATGTTCGCGCATGGACAGGTTGTCGGCGGTGCGTTTGATCAGTCCGCGCGGCCTGAACGGGTGTGTCGGTTCCAGAATGACGACGATCTCGGCGCCGTATTCCCGTGCCACCTGGGCGACCGCCTTGGTGTAGCTCTCGGCCGAACGGGCATGGGCGACCACCGGTTCGCCGTAGGACTCGACCGACATGCGGATGTCGGGGTCGTCGGTGGTGACGACGACGGTGGAATCGGGCAGGTCCGCGACGGCGCTGTCGAGGGTGCGCCAGAGGCTGGAGCGTCCACGGATCGGGATGGTCAGTCGGGGCGTGCTCTCCGCCGCCGACAGCACGGGAATCACGACCAGGGGAGACTGCGAGGACGAGGCGGTCACTGGATCGGCCCTCCGGTGCGGATCACCTCGATGACCTCGGCGACGCGCTTTGCCCGGCCCTCGTCGCGGCCCTGGTGAATGCCGTGATGGTGATAGGCGCGCATGCCGGGCTCGTAGACGATGTCGTGGCCGGCGGAGATCATGCGCTTGCCCCACTCGCGGTCTTCGACGCCGCGGATCTTCTCGTCGAACGGTTCGTCGTTCCAGATCGACTTGCGGATCGCCGAGTTGGCGTTGTGGAAGAAGTAATCGACGCGCTGGGTGACCCGCTCGTCGCGGAACGTGGTCCACAGGTCGCGGCGGTCGATGGCGCTGGTCTCGGGCAGTGGTTCCTGGCGGCCGTAGATGCCGCAGGTGCTCCTGTTCCCCTCGGGCCCGAGATGGGCATAGGCATAGTCGGCCCAGAGTTCGTCCACCGGCACGCAGTGCGAGGAGAGCAGGCACACCGTCTCGTGCTTCGCCACCTCGATGCCCATGTTCAGGGCCCGGCCGTAGGAGAACTCCTCGCGGGTGATGTTGCGCAGGGTGCAGCCATAGGCCTCGGCGCATTCGACGGTGCCGTCGGTCGAGTCGTTGTCGACCAGGATCACGTCGATATCGGACAGGCGCTGACGCTTCAACGCGGTCAGGCAGCGTCCGATCCAGGAGCGTTCGTTCTTGGCACGCAGCACGACACTGATCACAGCACTTCTCCCGTGCGGTTGGATCCGTCACCGGCGCGATCGGCCGGACCGGTTCGGTTGCCGCCGGTCGGATCTTCGGAGAGGAAGCCGAAATCGACCGCCGCTCCCTCGGCCATGTCGTAGAGCGCGGTGCGGCCGACCATCTGCGCGCGCATCTCCGTTCCGACGCCCAATCCACCGACGACTTCGCCGATATCGGCCTCGGTGATGAGCTGGCCTTCCTTGATCTCGCGGGTGGTCACCAGGGTCCGCCGGCCGGCGCGCAGCAGATCGAGGCGCGCGACTGCCGAGGGCTGGAACAGCAGATCGCCCGGCAGATCCAGTCGCCGCAGCCGCTCGAAACTATTGTAGTCGGTGGTCAGGAAAGCGACACTGATTCCGTCGGAAAGCACCGGAGGACCGCCCATGTGATCGGCCGGAATCACGGCGTGATAGCGCCGGGCAACTGCATCGAGCGACTCGGTCGTCGCCTCGTCGACGGTCTCGACCGTCAGCTCAGGGGCGTCGGCATGCAGGAGAATGCGCTTCATCTTGGCCGTTCCGTTCACGCCGCCCGCATCGCCTCGCGAATCAGATCAAGGCCCAAGGCTCCCGGCATCGCCTTCTTGAAGGCTATCACCGCCTGATCCAGGTTCATGCCGAGTCCGTCGAGCGTCGCCAGACCGCGTGCCTTGGCCGCCGCCAGAAGTGGGGTCTCGCGCGGCTGGTAGATCACGTCGTAGATCACCGCGTCGTCCGGTAGCGTCGCCAGCAGGTTCTCGGCGACTGGTGAACCGGCCGGGCCATCCTGGTGGCCGACGGTGGTGGCGTTGACCAACAGGTCGGTTGCCGCCAGAACCTCCGGCGACAGTGGGTAGTCGACGGCGATGGCGCCGAGCTTCTCCGCCGTCTCGTTGGCCGACACGCGCGACCTGTTGGCGAGGGCCAGTGATGCCGTACGGCCGGCGAGATAGGCCGCGACCGCGACACCGGCACCACCGAGGCCGATCAGCGTGGCCCGCCGACCCTTGAGCGCATCGGCGCCGCCGACGAGGGCCTCGATCTGGGCGAGCGCGCCGGCGCCGTCGGTATTGGCGCCGACCAGGGCGTCACCGTCGCGATAGATCGCATTGACCGCACCGATGCGAGCCGCTTCGGGCTCCAGGCGGTCGAGGAACGCCCCGACCGTCTGCTTGTGGGGGACGGCGATGGCGCCGCCGACGTAGCGCGGGTCCGCCTTCAAGGCGGCGACGACCTCGCCCAGGGCCTCGGGGCGGGTATCCATGGGGTGCATCACCGCGTCGATTCCCGCCGCCTTGAACGCGGCGTTCCACAACAGCGGCGAGCGCGCGCCCTTGGACGGAGTCGCGCCCAGGATCGCGGCATACCGCTCGGTGGTGATCGCGATCGGGTTGTCGATCGGTCCGGTGAAGCTCATCCCTCGGTCCCCCAGGCGGCTATCAGATGGCGGCAGTCAGGTGACGGCGTCTAGGCGTCGACCGTACGGCCGATCGCCTTCGCCACCGGGCGACAGGCCTTCATGATGTCGTCGAACTGCTCCAGGCTCGAGCACTGCAGCGGGTCGACGGCCGCATTCTTCGGGTCCGGATGAACCTCCAGCATCAGGCCGTCGGCGCCCGCGGCGATCGAGGCGAGCATCATCGACTTGACCCAGGGCTGCCAGAAAGTGGCGTGGGACGGGTCGCTCATGATCGGCAGGTGGGTGACCTCCTGGGCCGCCGGGATGACCTGAATGTCGAGCAGGAAGCGCGAGGTGTCGCGGTGGGTGTGGTTGGAGACCACGCCGCGCTCGCACAGCACGATCTTCTGGCTCTGGCCGAGCTTGTCATGCTCGAGCGCGATGTACTCGGCCGCCATCAGCCAGTCGCGCAGGCTCGAGCCGTAACCGCGCTTCAGCATGACCGGCATGCCGGTCTTCCCGACCTCGGTCAGCAGCGGGTAGTTCTGCATGTTTCGGGTGCCGATCTGCAGCATGTCGCAGTTGGCGGCAACGATATCGATCTTCGAGATCTCCATGACCTCGGTGACGATCGGCAGGCCGGTCTCCTGCTTGGCGATCTGCAGCCATTTCAGCCCGTCCTCGCGCGGCTCGAAGAATTTCGGCGAGCGGTAGGGGAAGGTCAGCGGCTTGAAGGCGCCGCCGCGCAGCATGTGGCCGCCGGCCTTCTTGATGCCGATCGCGGTCTTCACGATCAGATCCTCGTTCTCGACGGTGTTCGGACCGGCCAGCACCGGGACCAGATCGCCACCGAATTCGATGCCGGCGACGGTGAACTTGGTGCGATGTTCCGGGCTTTTCTTCGCGACCAGCGGGATCTTGTTCTCGATATCATCCTGGCTGAGGTCTTTGCCGGGGAACTTGTTGTCGACGCCCATGTTGGCGGCCATCGTGGTTTCCTCGCTGTTGTTCTGTCGCGTTTGGCTTGGTCGAATATAGGAACTCTCGGCGCTAACGAAAGTTAGGCCCTGACGGAAACGTCTTATCGCGTGGGGAACGGTGCCGCAATGACCGGTGCTGCAAGGGTAGGGCGAAACGGTCATAGGGTTTTCAAAGCCGACCCCTCTGTCCGTCAAAGCACGAGGTTTGAGGTCCGAGGTCACGAACCGACTGATTCTGGAGCGTCTGAAGCGGATTCGGCCCGAACTGTCCGATCATGGCGATCGATTCGATGAGGCCCACGATCCGATCGGCTAGCGGGAAGCGCGGCCAAAATCCCGCAACACAACCTGCGGCGTCTCGCTCTCATAACCGAGCGCCATGGCCGCCGCCGGATCGATCGTCGGCGATCGGTGTGGAGCGTCCCTGACATCGACCAGCAGCGGAACACCTAATCCGTCGGCGATCGCTTCCGCCGCCGCGCGCACCGTGCTGGGTGGAGTGGTCGCAAGGGAGACGGCGTGGAACCCGGTGATCGACCCCGCCAGATGGGCGGCGAACCGCGCGACCGACTCGGCGCTCACCACCGCATTGTAGGGGGCGTCCGGATTGAACAGGGTCACCGTCGCGCCGGCCCGCGCACGGTTGGCAACGGTGGCTGGAAAGTTGTCGTGCGCTCCCGGGCCAACCACGGCGGGCAGTCGCAGGGCGATCGCACCGACGATCCGACCCGCGCGCACCGCCTCGGCAAGCATCCGCTCGCCCTGTAGCTTCGCCTCGCCATATGGGATCTCCGGCAAGGCCGGTGTGCCGGCGCCGATCACGTTGGTGTCCGGGCGGCCGTAGACCGATTGCGAGGACATGAACACCAGGCGCCCGCCGGACCGGCCGGCGAGATCCACGGCCCCGGTGACTAGTTCGGCGTTCACCCGCTTGAGACGGCCGCCGTCGGGTTCCCGCGACGGCAGGACGGCGGCGCAGTCGATCACCGCGTCCACCAGCAGGCCCGGTGCCGGCGGGCCGGCGTCGCGCGTCGGGTCCCAGCCGTGACCGGCGATGCCGCTCCCCAGATCCGGTGCCGACCGCGCGAAGGCGTGGACCACCGCCCCGGCACCGGCCAGATACCGCGCGATCGTCGCGCCGAGAAACCCTCCGGCCCCGGTGACGGCAACGGTTATTTTACCTGCGTCCGTCATGGCATCCTTTATCGGCGTCCTTGATCGAAAAGCCCGCCACCCCTATAGCACGCGCACGCGAAACTGGCGGCGAGAGCGAGTGCATGGCCGATATCTGCCCCCTTTGCGAGACCGGCGGCGCCCCGGTGGTGTTCTCCACCCGGGCGCAGATGTTCTGGGTCGTGGCCGATCGGGACCTGACCGACAGGTTTCAGGATGTATCGCTGCGCCAGTGCCGCGCCTGCGGTCATATCTTCAACACCGACATCGCTCCGGACACGATCGCCGAGATCTACCGTCGGCAGACCGCGACCAATCGGCCGGTTTCGGAGGCGATGGTCCAACGCTATCAGACCCTGCTCCACTTCCTCGGCCGCGAAAGACTGGTCGGCAAGCGGATCCTAGAGGTCGGCGGCGGCACCGGATCGCTGGCCCGGCTGTTGGCGGAGCTCGGTGCTGACGTCACGGTGGTCGAGCCGAACGACGAACTGCCGGATCTGCTGGCCGATGCCGCCGGCACCATTCGGGTGGTCAACGACTTCTTCGGCCCGGATACCTTGGACGAGACCTTCGACGGGGTGATCTGCCGCCAGGTGGTGGAGCATATCCTCGACGTGCGCCCGTTCGTGCGTGCCCTCGGTGCGGCGGTGGCCCCCGGAGGCTTCGCCTACATGGAAGTGCCGACGCTGGAGTACATCGCCAAGGCGGGCGCCTATATGGAAATTCACGTCCAGCATCTGCACTACATGGACGCCGCCGCCCGGGCTCGGCTGATGGCGGATGCGGGGCTGGAGATCGTCGGCACCCACGACATCTTGAATGGCCACGACGTCGGTGTGCTGGCGGTGCCCTCCAGCGTCGATGCGGCGGCGGGCGCCGCGGGGCGGACCAGCATCGATCTGGTTAATGCCCGGCGCGATGCGCATCAGGCTTTCGTCCACGGTTTCGCCGGAGATCCGGCGCGCACGGCAGTGTATGCCGCCACCTCCCAGGGGGTGACGTTCTATAACCTCTTCGAGTCGGGGGCGGCGCCTGCCCGTTTCGTCGACGATAATCCCGACTATGTCGGCCGCTATGCCTATGGCCGGGGCGGGGTGGCGGATATCTATTCGAGGTCCGAGGCCCTGTTGGCCAGTCTCGACGACATATTCATCGGCGCTTATCACCACGAGCCGGCGATCTCGGAGAAGCTGCGTCAGGATGGCTTCGCCGGTACCGTCTGGTCGACCCATCCCGGCCATCCCACCATCGAGCGGATCTCCAAATGACGACCCCTGACCTCTGGACCACCGCCGTCGTCGATGCCGGCGGGCGCTACGGCATCCACCCGACCTGGCGCGGCTACGAGGCGCCGCTCGACTACACCATGTTCGAGCCGGAACCGAATGAGGCGGCCCGACTGGCGGCGAAATACGCGGCGCGCGAGGACGTGACGGTCGAGGCCAAGGCCCTCGGGTCGGTGCCGGACTCGACGTTGACCCTGTGGATCACGGCGCATCGCGGCTATGTCGGCACCACGAAGCCGAATCCCGACAGTCTGTGGTTCGGCGAAGTGCGCAAGGATGAGGGAAACGTCGAGGGCTCGATCGACGTTCCCAGCACGACCCTGGACGCCGTCTTCGCCGACAAGGGGCGGCGGATCGACTTCCTGAAGATCGATGTCGAGGGCGAGGAGCTTGCGGTCATGCGCGGCGCCGCCGCCGCATTGGATCGCGTGCTGGCCATGCGAATCGAGGTGCAATTCGACGACTCGTTCTCGAGCCAGACGGCCTCCGACATCTTCCGCCACGCCATCGACGAGCGCGACTTCCGGCTGATGCGGCTCGACTATGCCGGCAAGGGCCAGCCGCTCAGTTATCTGGTCGGCGACGGCAGCTACGGCGCGCTGTGCGGCTGCGACGCGGTGTTTGTGCGCAAGCCCGAGGCCGTCGCCGCCTGGGGCGGCGAGGCGGCGGTCGCCGGATTGACCAAGCTCGCCGTCTTCGCGCTGCGCAACAACATGGCCGACTATTCGGTCATCTGCCTGAACAAGCTGATGGAGGTAGGGGGCTGGCCCAGCGGCGAGGAGCCGGCGGCCCGCCGGTACCTGCGCAAGCTCTTCACCTTCGCGGCGGGTCGGGCGCGCGGGCTCTCCACGGATCTTTACGAGCTGGCGCGCGCCGACTATCAACGCTTCTTCGACGAGCGGATGCTTGACCGGCACGAGATCTTCGAGAGCGACTGGCTGAACCCGGGGTGACTGCGCGATGACTGAGACCTCCGGCGCGGCACAGGGGGCGGGATCCGAGCCGCCGGCGTTCAAGCCGGCGCTGTTCGCCGTGTACGACCTGGCCTCGGGCCCGGTCACTTTCGACGTCATGAACTTCCTCGTCTTCGCGAATATGTGGACCCTGCGCACGGGAGCGGCGGGATACAATCTCGTGTTCGTCGCCGGCCCGGGAGGGCAGTTCCGCATGGCGACGCCGAAGGACAAGGCGTTGGATCCGGACGAGAAGGTCTGGCGTCTGCGCCATGTCATGGCGAGCCACGCCTATATCGGCAAACGCTGCCTCGGCGTGTCGACCTATCACCGGCGCGAGGATTTCGCCCAGATGATGCGGGCGATCCATCCGAATCAGATCTTTCCGCCCCAGTACACCCTGGAGAAGCCACGGATCGCCTTCATGCTGCCGGACCTGCTCCGCCAGAACCCGACACCACAGGAACTCGACACGTTCGAACCGCATCCGGCGGCCCTGCGTAAGGTCGATGCCTGGCTGGCGGAACGTGCGCCGCGCGGCCGCCCGGTCACGTTCACGTTGCGCACCTCGACCATCGAGGCATCCCGCAACTCGAACACGCCCGCCTGGCTCGAAGCGGCGCGGCGCATCCGGGACCGTGGGTTCGATCCGGTGCTCCTTCCCGATACCGATCTGGTAACCCGCGGCCATGACACGGGCGTATTCGGCGACATCCCAACCTACGGCATCGGCGCCGTCGATCTGGAGTTGCGCGTCGCCCTGTATCGCCGCGGTCTGATCAACATGGCGGACAATGGCGGGCCAGCCTTCATCAACTACTTCATGGCTGGGTCCAGCGCCGTCTGCTTCCTGCCGGTCGATAAGCTGCCGGAGGTGGTGCAGATGAACGGTGGCGGAGTCGACCGGATGGCCAAACTGCTCGGCGTTCCGGTGGGTGGCGATTTCCCGGGATCGACGCCGCGGCGGCGGTTCGTGTGGCAGCCGGACACAGTGGAGAACATCATGGCGGCTTTTGACAGCGCCGCTACCGACCTGGACGCGGAGGGCGTGTGATGGCAGCGACCAATGCCGCGATCCTGTTCGAACCCGCGTCGTATGACACCGCCCGCAAGGACGAGCTCCTGAAGGGGCGGCATGTCGCGGGGGCCAGCTTCCTGGACGGTTTCGTGCGCTATGCGGATGTCGACGAATTCGTCGCCATCACCTTCACCCCCCAGGTGGCGGACGTCTTCCGGAAGAAGATCGACACGGTGCAGGAGATGTTTGGGGTCGCCCCTCGGCGTCCGGGCCGGTCCATGACCCTGGACCAGACGGCCGCGATCGCGGCGATGGGGACGTTCTATTGCCCGGACCCGACGTTACCCCGATTCTCCTGGGACCGCCGTTTCGTGGGGCAGCGCGCATATTCTTTCTGCGGCATTACCCACACCGTCTCGTCAAAAGGTGTGATGCAGTCGCTGGCGGACTATCTAACGGCGCCGCTGCAGAGCTGGGATGCCCTGATCTGCACCTCGACGGCGGTGCGCGACGTGGTGCGCGGCGTTCACGAGGAATACGGCGCGTATCTTGAGGCGCGGTCCGGTGCCCGCCTGCCGCAGCCGGTGCAGCTCCCGGTGATTCCGCTGGGCCTCGATGCCGAGACCTTTGTCGCCCGCGGGAGCGATGCCGCCGCCCGCAAAGCGATGCGGGAACGGTTCGGGATCGGTGAGGATGACGTCGTGGCCCTGTTCCTGGGCCGGCTCGCCTTCCACGCCAAGGCCCATTGCAGTCCGATGTATGCGGCCCTGCAGCGTGCACAGGAGCAACTCGCCGGCGAGGGGCGCCAGCTGCATATGCTGATGACCGGCCAGTTCCCGAATCAACACGCGGAGGTCGGGTACAAGAAGGCGGCGACACTGATTTGCCCGGACGTGCCGGTCCATTTCGTCGACGGCACACCGGGACCCGAGTCCTGGGCGAGTTGGGCGGCGGCGGATATGTTCCTCTCGTTGTCCGACAACATCCAGGAAAGCTTCGGCATCACTCCGATAGAGGCGATGGCGGCCGGCCTGCCCTGCGTCGTGAGCGACTGGGACGGATACAAGGACACGATCGTCGAGGGCGAAACGGGCTTTCGAATCCGCTCGACTATGTCGATACCCGGCACTGGAAACACGGTCGCGCGGGCTTTCAGCAGCGACCGTCTCACCTACGACCGCTACATTGGCGCGGCCAGCCTGATCACATCGGTGGACATCGATGAGACGGCCGAGGCGATCGTTCGGCTGACCCGCGATCCGGCGCTGCGGCGGCGGATGGGCGAGGCAGGAATCGCCAGGGCGCGTTCGGTCTACGACTGGTCCGCGATCATTCCGCAATACCAGTCGCTCTGGGCCGAGCTTGGCGACCGTCGGCGCCTGGATGCGGAGATCGCTCCGCCACCGGCCTTCGCCGCCAATCCGGTCCTGCCGGACCCGATGGTCTCGTTCCGAGCCTATCCGACGGAGCACGCGGCATTCAAAACCCGCGTCGAGGCGGTTTTCAAAGCGTCACGGGCGGAGAAGATCTTCGATGATGGTACGGCGACCTTTATTCCGGAACTGATCCTGCCGCGCAGCGAGGCGATGGCACTGTTCGAGCGGATCGAACAGGCTTCCGGCGCCAGCATCGGTGATCTCATCGCCGATCTGGACGGAGCCAGCAAGTACGGCGCGGCGCGCACGGTCATGTGGTTCGCCAAATTTGGTGCACTGCGTCTGCTTCCTGCCGCATCCCGGGATACAACCGCAGGAAAGGGGGGCTCGTGACGTCGCTGCCCGACAATCTCCGCTCGGCGGCCGATCTTCGTCCGCTCTACGAACGCTCCTTCGAGATGATCGAGGAGGCTGTCCGCAAGCTGCCGCGGGATTCCGAACTGCGCCGGGAGCTTGCCACCCGTCAGATGGACCAGGGCAAGATCAAGGAAGCACTTGAACATATCAGGACGGCGATGAAGCTCGAGCGTCCGCACGGTGCAGATCTTCTGATTCTGGCCTCGCGGGCGTCACTCCAATCGGGCCGGGACGACGAGGCGATCAATTTCGCGAACCGGGCTATCAAATTGCGGCCCGCCGCAGATCAGGCCTATGGCTTTCTGGGGGGCGCGCTGCGCCGCAAGGGTAATCGGGCGGCGGCGGCCGAGGCCTTCGGCCGGGCGCTTCGACTCAATTCCAACCGCCGAACGTATCGATTGGCGTTCGGCCAGGAACTCGAGGCTCTGGGCCAGTTGGAGCGGGCCGAGCGGGTATACAGACACGCCCTGATGGTCGACGGGGATTTCGGTGATGCCGCGCTGAACCTGGCCAACCTACTGCATCGGCAGTCGCGGTACGAGGAAGCGCTCGCAACCTATCGACTCACCCAGAAGATCATGGGGGTGAAGCCGTTCCTGTTCTCGAACATCGGCGCGTTGTTCAGGAAAATGGGGCGTTATGCGGAGTCACACGCGAATTATCGACGCTCGCTCTGCATGGTGCCGGGCGACAGCGGAGCGCTGTACAATCTCGGCAACCTGTACCGCGCGGAAGGTGACCTGGACGAGGCGGTGCGGACCTATCGCCTGTCCCTTGCCGCCCAGCCGGACCACGCCGAGCGGCATTGGAATCTCTCTCTCGCACTGCTGGCCGACGGTCGGCTGGAGGAGGGGTTCGACGAATACGAGTGGCGCTGGAAATACGACGAGTTTCCGTCGCGCCGCCGCGACTTCAAGGCGCCGATGTGGAACGGCGAGTTGCTCGACGGGAAGACGCTTCTTCTGCATACCGAGCAGGGCATCGGTGACGTGCTGCAGTTCTGGCGGTTCCTGCCAAGCGTGATCGCCAGAAAAGGGTCGACCGGCAGGGTTGTACTGGAGTCGCATGGCGAGCTGATTCCACTGGTCGAGGGTACCGAGGGAATCGACGAGATCATCGAGCGGTTCTCGCCGCCGCCGGCTTTCGACTACCACATCCCCCTGCTGTCGGTCGCCCGGGCCATGGGCGTGCGGACTTTGCAAGATCTGCCGGTCGACGTGCCCTATCTTACGGTCCCGCCGGGAGCCGATTTCGCGGTGCCGGAAATCGACTCGGACAAGCTGAATGTCGGGTTTATCTTCGGCGGGAACCCGAAGTTCGCATCAGACAAGGAGCGGTCGACGGATCTCGCCTCCTGGACGCCGGTGCTCGATGTTCCGGGGGTCCGATTCTTCAGTCTGCAGAAAGGCGCGCGGGAAACCGATGTCGCTGCGGCTCCGTCGCATGTCATCCGGCTGAACGAACGGATCACCACCTTCCGCGATACCGCGATTGCCATGAACAAGCTGGATCTGGTGATCTCGACCTGTACGTCCACAGCGCACCTGGCTGGTGCGCTGGGCCGTCCTGTTTGGGTCGTGCTGGCGCAGAACGCCGACTGGCGGTGGATGGTGGATCGTGACGACAGCCCCTGGTATCCGACGGCGACCCTGTTCCGTCAGAGTGAGCGCGGCGACTGGCAAGGCGTGTTCGCCCGGATCGCGGAAAGCCTTCGGGAGAAGGCCGAGCGACACGCTTCGGAGTCGGGCGGGATGACGCGATGAGCCGTCGGGCGGTTTTCGTCTGGGAGCTGGGCGACGGGCTCGGACATGCGAATCGGCTGCTGCGGATCGCGGATCGGTTGCGCCAGGATGGTGTCGACTGCCTGTTCGTGGTGCGCAATCTGGAGGTCGGCGGTGCCTTCGTGCGTAAGCACGGTTACCCGGTGCTGCAGGCGCCGGTTGCAGGAATCGAGCCGATTCGGGGGCCGGATACCAACCAGCCGGTGAGCGCAGGGGACATTCTGGGGTCGCTCGGCTTCGCGTCGCAGGAGCGTCTGGGCCCGTTCGTCGACGCCTGGGGAACGCTGTTCGAGTGCCTTCAAGCCGACCTGGTAGTGTCCGATTACGCACCAATGGCGAATCTGGCGTTGTATGGCGGTCCGACTAAGCTGGTGGTGATCGGTGACGGGTTCACCCTGCCGCCGGTCGAGGATGCCGAGTTTCGCCCGTTCCGCGAGGCCAGGCCGGCCTATGACGAGCGCCACATGCGCGGGGTGGTCGCCGCGGTTCAGGCGGCGCGCGGACGTCCGGCGCCGGATCGGTTGCCCGCGCTGTTCGCCGGTGACCGCCATTTCGTCATCACCTTGCCGGAATTGGACCAGTGGGCGGCGTTTCGCTCGGAACCGGCGATCGGTCCGTTGGATGCGCTTTCGGCGCCGGTCGACGATCTACCGAGCGTGGATTATTTTGGCTATCTTTCAGCAACTTATCAGTTCACGGATCGACTTCTCACCGGCTTGGTGAAAAGCGGCCGCACCGGGTCGATTTTCCTGCGGGACTCGACGGCGAAGATGCGGTCGCACTGGCGGGCGCAGGGATTGACGATCCACGACAGTCCCCGGGACATGCGCGAAGAGGCTGGCCGCAGCCGGGCAATCGTCCATCACGGCGGCGTCGGAACCTGCGAGCAGATCCTGGCATTCGGACGGCCGCAGGTCCTGGTGCCCCGTCACTTCGAACAGACCTCGAACGCCCGTCGACTGATGGAACAGGGGGGGGCCGTCGCCCTGCGCGGCGGGGGCAATTTCGAGGTTGAACATGTCGCTGCGGCGCTGCGCGCGGCGGCCGAACGCCCGTCGATTGCCGCCGCCGCCAGAACCATGGCTGAGACCCTTGCGACCCGGCCCAACAACGCGTTAGAAACCATCTCAGTAGTGTGTAGGACGCTGTTGGAGGGTAGACGGACCTAGGAATGACGGAACGGCACTGGAGGTGAATGGCTTGTGGCAAATATGTCACATCGCCATCAACGCTTGCCGCTAACGTCTAAAGACTAGGAGATTTTTCGTTTACGCCGCTTGCATCGTCCGGATCACCTGCTGTAAAACGCAATCGTCCTCCCTGGATGCTGCTGGCGCTGTTTGCGTGAGAACGCGGTCTGACAGGGGAGGGTGGTGATCGTCTTCGGTCGATCAGCATCGTTCTGACGCACACACGCTCTGTAGGGAGACTTAGGAGTTCCAACGATGGCAGACATTACTGGCACGACCTCCAGCGAGACACTCACGGGCACCGCCAGCGCCGACGTGATCTCTGCGCTGAATGGGGCAGACTTGATCAGCGCAATCGATGGCGCTGACATCGTATATGGCAACCAGGGTAGCGATACGATCCTGGGCGCCGCCGGCTCTGACACGCTTTACGGCGGTCAGGGCGGTGACACGATCTCTGGCGGTTCGGCTTCCGACGTGATCTACGGCAACCTCGGCAACGACGTCCTCAGCGGCGGCGCCAACGGGGACACCATCTACGGTGGTCAGGATAACGACTTCCTGTCCGGCGGCGGTGGTGCCGACCTTCTGTTCGGTAACCTCGGCAACGACACGTTCGTTTCCGTCACCGGCTCTGTGACCGTGTTCGGTGGCAGCGGTAACGACACCATGGCCGATACCGGCTCTTCCGCCGTCATCGCCTATGGCAACGCCGGCAACGACGTTCTGGCTACCGGTGGCGGTGCCGACAGCGTCTATGGTGGTCAGGATAACGACATCATCAGTGCCGGCGACGGCAGTGACCTGCTGTACGGTAACCTCGGTACCGATACCCTTTCGGGTGGTTCGGGCGCCGATATCCTGTATGGCGGCCAGGGCAACGACATCCTGGCTGGTAACGAGGG
>JARGOG010000123.1:0-8533 GCA_029212785.1 Thalassobaculaceae bacterium
CCGAGGATGTTGCGGATCGTGCCGTTCGGCGAGCGCCACATCTTCTTCAGACCGAACTCCTCGACGCGCGCCTCATCGGGGGTGATGGTCGCGCACTTCACGCCGACGCCGTGTTCCTTGATGGCATTGGCGGAGTCGATGGTGATCTGGTCGTCGGTCTTGTCACGGGCCTCGATGCCGAGGTCGTAGTATTTCAGATCGACATCGAGATAGGGGAAGATCAGCTTGTCCTTGATCATCTGCCAGATGATCCGGGTCATCTCGTCGCCGTCGAGCTCGACGATCGGCTTGGCTACTTTGATCTTCGCCATTGGGTACTCCTGCGAATGTTGGTCGGATCCGGTCCTAGGTGAGGTCGGCGGCACAATATCACCGGCCGGCCGCGGTTCAAGCGCACCTTTACAGCCATTTGGCCTTCAGGTCGCCTTCGGGGGCATGCCAGTCGCCGATCACGTCGAACACGGCGGCGGGGGTGTCGACGACCTTGTACAGTCCGCGGTTCTCCTCGCGGGTGAACCCGGCGGCAATCGTGTGGTCGAGCAGCTTGATCAGCGGCTGCCAGAAGCCGGCGACGTCGACGAAGACGATCGGCTTGTCGGACAGCTTGAGCTGGGCCCAGGTCAGCGCCTCCATGGTCTCGTCCAGCGTGCCGAGGCCACCCGGCAGCACGACGAAGGCGTCGGCGCGTTCGTACATGATGCGTTTGCGCTCATGCATGCTTTCGGTGACCACCAGCTCGTCGAGCCCGGCATGGCCGACCTCCAGATGCTGCAGGAAGCTCGGGATCACACCGATCACCTTGCCGCCCGCCTTGATCGTGGCATCGGCGGTGAGGCCCATCAGCCCGACGCGGCCGCCGCCATAGACCAGGGTGCAGCCGCGCTCGCCGAGCAAGCGGCCGAATTCGGAGGCGGCACTCTTGTGGACGACGTCAACTCTGGACGAGGAGCCGCAGAAGACGCAGATGGATTGGGGAGATGTCTCGCTCATGAACCCGTCTTTCGCACCGCCGCACGGTCAGGTCAATCGCCCTACCGCGATTGTACGAAGCGCCCGGTCGGTTTAATGTGCGTGAAACGAAAAGGGCGGCAAACCGATGGTTTCCAAGCCGGCAATTGTGGGTGTTATCGGCGGTGCGGCAATCCTGGCCGCGCTGGGGCTGAACTTTTGGCTGGTTCCCGGCGACGACGACGCGGAGGAACCGCGCATCGTGGCCCCGGCCGTGCCGACCAAGCCGGCCATCCCGAATGCTGCCGGCAATACCACAACCGGTTACACCTCGGTGCTGCCCAAGCGGGAGGCGGCCGGCAAGACCACGGCCGGCAAATCCGCCGCCGCTCCGTCCGCGGCCGAGATCGCCCGACGCAAGCCGAGTTTCGACATCGTCCGGGTCGATCCCGACGGCAATACGGTGATCGCGGGCCGGGCCAAGCCGAATATCGAAGTGACGATCCTCGACGGCGAGACCGAGATCGGCAAGGTCACCAGCGACGAGCGGGGGGAATGGGTGTTCCTGCCGGACCGCCAGCTCGGCCCGGGGCAGTTCGCCCTCACACTCCGCCAGACCGGAGAGCCCGACACGGCCGAGTCCGAGGAGGCGGTGGTCCTGGTGGTGCCGGAGTCGGGCAAGGATATCGCCGGACGACCGACCACGGAACCGAGCCAGCCGTTGGCCATGGTGCTGCCGCGTAACGAAGCAGCGGCCGGGGTGGCGCGGGTACTGCAGGCGCCTGTCGCCGGACCCGCCCAGACCGATATGAGCGCGCCGCAGACCGCGCAGACCGAATCACCTCAAACCGGTTCGGCGCCGACTGGGAGCGCGCCGACTGCTGTCGCCAAGGCGGATGACGGCACGGCGCTGAAGCCCGCCGATACCGCCGCCGATAAATCGGCGGCCGGGGGACCATCCGACGATACGGCGCCGGCCGCCCAGGTCGCGGAGGCACCGAGTGCCGCCGACAAGGATGCCGAAGCCGAAGGGGCACCGACGGTCGTCAAGGCGTTCCCGGAACCCGCCAAGGCGCCGGCCGCATCCGACCAGGCCTCGGCCGCTGAGGTTGCCGATGCCGGCGACGTCTCCGTCGATGTCATCGAGTATGACGACAAGGGCGAGGTCGTGTTCGGGGGACGGACCGAGCCGAATGCCGATGTCGAGGTCTATATCGACAACAAGCCCGCCGGCAGCGCGACAGCCGATGACAAGGGCCGCTGGCAACTCAGCCCGAAGGAGCCGGTGGCGCCGGGGAACTACAACCTGCGGGTCGACAAGGTCGCCCCCGGCGGCGCGGTCAAGGCGCGGGTCGCTTTCCCCTTCGTGCGGGCCGCGCCGCTCAAGGGGTTGCCGAACGACCGCCTTGTGGTGATACAGCCGGGCAACAATCTCTGGGTCATCGCGACCCGGGTCTATGGCGAAGGGACGCGCTTTGTGCAGATCCACGACGCCAATCGCGATCAGATCCAGGACCCGGATCTGATCTATCCCGGTCAGGTCTTTGGCCTGCCCACGGTGAACTGATCAACGGAAACCTGCCGTGCTGAGCTCAATCCTCGTGCCGATCGCCCGGGAAGGGCGTCCGTTCATTGCCATCTTCGCCGTGGCCACGGTCATTCTGGCGATGATTGCCGACTGGCTGCTGGTGCCCGGACTCGTCCTGACCGCGTGGTGCGTCTACTTCTTCCGCGATCCGAACCGGGTGACGCCGGTGCGCACCGGCCTGGTGATCAGTCCGGCCGACGGCGTCGTCGTCTCTGTCGGTCCGGCTCCCTGGCCGAAGGAACTGGCCATGGGGGAGGGCGAGGTGCAGCGGGTGTGCATCTTCATGAATGTGTTCGACGTCCATGTGAACCGCACGCCGGTCGACGGCCGGGTGACCAAACTCGCCTATGTGCCCGGCGCGTTCGTCAATGCGTCGCTCGACAAGGCAAGCGAGAAGAACGAGCGCCAGCTTGTCGCCATGGAGACGCGGGACGGCAGGCCGCTCGCCTTCGTGCAGATCGCCGGCCTCGTCGCCCGGCGGATCATCTGCAAGATCAGCGAGGGCCAGACCCTGCTGGCGGGCGAGCGCATGGGGATGATCCGCTTCGGCAGCCGGGTCGATGTCTACCTTCCGCCCGACGTCGCGCCGCTGGTTTCGCTCGGTCAGCGCTGCGTGGCCGGCGAGACCGTCGTGGCCGACCTCGAGAGCGCCGAGAAGGCGCGGGAAGGGGCGGTGCGATGAGACGCCCGCGGCGGCGCAGAAGTCAAAGGTTCAGCGGCCTGTCCTTCAACAAGCTGCTGCCGAACATCATTACCGTGATGGCGCTGTGTGCCGGGCTGTCCGGGTTGCGGTTTGCGTTGGCCGAGCGCTGGGAGTTCGCGGTCGGCATGATCCTGCTGGCGGCGGTGTTCGACGCGTTGGACGGCCGTATGGCGCGGCTGTTGCGGGCCCAGTCGAAATTCGGTGCCGAACTAGACTCGCTGTCCGATTTCGTGTGCTTCGGTGTCGTACCCGGGATTGTCGTTTTTCTGTGGTCAACGGTGGAGCTCAAGAATTTCGGGTGGATGGCGGTCCTGTTCTTCGCCACCTGCTGCGTGCTTCGGCTGGCCCGGTTCAACGTCCGTCTCGACGACGACAAGCCGTCCTTCGCGTATAACTACTTCACCGGCGTGCCGGCGCCGGCGGGCGCGGGGCTCGCCGTGCTGCCGATGATCCTCGACTTCCAGTTCAACATTCAGTTTCAGAATGCCCCGGTGCTGGTGGCGATCTGGCTCACCGGTGTCGGCCTGCTGATGGTCAGCCAGATCCCGACCTATTCCTTCAAGCGGATGAAGGTGCCGCAGAACTGGGTGCTGCCGACGCTGATCGGTGCGGGGGTGGTGATCGCCGCGGTGATCAGTGCGCCGTGGTTCTCGCTTGGCATCGTGCTGATCGTCTATCTCGCGACGATCCCGCTGTCGGTGCGCACCTATCGCCGCCTGCTGCGCGCCGCCGATGAAATGGCCGAAGATCCGGCGGAGGAGCCGCGGCCCGGCGACCCGGCGACCGCGGAACAGTCGAAGGCGGCGGAGTGATCCGGTGTTCGATGCCGCGCTCCGCCGGGTCATCGACCCGCCGCTGAACGCGGTCGGACGGCAGCTCGCCCGGATTGGAGTGCCAGCCGATGCGGTGACTGTGGCCGGTTTCGCCATTGGTCTCGGCGCGGTTCCGGCGCTGGCGGCACAGCAATATGGCCTGGCGCTGCTTCTGATCGTCGTGAACCGACTGGCCGATGGTCTCGACGGGGCCATCGCGCGGGCGGCGGGGCCGAGCGATCTCGGTGGCTATCTGGACATCGTTCTGGATTTCATCTTCTACAGCGCGGTGATCTTCGGTGTCGCTCTTGGGCGGCCGGAGGAGGCGGTGTTCGCCGCCTTCCTGATCTTCAGCTTCGTCGGCACCGGGGCATCATTCCTGGCCTATGCGATCATTGCCGCCAAGCGCGGGGTGACGACGGAGACACGGGGCCGGAAGTCGATCTTCTATCTCGGCGGTCTGACCGAGGGGGCGGAGACCATCGCCTGCCTGGTCGCGATCTGCATGTTTCCCGGGTATTTCACCTGGATCGCCGGGATCTTCGGCGCCCTGTGTTGGCTCACCACCGCCAGCCGCATCGCCCAGGCGGTGGTGTCGTTTCGGATTTAGGCGACCCTTTTGGACGGCCGATCCGGTCTGATCCGTCGGGTTGAGCGGGAGCGTCGGAAACTACTCCGCTGCCTGGGGCTCCGGGCCGCCGGCTTTCGGGTCTTCGGCCTTGTCGCCCCGATTTGGCTTGATCACGCGGCGGACCTGACCCTTCAGCTTGCTCCACCCGGCCGCCGCATCGTCGCGGAACATCAGCGCGCAGGGTGTGACGACCAGCGTGAGCACGGTGGCGAAGGCCAAGCCGAACACGATCGCCGTCGCCAGCGACACCCACCACTGGGTCGAGGGCGCGCCAATGGTGACCTCGCGGGTGACGAAGTCGATATTGACCTGCATCACCATCGGGATCAGGCCGAGGATCGTGGTGATCGTGGTCAGCATCACCGGTCGCAGGCGCTGGGCGCCGGTGCGTAGGATCGCGTCCCGCGTATCGACGCAGCCCGGCCGGATCGTGTCGAACGTGTCGATCAGAACGATGTTGTTGTTCACGACGATGCCGGCGAGGGCGATGACGCCGATGCCGGTCATCACGATGCCGAAGGGCGCGCCGGTGATCATCAGGCCGAGCATCACGCCGATGGTCGACATGATCACCGCGGTGAGGATCAGGAACGCCGAGTAGAAGCGGTTGAACTGGGTGACCAGGATGATCGCCATGATGAACAGGGCAATGCCGAAGGCCTTCACCAGGAAGGCCTGGGCCGCTTGCTGCTCTTCGTCCTCGCCCTTGAAGGTCGCCTCGACGCTGGCCGGTAGCGGGTTGGTATCGAGCCAGGCGCGCAGTTCCTGCACCTTGTTGTCAGGCAGGATGCCATCGCGCACATCCGCCTTGACGGTGATTGCCTCGCGGGTGTCGACGCGCCGGATCTTGCCGGTCTTGGGCTTGGCGCTGCGCTCGATGAAGTTGTCGATGGGGACCAGGCCCTGGGCCGTCTCCATGCGGATGCGGTCGATCTGCTCGAGCGTGCGGTACGCTTCCGGATAACGCACGACGACGTCGATTTCCTCGTCGCTGTCGTTCGGCCGGTAGTCGGTGATCTTCAGGCCCTTGGTGACGAGCTGGACATACTGGCCGGCGAGCGAGACGTCGGCGCCGAACTTCGCGGCCTGGGCCCGATCGACGCTGATCCGCCACTCGATACCGGGGACGTCGCGCGTATCCTCGAGATCCTTGAGGCCGGTCATGGCGGCGAATTTCGCCCGGGTGATGTCGGCGGCCTCGTTGAGCCCGTCGCGGTCGCGGGAACGGAGCTGGATCTGCACGGGCTTGCCGGTGGGCGGGCCGCCTTCCTCCGCGCGCGGTTCGACGACGATGCCGGCGAATCCGCTGGTCCGGTCGGCGATCTCCTGCAGGATCTGACTCGCGGGCGCGCGCTCCTGCCAGTCCGCGAACTCGATCTGGATATTGCCGATCACATCGTCGGCCACGTCGTCGCCGCCGCCCTGCTGGGTGCTGCCGACATAGGTGTAGAGCGATTTGTAGCCGCCGACCTCCTTCACGACCCGCTCGACGGGGAGAACGAGATCGAGCTTTTCCTCCACCGACAGATTACCACGGGCATGGACATAGACCTTGGCGACTTCCGGTTCGACCGCCGGGAAGAACTCAATGCCGTTACCGTGATTGGCGTAATAGTACTGGACGCCGACCAGCGTCGCCAAAGCGACCAGCAGCACCGTTCCGGGCGCGCGCAAGGTCGCACCGAGTACTTTGAGATAGAGCCCGGTGAAGCCCGTGATCTCGCGCAGATCGCCGTTCTCGGCGGCTGCGAGTTGGCGGCGGTCGTCCTCGTTGGCGGCGCTGGCCTTGCCGATCTGGGCGCCCAACGCCGGCACGAAGATCAACGCCATCAGCAGCGAGGCCGACAGGGTGGCGAGCAGGGTGATCGGCAGGAATTTCATGAACTCGCCAACCACGCCCGGCCAGAACAGCAAGGGGAAGAAGGCGGCCAGCGTGGTCGCGGTGGACGCGATGATCGGCCAGGCCATGCGCTGGGCGGCGGTACGGTAGGCCTCGAGCTTGCTGTGGCCCTCCGCCATTTTTCGGTCGGCGAACTCGGTGACCACGATGGCGCCGTCCACCATCATGCCGACCGCCAGGATCAGACTGAACAGCACGACGATATTGATCGTCAGGCCGAGCGACGACAGGACGAGAATGCCGAGCAGAAAGGAGCCGGGGATCGCCATGCCGACCAGCGCGGCGGTGCGGATGCCGAGGGCGCCGACGATGACGATCATGACCAGCAGAACGGCGCTCAGGACGTTGTTCTGTAGGTCCGTCAGCATGGTCTTGATGTTGTCGGACTTGTCCTGGCTGAAGGTGACGGTGATGCCGTCGGGAATGAGCTCCTTGGCGGCGGCGACGGTTGCCCGCACGCGCTCGATCGTCTCGATCACGTTTTCACCGGTGCGCTTGGAGACCTCCAACGCGATGGCCGGCTCGCCGCTCAGCCGGGCGAAGCTCTCCCGGTCCTTGAAGGTGCGCTGGACGGTGCCGATGTCGCGGACCCGGACCACGGCGTCGCCGTTCGCCTTGAGCGGCTGGTCCAAGATGTCCAGTACGTCCTCGTAGAGGCCGGGAACCTTGATCGGAAAGCGTCCGTTGCCGGTATCCAGGGCGCCGGCGGCGATCAAGCGGTTCGAGCGGCCGACGATATCGAGCACGTCGGCCGCCTTCAGGCCGTAGGTCTCCAGGCGCACCGGATCGATGACGACCTCGACCAGTTCCTCGCGTTGACCGGTCAGCTTGGCTTCCAGCACTGACGGGATGCCTTCGACCGCGTCGCGCAGTTGGCGCGCGGTGCGCAGCAGGATCTGCTCGGGAACGTCGCCGGACAGGGTGACGACCAGTACCGGAAACAGTGAGAAATTGACCTCGTTGACCGTCGGCTCGTCGGTATCCTCCGGCAGTTCCGGCTTGGCGATATCGACCTTCTCACGCACATCGGTGAGAGCCTTGTCGGCATCGAATCCCGCGTCGAACTCGAGGACCACGTTCGCGCCGCCCTCATAGGCGGTCGAACGCATCTCCTTGATGCCCTCGATCGATCGCAGTTCCTGTTCCATGGGGCGCAGCAGCAGGCGCTCGGAATCCTCCGGCGAGATGCCCTCGAAGCCGATCGAGACATAGATGATCGGGATGTTGATGTCGGGATCCGCTTCCTTGGGGATCTCGATATACGACACCGTGCCGGCGATCAGGATCAGCAGCAGGGCGGAGAGGGTGGTGCGGCTGCGGTTCAACGCCGCGGAGATCAGGGCATTCACGACGTAGTACCCGGGGTCTGCGCGACGACCGGCTCGACCGTCTCTCCGTCATCGATCAGGTCCTGGCCGACGATGACCACCCTGGCATTGTCCGGCAGCCCCCTGACCCAGGTCCCCCTGTCATCCACGCCGACAATCGACACCGGCGTGAAATGCGCCAGGTTCTCCGCATCCACCGTCATCACGCCGATCCGCCCGAAATCGTCGAGACGGAAGATCGACGGCGTGACCGGGTGGGCGTTGACCGAGGGCAGATCGATCGTGATCCCGGCGCTCAGCCCCTGGCCGAAACGGTAGCCGGCATTGTCGACCTCGATCTCGATCCTGAACGTGCGGGTATTCTCATCGGCGACCGCCGAAACATAGCTGACCACGCCGACCAGTTCGTCGCCGGTGGACAGACGTGCCTGGACGGGCATACCGACCTCGATGAGAGGCGCCTGACGCTCGGCCACCTGGGCGGTGATCAGCAGCGGGTTGAGCTCGACGACCGTAGCGACCTCGTCGCCGACGACAACGTAGTCGCCGATTTCGACCTTCCGGTCGTCCAGAATGCCGTGAACCGGTGCCTCGATCCGGGTCCGAGCAAGGTCGATCTCGAT
>JARGOG010000123.1:8543-8889 GCA_029212785.1 Thalassobaculaceae bacterium
TCTGCTGCTGTTTCTTCTGTTCCTGCTCCTGGGCCAGTTCGGCCTTGGCGCCGGCCAGGGTGGTTTCGGCCTGGAAACCCTTGGCGGCCAGTTTCGATGCGGCGTTGTGTTCGATCTGACGCTGCGCGATACGCGCATTCGCTTCGTCGAGCAGGGCCGCCCGGTCGGCTTGGTCGATCTGCACGATCGTGGCGCCCCGGTCGACGACTGTACCCTTGGCGGTCGGAGTGGCGACGATGCGGCCGGTAGTCTCGGCCCGGATGGTGACGATCCGCACGGCTTCGGTATGGCCCGAGGAGACGACGGATGCGAGGACGGGCGACGCTGTCAGGTCGCGCACGCGCCC
>JARGOG010000028.1 GCA_029212785.1 Thalassobaculaceae bacterium
TCAACGCTTCACGCTCGCCCCGCTCTGGGTGAACAGGATCTTGCGTTCGGCGTCGTCCGGCGGGGCGGCGCGGCGGAATTCCTTGCCGAGATCGACGGCGCGCTGAACCGCCGGCCGGTCCTTGATCGCCGCCCTCCAGCGGGTCACGTTCGGATAAGCCTCCAGCGAGGCGCCCAGCGGCCTGGCGATCAGCACCCAGGGCCAGCAGATCATGTCGGCGATGGAGTAGCTGTCGCCGACGATCCATTCCCGGCCCTCCAGCCGGCGCTCCAGCACGGCGACGCAACGGTCGTATTCGTTGAGATACCGGGTTTTGGCATAGGGCACGTCCTCGGGCGCGTAGTTCACGAAATGGCTGAGCTGTCCGGCCATCGGCCCCTGGTTGCCGGTCTGCCAGAACAGCCATTCCAGCACTTCCTTCTCGCCGATCGGGTCGGTCGGGATAAAGCGCCCGGTCTTGCGTGCGAGGTAGTGCAGGATCGCGCCGGATTCGAAGACCGGGACAGGATCGCCCGCAACGTCGTGATCGACGATGGCCGGCATCCGGTTGTTCGGGCTGATCGCCACGAACTCCGGCTTGAACTGGTCGCCCTTGGAGATGTTGAGCGGGATCAGGTTGTAGTCGACCCCGAGTTCCTCCAGCAGGATCGCGACCTTCCAGCCGTTCGGTGTCGGCCAATAGTAGAAGTCGATCATGCGGCGGCCTCCTCGTTGGTGCCGGCGACGCCGTCGGCGCGCAGGGCGGCGATCTCCTCGGCGCTGAAACCGGCCGAGGCCAGCATCGCGTCGGTGTCGGCTCCCAGCATCGGCGCGCCTTGGGACAGGTCGGGCTGGGTGGCGGAAAAGGTCGCAGCAGGACGGGCCTGGCGGACGCGGCCGGCTTGGGGATGGTCGAGTTCGACGACGATGCCGCTGGCGTCGATCTGCGGATGGCTGATCATGTCGGAGCGGGTCAGCACCGGGGCGCAGGGCACGTCATGGGCCTCCAGCCGGTCCAGCCAATGGGCCGAGCTTTCGGTGGCGAGGATCTCTTGGGTGAGGGTCAGGCGGTCGTCGATATTCTCGTGCCGCAGGGCCGGTGTGAGGAAGCGCGGGTCCTCCAGCCATTCCGGGCGATCCAGCGCCGCGGTCAGGGCCTTCCACTGCTTGTCGGTGTTCACCGCCACGGTGATGTGGCCGTCGGTGGTCTCGTAGATCAGGTCGATGAAGCTGGCCGCTTTCTCCTGCGGAAACTCGCCGCCGACGAAGGTCTGGCTGCCCATGTCCGAGTGCCACAGGAAATCGATGACGCTGTCGAGCATGGAGACCTTGATGTGCTGGCCCTCGCCCGAACGCTCGCGTTTCAGCAGGGCGGCGGTGATCGCCTGGGCCGAGGTATAGCCGGTCAGCTTGTCCGGGATGATGGTGCGCACCAGCCGGGGCCGGGCGTCGTCGGAGCCGCCCTGGATCGAGGTCAGACCGGACAGTGCCTGGACCAGCGGGTCGTAGACCGGCTTGTCGGCATAGGGGCCGGTATCGCCGAAGCCGCTGATCGAGCAGTAGACGATCGACGGGTTCGCCGCCCGCACCGCCGCCTCTCCCACGCCCATGCGATCGACCACGCCGGGGCGGAAGTTCTGCACGAAGGCGTCGGCGGTCGCCGCCAGCCTCAGCACCGCCGCGACACCGCGCGGGTCCTTGAGGTTGAGTGCGACCGATTTCTTGGAGCGGTTGTTGTTCAGAAAGGAGGCGGAGAACCCGCCGCGCCGGTTCGCCATGGCCCGGGTGAAATCGCCGCCGGATGGGTGCTCGATCTTGATCACCTCGGCTCCCTGGTCGGCCAGCACCATGGTTCCGAGCGGGCCGGACACCACGCTGGTCAGGTCGATAATGCGAAATCCCTCAAGCGGTCCGGTCATGCCCGTCGCCTCCCCAATGTCTGCCCGCCACGAAGCTGTAAAATCGGGCGCCGATCCCCGATGTCAATCACGCCGCCGCAGCGAAGAGGAGGAAAAATAGAGAGACAAACCAGTGCATTATTGGAAGCAATGATTCGTCAGGGCTTTGCTTTTTTATCCAGCAACTCGTCGATCGCGTCCTTGCGACGCTCGAAGGCGGCCAGACTGTTGGTGGTGTTCTCGAACCAGAAGGACAGGCGCTCGGCCATGTACTTGAGGCCGCTCCAGCGCGGGCACAGATCGTCGGCGCCGGCTTTGTAGAAGGTAAGCTGATCCTCGCGCGAGGTGCTGTCGGTTAGCACAAGGATCGGGCCGGAGAAACGCTCGACCGAGCGCAGGTGTTTCACCGTCGCGATCCCTTGGGGCGGCTGTGGTGCGGCCTTGGCGCTCGGCGCTGCCGTCGTCTCCTTGGGCGGGGGAGATATAACGATCACATCCGGCGCCGCGGTGGTGAGGGTCAGCAGTGCCGCGTCGATGCTCGGCGCCACCGTCACCAGACGGTTCCGGTTGGCGATGACAGCCTGAAACTGGGCGGCGCGATCAAGGTCCTGCTCGATCAGAAGAATGGCTTTTGGCATTGGAAAATCACACGCGGCGGTTCGGGCACTTCGATTCCGTCGACTCTATCCGGTCGCCGTCCCCGTAGCCATGACCGAGGGCGGGGCGGGGCGACCAGGGCGCGCAGACACCCCCAAACCGACCTTAACGGCCGTCGAAGGAGATCGTCTTCACCAACGCGAAGACCGGGGTGCCGAGGGTGAGGCCGAGGTCGTCGACGGATTCCCGCGTGACCCGGGACCGAAGGCGCACGCCGTCGGCGATCTCGATCAAGATTTCGGCGTAGGGCGCGGTGTCCAGGGCGACGATCTCGACGATATGACCGGCCAGTCGGTTACGGATGCTGATCCCCTCCGGCGGGCGGGTGGCGAGTGCGACGTCGCGGGCACGGATGCGCAGACGAACCTGTTCGCCGGGCGCGACCGCAATCCGGGGGATCGAAATCGGCTGCCCGGCGACGCCGAGGCGGGTCAGTTGATAGGCGTCGTCCTGGCCGGTCACGGTTGCCGTCAGCACGACGCCGGCCTCGAATCGCCCGGTCGCCGGTTCCAGATCAAGGCGCTCCATGATTGGACCCACATCCCCTTCGGCGACGACGCGCCCGGCCGACAGCACGACCAAGCGGTCGGCCAGCCGGGCGACTTCGGCAAGGTCGTGGCTGACATAGAGCGTCGGGATCGGCAGGGCGGCATGCAGGCGTTCGAAAGTGGCGAGGATCTCGGCGCGCGAGGCTTCGTCCAGGGCCGAGAGCGGCTCGTCCATCAGCAACAGCTTCGGTGCTGACAGCAAGGCACGGCCGATGGCCACGCGCTGACGCTCGCCGCCGGACAGCCGCTCCGGTCCACGCTCCAGCAGTCGTTCCAGTCCGAGCAGGGAGACCGCCTCGTCGAATCCGACAACGGTGTCGCCGGACCCCACCCGACGGGCGCCGTAGAGCAGGTTGCGCCGCACCGAGAGGTGCGGGAACAGGCTCGCCTCCTGGAAGACGTAGCCGACGGCGCGCCGATGGGCCGGCTGGTGGATGCCGGTTGCATCGTCCTGCCAGACCTCGTCGCCGATGGTCAGTCGTCCGGCAAGGCGGGCCAGTCCGGCCACCGCCCGCAGCATGGTCGTCTTGCCGGAACCGGACGGGCCGAACAGGGCCGTGATGCCTTGCATCGGTGCGGTGAAGGCTACGTCCAAGGCGAATCCGCCGACAGTGCCGGAGAACCGGGCGTTGATGACATCGCCGGCGTCCAGGAACCGACTCATGGCCGAGCCCTCCCGACGCGCTTCTCCAGCACCAGCATGGCCAGGATGACGGCGAAGGCGAAGACGACCATGCCGCCGGCGAGCAGATGCGCCTCGGTCCAGCGCAGGGTCTCGACATAGTCGTAGATCGCGATCGACAGCACCCGTGTCTCGCCGGGAATGTTGCCGCCGATCATCAGGATGACGCCGAACTCGCCCATGGTGTGGGCGAAGCCGAGCATCGCACCGGTGAGGAATCCTCGCCGGGCGAGCGGGACCGCCACGCTCCAGAACGCGTCCCAGGGCCCGGCCCGCAAGGTGGCGGCGACTTCGAGCGGCCGCTCGCCCATGGCCTCGAAGGCGTTGCGGATCGGCTGGACGACGAAGGGAAGGGAGTACACGACCGATCCGATCACCAATCCGGTGAAGGTGAAGGCCAGCGACCGCGCACCGCCCAGCGAGGCGATCCATCCGCCGGGTCCGTCCGGCCCGAGCAGAATCAGCAGGTAGAAGCCGAGCACGGTCGGCGGCAGCACCAGCGGCAGCGCGACGACGGCTGCCACCGCCTCCTTCCAGCGCGCGCCGGAGCGGGCGAGCCACCAGGCGACCGGCGTGGCGACGATCAGCAGAACAAGAGTCGTCACCGTCGCCAGGATCAGTGTCAGGCGGATCGGCGACCAGAGTTCGGCCAGATCGGGCATCGGCGGCTCCCGTTATCCGCCCGGCGCGTAGCCGTATTTGTCCAGGACCTCGGCCGCCTGCGGTCCCTTGAGGAAGGCGAGGAAGGCGCGCGCCGCGCTCTGGTCGGCGGCGGCCTTTAGCAGCACGGCGTCCTGGGCGATCGGAGTGTGCAATTGATCGGGCACCATCCAGCGCGATCCATCCTCGTGCCCGGCGATCTGCGAGGCGGCGACGAAGCCCAACCGAGCGTTGCCGGTGGCGACGAACTGGAAGGTCTGGGCGATGTTGGCGCCGCGGACCAGGTGGTCGTCGAACCGTTCGCGCTTGCCAAGGTTGGCGAGGACCTGGACGGCCGCCGCCCCATAGGGTGCGGTTTCGGGATTGGCGATGGCGAGCCGGCCGAGGTCGGTGCGGTCGAGAACGTCGGGTCCGGTGACCAGACCCGGCTCACGGCTATACAGCGCGAGGCGGCCCTGGGCATAGGTGAAGCGGCTGTCCGGGTCCGCCAGCCCGTCGTCGATGGCGCGCTGCGGGCGTGCCCTGTCGGCGGCGAGGAACACGTCGAAGGGAGCCCCGCCGGCGATCTGGGTGAAGAGCTGGCCGGTCGAAGCAAAGCTGAAGACCGCCGTATGATCGGTCGCCGCGTCGAAGGCGGTGCCGATCTCCTTGGCCGCGTCGGTGAAGTTGGCGGCGACAGCGACACGGACCTCGCCGGCAAGGGCGGCGGGCGCGGCGCCCAGCAGCAGGAGGAAGACGGCAAGGGTCGACAGAGGGTGGGCGGTCGGGCGCATCGAGGTTCGATATGTTTCATTGAACATATCGGGACGGTCTCACGGCACCGGGCGTTGGTCAACCGGGCTTCGTCGCGCCCGGCCCGCCCTGGTCGCGGTCCGGAAGGGTCCGGTCGAGCAGGCGCTGAAGCTCCGCCAGTTCCGCTTCGGTGGCGGCGGCGGCCTGGTCTTCCATCCGCCGGTACAGGCCGAGCACCGTCCGGCCGAGTTCCGTCAGTTCGGCGCCGCCGCGCGCCGACCCGCCACGGGACGTCGTCACCAGCGGGGCGCCGAAATCGTCCTTCATCGCCTCGACCAGACCCCAGGCGCGCTTGTAGCTCATGCCGAGGCGGCGGCCGGCGGCGGCGATCGACCCGGTCTCGACCACCCCCTGCAACAGATCGGCCTTGCCGGGGCCGACGGCGACGTTGGGGGCGATGACCACCCGGAGGCGGGGACCGACTGTCTGATTCCAGGGGCGCATTCGGAGAGTTTAGCCGTCTCGACCGCATTAAGCACCTCGGGCGCAATCGAATGCTCGGTATTGTTTGTGTGGAAACAATCAGTCCCGTCTGCGTCTGCTGGCGGCGATTTCTTTCAAAAATCCTTTTCAGCCACGCAACGTTTCCCTAGTGTTTCGATCGACGCACCGTCGGCATCAGAAATGACGGGCGGGTTCGGAGGATCGGAAAACGGCCCCGGACCGACATAAGGAACGAAGCTAAGGGAGGCAGTTCCATGATCATCACGCGCAAGCACATGCGCACCGTGACCGCTGCGGTCGCGGGTGTGGCAGCTCTGGGTCTCGCCGCGACGGCCGAGGCCAAGGTCGAGGGCGACACGATCATTCTCGGCTCGGCGATTTCGCTGACCGGCAAGTATGCGACCAACGGTATCCACGCCCAGAAGGGCTACGAGTTCGCTGTCGATAAGATCAACGCTGCCGGCGGTGTGACCGTCGACGGCAAGAGCTACAAGCTCAAGGTCACCTATTACGACGACGAGTCGACGCCGGCGCGCGGGGCTCAGCTGGCCGAGCGGCTGATCAATCAGGATGGCGTCAAATACATGCTCGGCCCGTACAGCTCGGGTCTGACCAAGGCGATCGCCCCGGTCACCGAGAAATACAAGATCCCGATGGTCGAAGCCGAGGGCGCGTCGCGCTCGCTCTTCACCCAGGGCTACAAGTACCTGTTCGCGGTGCTCTCCACCTCCGAGCAGTACCTCGCCAGCTCGATCGCGCTCGCCGCCGAGGTTGCCGAGAAGCAGGGAAAGAAGGCGTCGGACGTGAAAATCGCCATGGCGTTCGAGAACGATCCGTTCTCGCTCGACGTGCGCGCCGGCGTGGTCGACGACGCCAAGAAATACGGCATGAACATCGTCATCGACGACAAGCTGCCGCGCGACCTGTCGGACATGACCTCGACGCTGACCAAGGTGAAGGCGCTGAAGCCCGATCTGCTGCTGGTGTCCGGCCACTCCAAGGGGGCGGCGACCGCCGGTCGGCAGATCCAGGAGATGAAGATCGACACGCCGATGATCGCGATGACCCACTGCGAGGCGGCGGATGTTGTCGGCAAGTACGGGGCCGGCGCGACGGAAGGCCTGCTGTGCCCGACCCAGTGGTCGGAGACCCTGTCCTACAAGGACGACCTGATGGGCTCGGCGGCGCAGTATCACTCGGACTTCCAGAAGACCTATCCGGAGTACAAGACGGTTCCGTACCAGACCGCTCAGGCGACAGCCGCGGTGATGGTCTGGGCCGATGCGTTCGAACGGGCCAACTCGTTCGACACCGACAAGCTGCGCGATGCGCTGGCGGCGACCGATATGATGACGTTCTACGGCGGCATCAAGTTCTCGGAAGCGGGCAACAACGTCGCCAAGCCGATGGTGTTGCGTCAGATCCAGGACGGCGAGTACCTGGTGGTCGCACCGTCGAAATGGGCGGCGGCGGAGCTTCGTCACCCGCGCAAGCCCGAATATTGATCGACACCTGATCGCGAGGCGGCGGGAGAACCCGATTCTCCCGCCGCTCTCGTTATTACCGGGGCACGGCGATGAGCTGTCCCCGCCGGTGGACGAGGGACGGAGAACATGATCGACAACCTCTACCTACTCACTCAGGCGCCGATCCTGGGTGTGGATCTGATCATCCAGGGGCTGTTCATTGGTGCGGTCTTCGCGCTGATCGCCTACGGCCTGGCACTGGTCTGGGGGGTGATGAACGTCAAGAACCTGGCCCAGGGCGACATGGTGATCCTGGGCGGTTACATCACCTACCAGGCGACGCTCTGGGGCTATCACCCGATCGTGGCCCTGCCGGCGGCGATCGTGCTGATGTTCATGCTCGGCTGGATCATCTATGTGCTGATCATCCGCCGGGTCGTCGACCGCGACATGTTCACCTCGCTGCTCGCCACCTTCGGCCTCAGCCTGCTGATCCAGCAGGTGTTGAACCTGATCTACGGCCCGGAAGTGAAGGTCGCCGAGTCCGGTTTCGGCGATTTCGAAGTCGGTTCCTTCATCATCATCCAGAATGTCCGCCTCTATAGCCTGCTGCTGGCGGCGGCCCTGGCACTCGCCATCGTGATCTTCATGAAGAAGTCGCGCATGGGCCAGGCGATCCGCGCCACCGCCCAGGACGCGCGCGCGGCCCGGGTTCTCGGCATCGACACCGACCAGGTCTACGCCTTCACCTATGCGCTCAACGCGTCGATCTGCGGGGCGGCAGGCGTACTTGTGGCGATGATCTGGGTGATCCAGCCCTATTACGGGATCGTCTACTCGATCCGCGCCTTCATCATCGTGACGGCGGCTGGGCTCGGCAACCTGCCGGGCGTCATCCTCACCGGCTTCGGTCTCGGGGTCTGGGAGAACGTTGCCGGCTTCGTGTTCGGCGCCGAGTTCGCGGTCGCCGCCGTCGTTATCATGCTGGTAGCGGTGCTGATGTACCGGCTGGTCCAACTCTATCGCGTGCGTCAGGTGGTCCGATGAAGCAGTCAACCGCGCTCGATCTCCGGGTTTACGCTGGCCTGATCGCCTTCGGAATCCTGGGACCGATCCTGTTCCCGGACTATGTCCAGACCATCGCCGTCATGTGGCTGATGGTGCTGATGGCGGTCACCTGGGACATCACCGGCGGGCAGATGGGTTACAACTCGCTCGGCAATGTCTGTTTCTTCGGCATTGGCATGTACGCCTCGGCAATTGTGCAGATCTCCCAATTCACCGACGTCGCGGCCTATACCGCCGCGTTCGGCGCCATCAGGGTCGAGTTCACCGACGCCCAGTATTTCACCGGCCTGTTCTTGGGGCTGATCGCCGGCGGTATCGCGGCGGCCGTCTTTGCCTTGCTGATCGGACCGGCCATGCTCGGGCTCCGGGGGCCGTATTTCGCCATCGGCACGCTGGGTCTGGCCGTGGCCGTCGGGGAACTGGTGGCGGGCTGGGGCTATGTCGGCGGCGGCGGCGGCATCTCGATGCCGGTCTATCCGGGTGACGCCGGCGCCGGCGCCTGGATGTTCTACGTCCTGCTCGCCGTCCTGGCGCTGGGAACCCACCTCGTCGTGCGCTGGCTCTATTCGACCCAGTTCGGCTTGGCGATCAACGCCATCCGTGATGACGAGGACAAGGCCGACGCGATGGGCATCCACGCCAACCGCTACAAGACCATGGCCTGGGCCTTCGCCGCCTTCTTCATGGGCATTGGCGGGGCGATCTTCGGCAACATGTCCGGCTTCATCGAGCCGCTGGAGGTTGCCTTCCCGACCGCGACCTTCGGTATCTTCATGGTCGCCATGGCCCTGCTCGGCGGCAAGGGGACGCTCTGGGGGCCGGTGCTCGGCGCCATCCTGTTCCACATCGTCAAGGAAGTGACCTGGACCTACTTGCTCGGCTGGCAGTGGGTGGCGCTGGGCGCGATCATCATCATCAACATCGTCTACTTCCAGCAGGGCATCCTCGGTTGGGCCCAGGACAGGTGGCCGGCCGCCTTCGGGCTGACGGTCGACAGGGGCGGGGCCGCGCGGCCGGCGGCCGGGGAGGCAGCGGAATGAGCGCCGGGGCAGTGAACAACGTCATCGAAGTCCGCGGCGTCTCGAAGGCTTTCGGCGGCGTGCAGGCGAATACCGACATCTCGATCGACGTGCCCGACGGCAAGATCACCGGTCTGATCGGACCGAACGGGTCGGGCAAGACCACGCTGTTCAACTCGATCGTCGGCTACCACCCGATCGATGGCGGCTCGATCAAGTTCCGGGGGCGGGAGATCTCCAGCCTGCGGGTGCCGGATATCGCCCGGCTCGGCATGCTGCGCACGTTCCAGCAGACCCGCATCTATTCGAAGATGAACTGCATGGACAACATGCAGATCTCGGTCAGCCACCGGGACTCCTCCACCTTCTCGATCTTCGCCTCGCGCGACACCGGCGAGATCGTCGAGGAGGCGGAGCGGCTGCTCGAATTCGTCGGCCTGTACGAGAAGCGCTTCCTGATCTCCGGGGACCTCAGCTTCGGCCAGCAGAAGTTGCTGGAATTCGCCATGGCGTTGATGAACCGGCCCAAGGTGCTGCTGCTGGACGAGCCGACCGCCGGCATCAACCCGACCCTGATCAACGGTCTGATCGATCGCCTGAAACGGGCCAACGAGGAGCTTGGGGTCACCCTGCTCGTCATCGAGCACAACATGCGGGTGATCATGAATCTGGCCGAGCAGATCTCCTGCCTGGCCCATGGCGAGCTGCTGGCGACCGGCTCGCCGGACGACCTGCAGAACGATCCCCGCGTGATCGACGCCTACCTGGGAGCCCATTGATGAGCGAGCAGACCGGAACCGAACCTCCCCGTCGCTCCAGCGGCTACGGCAGCGGCGATGTCTCCACCGTCATCTCGGTCGAGGATGTCGTCCGCCAGGCCCAGGCCATCGCCGAGGAGGGGCCGAGCGTCGCCGCCCTGGACGCCATGTGCGTCGGCGAGCCCTTCGTCGAGATCACCGACCTGCGGGCCGGCTACGGCAAGATGCAGATTCTGCACGATTTCAATCTGCGGGTCGGCAAGGGCCAATCGCTCTGCCTGATCGGCCCGAACGGGGCCGGCAAGTCGACGGTGCTGCACTCGATCTTCGGCTTCACCAACATTTTCTCCGGTTCCATCGTGGTCGGCGGCACCGACGTCACCCGGATGAGCCCGCAGCAGAAGCTGCGCTCCGCCGGCATCGCCTACATTCTGCAGGACAAGTCGGTCTTCCCCGGCATGACGGTGGAGGAGAACCTGCTGATGGGCGGGTTCCTGAAGGATCGGCCGGCCGAGGCGAAGGTGGCGGCGGAGAAGGTGTTCGACAAATACGACCGCCTCGCCGCCCGGCGGAACAAACCGGCCGGCGTGTTGTCCGGCGGCGAGCGCCGTCTGCTGGAGATCAGCCGGGCGCTGGTGATGGAGCCGGACGTGCTGCTGGTGGACGAGCCGTCGATCGGCCTGGAGCCGCGCTTCATCGACATGGTGTTCGAGATCCTGAACGACCTGCAGCGGGTCGACGGCAAGACCATCGTCATGGTCGAGCAGAACGCCAAGAAGGGTCTCGAATTCGCCGATCTCGGCTATGTGTTGGTGTCGGGCGAGACCGCGCTGGCCGGGCCGGGCAAGGAACTGCTGGAGAATCCGGAGGTCGGCCGCCTGTTCCTCGGCGGCTGACGGCCACATCACAGGGCAATCCGGGGATCTGTGAGGCAATGGGCGCGGGGCGCTGGACATCGTATCGATCAGGATTGTATACAAAACATTGAAGACAGATTTTTGAGGGGCCGGCAGAGGCCGCCCCCGGCGCGCGTGCGCCGCAGAAGGAGAGAAAGTCATGGCTGATTGGGATGTCGTCGTCGTCGGTGCCGGTAACGCCGCACTTTGTGCCGCTCTGTCGGCGCGCGAGCATGGGGCCTCGGTTCTGGTGCTGGAGCGCGCCCACGAGGACGAGGGTGGTGGCAACACGCGCTTCACCGCGGGCGCCATCCGCACGGTCTATAACGGCGTCGACGATCTGCGCGCCCTGATGCCCGACATCACCGACGAGGAAGTCGCGATCACCGATTTCGGCACCTATACCGCCGACCAGTTTTTCGACGACATGTTCCGGGTCACCCAGTATCGCTGCAACCCGGATCTGGCGGAAAAGCTGATCACCTCGTCCTACGACACGCTGATGTGGATGAAGGGCAAGGGCGTGCGCTTCCAGCCGATCTGGGGGCGCCAGGCGTTCAAGGTCGACGGCAAGTTCAAGTTCTGGGGCGGCCTGACGGTGGAAGCCTGGGGCGGCGGGCCGGGGCTGGTCGAGGCGCTCTGGGGGGCGGCTAAGAAGAACGGCATCGAGATCCGTTACTCCACCCGCGCGCTGTCGCTGGAGTATGACGACGTCAAGGTCACCGGCGTGAAGGTGAAGGGCCCGAACGGCGTCGAGACGATCAGTGCCAAGACGGTCGTTCTGGCCAGCGGCGGCTTCGAGGCCAATCCGGAATGGCGGACCCGCTACATGGGACCGGGCTGGGAGTTGGCGAAGGTCCGCGGCACCCGCTTCAACACCGGCGACGGCATCCGCATGGCGCTGGATATCGGCGCCTGCCCCTACGGCAACTGGTCCGGCGGTCACGCGGTGGGCTGGGATTTCAATGCGCCGGAATTCGGCGACCTCGCGGTCGGCGACAACTTCCAGAAGCACTCCTATCCGTTCTCCATCATGGTGAATGCCGAGGGTAAGCGCTTCGTCGACGAGGGCGCCGATTTCCGCAATTACACCTACGCCAAATACGGCCGGGTCATTCTCAATCAGCCGGGCCAGATGGCCTGGCAGATCTTCGACCAGCAGACCGTCCACCTGCAGCGCGACGAGTACCGCATCCGTCAGGTGACCAAGGTCACCGGCGCGACCTTGGAGGAACTGGCGGGCAAGCTGGAAGGCGTGGACAAGGACGCCTTCCTGGCCGAGGTGAAGGCCTATAACGCGGCGGTTCAGACCGGCGTAGAGTTCAATCCGAACGTCAAGGACGGCCGCGGCACCAAGGGTCTCTCGGTGCCGAAATCGAACTGGGCCGTGCAGATCGAGCAGGGACCGTTCGAGGCCTATCAGGTCACCTGCGGCATCACCTTCACCTTCGGCGGCCTGCGCATCGACGACCGCGGCCAGGTGGTCGATGTCGACATGAACCCGATTCCCGGTCTTTATGCGGCGGGCGAACTGGTCGGCGGCCTGTTCTACTTCAACTATCCGGGCGGCACCGGCCTCATGTCCGGCGCGGTGTTCGGCAAGCTGGCGGGTACGGGGGCCGGCGAGGAAGCGACTTCCGGTCGTGCCAACGCCGCCGAGTAAGGCATACTCCCGAGCATGGCGCGGGGTGGGAAGAAGCTCGAACTGGCGGATGGCGAACCGAGTGCCGTCGAGGATGTCGGCCGGCCCACATCCGAGTCCCGGGGCGAGTGGACCTACCACCGCCTGCGGGAAGCGATTCAAGCCGGCGAACTGAAGCCGGGTGAGCGGATCCGCGAGATAGAGATGGCGAAGCGGCTAGATGTCAGCCGCACGCCGGTCCGCGAGGCGCTGCGCCGCCTTGAGGCGGACGGGCTGCTCACCTTCGTGCCCTATCGCGGCATGGTCATCGCCGAGCTGGATCACCAGGCGGTGATGGAGTTGTACCAGATGCGGGAAGTGCTGGAAGGCACGGCCGCCGGGCTTGCCGCGCGCCACGCGTCGGAGGCGGAGATCACGTTGCTGCGGGATCTGATCGCCGCCGATCCGGGCGACGGCGATCCCAGGGCGCTCGCCACCCACAACCGACAGTTCCACGGCACGCTGTACCGCGCCGCCCACAACCGCTATCTGCTGAAGACCCTGAATGTGCTGAGCGATGCCATGGCGCTGCTCGGCATGACGACCCTGTCGCTCACCGGGCGGTCGGGCACGGCGCGCCAGGAGCACCAGGAAGTGCTGGACGCGATCGAGGCGCGTGACCAGGCCCGGGCCGAGACGGCGGCGCGCTATCACATCCGCGAGGCCCAGCGGGCCCGCCTGCGCCTGATGTTCGACGGCGAGAAGAAGAACAAGTCCACTCCCGACTAACGCTGGGTCTCCACCACTCCTCCTCTCCGACTTCCTGGAAGCGCGGCACGGTCCTGAATTGCCCGCCGGGTTAGATCCAGAGACTGTCCAGGGAGACGGGGGGCGGGGTTGGATATCCCCACAAGAAAACGGCCCGACTGAAAGCCGGGCCGCAATCCGTATCGTCTGTGACCACGTCTTACTGGAGACGGGTCGGGATCTCGTCGATGGCGTTGGCGACCAGCTTCTTCTGGGTCGCGGCATCCATGTTGTCCTCGATCAGGCGCCGGGTCGCGGCGACGGCGAGGTCGACCATCTGCGCCCGGACTTCCTGAAGGGCCTTGGCTTCAGCCGCCTGGATCTTCTCCATGGCGACCTGCTCGCGGCGGGCAAGCGACTGCTCCAGCTTTACCTCGGCCTCTTCGCGCATCCGCACGGATTCGGTCTTGGCATGCTCCAGGATGGCCTCGGCCTCCTGCAGCGCGTCGCGCTGGCGGCGCTGGTAGTCGGCCTTGGCGGCCTGGGCTTCCTCGCGAAGCTGCTGCGCCTCGTCGAGTTTGCGCTTGATCTCCTCGGCCCGCTTGTCCAGCCCGCTCACGATCGGGCGCCAGCCCTTCCAGTAAACCAGGGCCAGGAACAGGACGAAGGAGACGGCGACCCAGAATGTCGGATCGGAGAACATCAGGCGCCTCCCTGCATGGCGGCTTCGACCGCCTTGCCGATCTTGGCGTCGCTCACCTTCAGGCCGGTCAGTTTGGCAGTCGCCTCGGCGGCGGCTTCACTGGCCACGGATTTCAGGCTCTCCAGAGCCTGGGTCCGCTGCTCGGCGATACGGGCCTCGGCGGCCTTGGTGGTCTCGGCGGTTTTCTTCGCCGCTTCGGCCTCGGACTTGGCATGGGAGTCGGCGATCTCGTCCATGGCCTTGCGGACAAGGTCATGGGCCTGGGACCGGGCGTCGGCCACCGCCTTCTCGTACTCTGCCTTTACCGTTTCCGCTTCGCCGCGCAGGCGGTCGGCGGTCTCGATGTCGTCCTCGATCCGCTCCTGCCGCTCCTCGAGCACGTCGGCGATGCGCGGGATCGCGACCTTCGACATGACGATGTAGAGCAGGATAAAGCTGACGATCAGCCAGAAGATCTGGGTCGGATAGGTCGTGGCGTCGAGCTGCGGCAGGCCACCGCCGCTGCCGGGATGGTCGGTGCTCGCCGCCCAGGACGGCACGGCCGCAACCGCCGCGGCGGCGGCGAGGCCGACGCGCCGGGACCAGCGGGTCACGCTGTTGGCGATCATGTCGTCATCCTCCTGACGGGGGTCGAGGGTGCCAGCCGGATGGCGGGCACCCGAACCGGATCAGGTGAACAGGATGAGGAACGCGATCAGCAGCGCGAACAGCGCAACGGCTTCCGTCAGGGCAAAGCCCAGAATGCCGATGCCGAAGACCTCGCCGCGCGCCGCCGGGTTGCGGGCGATGGACGCGATCAGGGTCGAGAAGATGTTACCGATACCGACACCGACACCCATCAGGGCGATGACGGCAAGACCGGCTCCGATCATCTTGGCGGCTTCGAGTTCCATGGGTCGTATCCTTCCGTTCGTTGGGAGGTTGAGGCTGGGTTGATGGTACGCGACGGACCGATCAGTGCAGATGGATCGCGTCGTAGAGATAGATGCAGGTCAGAATCGTGAACACATAGGCCTGCAGGACGGCAACGAGCACCTCGAAACCGGTCAGCGCCACCAGCACGGCGAGCGGGGCGACACCGGCGACGCCGAGGGCCACGACGAAGCCGCCGAACACCTTCATCATGGTGTGGCCGGCCATCATGTTCGCGAACAGTCGCACCGACAGGCTCACTGGACGCGACAGATAGGAGAGGATCTCGATCGGGATCAGCAGCGGGGCCATATAGACCGGCGCGCCCGACGGGAAGAAGAAGGTGAAGAAGTGGAAACCGTGCTTGACCAGCGCGATCACCGTGATGGCGACGAAGATGGTGATCGCCATGGCGAAGGTGACGATGATCTGGCTGGTGAACGTGTAGCTGTACGGGACCATGCCGAGCAGGTTGCCGACCAGGATGAACATGAACAGCGAGAAGATCAGCGGGAAGTAGGGTCGGCCTTCCGAACCCACGTTCTCGCGCACCATATTGGCAATGAACTCGTAGGACAGTTCTGCCATCGACTGGATGCGCGTCGGGACCAGATGGCGACCGCTCATCGACTGGGTCAGGAACACACCGATCACCACGGTCGCCAGGATCATGAAGGCGGCCGAATTGGTGAAGGAAATGTCCATGCCCGCGACATGAAGCTCCGGGCCAATGGTCTTGATCTGGAATTGTGCGACCGGAGATGCCACCTGCTACCCCTCTTTTTTACCGCCGTCCGGCGAACCGCCGTCCGAATGATCCGACCCTTTCGGGCCATCCCCGTGTGAACCGTCGCCGCCCGGGTTCTGCTTATACCCGACCGACAGGCCCTGTCCGGTTGCCGCGCGGTAGACGTTCATCATCCCGCCCGCAGCACCGAGAAAGAAAAACAGGATCAACATCCAGGGGGACGTCCCCAGCCATCGATCCAGTCCGTATCCAATCGCCGCTCCGACGACGACGCCGGCAACAAGCTCGACGCCGACGCGGAAGGCAAGTCCCATCGCGGACCCAGGCAGCCCCGAATCCAGTCCTCCGCGCTTTGCGTCCTTCTTCGTGCCCCGCGCCCGCCTCACGCGGTCGGCCAGGCTGTCGAGTGAAGGCGGGGAGTTTTTGTCGTCCATTCCCCGTATCAGACCCGGTCGTTCGGGTCCCCGCAAGCGGTTCAGTCCGGACCCCGGCGCGCCCATGGACGCGACGAATCCCGCGCTTGCCGGACCCCCGGCGAAGCGGCGCCACCATACGCAGGGGCCTGTAGGGTGTCAAGGCTGCGGCCGCACTGCGAAAAGCGCCGCAAGTATCTGATTATCAATAATATTTCTTCAAGTCGTTTTCAACCGGCATCGCGCAGCCTTTCGGCACGGGCCAGATCGACGGAGACAAGCTGGCTGACGCCGCGTTCGGCCATGGTCACGCCAAACAGCCGGTCCATGCGCGCCATCGTCATACGGTGGTGGGTGATGACCAGGAACCGGGTGCCGGTTTCCTTCACGATGTCCTGCAGCAACGCGCAGAACCGGTCGACGTTGGTGTCGTCCAGCGGCGCGTCGACCTCGTCCAGCACACAGATCGGCGACGGGTTGGTCAGGAACACGGCGAAGACCAGGGCCGCGGCCGTCAACGCCTGCTCGCCGCCGGACAGCAGCGAGAGGTGTTGCATCTTCTTGCCGGGCGGGCTCGCCATGATCTCGAGCCCGGCCTCCAGCGGATCGTCCGCCTCGGTCAGCTCCAGATGTGCCTCGCCGCCGCCGAACAGCCGCCGGAACAGGGTCTGGAAATGGCCGTTGACCAGATTGAAGGCGGCCAGCAGGCGCTCGCGGCCTTCCTTGTTCAGGGCCGAGATGGCGCTGCGCAGTCGTTGGATCGCGCCGGTCAGGTCGTCGCGCTCGCGTTCCATGCCTTCGATCTGCTCGTTCAACTCCTCGAGTTCGGTCTCGGCCCGCAGGTTGACCGGGCCGAGCGCCTCGCGCTCACCGGTGAAACGATCGAGACTGCGCTGGGTCTGTTCGGCATCGGGCAGGGGCGTTTGTGGATCGATGCCGGCATTGGTCAGGATCTGGTCCGGGGCGCAGTCGAGCCGTTCCTGAATACGCTCGCGCTCGACGCGCAGGGTCTGGTTGATCTGCTCGAGCTGGGCTTCCGCCCGGATCAAGGCTTCGCGGGCCTCGCCAGCCGCACGTTCGGCCTCGCGGGCGACCCGGTCCAGCTCGGTCTGTCGGCTCTCGGCCGAGACCAGGGCGTCGGCGGCCTGCTTGCGTTTGCTCTCCGCCGCGTCGATCAGGGTGATCACCGTCTCGCGTTCCGCGGCGAGCGCGGCCGGGCGCGACGCCAATCGGGCGATCTCCGCCTCCTCGCTCCGGCGCCGGGCGTCGAGGTCGGCAAGGCGGGTGTCGGCACGCTCGCGCCGGTCGCCCCAGGATTTGATCTCGCCCTCGACGGCGGATAGCCGCGTGCGCCGCGCGTCGCTCTCGCGCACCAGCCGGTCATGCTCGGTCCGTGCCTCGACCAGTTCGGCCCGGCGCTCGGACAGGGCGCCGCGCAGGCGGGCCGAGTCGGCCCGCAGCGCTTCCACGTCCGGCAGGGTCTTCAGTTCCTCGGCGGCTTGACGCTGGGCCGTATTCGCCTCCTCGCGCTCGCCGGCGAGGCGGGCGGCGCCATCGTCCAGAGCCGACAGCTTGGTGTCCATGGCAGCGGCCCGGGACTCGATTTCGGCGGCCGCGGACTTCGCCTTGGACAAGGCGTCGGAGGCGGCGTTGCGGGTCCGGCGGGCGGTCTCGACCGTGTCTTCCGCCCCGGCGAGTTTCTGGGCGGCATGCTCCGCGCCCGAGCGGGCGACGTCCAGGTCGCCGCGCCGGATCGCCAACCGGCGGTCCAACTCGGCGAGGCGGTTGCGGCGTTCCAGCCGGATGGCGGCGGCACTCGGCGCGCCGGGGGTCTGCACGAACCCGTCCCAGCGCCACATCCCGCCCTCGCGGGTCACGATCCGCATGCCGGGTGCCAGACCCGGCTGGGCGGCAGCGGCGGCGGTTGGATCGGCGGCGATCCCGATCCGCGCGAGGCGGGCGGCAAGAGCCGGGGGCGCCGTAACATGGGGGGGGAGCGGGACGATATCGGCCGGCCAGTCGGCGTCGCCGCCCGGTGCGCCGCCGCGCCAGCCGCCGGCGGTCGCCTCCGCTTCTGCGTCGAGGGCCGGAGCTTCAAGATCGTCGCCCAGCGCCGCCCCCAGAGCAGTCTCGTAGCCGGGGGACACGGATACCGCATCGACGATCGGCGTGGCGTCGCTCTCGGCCTGCATCAGCAGGCGGCGCAGACCGGTCGCCTCGGTTTCCAGTTCGGAGACGGCGGCCTCGATCTCGCGCAACGCGGCGCGGGATGTTTTCTCCGCCTCCATGGCCGCATCGCGCGCTTCCTGAGCCTGCGGCACGCCGGCCTCGGCCGCTTCGGCGGTGACGGCGGCGCCGGCGACCGCCTGCTCGGCGGCGGTGCGATCGGATTCCGGTACGGTCTGGCGGACCAGATCGGCCCGGCGTTCGGCCAGTTCCGCTTGCTGACGGTCGAGTCGCGCGATCCGATCCTCTGCCTGACGCGCCTGGTGTTCCAGTGCGGCGCGGCGGGCATCGGCGACGGCGATTGCCTCAGTCGTCTTGTGAACCGCGTCTTCGGCCTCCTCGGCGTCGCGGTTCGCCTTGGTCAGCGCCGCCGCGCTCGCCTCCTGGGCCTCCGCCTCACCGTCACCGGCCGCGGCCAGGGTGTCGCGCTCCTCGATCAGGCGGGCGAGCGACGCAGCGGCCTCCTCGACCAGCGTCTTCTCGCGGATGACGTCGTCGGCGATCTGCCGCAGACGGGTCTCCGCCTCGCTGCGGGCGGACGCGATTCGGCGTTCCTCCGCATCCAGCTCGCTGCGGGCGACGGTGAGGTGCTGCAATTCGGCGGAGGCCTCGGCCTCGCTCTGGCGCAGGCCGGGGAGGCTGGCCGCGGAATCGGTCTGCGCCGTACTGGCGGCGGCGGCCTGCTGGGTCGCGACGGTGACCTTGTCGCGGGCCTCGGCCAGTGCTGTCCCGGCTTTGCGCCTCTCCTCCATCGTGTGGGTCCAGCGGGCATGCAGCACGATCGATTCGGCCTGGCGGATCTTCTCGCTCAGTTCGCGGTAGCGTTGCGCCTGCCGAGCCTGGCGACGCAGGGCGGCGCGTTGCCCCTCGAGCGCCTTCAGCACATCGTCCAGCCGCTCCAGATTCTGCTCCGCCGCCCGCAGCCGCAGTTCCGCCTCGTGCCGGCGGGTGTGCAGTCCGCGAATATTCGCCGCCTCTTCCAGCAGGGACCGACGGTCGGAGGCCTTGGCCTGGACGATGCTGCCGATCTTGCCCTGGCTGACCAGACCGGCCGAGCGCGCGCCGGTGGCGGCGTCGGCAAACAGCAGTTGGACGTCGCGGGCCCGGACGTCTTTGCCATTGACCCGGTAATGCGAGCCCTTCTCCCGCTCGATCCGGCGGACGACCTCCAACTCCTCGGCCTCGTTGAACTGCGCCGGAGCGCGCCGGTCGTCATTGGCGACGTAGAGTCCGACCTCCGCCATGTTGCGGGCCGGGCGCTGCTCGGTGCCGCCGAAGATCACGTCTTCCATGCCGCCGCCGCGCATCTGCTTGGCCGAGGTCTCGCCCATGACCCAGCGCAGGGCCTCGACGAGATTCGACTTGCCGCAGCCGTTCGGCCCCACCACACCGGTCAGCCCTTCCTCGATGAGCAGTTCGGTCGGCTCAACGAAGGACTTGAACCCGGTCAGACGCAGTTTGCTGAAATGCACCGTGGTGGGTCTCCGACGGAGGGGCCTAGGCGAGCTTGCCCTCGATCACTTTCTGGAAGGTCTCGAACGGCTCGGCGCCCCGGATGACCTCGTCGCCGACGACAAAGGTCGGGGTGGAGTTGACGTCGTAGGTCTTCTGAGCGGCGATCCGGCCGTTGAGGATCGAGTCGAGTAGGTCGCCGTTGGTCATGTAGGCGTCGGCGGTCTCCGCCGGAATGCCGGCGAGACGGCCGATCTTCTTCAGTGCGTCGATCGGGTTGGACGCGCGGGTCCAGGTCGACTGCTGCTTGAAGATGAGGTCGATCAGCGCGAAGTACCGTGCGCCGTCGATCGCCCGGGCCATGGCGGAGGCGCGCAGCGCGTACTGGTCGAGCGGGAAGTCGCGCATCTCGAATTTCATGCGGCCGGTCTCGACATAGGTCTCGACGATCGGCTTGTAGCTCTTGGCGTGGAACGACGCGCAATGCGGACAGGTCAGCGACGAGTACTCGATCATGGTCAGCGGCGCGTCGGGGTCGCCCAGCACGCGCGGCATGACCGCCGACTCGAGATCGACCTCGGCGGCAGCCGTTGCCACAGAAGGTGCCAGGGCAGCGCCCGCCAGACTGAGGATCCCAAGATTTAGTGTTCTGCGATGCATGCTCCGCTCCCGCACACCAGATATTGATGACATTACGCCGAGTCTCTTCGGCGCGGCAAGTTTCCCGAGTAACTCGGGATTGCGGCCATAATTCGGCCTCTACTTCTCTACCCCGCCACCGGAGCCGGCCGCGCTTCGCGCGGTCAGCGCCTCGCCTAGGGCGGCCAGCCTATCGCGAAGGCCCTGATCCTGAACGCCGGCCACGCGGTCGCGGATCGCGGTTTTCTCCCGTTCCGCAAGGGGACGCAAGGACGGACGGGTCGATTTCGGCGGTTTTGGCAGCAGGCCCTGCCGGATCGTCAACCGCGCCACCGCCGCCCAACCGAAATGACCGTTCACCCGTTCAATGATCTGGGGGGCGAGGTGCTGGATCTCCAGGGCCCGACCGGACAGGGCGACGACCCTGAGCGTGGCGCCGTCGCGCCGTCCGCGTGGAAAGTCGAGCGACTCGGGCACACAGAACCGCGCGAGGTCGGTTCCCACGATCAGCGGCCAATCTCGGGGAATCCGGCCCTCGACGAAGCCGCGCTTGCGGAACAGCGGATCGGTCAGGCCGGGTGCGAGATAGGATAGCGCGCGCATGCCGCCGCGCCGCACCGCCTTGACGCCGTCCCCGGCGGTGGTCGCAGTCTTGTCCGCCATCTCGCCCTTCCCGCTCATAAGCTCATCCATACATATGGCGTGCGCGCCGTCACACGCTATCTTCTCGAGCGATGACCGCCACCGCCGCACCGATCTCCCCGCCCGAACTCGCCCGCCGCCTGCTCGCCTGGTACGACCGGCACCGGCGGCGCCTGCCGTGGCGTGCCGAGTCGGACGAGCTCGCCGATCCGTACCGGGTCTGGCTCAGCGAGATCATGCTGCAGCAAACCACTGTGGTCACGGTCGGTCCGTATTTCCAACGTTTCACGGCGCGATGGCCGTCGGTCGAGGATCTGGCGGCCGCGGATCTGGACGACGTGCTCACCGAGTGGGCGGGGCTCGGGTACTACGCCCGCGCCCGCAATCTGCACCGATGCGCCACGGTCGTGGCACGGGATCATGACGGACGCTTCCCCGACACCGAGGCGGGGTTGAAGGCTCTTCCGGGGATCGGCGACTACACGGCCGCCGCTATCGCCGCCATTGCCTTCGACCGGCAGGCGACGATCCTCGACGGCAACGTGGAGCGGGTCATCTCCCGGCTGCGGCGGGTGGAGGACCCGCTGCCCGGATCGAAGCCGAAGCTGAAGGCACTGGCAACGGAGATCACGCCCGCCGGGCGCGCCGGCGACTACGCCCAGGCGATCATGGATCTGGGTGCGACGGTCTGCACCCCGCGCAAGCCGAAATGCCTGACCTGTCCCTGGGTCGACGCCTGCACAGCAAGAGTCGCGGGGGTGGCGGAGGATCTGCCGCGCAAGACGCCGAAGAAGGCGAAGCCGACCCGGCGGGGCACCTGTTTCTTCCTGGTCGACGGCGGCGGGGCGATCCTGCTGCGCCGCCGCCCGGAATCCGGCCTGCTCGGCGGCATGCAGGAGGTGCCGTCGTCGCCCTGGATTGAGGGTCCTCCGGCGACCGGAGGGCACGAGCATGCCCCGCTTGACGGGGTGCGATGGCGCGCGCTGCCGGGGATGGTGCGGCACACCTTCACCCATTTCCACCTGGAGCTGACGGTGCTCGCCGGCCGTGCCGAGGATGGGCCGGATGTTGCCGATTCCCGCTGGTGGCCGGTCGACCGCCTGGGCGAGGCCGCCCTGCCCACGGTGATGGCCAAGGTGGTGCGCCACGCGATGGCGCATGTTGGGTAGGAGTACCGGTCGCCCGGCCCGCACCCGCCAGCCTTCTGTGCCGGGAAGCGGCTGTGGCGGGATGCGGCGCAGGGTGACGCCTCACGCCATCTGCCGCAACGCCTTCTCGAAGAAGTCCGGGGCGCCGAAATTGCCGGATTTCAGGGCCAGCGCCAGCGGCTCGGCCGTACCGAGGGTGACCGTGCCCGGCACGCCGGGGTCGATCTGCGCGCCGATATGCAGGCCGGTGACGCCGAGGGCGGAGACCACCGCGCCCGAGGTCTCGCCGCCGGCCACCACCAGGCGCCGCACCCCGTCTTCCTCGACCAGGGCCTTGGCGATCCGCGCCACGGCGCCTTCGACCATCTCGCCCGCCTCGGCCCGACCGAGCCGATCCTGGATCGCCTTGACGGTCTCGGGTGGCGCGGAGGCGTAGATCAGCACCGGCCCGTCGGCGATCCGGGCCCGGGCGAAGGCCAGGGCCTCGCCGACCACGTCGGCACCGTCAGCGAGCTTCAGGGGGTCGATATTGAACGACGGGTGCGTCTTCTCCCATTCGGCGATCTGGCCGAGGGTGGCGGCGGAACAGGATCCGGCGACCACGGCCGCCCTGCCGGTGACGCGCGGCACGCCGTCGGCGCCGGGCGCCGCGGCTAGCATGCCGCGCCGGCGGTAAGCTTCCGGCAGGCCGATGGCGATGCCGGAGCCGCCGGTGATCAGGGCGAGATCGGCCAACGCCTCGCCGGCGGTGTGAAGCTGGTCGTCGTCGACCGCATCGAGGATCGCGTAGCCGTACCCGTCGCCGCGTAGATTCTCGACGCGAGCGCGGATCGCGTCGACTCCGCCCTGGATGTCGCGGTGCTGGATCAGCCCGACCCGGCGCGCGGTCTGGCGGCCGAGCACGGCGACCAAGTTGCTGTCGGTCATCGGGGTCAGTGGGTGGTGGCGCATATGGGTGTCGGAGAGCAGCTGGTCGCCGACGAAGAGATGGCCCTTGAAGATCGTGCGACCGGTCTCGGGAAAGGCCGGGCAGGCGATGGTGAAATCGGCACCCAACCGGTCGAGCAGGGCGTCGGCCACGGGACCGATATTGCCCGCGTCGGTCGAATCGAAGGTCGAGCAGTATTTGAACAGGAAACGCTGGCACCCCGCTGCTTTCAGCCAGTCCAGCGCGGCCACCGACATGGCGACCGCTTCCGGCGGCGGGTTGGTCCGCGATTTCAGGGCGATGACCACGGCGTCCACATCCGGCACCTCGGTGTCGGCGCCCGGCACGCCGATCAGTTGCACCGTCCGCATGCCGCCGCGCACCAGATTGTTGGCGAGGTCGGTCGCGCCGGTGAAGTCGTCGGCAACGCAGCCCAGGATGGGTGCCATTGGTTCCTCCCGTTCGTCGGATTGCTCTCGGTCTCGGTCGGGGCCTTGGCCAAGGTTGGCGGCCCGCGTATCGTTGCCGGAAATCATAAGGACACGGGAACGGGACGCCATGGTGAAATTCGCCGCAAATCTGTCGATGATGTTTAATGAAGTCGACTTCCTCGACCGTTTCGACGCCGCTCAGATGGCCGGCTTCGACGGGGTGGAGTTCCTGTTCCCCTACGAGCACGAGGCGGTGGAGATCCGCGCCAAGTTGGAGGCCGCCGGCCTGACCCAGGCGCTGTTCAATCTGCCGCCGGGCGACTGGACCAAGGGCGAGCGCGGGCTCGGCGCCATGCCGGGTCGCGAGGCGGAGTTCGACAAGGCGATCGACAAAGCCCTCGCCTATGCCGAAGTGATCGGCAACGACCTGCTGCATGTGATGAGCGGCATCATGACCGAGGGCATGACTCCGGAAGCCTGCACCGACACACTGGTCGCCAACCTCAAGCGCGCGGCCCCCAAGGCGGCGGCCAAGGGCAAGACCCTGATCATCGAGCCGATCAACACCCGCGACATTCCCGGCTATTTTCTGAACTACCAGGAACAGGCGCGCGCCATCATCGAGGCGGTCGGGGCGGAGAATGTCGGGCTGCAGTTCGATTTCTACCACTGCCAGATCATGCAGGGCGACACCGCCAAGACCTTCGAGAAGCACCTGGACATCATCCGCCACGTGCAGATCGCGGGCGTGCCGGACCGCCACGAGCCGAATATCGGCGAGGTGAACTATCCCTATCTGTTCGAGACCATGGACCGGCTCGGCTACAAAGGCTGGGTCGGCTGCGAATACCGGCCCAAGGCGGGGACGATCGAAGGGCTCGGCTGGTTCAAGGCGCTGACCCGCTGACAGTGGCTCCGGGTCTCGTCCACGCCGTCCTGCGCGACGGCGTGCTGCGGGCGGAGAGCGATCCGCGTCCGGTGATCTGGTGGAGCCTGACCAAGACGGTGGTCGCCGCCGCCGCCCTGCGCCTGGTGGAGCAGGGGGCGCTGTCGCTGGACGACCCGCTGCCGGAGCGGCCCTACACCCTGCGCCAGCTTCTCCGCCATTCCGCCGGCCTGCCGACCTATGGCGGACCGGAGTATCACGGCGCCGTCGCCCGCGGCGAGGCGCCCTGGTCGGACGAGCGGATGCTGGTCCATGCCAATGCGGACACCCCTCTCTACGCGCCGGACCAGGGCTGGGCCTATTCCAATGCCGGTTACCTCTTCGGTCGCCGGTTGATCGAGGCGGCGACTGGCCAGTCCTTTGGTGATGCCCTGCGGGCGCTGGTGCTCGATCCCCTGGATCTGTCGGGCACCCGGATTGTCACTCTGCCGCAGGAGCTGGAGGCGACCGTCTGGGGCAACCCGACCGGCTATCATCCCGGCTGGGTCTATCACGGCCTGCTCATCGGTCCGGCGCGCGACGCGGTGCGGTTCCTGGACGGTATCGGAAGGCTTCTTGAGCCTGGTTCCTGGGAAGCCATGCGCGACCCCTATCCGGTTGGCGGTACCTTGGAGGGTCGACCCTGGACGCAACCGGACTACGGGCTTGGCCTGATGACCGGGGAGTGGGGCGACGCCGGTCGGGTTTACGGCCATTCCGGGGTCGGCCACACGGTTGCCGCCCTCTATGCCTTCGCCGATCTGCCTGGCCGGCCGGTGGTCGCCGCCTTCGCGCCGGGCAGCGACGAGGCCGTTGTGGAGAACGAAGCCCTGCGCTTGGTGCTGACCGGACAAACCTAGCCATGGATCGGTCGGCATCGGCGCTCTAATCTTCGGTGCAATCGAAACAAGAACTCTCCAGGGGACGGATTCCATGAAGATCGCGATCACCGGCGGGGCCGGTTTCCTCGGCAAGAAGCTCGCCCGCGCGCTGCTGGACGACAATGCGCTCGGCGTTGAGGAACTGGTCTTGGCCGACATGGTGGCGCCGCCGCCGGAACTGGCCGAGGACGGCCGTATCCGCGCCGTGGTCGGCGACGTCACCGACGAGGATCTGCTGGCCGACGCCATCCGGGCGGATACCGACAGCATCTTCCACCTCGCCGCCGTGGTCAGCGCCGGCGCGGAGGCCGATTTCGACCTCGGCATGGCGGTGAACCTGGACGCCACCCGCACGATCCTGGAACTGGCGCGCAAGCACGGCAACAGGCCGAAGATGGTGTTCTCCAGCTCTTGTGCGGTCTATGGCGGCGACCTGCCCGAGGTGGTGACCGACAACCAGCAGATCACCCCGCAGAACTCCTACGGCGTGCAGAAGGCGATTGGCGAGTTGCTGGTCAACGACTACTCGCGCAAAGGCTATCTCGACGGGCGCAGCCTGCGCTATCCGACGGTGGTGGTGCGGCCGGGCAAGCCGAACAAGGCCGCCTCCACCTTCGCCAGCTCGATCATCCGCGAGCCGTTGCAGGGCGAGGAAGCGATCTGCCCGGTGGCGCCGGAGGCCGAAATGTGGCTGGCCAGCCCGCGCATCATCGTCGCCAACACCCGCCACGCCCATGACCTGGATGCCGGGGCCTGGGGCCCGTGGCGCACGGTGCCGCTGCCGGGCTTCACCGCCTCGGTGAAGGGCATGGTCGAGGCGTTGGAGACGGTCGCCGGTGCCGAGGTGGCGGCCCGGGTGAAGTGGCAGCCCGATCCGGTGATCGAGAAGATCGTCTACGGCTGGCCGACCAAACTGGAGACGACGCGGGCGAATTCCATGGGGTTCAAGCGGGACACCGACATGGAGAGCATCATCCGGGCGTTCATCGAGGACGAACTGGGCGGCAAGGTCGCCTGACCGCCCAAGAGTCAGGCGGGATCCATGCCCTTGTCGGCCAGTTCCCGCTTGGCGTTCTCGTTCTTTTCCAGGTCCGTCATCCCCATGCCGCGCAGCACGCCGTCGGTCTTGGAGAACTGGATGTTTTCGTAGGGCACGATCTCGATTCGATTGCCCCAGGGGTCGAGGAAGTCGAGGAAGCGGCCGGGCAGGACCTCGACGCCTGCATCCTCCAGCGCGACGCGTACCGCCTCGCGATCATCGACCACCAGACCGAAATGCCGGCCGTCGTCGGGGGCTTGGCGACGGCCTTTCTGAAGGGCCAGGAACTGATCGCCGAGATCGATGAAAGCGGAGATGTCGCTTTGGCTGCGGAGCTTGAAATCAAACAGTTTTCCGTAGAATGCCAGGGCCTCGTCGATGTCGCCGACCTCGAGGGCGACATGGTTGAAGCCGATCGCGCGGGCTTTGCGGGGGGTGCTCATGGCGCTCTCCATAAACCAAGATATTTCTTGATATATTGAGGCGCCCTCGATTCCGCAAGATCTGGTCGAGACTTCCATGATCCTTGACCCGGCGGCTCCACCGGGCGGTTAATTAAACCGTAACGAGTCAACCTAAGGCTCGCAAATGGAGGATCCGCCAATGGGTCACATTGAAGCGTTTTTCAATGCAATCTCTGATGCGACGTGGGGATGGGCTCTGATTCCCTTCCTCGTCGTTCTAGGCCTCTTCTTCACACTCGGGTCAGGCTTCGTTCAGATCCGTTACTTCCTGCGCATGTTCTCGATCCTGATGCCGGCCAATCAGCCCGGTGCGAAGGGGCATGTGAGCTCGTTCCAGGCGCTGGTGGTCAGCGTCGGCGGCCGGGTCGGCGGCGGCAACATCGCCGGCGTCGCGGTGGCGATCACGCTGGGCGGGCCGGGTGCGGTTTTCTGGATGTGGATGATCGCGCTCGTCGGCATGGCGACAAGCCTGCTCGAGTGCAGTCTCGCCCAGGTCTACAAGCGGTCCGAGCCCGACGGCTCCTATCGCGGCGGGCCGGCCCAATACATCATCCACGGCCTCGGCAAGCGGTATACTTGGCTTGCCTTGCTCTACGCGGTTTCGCTGATCGCGGCCTTCGCCCTCGGCTTCAACGCGTTCCAGGGCAACACGGTGGCCGGCGCGGTGCAGGACAGCATCGGCATCGACCGCATGTGGACCGGGATCGCGCTCGCCGTGGTCACCGGCATCGTCGTCTATGGCGGCATCAGGCGTATCGCCCGGGTAGCGGAGGTGGTCGTTCCGATCATGGCCGTCGGCTATGTCGCCATGACCATCGTGATCATTCTCCTCAACATCGGCGAAGTTCCGGGCATGATAGCGACGATCGTCGCCAACGCCTTCGGGTTCGAGGAGGTTGTCGGTGGCGGCATGGGGGCGGCGATCTCCCAAGGCCTGCGTCGGGGATTGTTCTCCAACGAAGCCGGCCTCGGCAGCGCGCCGAACGTGGCGGCGACCGCCTATGTCCGCCATCCGATCAACCAGGGCATCGTGCAGTCGCTGTCGGTGTTCATCGACACCATCATCATCTGCTCGTGCACGGCGTTCATGATCCTGCTCGGCGATGTCTACCAGCCGGGCGCGGAGGCGATCGACGGGGTGGTCCTGACCCAGCAATCGCTGGTCGGCCATGTCGGCGACTGGGCGCAGTACTTCCTGACCGCGGCCATCATCCTCTTCGCCTACAGCTCGATCATCTACAACTACTACCTCGGTGAGACCGCGCTGACGGTATTCACCGAGAATCCCATGTCCCGCCATGTGCTGCGGGCGCTAGTGGTGCTGCTGGTGCTGGTCGGTTCGGCCGCACCGGGGGCGACGGCTGTGTTCTTCTTCTCCGACCCGATGATGGGCATCCTGGCGCTGGTGAACCTGATCGCCATCACCATGCTGTTCCCGGTCGGGCTGCGCGTGCTGAACGACTACCGTAACCAGCTCAAGGCGGGGGTCGAACATCCGATCTTCGAGGCGGAGCGGTTCCCGGAGCTGGACCTCGACCGTGAGGCCTGGCGCCACGACTAGCTGACCTGGAGGTCGCCGGTCTCGTCCGGCCGGCGGCCTCCCCTCAGGTCTGGGATCTGGTGCGGCGGTAGTGCGCGCGCGCCTTCTCCCGGTTGCCGCAGGTCTGCATCGAGCACCAGCGCCGGTTTCCCGCCCGGCTCTCATCCACGAACAGCCAGCCGCAGCCGTGTCCGTGACATTCCTTCACGCGGGCGAGGCGCGCCGAATCGACCAGGAGATCAGCCGCCGATCGGGCAAGCGCGGCTTTCAGCACCGCGAGTCCGGTAGCCGTCGCCTCCGCCGCCCAGCTATATCCGTCCGAGCCGGCAACCAGACGGCCGCGGTCGCCGACGGCCGAGAGCGCGGCGTTCAGCAAGTCCAGATCCCCCGCCTGCGGGGCGCCGACGATCAGCCGATAGAGCGCCTCCCTGAAGCGGCACAGATCGGCGACGGCGTCGGTGTCCAAGCGCAGCGGCGGATGATCGAGGGCGAAGGCCAGCCAGGCATCCGTGGCCGCGCCGCTCGCCAGGAATTCGGCCGGGTGGTCGGAGGTGCGCCAGTCGACCGTGTTGACGTAGTCGAGGCAGGTGGCTCCAGCGCCGGTGTAATAGCCGTCGAGCAGCGGGTCGTCGGATTTCTTCACCACCTTCATGTTGCTTATAACTATCTAACCGGTTAGATGGTGTCTATGAAAACCGACACAGCACCCACCATCTTCACCTGGGACGGCATCAGACGGGGCGCGCGACGCTTCCTGCCGCTTGCCTTCGCCTCTTTTTTGGGCGGCACCGGCTTCGGAATCCTGGCGAGTGATCTCGGCCTCGGTCTGGCGCAGGCAATGGGGATGAGCGCGCTGGTCTTCGCCGGCGCGTCCCAGATGGTGGCGATGGACGTGTGGACCTTTCCGCCGGCCGTCCTCGGCCTCGGCGCCGCCGCCTTCGCCATCAACATCCGTCATGTGGTCATGGGTGCCGCCCTGCGCCCCTGGCTCAAATCCCTGCCGCTGTTGCGGTCCCATGCGGCGCTGCTGATGATGACCGACGCCAACTGGGCCCAGGCCATGGTCGAGCGTCGGAGGGGCGAGGCGGACGCGGCGATCATCGTCGGCAGCGGGTTGGTCATGTGGTTCGGCTGGGTGTCCGGTACCGGGATCGGACAGCTTGTCGGCGGCGTCATCGACGATCCGAGGACCTTCGGCATCGACATGATCGTTCCGGCCTTCTTCGCCCTGACCTTACCGGCTCTCTGGCCGGGCGTGCGGCGGCTCCACCCGTGGATCGTCGCGGCGATGGCGGCAGCGCTGGTGCATGTCGTGCTGCCGGACGGAACCTGGCATGTGGTGGTCGGCGGGTTGGCCGGCGCGGCGGTCGGAGGGCTGAGCCGTGAGTGAGGACGGGCTTGTCTGGGCGGCGATCCTCGCCATGGCCGTCGCGACCTGGGCAACGCGGATCTCCGGCTTCTGGCTCATGGGGCTGGTACCCGAGGGCGGCTTCATGCGCCGCGCGCTTAATCACCTACCGGGCGCGCTGGTCATCTCGATCCTGAGTCCGATCGTGATCGACGGAGGCTGGGCCCCGGCCGCCGCGGTCGCCGTCGCCGTGGTCATTCTGCGGGCCGGCGTCACCGCGACCTTCGCCATGTTCGGCGCCATGGGCGTTGTCGCCCTGATCCGGCTCCTGGTGTAGCCTTCGGTTCCCCATGGACTGACGGAGCCGGGCCGATGGCCGACGACATCGACTACGAGATCGAGGGCGACTTCTCGCCGATGCTGACCATTACGCTCGATCCGGGCGAGGCGGTGCAGGCGGAGGCCGGTGCCATGGTGATGATGGAGCCGGACATCACCATGTCGACCGAGATGCCGGGCGGCTTCTTCGGCAGCATCCTGCGCAAGGTCTCGGGCGAGACCTTCTTCATGACCTTTTTCACCAACGAGGGCGGCAAGCGTCGCCGGGTGTCCTTCGCGTCGCCGATGCCGGGGCAGATCCGGCCGTTGGATCTGGCGCAGCAGGGCGGTGCGTTCTACTGCCAGCGCCGAGCCTATCTCGCCTCGGCCCGGGGCATCGAGATCACTGTGGCGCTGACCAAACGCCTGACCTCGGGCCTGTTCGGCGGCGAGGGGTTGATCCTGCAGAAACTGGAGGGCGACGGCTGGGCCTTCCTCGGGGCCGGCGGCACGCTGATCGAGCGCGACCTAGCGGCGGGCGAGACCTTGACGGTGGACACCGGCTGCCTGGTCGGGTTTTCCGCGACCTGCGACTACGACATCGCCTTCCAGCGCGGCATCAAGAACCTGGTCTTCGGCGGCGAGGGAATCTTCGTCACCCATGTCACCGGCCCCGGCAAGGTCATCGTCCAGACCCAGCCGATCGCCGAACTGGCCCTCGCCCTGCACAACCTGGTGCCCAAGGAACACCGATCAGGGGAGTAGGCCCCTACCGTATAACGGTCCCGTCATTCCGGGAGCGCATCAGCGCTGCGCGGGCCCCGGATCATTGGTGACGTCTGTGGCCCCCTGCCGTCGCTCCGCTCCATCGGGATGACGCTGCGGAGTAAGAATTTACTCCGCCTCGTCTTCCGGCAGCAGGATCGGCTCGCCGTGGGGCGCGCGCTGGGCGGCGCGGTCCCAGGCGTCCTTGCGCTTGAGCAATTGCTCCAGGGTCAGGTCGGTCTTGGCCAGGACCAAGCTCTCCAACGCCTTCAGCCAGTGCTGATAATAGGTGTCGCCGAGATCCGGGTCGCCCTCTTCCTGGGCGGCCGCGATCGCGCCGGACAGCGCGTCTGCCCACTCGTTCCAGGTATAGAGCCCGGTCTCGTGCAGCTTGATGGCGATGGCGAAGGCTTGGGCCTCCCACGGCTCGCGGAACACCGGGCCGTCAGGGTCGACCGGAAGGCGCGGCAGGCTTTCGATATCGACCGCGGGCACGCTCATGCCGGCACCAGATACGGTTCCCAGAGATCGGCATGGACCGCCCCGCCCTGACTGTCCGGCCCCCAGAGTTCGTCGGCCTCGAAGGCGACATTATAGAGGTGATGGGCCGTCTTGTGGTCGCCGGTGGCGCTGGTGTCGGCGAAGACATGGGCACCGTGATACAGCACGATCGTACCCACATGTCCGCGAACATAGCGTGGCGCGCGGGTATGTCCGGTGGGATGGAAGTTCTTTACCCGCACCCTGTCGCCGAGCGCGAACAGCGGCGCGTTCTCGACCTCGCGGATATAGGGCGAGCCCTGCTGCAGCGCCTTGAACACCCGGTCGGCGGGCAGAGCCGGCACTCTGCCGGGGCCGGCGGCCTTGCCGCTCTCCAGCTCTCCGGCGGTGATCAGGCCCTTCTCGACCAGCATGGCCTCCACGCCGTGCAGCCACTGCTCGTAGTAGGTGTTGTCCAGATACTGGGCCGGGGGCTGACGCTCGCGGGCGTAGCGCGCCTCGTCGATCGACCACTGGCCGAGACCGCCGCAGGCCAGTGTGAGGGCAAAGGCCTTCTTCTCCCAGTCGCCGTGGAACACCGGGACCACCGGTTCGTCCTCGACCGGACCGAATCCGTGCATCCCGCCCATGTCGTGCGCGCCGTTCACTGCGCGGCCTCCCGCCGGGGCGGGTACTGGACGGTCTCCACGCCGATCATGGAATTGCGGGTGACGATGTCGGCAAGGTCGGCCTCGCTCAGCCCTTCGGTGCCCGTCGGGCGCGCCGGTAGCACGAGGTAGCGCATCTCGGCTGTGGAATCCCAGACCCGGATCTCGACATCGTCCGGCAGGCGGGTGCCGAAATCGGCGAGCACGCCGCGCGGGTCGCTCACCGCGCGGGAGCGGTAGGGCGCCGACTTGTACCAGACCGGCGGCAGGCCGAGCACCGGCCACGGATAGCAGGAGCACAGCGTGCAAACGACGAGGTTGTGAACCGTCTCGGTGTTCTCGACGACCACCATATGCTCACCCTGGCGGCCTTCGAAGCCAAAGGACTTGATGGTGGTGGACGGATCCTCGAGCAGCTGTTTCTTGAAGGCGGGATCGGTCCAGGCCTTGGCGACGACCGCCGCGCCGTTGCGCGGGCCGACCTTGGTCTCGTAGGTGTCGACGAACACGTCCAGGGCGGCCGGATCGACGAGCCCCTTCTCGACGAGCAGGGATTCCAGCGCCTTCACCCGAAGCTGCAGGTCGCTCAGCCGCGGGTGTTCGTGGTCGTGCCCGTGCCCATGGGCATGGTCGTGATGATGATGGTCGTGATCGTGGCCGCTCATGCCATCCTCCCGATGGTTTCGAAGGAATCTAGAGCAGTTCGCCGCCGGAGGAAACGGGCCGGGAAGAAATCGGGCCCACGGGGGGCCGGTATCCGGGCAGGAGCCCCGGGGAAGACCGGCCAACGCAAAAAGCCGCCCGGACGGGGCGGCTCAGCGTCGGTATGCAGGGGCGGTCGCTCGGACCGCCCGCAGCGGAGACTAGTAGCCTTCGCGCTCCATGCGCTTACGCATGAGCTTGCGATAGCGACGCACCGCCTCCGCACGCTCGCGCGCCTTCTTCTCCGAGGGCTTCTCGTAGTTGCGGCGCAGCTTCATCTCGCGGAAGATTCCCTCGCGCTGCATCTTCTTCTTCAGCGCGCGCAGGGCCTGATCGACGTTGTTGTCGCGAACGGATACTTGCACGGGTCTCGCACTCCTTTCCTCGTTGCCTCGGCACAAACAAACGCCAGCTCGAAAGACCCGATCCCGGATCAATCGGCCAGCACGTTCGGTAACCATACCTCAAAACGGCGTGCCGTACCAGGGCTGGGTCTGCTGGACCCGCTCCTGTGGGCGCGGTATATGCCTGATCATGAGTACGAAGTCCATAGTCCGTGCTGGCGATCCCGTATTGCGTCGTGTGGCGGCTGCGGTGCCCGACCCGACCGCTCCCCATGTCGCCGACCTGATCCGGGAAATGGAAGCCAGTCTGTATGACGCCGGCGGCATCGGCCTGGCCGCACCGCAGATCGGCGTGTCGCAGCGGGTGATCCTGATCTCCGTGCCGGCGAGCCGGATGACCGAAGATCCCGATGACGGGCCGCTCGCTCTAACGGCGCTGGTCAATCCGGAGCTGACACCGATCGGCGACGGCCGCGCGACCGGTATGGAGGGGTGCCTGTCGATCCCGGGCATGCGCGGCGAGGTCGAGCGCTGGTCCCGGGTGCGGATCACGGCGGTCACACCGGAGGGCCGGCCGGTCGACACGGTCATGGCCGGCATGCGTGCCCGGGTGCTGCAGCACGAGATCGATCATCTGGACGGCATTCTCTATCTCGACCGGATGACCGACTTCACCCGCTTCGGCTATGTCGAGGAATTGATCGAGGCCGACATGCGGGAACGCCCGCCGCGGTCTCTTGAAACCATCCCGGAGGAACAGGTGCGATGAGCGCTTATGGGACCGAGCAGGCGACGGCGATGGACGTTCTGCGCGACCGCATTCTGGATGCCGCCCTGCCCAATGTCCTGTTCGACGGCTGGACCCGCAGAAGCCTGGTTGATGGCGCGCGGGCCGAAGGCCTGGCGGCGGAGGATGTCGACATCGCCTTCCCGACTGGCGTGCGCTCGGCCGTTGCCCATTGGCTCGCCCGCGCAGATGCGCAGATGGCGGCGGACATGGCGGTGCACGGCCTGGACGGCCTGAAGATCCGCGAGAAGGTGGCGCTCGGCGTGCGGTTGCGTCTTGAGGCGGCGGAGTCGCACCGGGAAGCGGTGCGCCGCGCGCTCTCCTATCTGGCGCTGCCGGGCAACGCCGGCATCGCCGCGCGCAGCCTGTACCGCACGGTCGACACGATCTGGCGGGAATGCGGCGACACCGCCACCGACTTCAATTTCTATACCAAGCGCGGCTTGCTTGCGGCGGTGTTCAGCTCGACCCTGTTGTACTGGCTCGACGATACGTCCGAGGGGCATGTCGACACCTGGGCCTTCCTCGACCGCCGGATCGGCGACGTGATGAAGGTGCCTCGGATCACCGCGCGGCTGAAATCGCTTGGCGACTATCTGCCCAACCCGGGCCGCTTCTCGCGGGCCTGGCGGGCTGCCCGCGGATCCTCCGCCTGATCCGGCCCGAGCAGCCCGCTACCCGCGTGGCGCGAACCGACCCGGAAATGCACTGATAGCGCTTGCCGACGCAGGCCAGCCGGTTATGCTGCCCGCACTACGTCTTTGTTGCATCGCACAGGTGGGTTTGTCACCGATGGCCATCGCCGGGGCCCAGACTACGGAAGCGCCTTCCGCCTCCTCGCCGCCGATGCTGGAGGTCACCGATCTCCATAAACGGTTCGGCGATCTCGAAGTACTTAAAGGCGTGTCGCTCTCGACCGCCAACAGCAACGTCATTTCGATGATCGGCGCGTCCGGATCGGGAAAGTCGACCTTTCTGCGCTGCATCAATCTGCTCGAGACCCCCAATGCCGGCGAGGTGCGGGTCGATGGCGAACTCATCAAAATGGTCACGACGCGCGACGGCAGTCTGAAGCCGGCCGATATCAGCCAAGTCGACCGCATCCGCTCCCGCCTCGCCATGGTGTTTCAGAGCTTCAATCTCTGGACGCATATGACGGTTCTGGAGAACGTGATCGAGGCGCCGGTCCATGTGCTCGGCGTGCCGAAGCGCGAGGCGATCGAGAAGGCCGAGGCGCTGCTCGACAAGGTGGGCATCGTGGACAAACGCGACCAGTACCCGGCGCATCTGTCCGGCGGCCAGCAGCAGCGCTGCGCCATCGCCCGTGCTTTGGCGATGGAACCGAGCGTCATGCTGTTCGACGAGCCGACCTCTGCCCTCGACCCGGAACTCGTCGGCGAGGTGCTGCGGGTCATGCGACGGCTCGCCGAGGAAGGGCGCACGATGGTCATCGTGACCCACGAGATGCGCTTCGCCCGGGAGGTCTCGGACGAGGTGGTTTTCCTGCACGAGGGTCGGATCGAGGAACAAGGTCCGCCGGCGCAGGTGTTCGGCAACCCGGTCTCGGACCGGTGCCGCCAATTCCTTGCGACCACCGAAGGGGCGGCCGCGGGGCATTAATCCCGAACCCGGTGCAATCGGGAGAGGACGTGTTCAACCAGGAGGACTTCACATGAAAAAGCTGACCACGCTGCTGGCGGTCGCGGCTCTCGCCACCGGCGTCGCCACCGCCGCCTCGGCCGCGGATTGGGGCAAGGGCTCGACCGTGCGCATCGCCACGGAAGGCGCCTATGCGCCGTGGAACTACACCGACTCGTCGGGCAACCTCGTGGGCTTCGAGGTCGATCTCTACCAGGATCTGTGCAGGCGCATGGAGGTCGAGTGCACCCTGCAGCAGCAGGCGTGGGAAGGCATCATCCCGGCGCTGCAGGCCGGGAAGTACGACGCGATCATTGCCGGCATGTCGATCACCGAGAAGCGCATGGAGGTCATCACCTTCTCGCGCTCCTACGCCGCCACCCCTGCCGTCTTCGTCGTGAAGTCCGACGGCCCGTTCGCCGGGTTCTCGGCCGGTATCGACTCGGTGTCGATGGCCGATATCGACGATGCCGAAAAGGCTGCCATCGCCAAGGTGAAGGAAGCCTTCGCCGGCAAGACCATCGGCGTGCAGATCGCCACGACCCACGAGAACTTCCTGAACGAGTTCATCGCCGGCGACGTGACGGTGAAGACCTACGACACCCAGGAGAATCTGGACCTCGACCTGCAGGCCGGTCGGGTCGACGCCGCCCTGGCCGCGATGTCCTACTGGAAGCCGCTGCTGGAGAATGACGGGGGCAAGGGCCTGGAGATGGTCGGCCCGGGCTTTACCGGCGGTCCGTTCGGTAATGGTGTGGGCGCCGGCATTCGCAAGGAGGACCAGGCGCTGGCCGACATGTTCTCCACGGCGATCGGCGAGGCCATCGCCGACGGCACGCTCAGTAAGCTTGCGATCGAGCATTTCGGCTTCGACGCCTCGGCGAAGGAATGACCCTCTCCGAGTGACCATTGTGGACGGGGACGGCCAGGCGGCCGTCCCCGTTCGTTTTCGACGGCGGACGGATAGGTTCGGGGGATGAGCGCCGCATGGCGGACTGGATGAGCCTGCTGGCCTGGGGCGATTCGGGTTGGGGAGACGAGATGATCCGCGGCGCCGGCTGGACGCTGCTGGTGGCGGTGATCGCCTTCGCCCTCGGCATCGTGGTCGGCATCGCCGGTGCCGCGGTCAAGCTGTCCCAGGTGCCGTTCGTGCCCCTGCTCGGCGATGTCTACACCACGCTGGTCCGTGGCGTGCCGGACCTGATCACCATCTACATCATCTTCTTCGGCGGCGGTCAGGCGGCGATGGCCGTTGCCCGGCTGTTCGGCCATACCGGCTATATCGAATTCGATGCGCTGACCACCGGGGTGCTGGCGCTTGGCTTCATCTCGGGAGCCTATGCGACGGAGGTGATCCGCGGCGCGGTCATGGCGGTACCCAAGGGCCAGATCGAGGCCGCCAAAGCCTGCGGCATGAACCGCCGGACGATGTTCCGGCGCATCCTGGTGCCGCAGGTCGCGCGCTATGCCCTGCCGGGGCTGGGCAATGTCTGGCAGCTCACCCTGAAGGACACCTCGCTGATCTCCGTCGTCGGGCTGACCGAAATCATGCGTCAGGCCTTCGTGGCCTCCGGGTCGACCAAGCAGCCGATCGTCTTCTTTGTCTCCGCGGCGGTGCTGTATCTGGCGCTGACCTCGCTCTCCAACAAGGTGTTCGACCGGGTCGAGATCGTCGCCAACCGCGGCGTGCGGAGGGCCTGACGGATGACCACGCTGTTCGACCACCCGGACAATACCTGGGAGCTGATCGCCAACGGGCTGCCCTGGACCCTGTCGCTTGCCGGCGGCTCGCTGGCGCTCGGGTTCTTTCTGGCGATCGGCCTCGCGCTGGTGCGGCTGTCGCCGTTCCGGCCGCTGCAGTGGGTGGCCTATGCCTATGTCTACCTGTTCCGCTCGACCCCGCTGCTGGTCCAGATCTTCCTGATCTACTACGGGCTCGGCCAGTTCGAGGCGGTGCAGAAGAGTTTTATGTGGCCCTTCCTGCGGGAGGCGCATTGGTGCGCGGTCCTGGCGCTGACCCTCAACACGACCGCCTATACCTCCGAGATCATCCGCGGCGGCCTGCTGGCGGTGCCGTGGGGGCAGGTGGAGGCGGCCAAGGCCTGCGGCATGGGCATGGGGCTGCGTTTCCGGCGGGTGGTCTTCCCCCAGGCGATCCGCCAGGCATTGCCGGCCTATGGCAACGAGATCGTGCTGATGGTGAAATCGACCTCGCTGGTGAGCACCATCACCATCCTCGACATGACCCTGATCGCCCGCAAGGAGACGTCCGCCACCTTCAGCATCGAGCCATTGTTCATCGCCGCCGTCTTCTACCTGGTGATCAACTTCCTGGCGACGCGCGCGGTCATGTGGCTGGAGTACCGCATGTCCCCGGATCTGCGGGAAGCGAGGACGGGCAAGACCTTGCCGGATCAGGATGTCGTGCGTGCCCATTGAACTCGTACCCTATCCGGCGGCGGAGCTCGATCGGCTGGAAGCCTGGCTCATCGCCGGCCATGTGAAGCGCTGGTGGAAGCCGCATTGGACGGCCTCGGTGGTCGAGGCGTTCCGTGCGGGCGACGCGGTTCCGGCGTGGATCAGACCCTGGCGGATCGACCTGGACGGCCGGCCGGTCGGCTATGCCCAGGACTACGACGCCCTGCAGGATGGCGATGTCTGGAGCCAGGTGGACGGGGTCGGCCCCGGCACCCGGGGTGTCGACCTGCTGATCGGCGAAGAGGACGTGGTGAACCGCAAGCATGGGCGGGCGGCGATCCGGGCGCTTACGGCACTTCTTTTCACCGAGGACGCCTGCGAGCGGGTGGTGGCCGATCCGCATCCCGATCATTGGGGAGCGATCATCGCCTTCCAGAAGGCCGGCTACCGCGAGCGCGGCCGACATCGCTTCCCGTCCGGGCAGGTCATGGTGCTGACGGCGGCGAAATCGGTTTGGAAAGCTTGAACGCAACGGGCTTTTGGGGAACGTTAGGTTCCTGACGCCGTGCGCATCGCGACCGAGGGCTCTGTGGAAGATCTGGAAGAACTGAAACGCCGGCTCGCCGAATTGAAGACCGAACACCGTGACCTGGATGACGTGATCGCCCGTCTGATCGAGCATGCGCCGTTCGACCAGATCCAACTTCAGCGCCTGAAGAAGCGCAAGCTGTCGCTGAAGGATCAGATGAGCCGGCTCGAAAGCGAGCTCCTGCCCGACATCATCGCCTGAGCGGGATATCCGGGAGCGGGAGGGCCGAGAACGGGGTCTGCGGACCGGTCAGCGCCGGTCGTTGTATTTCAGGATCACCTTGCGCAGGCCGCCCATCAGTTCGGCCCCGATCGGGCCGCCATCGCCCTTGATCTTGGCCTGGCTGATCGCTTTCAGCGCGTCGACATGCATGCCCAGCACCTCGGTCTCGGTCGCCGCGATCTGCTCGGACAGGTCGATGAACTTGCAGGCGCTGTCACCGACCTGGCTGACCAGCGGGTAACCGAACGTGCCGGCCTGACCACGCAGATCGTGCAGCAGGCTGCGCAGGCGGCCGAGCGCGACCTCGTCATCGCCGTCGGTCTTGCGCAGCATGGACATCGCTTCGCCCAGCGCGAGAATGTTGTCGGCGAAAATCTGCTCGAACTCACCCGACAGTTTGGCAACCTGCTTGTCGGCGCGGTTGATCAGGTTCTTCGGGTCGGTGCCCTGTTCGATCCGGACTTTTTTCTTGATCGGATTCGGGTTGTCGATGAATTCGACCTTCGGCTTGTCAGCCATCAAAGTCCCCTGAAGCGACGGTCGGGTTTCAAGCTTGGTTCAACGCGTCGATGTCGTCCACATCGTCCATCGACCGGTCGTCGGCGCGCCGCTTGGGCCCAAGATATCCGGGGTCGAAGCGGCGGCGGCGGTCCGGCCCGAAATACGATCCGGTGCGGACGAATCGGCGCGGGTTCTCGATGATGGAGACAATTCGGGCATAGATCGCGGCGGCGGAGACCGGCTTCGCCAGAAACTCGGTCATGCCGGTGTCGCGGGCCTGGAGAACGTTGCGGGCGATGGTGTTCGCCGAGACGACAATCACCGGAATCAGCGGATTGAGGCCGCGCTTGCCGCTGCGCACGGTCTGCAGAAGCTTCGAGCCGGTCATCCCATCGAGTTCCCAATCCATGATGATGATATCGATCGAATTGTTCCGCAGTTCCTCCAGCGCCTCGTTGCCCTCGCGCGCCTCAAGCACGTGCGTTACGCCGAGTCCTTTGATGACGTTAACCAATATTGTGCGCATAAATCGGTTGTCCTCGACCACGAGGACCGACACGGCTTCCAGAGCATATGTCTTCATCGACATCAGCAACGCCTTTGATCACAAGGCTTTATTCTAACCATCACAACCGTGGCTGTCAGCATGACTGGCTCTTCTTGAACAGCGGGGAGCACGTTCGTATAGTCCGCGGCTTCGCCGCTCCTGCAGCCGGCGCGCAAAAGCGACAACTTGGAGGCGAATGTGCCCTCACCCAAGGTCGGCGTGATCATGGGCAGCCAGTCCGACTGGTCCACCATGAAACACGTCTGCGAGGTATTGGAAGGCCTCGGAATCGCGCATGAGCAGCGGATTGTTTCGGCCCATCGCACGCCAAAGCGGATGGTTGAGTATGCCGAGACAGCCAAAGCGCGTGGCCTGCAGGTGATCGTGGCCGGTGCCGGCGGTGCGGCGCATCTTCCGGGCATGGTCGCGGCGATGACGACGTTGCCGGTGCTCGGCGTTCCGGTCGAGAGTAAGGCGCTTTCCGGCTGGGACAGCCTGCTGTCGATCGTGCAGATGCCGGGGGGCGTGCCCGTCGGCACGTTGGCCATCGGCAAGGCCGGCGCCACCAATGCCGGGCTGCTGGCGGCCTCGATCGTGGCGCTGTCGGATCCGGCGGTCGATGCGGCGCTGACCGCCTGGCGGCAGGCGCGGACCGACGCCGTGGCCGCTGTCCCCAGCGACGAGGGCTGACCATGGCGCCACAACCTCCGAAGCCGCTGCCCGCGAATGCCACCATCGGCATTCTCGGGGGGGGGCAACTCGGCCGGATGACGGCGCTGGCCGCAGCGCCGCTCGGCTATCGCTGTCATATCTACGACCCGGATGCGGCCGGCGGCCCGGCGGCACAGGTTTCCGCCGCGGCGACCTCGGCAGCCTGGGACGACTGGGCGGCGCTCGACGCCTTCGCCAAGACGGTCGATGTTGTCACCTACGAGTTCGAGAATGTGCCTATGGCGACGGTCGACTATCTGATGCGGCGCGTGCCGGTCCGGCCGGGCCCGATGGCGCTGGAAGTGGCGCAGCACCGGGTCGAGGAGAAGAGCTTTGCCCGCGACCAGGGCCTCGAGACGGCGCATTATTGGGGGGTGACGACCCTGGACGAGCTGATCGACGGATTGGCCGCCGTCGGCGTGCCGTCGATCCTGAAGACCTGCCGCCTCGGCTATGACGGCAAGGGACAGATCCGTATCGACATGGATACCAGCCTGTCCAAGGTCTGGGACGATCTTGGCAGTGACGACGCGATCCTGGAGCGCATGGTGCGGTTCACCACCGAGGTATCCGTGATTGCCGCGCGTGGTCTGGACGGTGAGATCGCCTGCTTTCCAGTGACCGAGAACAGCCACGAGGATGGCATTCTGCGCCGTTCCGTGGTGCCGGCGCAGATCCCCGACGGGGTTGCCGAGGCGGCCCGCCATGCGGCCGAGACCCTGATCGAGGCGCTGGACATCGTCGGTCTGCTCGCGGTCGAGATGTTCGTCACCGAGGAGGGCGAGGTCCTGGTGAACGAGGTCGCGCCCCGGCCGCATAATTCCGGGCACTGGACCCAGAATGGCTGCGCCACCTCCCAGTTCGAGCAGTTCGTGCGGGCGGTGACCGGTCTGCCGCTCGGGCCGACCGACATCCTGTTCGAGACCGAGATGCTCAACCTGATCGGCGACGATGTGGACGCGGTTCCGGGTCATCTTCGAGATCCGGCGGCCCATGTGCACCTGTACGGCAAGGCCGAGAGCCGTCCCGGTCGTAAGATGGGCCATGTGAACCGACGGCTCAGCCTTCGCCGAGGGTCGTGAGCCGCTTCTCGATCGCGTCGCGGATCGGCGAGTCGCCTGGCAACCGCTCCAGCAGCTTGGACCAGAGCTCCCGCGCGGTCTCCGCATCGCCCTTGCGGGCGGCGATCATGCCTCCGAAGAACAGGCCCTCCGGATTCTCCGGGTCGATCTCGCGGACCCGGGCGATCGTCTGGATGAAGGCTTCGGGCATGGCCCGGTTGGCGGTGCCCGGCGGAAACAGCGCGCGGGCGTAGTCGAGTTGCGCGTCGACCCGGTCCGGTGCCCGCTCGGCGGCCTGCCTGTAGGCGGACACCGATTTCTCCGGCTCGCCCAGGACCTGCCAGGATCGACCGAGTCTCAGCCAGCCGTCGATATCGCTCGGATCCTCGTCCAGACGCGCCTGCAGCCCGTCGACCATGCCGCGGATCATGGCCAGCCGGTCTTCCGACGACATCGCCTGGGCCGCGGCGACGTCCTCCTGGCTCGGGCCGCGCGGTCCGGAGGCGATCGGTCGGCGGTCGCCGACCTGCTCGCGCATGGCGGCAAGGTCGACATCGTTCTCAGTTGCGACGTCTTCGATCCGCTGCATCAGTCCGCCGCGCCAGGGGGCGTCGGGTGGCGTGTCGGCGGCCAGCTCCAGCCATTGCCGCAGCGCCTTTTCCGCGTCGCCCGACTGCAGTGTGGCGAGCGCCAGATAGTAGCGCGCGCGCGGATCGGCGGGTGCGATCGCGAGCACCTCCTCGAAGGCCTTGCGGGCATCCGGCGTGACGATTCCCCGGTCGCGGCGGACCAGTGCCTCGCCCATCTCGCCGACCGTTTCGGAGCCGCCGCCGAGATCGGAAGCGCGCCGGAACGCCAGAGCGGCCTGCTCGAAATCGCCTAGCGCCAGACGCGAGCGGCCCAGCAGCATCCAGCCCTCCAGGTCGTCCGGCTGGTTCCCGAGGCGCTGTTCCAGGGTCTGTATCATATCCATGATGCCGCGCTGGCGCTGGGTGGCCTCGGCCATCCGGGTGCGCTCATCCGCCCGGGCGGAAAGCGGCAGGTCGGGCATGCCGGGGCTACCCGCACGCAGATAGATCAGTCCGGTCGCGACCGGCAGACCGACAATGATCAGCGCGGCGACGGCGAAGCGGGTCCGGCGGGTGGTTGTCGGGTCGGTCGCCCCGTCGGTGCCCAGGCGATCGCCCTCCGCCAGGATGCGGCGCTCGACCTCGATTCGTGCCGCCTCGGCCTCGCTGTCGGCCAGGCGGCCGGCGGCGCGATCGCGTCCGATCTCGGCCAGTTGATCCTTCAGGACCGCGAGACCGTGATGGGGGCGGGCGATCGCCGTCTGCCGCCGCCGGACCAGAGGCGCGATCAGAGCCAGCACGGCGGCAAGTACAAGAACTCCGGCCACGGCCCAGAACATCATGCCGGCCTCCCGTTGTCGTCGCCGTCGTCGGCGAGCAGCGCGTCGAGACGCCGGCGCTCCTCATCGCTCAGGGGGGCCGGGCCGGTCGATTTCCGGCGCCGGGCAAAGGTCACGACCACCGCCAGCGCGCCGAGGGCGAGCAGGGCGGCGGGACCGTACCACAGGATCAGGGTGCTCTCGGTCTTCGGTGGCTCCAGCAGCACGAAGGGTCCGTAGCGGGCGACGAGGAAGTCCCGTACCGCCTGATTGCTGTCGCCGGAGACCAGGCGTTCGCGGACAAGCAGGCGCAGGTCGCGGGCGAGTTCGGCGTTGCTGTCATCGATCGACTGGTTCTGGCAGACGAGGCAGCGAACCTCGGCGCTGAGCGTGCGGGCGCGGGCTTCGAGCGCCGGGTCGTCCAGCACCTCGTCGGGCTGCACGGCCAAGGCGGGCGGGCTCCACAGCAGAAGGATCGCGAGGAGCAGCGCCCGGGTCATTTCGCCAGCTCCCCGAGCAGCGGGACCAAGGTGGCATCGGCGACCCGGTCGGTGACCTCGCCCACGTGGCGGTGGCGGATCACGCCGTTGCCGTCGATCACATAGGTCTCCGGGACACCATAGACACCGAACTCGATCGCGGTGCGGCCGTCCCGGTCGACGCCGATGCGCTCATACGGGTTGCCGAGACCATCGAGGAACCGGCGGGTCGCTTCCGGGTCGTCCTTGTAGGCGAGCCCGTAGACCGTCACGCCTTCACCCGCGAGCGCCATGAGCCGCGGGATCTCTGCCCGGCAGGGCGCGCACCAGGAGGCGAAGACGTTCACCAGCACGGGCTTGCCCTTGAGATCGCTGGAGGCGAGACCGGGCTCCCCCGGCGTCAGGGCGGGCAGATCGAAGGCCGGCACCGGCTTGTCGAGCAGCACCGACGGCAGTTCCTGCGGATTGCGGCCCTCGATGATCGGCCATGCCAGGGCCGCGACCAGGGCAACGGCCGCCAGCAGCGGTATCAGGGCGAGGATGCGGCGCACGGCCTCAGTCGTCCCCGCCGGCGGCGGCAACCGCCATCGGCCGTCGCGGGGTCGGGGCACCGACGCGCAGGCGCCGGTCGGCCAGCGAAACCAAGCCGCCAAAGGCCATGAGGAAGCCACCGACCCAAATCCAGACCACCAGGGTTTTGTAGTAGATGCGGATGGTCCACTGGTCCCCTTCGGCCGGCTCGCCAAGCACGGTGTAGAGGTCGCCGGCCGGGCGGACGCGGATCGCCGCCTCGGTGGTCTGCTGGCCTTCGGCCGGGTAGAAGCGCCGTTCGGACTCCAGTCGTTCGCCGGTCTCCAGCACGAACGTTCCGACCTGGGCGTTGTAGTTCGGCCCGGCGCGCTCCGAGACGCCGTTGAACTGTACGGTGTGGCCGGCGATCTCGATCCGGTCGCCCGCCGCCGCATAGCGCACCACCTCGTGGCTGAAATAGGTCTCGCCCACCGCGCCGACGATGAACACGGCCAGACCCAGATGGGCGAAGGACATGCCGTAGGCGGCGCGCGGCAATCCCGTCGCCCGGGCGACCGAAGTGGAGAACGGCACCCGGAACAGACGTACCCGGTCAACCCATTCGGTGATCACGGCGACGCCCAGCCAGGCGGCCAGCGCCATGCCAAGGGCGGCGCCGACGGGCGCGCCCTGCAGCCAGGCCAGCGCCATGCCGAGCGAGATCGCGATGATGGCGGCTGCCCAGAGATTATGGAGCGCGCCGGCCAGGTCGCCGCGCTTCCAAGCCAGCAGTGGTCCGATGCCGACCACGATGATCAGCGGCACCATCAACGGCACGAAAGTCGCATCATAGAATGGTGGGCCGACCGAAACCTTCTCGCCGGTGACCGTCTCGAGGGCCAGCGGGTACAGGGTGCCGATCAGCACCGTGGCGGCCCCCGTCGCGGTGAGCAGGTTGTTCAGCACCAGCCCGCCCTCGCGGCTGATCGGCCGGAACACGCCGCCGCCCTCCATCGTCGGTGCGCGCCAGGCGAAGAGCGCGAAGGATCCACCGATGGCGACCGCCAACAGGGCGAGGATGAACATGCCGCGCTCGGGATCGACGGCAAAGGCATGCACGCTGGTCAGCACCCCGGAACGGACCAGGAAGGTGCCGAGCAGCGACAGGGCGAAGGCGATCAGCGCGAGCAGAATGGTCCAGCTTTTCAGGGCGTCGCGCTTCTCCACGACGATGGCCGAGTGCAGCAGCGCCGTGGCGGCGAGCCAGGGCATGAAACTGGCGTTCTCCACCGGATCCCAGAACCACCAGCCGCCCCAGCCGAGCTCGTAATAGGCCCAGCCCGAGCCGAGCGTGATGCCGGCGGTCAGCGCCACCCAGGCCGCCAGCGTCCAGGGCCGCACCCAGCGGGCCCAGGCCGGATCGACCCGACCTTCCAGCAGGGCGGCGACGGCGAAGGAGAACGTGGTCGAGAGCCCGACATAGCCGAGGTAGAGCATCGGCGGATGCAGGGCGAGGCCGATATCCTGGAGCAGCGGGTTCAGGCCGCGGCCGTCGATCGGTGGCGGCACAACACGCTCGAACGGGTTCGAGGTGAACAGGATGAAGGCGAGGAAGCCGACGCCGATCAGGCCTTGAACCGCGATGGTGCGGGCCCTGAGGCTCTCCGGCAGATTGCCGCCGAAGGCCGCGACCGCCGCGCCGAACAGCGACAGGATCAGGACCCAGAGCAGCATCGAGCCCTCGTGGTTCCCCCATACGCCGGAGACCTTGTAGAGCAGTGGCTTCAGGGAATGGGAGTTCGAGGCGACGTTGGAGACCGAGAAATCCGAGGTCACGAAGGCGTGGGTCAGGGCGCCGAAGGCGATGATCAGGGCGGCGAACTGAACCAGGGCCGCCGGCTGGGCCAGCGCCATCAGTGTGGCGTCGCGCCGCGCCGCGCCATAGAGCGGCACCACGGCCTGGAAAACCGCGACCACCAGGGCCGCGGCCAGGGCCAGATGGCCGAGCTCGACGATCAAGAGCCGCCTCCGGATTTGGCGCCGTCGCCATAGGGGGCTTCGCCGTCCTTCCAGTGGCCCTGCTTCTTCAGCGCGTCGGCGACTTCCTTGGGCATATAGGTCTCGTCATGTTTGGCCAGGACCTCGTCGGCCTGGAACATCGCGTCCTGCAACCGACCCTGGGCGACGATCCCCTGACCTTCGCGGAACAGGTCGGGCAGGATGCCGACGTAGCGGATGGTCACACTGGTGTTGCCGTCGGTGACCTTGAAGCGGATCTCGGCATCGGCCGGGCCGCGTTCCACCGATCCGGTCTCGACCAGACCGCCAACACGGATACGGCGCTCCGGATCGACCGGCTTGGCCTGCAGGTCGGTCGGGCTGAAGAAGAAGACGACGCTGTCCTCGAAGGCAGTCAGCACCAGCCCGGCGGCGACGCCGAGAAAGGCGAGGCCACCGACGATCATGGCAATGCGCTGGTTCTTGCGGGTCATCGTGCCTCTCCAGCCTCGCCGGAAGCTCGGCGCCGGATATCGGCTCCGCGCGCGCGCAACTGCTCGACCTCGGCCTCGCGACGGCGTGCCGCGATCCAGGAACTGACAAGAAGGCCGACAAGGACGATCGCGGCAAAGCCATAGGACGGCCAGACATAGGCCGCGTATCCACCCATTGAGAAGTAGTCCACGCCCGGTTCTCCCCGGTCAGAGTCTCTCGGATCCCTGCGTACCCTTGCACCCAAACGTAAGGGGTTCGAGGCGCCGAGCCAAGCGCGGTGGCCGACCGGACCGTGCGGCCAATCGCATCACGCAGACCATTGTATTCGCTGCTACTCGGAGGCGGCGGCGAGCCGGAGTTGGCGCAGGCGACGGCCGGCATACAGGCTGCGCAAACGCAGGATCATCATCACGCCGAACAGCGAGAAATAAGCCCCTGCCATCAGCAGCAGCGGCAGCAGCATTTCCGGCGCGATCGACGGACCGTTCATGCGCAGTACGCTGGCCGGTTGATGCAGCGTGTTCCACCAGTCGACCGAGAACTTGATGATCGGCACGTTGACCGCACCGACCAGGGCCAGCACCGCCCCGGCCCGACCGCCCCGGTCCGGATCGTCGAACGCGTTCACCAGGGCGATGTAGCCGAGATATAGAAAGAACAGGATCAGCACCGAGGTCAGCCGCGCATCCCAGACCCACCAGGTGCCCCACATGGGCTGCCCCCAGAGCGATCCGGTAACGAGGGAGATCAGCGTGAAGCCCGCCCCGATGGGGGCTGCCGCGCGCGCCGCGAGATCCGCCAGGACGTGCTTCCAGATCAGGAACGAGGCGCCGGCCAGCGCCATGGTCGCGTAGCAGGCCATCGCCGCCCAGGCAGCCGGCACGTGCACATACATGATCCGCACCGTGTCGCCCTGCTGGTAGTCGGCCGGACTGTCGAACAGGGCGTAGTACAGACCACTGGCGAACAGGCCGGCGGACACCACAGCCAGAACCGGCAGAACGGCATTGGCGATGCGGAAGAACCGGGTCGGATTGGCGAAACGGTGCATGATGGGGATATGTCCTAGTCGAGCGCCTGGCGCAAGGCGGCACCGGCAGCGAATGGCGCCAGCGGAATGGCGCCGGCCAGGATCGCGCCGAGGAACAGCAGATGGACCCGCACCGGCAGCCCCGCGCCGGCGGCTTCGATCGCCGAGACAGCGAAGATCAGCACCGGGATCAGCAGCGGCAGCACGATCAGGGCGACCAGCACCCCGGCTCGCCGGGCCCCGACCACCAGGGCGGCGCCGACGACGCCGAACAGGCTGACCACCGGCGTGCCGAGGGCCAGCGTGGCGACCAGGGTGGCATAGGAGTCGGGGGCGAGGTTGAGGCTGATGGCGAGAACCGGTGCCAGCACCAGCATCGGCAGCCCGGTGGTCAGCCAATGGGCGCAGGCTTTGGCCAGCGCCAGTAGCGCGAGTGGCAGGCCGGACAGGACAAGCTGGTCGAGACCGCCATCCTCGGAATCCTGTTGGAACAGCCGATCGAAGGACAGCATGGCGGCGAGCAGCGCGGTGATCCAGAGCACTGCCGGCGCGATGCGTGCCAAGAGGTCCGGGGTCGGGCCGAGGCCGAGCGGGAACAGGGCGACGACGACCACGAAGAACGCCAGGGTCATGGCGATGTCCGTGCCCTGGCGCCGGGCGAGCCGCAGGTCGCGGGCAATGACGGCGAGGAACGGGCTCACACCAGCGCCTCGTCGAAGGCCGAAGCGGCCGCGGTCCAGGGAAAGGCGCCGGGATCGAGGCTGGCGTCGCCGGCGCCGAGATCGAGGGCGATATGGGTGGCGGCGATGATCATGCCGCCGGCGGTCCGATGATCGGCGATTGCCCGTTCCAGCGCGCCGACCGAGGCGGCGTCGAGGCCGACCGTGGGTTCGTCCAGCAGCCAGAGCGGACAACCCGATGCGACGACACGGGCCAGGGCCACCCGGCGGCGCTGGCCGGCGGACAGCCACCCGGCGGGCAGGTCGGCCAGCCGCTGCAGGTCGAGCGCGGCCAAGGCCCGGTCCAGCGCCTCGGGCGACGCGCGGCCGGCGACGGCGAGCGCGGCTTCTGCGTTCTCGCGGGCCGTGAGGGCGGACTTGAGCGCGTCGGCGTGGCCGAGATAGGCGATGCGTCTGGCATGGGCGCCCGGGTCGTCGGTGATCGCCGTACCGTCCCAGGAAATCCGGCCTTTCAACGGGGAAAGCAGGCCGGCGACGACGCGCAGAACCGTGCTCTTGCCGCCGCCATTCGGCCCGGCGAGCCGCAGCGCGCCCCCGGGGGCGAGCGCAAGGGAAAGCCCGGCAAAGACCGGTCGACCGCCACGCGCGACGGCAATGTCCGTGGCGGTCAGGCGGGCTGGAGCGGGGGAAAGCTGGGCCATCACCCCTCTATAGCGCGGGGCGGCGTCGATTTCATCGATTGGAGCGTTCTGGGAAAAAGACCGGTGGAAGCGGCACCGCATCTGCGGGGGGAGGGGAGGGTGCGATGCCGCTTCCGAGGCAGTCCGGGAGCAAGCTCCCGACCAATCGATGGCTTCTTGACTGGCCTTAAGAAGGTATATGGGTAGGCGAGAGGCCGCTTTCGAGGGCGCAGGCCTGATGCGACACTCCGCCGCATGACTCTGATTGCGAGGATTGGCGCACTAGCCGGTGTCGTCTAGTCTGCGCGCGCTCAAAGGGAGGACAATAAATGCCGTTCACGCCAGCCTCTGACGCCTTGAAGCATATCAAGGTGCTGGATCTCACCCGGGTGCGTTCCGGGCCCACCTGCGTTCGCCAGCTTGCCGACTGGGGCGCCAACGTCATCAAGGTGGAACTGCCGGAGGCGCTCGAAGGTGGAAACCAGCTCGGCGGCAAACGCCATGGCTCGGATTTCCAGAACCTGCACCGCAACAAGCGGGCGATGTCGCTGAACCTGAAGGATCCGGACGGTGTCGCGGTCCTGAAGAAGCTCGTCGCTGAAGCCGATGTGGTCGTGGAGAACTTCCGCCCCGACGTGAAGACCCGGCTTGGCATCGATTACGACGCGCTGTCGGCGATCAACCCGCGCATCGTCTATGCCTCGATCTCGGGGTTCGGCCAGGACGGGCCCTATGTCAAACGCCCGGGCTTCGATCAGATCGCCCAGGGCATGGGCGGACTGATGAGCATCACCGGCCTCGTGGGCCAGGGGCCGGTGCGCGCCGGCATCCCGGTCGCCGACCTCACCGCCGGCCTGTTCGCCTCGATCGGCATTTTCGTCGCCCTGCTGGAGCGCGGCGAGAGCGGCAAGGGCCAGTGGGTCCAGACCTCGCTGCTGCAGGCGATGACCTTCATGCTCGACTTCCAGGCCGCGCGTTGGACCATGGATGGCGAGGTGCCCAAGCAGGCCGGCAACGATCATCCGACATCGATCCCGACCGGCGTGTTCACCACCACCGACGGCCACATCAACATCGCGGTGGCGGGACAGGCGATCTGGAAGCGGTTCTGCGCTTCGATCGGCCGCGACGATCTTGTCGAGCATCCGGACTACGCCACCGGCGAGCTGCGCTCGGCCAACCGTCACGCCCTGAACGCCATCATCGACGAGGTCACCCGGACCAAGGCGTCGGAAGAGTGGGTCGATCTGTTTAACGAGGCCGGCGTGCCGGCCGGGCCGATCAACACCATCGACAAGGTTTTCCAGGATCCGCAGATCCAGCATCTCGGCATGCAGCGCGGCGTCGATTCGCCGACTGTCGGACGTCGCATCGACCTTGTCGGCCAACCGGTCAAGCTGTCGCGCACGCCCAGCGAGATCGTCACCTACCCGCCCGATCCCGGCGAGCAGACCGACGAGATCATGGCCGAGCACGGCTACAGCGCGGCGGAGATCGCAGACTTGCGAAGCCGCTCAGTGATCTAATTCCATTTGAACAGACAGATATCAGGAGCCACCGAGACAATGGCCACAGCCGAAGCCACCGAAAACCGTCTTCTCGTCGAGCGCCGCGGGCGCGTCGGCGTGGTGACGTTCAACAACCCGTCCAAGCACAACGCCATGTCGCTCGACATGTGGCGCGAGGGCCGGGAAGCGGTCGCCACCTTTGCCGATGACGACGAGATCCGCTGCGTCGTGCTGACCGGTGCCGGCGACAAGGCCTTCGTGGCCGGCGCCGACATCTCGAAGTTCGAGAATGAGCGCTCCTCGGTCGAGCATATCGAGGTCTACAACAAGGCGGTCGCCGACTTCCACGACGCGGTCACCAGCCTGCGCAAGCCGACGATCGCCCGGATCAACGGCTACTGCATCGGCGGCGGCCTCGCCATCGCGCTCGATGCCGATATCCGCATCGCCTCGGACGACTCGCGCTTCGCCGTGCCGGCCGCCAAGCTTGGCATCGGCTACGCCTTCGAGGGTGTGCGCCGGCTCTACGACATCGTCGGCCCGCAATTCGTCGCCGAGATTTTCTATACCGCCCGCCAGTTCGACGCCGAGGAGGCGCGGATCATGGGGCTGGTCAACCGCGTGGTGCCGAAGGCCGAGCTCGACGACACCGTCTGGCCGCTGGCCGAACGGATCGCCGGCAACGCGCCGCTGTCGGTTCAGGCGGTCAAGGCGTCGCTGATCGAGCTGGCCAAGCCGCAGGGCGATTGGGATCTGGCCCAGCCGGACGCCGCGGTACGCAAGTGCTTCGACAGCAACGACTACAAGGAAGGCCGAACCGCCTTCATGGAGAAGCGGAAGCCGAACTTCACGGCGACCTGACCCCGACTGGAGCAGGGGCGCGCAATGGCCGCATCCTTCGCCGATCTCTATGCCCGCGCCGCCGCTCGAAAGGGCGGCGACGCGGCGCTGGAGGAGCTGCTGACCACACCGAAGCCGGCCGGGGAGCTTTCGGCAATTCCCGACGACCGGTGGTTGTCCGACATGACCCGCCGGATTTTCCAGTCCGGCTTCAACTGGACGGTCGTCGATGCCAAATGGGACGGCTTCGAGGCGGCCTTCTGGGGCTTCGAGGTCGGCCGCTGCGCGCTGATGAGCGACGAGGATCTGGACGCCTTGGTCTCGGACAAGCGGATCGTGCGCAACGGCGCCAAGATCCGGTCGGTCAGGGACAACGCGGCCTTTCTGCAAGAGCTCGCGGCCGAACACGGGTCGGCGGCTAAGTGCTTCGCCGACTGGCCGGGCGACGACTTCGCCGGTCTGCTGGAAATGCTGAAGAAGCGCGGCGCGCGCCTTGGCGGCCGGGTCGGGGCCATCGTCATGCGCTTCATGGGAAAGGACGGCTACGTCCTGTCCGATCATGTGGCCAAGGCGCTGATCCGCGAAGGGGTCGTCGACAAGGAGCCGAGCTCGCGCAAGGACATGGCGGCGGTTCAGGCGGCGTTCAACGCCTGGGCCGTGGAGTCAGGCCGTCCGCTCTCCCATATCAGCCGGGTGCTGGCCTTCACCGTGGACGGGTAGGCAACGTCTTTCCCACCCTCCGCGCATTCTCCGGCCGTGTGCCGGAGCCTACGGCACGGCGTTCCCTGAAGATCGGCGTAATACCAAATCCGCTCGTGCGTCCAGGCGCGTGAGCCCCGGCACAAGGTCGGGGCGTGTGGAGAGGATCCGAGGGCCGCTCACGCCGCCCGGGCGGCCACGAAATCCATCACCCGCGGATTCTCGCGCTGCAGCGGCCCGACGCCGAACAGTTCCTGCCACATGACCTCGTGGAAGAAGAACTTCGTCGTGTTCACCACCACCTGAAGAATGACGAGGACGCCGGCGGCGAAAGGCTGGCCGATGAAGACGTAGTCGATGCCGGCGTTGATCGTCGTGACCACCACCCGGTAGGTGAAGGCCTTGTATCCGGCGACCGTCGCGTAGGTCCATGCATTCTCCGCCTTCGGTTCGATCTCGGCGTCGATGATGGCCCTCTGGCGGGCGTATTCGTCGGCGCTGACGGTGCCGGTTTCCCGGAGCACTTCGAGCTGCGCAAGGCGCTGCGCCCGGTCGGTCGTCTTGCCGGTGAACGCGATGTCGTCGAACGGATTGGCGAAGGCGGTCCCGGCGGCAAGCGGCACGCGCAGCCCCTGTTCGACCGCCGGATAGACCGAGCTCGCCCAGGCGGCAACCGACTGCACCTTGGCCAGCGGTTCCGGGGCGGCCGCGATGTTGCTCGGCAGCCAGGATTCCATCGCCGTGCCGGTTGCCGGAGCGCCCTTGTCCATGGCGGCGAACTGGTAGCGCACCTCGACCGCGTCATACCGGTTGGCGACCCGGAATCCCGCTTCCAGGAAAAGCTGCGGCACCACCAGGTCGGTGGCCAGGGCGTGGGTCATGACCGCGTCGTCGACCGGTCGGACCGTGTCTCCCAGCCACGTGGAGGAGGCCGGCTGCACCCACATGCAGGACACGTCCCACCCGCTCTTGTAGCGGGTCAGCGTGGCGTAGATATCGTCCCGCCTGCAGTCGCTGGCGATGCCCCAGCCGTCGGGGTGAGGCAGGGTATTGACCACGATCTCCACCGCGTCGGCGATGATGCCACCATCGGAGCGGACCAGGACGATCCGTCGGATCGGGCCGTAATCCGCCGGATTCACCTGGGCGCCGTATTCCGGCTGCGTGATCCCGGCGAAGCCGAGGGCGACAACGGTATGGGGGCCGGCCGGGAGCGGCACGTCCTTGCCGGACACCCGGAGCACGTCGGTGACGGTGTCGCCGATCGTGAGCGCCGATGCCGCACGCGAGAGAGGCGCGGTGCAGACCAGCACGGCCGCCGTGACAAGAATTGCGAGATGCATCCTCATGACACCGGCTCCGCCGCCTGTTCGATATAGTTGAACTCCACCAGCTCCGAGCCGTCCTTGCGCTGGCCGGCGATGTAGGAGTCCCAGGCCACGTCGTTGGCGATCTGTGCCATCGAGTGGGTCAAGACGATCGACGCCGTGATGTATCCGGAGACCGCGGCGTTCACCGTCACGATGAAGGCCAGAAGATAGTCGACCGATACCCGGAACAGGTTGAACGAGATCATCTTGGCCACGAGGGTCTGGTAGTAGTTTTCGATCGTCGGGGGTGGTGCCGTGTTGTCGACCGCCGCGAAATAGGCCGCCAGGTCGTCCTGGCGGATCACACCGTCGGCGGCGAGCTCTTCCAAAGCCCGTTTGCGTGCGGCATTGCTGGCCCGACCGATGGCGCTCGGGTCGACCGTGCCGTCCTCGACCAGCGCCAGGGGTTGGGGCACGGACCGGCCATGCAGCTTCTCCGCCAATCGGCCGAGCAATCCGCTCTCGAACAGCTCCGACGTCAGCCCGGCCCAGGCGTTGAGGTCGTTCACGACCGCGTATTTGTTGGAGTCGGCGACAACGCTCTCGGGCGTCCAGACGGCGATCGCCGGCGCCAGGGTGCCAAGCTCAAGCCCGTCGAAATGATACCGCGCGTCGAGAATGTCCTGACGGTTGGAGAGCCTGAAGCCGACGGTCAGCCACTCCTGCGGCAAGGCGTAGCTCCGCTCGGCCGCGAAAGCCTTCGCCGCCTGCCAGGCGTCGGTGCCGCCGACGGTCGCCGGACGGGTGGTCTCGGTGACGAAGTAGCAGAAGCCGTCGACCGCGGTCCGGTACAGGTTGAGTTTCGCCAGGACGCCGTCGCGCCGGCAGGCATCGGTGGTGCCCCAGCCTTCGGTCACGGAGATCACGTTGGTATTGATCTCAACGATGCCACGGACCTTGTCGCCGTTGAGCTGCAGCAGTACCGCGTTCTCGATCGTCCCATAGGCGCCGGCGACACCGGAGACGATCGTGTTGTTCCCCATGCCGGCCACGGTCCAGTCGCCGTCGGGCAGCGGCACCTGCCGGCCCTGAAGCTCGGCATAGCCGGACAACGTTTCGCCGACCTCAAGTGCCGTCGCATCGAGCGCGCCGCCAGTGACGGCGGCAACCGTCAGCACCAGCCCCGTAAGGTGGCGGGTCGCCGTATTTGAGTGCCCCCAAAACACGCCTTAATCCCCCTAAGATTGTATCGTGAGGCCTCGGCTCTCGCCGGATATCGCAGACAGCCTCTCAGCGCTGCAGCATCACCACGGTGTTTGTCGTCTCCAGCGGGCCTGAACTCGTCTCGGTCACGGCCGTCGGTTCGGAAAAAATGTAGATTCCACCGATCAGACCGAGCGCCATGCCGGTCACCGCGCCGACCAGACGCGGCTGCATCACCGTATAGGTCCCGGCGGTGGTCAGCGCGCCGTCGATGGCGCCGGCGGTCGCGGCATAGCCGGTGGCGACCGCAGCGGGGGTGGAGAAAATCGGGGCGAGGGCCCCATTGATTGTGCCCGCCGTGGCGACATAGGCCGACCCGAGAGTCGGCGCCACCATCGGCGCGACATAGGGCAGGCCATAGGCGCCGATGATCGTCCCCGCCAGGGTGAGCGCGAAGGTTTTGGCCAAGGTGTTGGTGGTATCGGCCGCGGCTGGACGGGCGATCAGCAGAACTGTCGCCAACGCCAATATGGAGAGTGAGAGTGATCGCCGCATCATGCCCCTCGCATCGACTTAGGTTCAGCCAATCGGCGAACCACGGGTGGACCTGTCATACACATCCATCACCTCCAGTATGCGTGGCGGGCCCCGGAGTCGCAATCAAATTTCTAAAAATGATGAAGTAACCAATAGGGGAAAAACTGGCCACTTTCAGGTGATCTCTCGATGAGCCCCAACGCGGTAATCGGCGATGACGCGGGCGGCAGGGCCGCCGGCAGTATGTGATCGACGCCCGAAATACGCGTCATAGGAGTATGTAGGGGCCCGATTTCCCGTGAGAATGGGTGATTCTAGGTGTTGGTCTGCCGCGTCAGTAGCGGTTTTTCCGTTGGACGCAAAACGCCATCGACACGTGACACAACTGGGTATACGTGCGGCCTTGCGCATTGCATACGATACTATTTTCGACCCGAAAAACCATTGAAAATCAGTGGGTAATTGAGCCAACTGCATTTGAGAGGCTGAGCATGCCGATTACCTGGACTGTAAGCGACTCCGGCGATCTCCTGGTGTTCTGGTACTCCGGTCGGATCACCCCGGAGGAGGCCCGGATCGTGCAGATCGAGTCCTGGGACGCGGTGCCGCCCGGGGGCGAGTTCGTCTCGCTGATGCTCTTCGACGACGACGTCACCGCCCCGGATGCGACGCTGGACGCGCTTACGGCGCTGTATCGAGGTCGCGGCGAGCAACTCAAGGCCCGGGGGATGCATCGGCGCGCCGGTGCCGCGGTGGGGCCCGGCTCCGCCGATGCCCGCCATCTGATGCCGCTCTGGAACGCGCTACGCCACCTGTCGGATATGGACGTCACCTTCACGATGTTCGACGACCTCGACGAGGCGATCGAGTTTCTCGGTGTCGACCGTGCCGCGGCCATGGCCGTGATCGAGCGACGGCCGCCGGCGTCCGAACCGCCGGACGACAGGGCCAACGCTTAGACACCCAGGCGGATCCCCGCTCCGCCATGGTGATGGATCGACACCTCCGGCTATAGTCGCGTCGCGTGACTTGACGGCACCGGCAGGAGGCGACGCATGACCACTCCCTATCCCCGCGACCTGATCGGCTACGGCCGCACGCCCGTGGACCCGAAATGGCCGGGCGGTGCGCGGGTCGCGCTGCAGATCGTGATGAATTACGAGGAAGGCGGGGAGAACGCGATCCTGCACGGAGATCCGGCCTCCGAAGCCTTTCTGTCGGAGATCATCGGCGCGGCGCCGCTGGAGGGGCAGCGCAACCTGAACATGGAGTCGATCTACGAGTTCGGTGCGCGCGCCGGGTTCTGGCGCATCCATCGCGAATTCACCCGGCGCGACCTGCCTCTGACCGTCTACGCCGTCGGCATGGCGCTGGAGCGCAATCCGGAGGTCGGGCCGGCGATGATCGAGGCCGGATGGGAGGTGGCGAGCCACGGCTACCGCTGGATCGATTACCAGAATGTCCCGGAGCATACCGAACGCGCCCATGTGAAGCGGGCCACGGACGCGATCGAAAGAGCGACGGGCGCGCGACCGGTCGGCTGGTACACTGGCCGCAATAGCGCGAATACGCGACGCCTGGTGGTCGAGCATGGCGGTTTTCTCTACGACAGCGACAGCTATGCCGACGAACTGCCTTACTGGAACTACGAGTTCGGTGCGCCACACTTGATCATTCCCTATACGCTCGACGCCAACGACATGCGCTTCGCCGTCAATCAGGGGTTCAACTCGGGCGACCAGTTCTTTGCCTATCTGCGCGACAGTTTCGACGTGCTGTATGCCGAAGGCGCGGACCAGCCGAAAATGATGTCGGTCGGACTGCACTGCCGGCTGGTCGGTCGCCCGGGCCGGTTCGCCGCCCTGCAGCGCTTCCTCGACCACGTCGCGAAGCACGACCGCGTGTGGGTCTGCCGGCGCGACGAGATCGCCCGACACTGGCATGCGCATCACAAGCCGGAGACCGACTGATGGCCGAAACCTATGAAATCGCCGTAATGTCCGAGGCCGACGTTGCGACCGCCGTCGCATGGGCGGCGGCGGAGGGGTGGAACCCGGGCAACCGCGACGCCGCCAGTTTCAGCGCCGTCGACCCGGAAGGCTTCCTTGGCGGCTATCTGGACGGCACGCTCATCACGTCGATATCGGTGGTGAACTACGATCCGCATTTCGCGTTTCTCGGTTTCTACATCGCCCATCCGGACCATCGGGGCCAGGGTTACGGCTACAAGCTGTGGCAGGCGGGTGTTCGCCACGCCGGTGACCGGCTGATCGGGCTGGACGGCGTGGTCGCCGAGCAGGAGAACTACAAGCGCTCCGGCTTCACCTTCGCGTATCGCAACATCCGCTATGGTGGCACCGTGTCGGTGGTCCCGTCGGCGGCGCCCGGTGTCGAAATCCGGGCGGTCAGCAACGCGGGCCCGGAGATCGCGGCCCTGGACCGGACCCTGTTTCCGGCCGGGCGCGCCGGATTTCTCGAGGACTGGTTCGCGTCGGACGGCCATGTCGCGCGCACTGCGTACCGGGACAATGCGCTCGCCGGATATGCGGTGGCCCGGCCGTGCAGGTCGGGTTGGAAGATCGGTCCGCTGGTCGCCGCGGACCGGGCGGTGGCGGAGTCTCTGCTGGCCGATCTGATTCCCGCCATCGGCTCGGCGCCGGAGATCTATCTCGACACGCCCGAGCCAAATACCGAAGCCGTAGCCCTCGCCGGGCAACTCGGCCTCGAGCCGGTTTTCGAGACCGCACGGATGTACACCGGACCTGCCCCCGCGCTAGACATCGCCCGGATATTCGGCGTGACCACGTTCGAGCTGGGATGAGACCCTGGTGCACACGGACCCCGCGCCGACGAAACCCACGCTGAACCGACCGGGGTGTTGAACACGCGATGAGCACCGTGAAGACCGCATTGATCACCGGCGTGCTGGGCCAGGACGGAGCCTACCTCTCGCAGCATCTGCTGGCGCAGGGCTACCGGGTCGTCGGTGCCTATCGTCGCAGCGCCTCGAGCTCGAACTGGCGGCTGCGCCGGCTCGGCATCGAGGGCGATGTGGAAATGGTGCCGCTGGAACTGCTCGAGTTCTCCAACGTCCTGCGGGTGCTGGAGACGGTGAAGCCGGACGAGGTGTACAACCTCGCGGCCCAGAGCTTCGTTGCCGCCTCCTTCGACCAGCCGCTCTATACAAGCGACGTGGACGCCCTCGGCGTTACCCGGCTGCTGGAGGCGATCCGGTCGGTGGCCCCGGCGACACGGTTCTATCAGGCCTCGTCGTCGGAGATGTTCGGCAAGATCCAGGCGCCGATGCAGTCCGAGACCACGCCGTTCTATCCCCGCAGCCCCTATGGTGTCGCCAAGCTCTACGGTCACTGGATCACGGTGAACTACCGGGAATCGTTCGACTTGCACGCCAGTTCCGGCATCCTGTTCAACCACGAGAGTCCGTTGCGCGGTCGGGAGTTCGTCACCCGCAAGATCACCGCGACCTTCGCCGAGATGGCCGCTGGCGCCGATACGGTGCTGGAACTTGGAAATCTCGATTCCGAGCGGGACTGGGGTTTTGCCGGGGATTATGTGCGCGGCATGTGGCTGATGCTGCAGCAGGAGCAGCCGGACAGCTACGTGTTGGCGACAGGAGTCAAGGCATCCGTGCGCCGTTTCGTCGAGATCGCCGGTGCGGCTGCCGGCTTCGACATCGAGTGGTCGGGCACCGGTGTGAACACCGTGGGCCGGGACGCCAAGAGCGGCCGCGTGGTTGTGCGGGTCAACCCGGCCTTCTTCCGGCCGGCCGAGGTCGACGTGCTGCTCGGCGATGCGTCGAAGGCCGACAGAGTGCTCGGCTGGCGGCCGGAGGTCGACCTCGACGGGCTCGCCGAGATGATGGTCCGGGCCGATATGGATGCGCTCGGACGGGGTGAAATGCTGCAGTAGCAGGGAACGAGGAAAGGATTGTCATGTCGCTCGCCATGAACCGCGAGGTGTTCATCACCTGTGCCGTCACCGGTTCCGGTGGGACCCAGGACAAGAGCCCGCATGTGCCCCGGTCGCCGCAGCAGATCGCCGACAGCGCGATCGACGCGGCCAAGGCCGGCGCCGCGGTGGTCCATTGTCATGTTCGCGATCCCGAGACCGGCGCGCCGAGCCGGCGGCTCGACTTGTACCGCGAACTGACCGACCGGATCCGCGCGGCCGATATCGACGTGGTGCTGAACCTGACGACGGGTATGGGCGGCGACCTGGTGCATGGTCCGGTCGAAAGCCCGCTGCCGCTGAACGAGAAGGGCACGGATCTCGCCGGCGCGTCGGAGCGCATGGCGCATATCCGCGAATGCCTGCCGGAAATCTGCACGCTCGACTGCGGCACCATGAATTTCGCCGAGGCCGATTATGTCATGATGAACACGCCGGGTACCCTGCGGGCCATGGGCGGCATGATGACCGAGCTTGGCGTGAAGCCGGAGATCGAGGCCTTCGACACCGGTCATCTCTGGTTCGCCAAGCAGTTGGTGGCTGAAGGCGTGCTGGCCGACCCGGCATTGGTGCAGCTCTGCATGGGCGTGCCGTGGGGCGCGCCGAGCGACCTGAACACCTTCCTGGCGATGGTCAACGCGATCCCCGAGGGCTGGACCTATTCGGCCTTCTCGCTCGGTCGCGACCAGATGCCCTACGCTGCCGCTTCGGTGCTCGCCGGCGGGCACGTGCGGGTCGGGCTCGAGGACAACCTGTATCTGGAACGCGGCGTGCTCGCCAGCAACGCCCAACTGGTCGAGAAGGCGGTCACCGTGGTTGAGACCCTGGGGGCGACGGTGATCGGTCCGGCCGAGGTCCGCGCCAAGCTCGGCCTGACCAAGCGGGCGCCGAAATCGTGAGCGGGGCGGCTGTGAGCGGTCTCCCGAACAAGGCCGCGATCCTCGGCGCCGGGGTGATCGGTTCCGGCTGGCTTGCCCGGCTGACCGACAGCGGAGTCGACTGTACGGTGTACGATCCCGCCCCGGATGCCGAGGCGAAGATCGCGCCGGTGTTGGACAATGCCGAGCGGGCGGCGGCGGCACTGATCGACGCGCCGCGGCCGGCCAAGGGATCCTGGTCGCTGGTCGACTCGATCGCCGCGGCGGTGGTCGGCGCCGACCTCATCGTCGAGGCGGTGCCCGAGCGCCTCGATGTCAAACACGCGGCCTACCGGGAGATCGAGGCGGCGAATGCCGACGGCATCATCGCCTCGTCCACCAGCGGTTTCCGGCCGAGCGTGCTGCAGGAGGGCATGGCCCATTCGGGTCGCCTGATCGTCGCCCACCCGTTCAACCCGGTCTATCTGCTGCCGCTGGTAGAAATCGTCGGCGGTAAGGCGACCGAACCCGCGACGGTCGAGCGGGCGATGGCGCTCTACACCGCGCTTGGCATGAAGCCGCTCCACCTGAAGGTGGAGATCGACGCCTTCGTCGCCGACCGGCTGATGGAAGCGCTGTGGCGCGAGGCGCTGTGGCTGGTGCATGACGGCGTGGCGACGACCGAGGAGGTCGACGACGCGATCCGTTACGGCTGCGGCCTGCGTTGGGCGCAGATGGGAACGTTCCAGACCTTTCACATCGCCGGTGGCGAGAGGGGAATGCGGCATTTCATGGAGCAGTTCGGCCCGGCGCTCGCCTGGCCATGGACCAAGCTCATGGACGTGCCGGAGATGACGCCGGACCTGGTCGATCGGATTGCGGACCAGTCCGACGCCCAGGCGGCGGGCCGCTCGCCGCGCGATCTGGAACGGATTCGCGACGATAACCTGGTGGCGATTCTCAAGGCGTTGCGCGGCACCGGTTGGGGGGCGGGCCAAGTGCTGGCCGAACACGAAGAGCGGCTGCGCGGCGCCAAACCCGCCTGACCCTTCGGCTCATCCCGTCCTGGATCAGGTTCAGGACGGACTTGCTCGGGGCGAGGTCGGATGTTGGGCGAGTGCCTGCCGATTTGAATTTCCGGACCGGGTCTGTCAGCCTGCCGGCAG
>JARGOG010000124.1 GCA_029212785.1 Thalassobaculaceae bacterium
CCAGGAAGGCGCTGAGCGCATGGACCCGGGCCAGCAGGCGGACCAGATCGTCCTCTCTATGTCCGTCATGCCACACATGCTCGAACACAGCCGTAATGAGGTCGTGGCGAACGCCCTGATCGCGCAGGTGGACCTTTAGACGCTCCGCAAAAAAGTCGAGCAATTGGCGAGACACAAACTGGAGCGGAGCCAGTTCGCCATCCGGATCAGCGACTTTACCCATAGCCTCTTGGCTTGCGGTCAGTCTCCAAGCTTCGTCTCGCACGGACGGGGCTTGCAGCTCGATCGATCGACCGAACAGCGGCAGCAGGTTGATCCGCAGCCCATTCTCGATGATCAGCCGGATCACGCCGAGTGCCGCGCGGCGCAGGGCGAAGGGATCCTTGGAGCCTGTCGGGGTCTCGCCAATGGCGAAGAAGCCAACCAGGGTGTCGACCTTGTCGGCCATCGCCACCGCGACGGAGACCGGTGCCGTCGGGCAGGTATCGGTCGGGCCGACGGGCGAGTAGTGCTGGGCGACCGCATCGGCGACCTGCAGGTCCTCGCCGGCGTCGAGCGCATAGTAGCGGCCCATCAGGCCCTGCAGCTCGGGGAACTCGCCGACCATACCGGTGGTCAGGTCCGCCTTGGCCAGGGTCGCGGCGTGCCGGGCCGCATCGGCATTGGCGCCGACCATCGGCGCGATCTCGGCGGCGAGTGCCGCCACCCGCTCAACCTTGTCGGCCATGGTGCCGAGCTTGTCGTAGAACTTCACGTCGCGCAGGGCGGCGCGGCGGTCGCCGAGCTTCACCGCCCGGTCCTGGTCCCAGAAGAACTTGGCGTCGCTCAGCCGTGCGCGCAGGACCTTCTCGTTGCCGGCGACGATGTTGGCGTTGCGGGTTTCCTCGCTCGCCATGTTGGAGACCAGGATGAACCGGTCGGCCAGCGCGCCGTCCTTGGTCTCCACCGCGAAATACTTCTGGTGGCTGCGCATGGAGGTGACCAGCACCTCCGGCGGCACTTCCATGAACTCGGCGTCGATCCGGCCCATCAGCGGCACCGGCCATTCGACCAGGCCGCAGACCTCTTCCAGCAGGCCCGGGTCGTCGCGCAGCACGAGCCCCTCGGCCTCAACCAGCGCCTTCGCCTCGCGCAGGATCGTTTCCTTGCGCTCCTCGCGGTCGAGCATGACGAAGGCGCCGCCCATCTCGGTGCGGTACTCGTGGAACGAGGTGACGGCCACCGTGTCGGGCGCCATGAACCGGTGCCCCCGGGTCTCGCCCGTGAAGGTGAGCTGGGTCTCGCCCAGGTCCAGGCCGCCGTCGAGCACCGCCCCGTCGAACACCGCCAGAATGTGGTGCAGCGGGCGCACCCAGCGGAAGGTATTGCGGCCCCAGCGCATGGATTTCGGCCAGGGCAGCTCGCGAATGGAAGACAGGATGATCTCCGGCAGGACGTCGGCCGTCGCCTCGCCCTTCTTCTCGATCACCACGAACCAGAACTCACCCTTGCCGGTATCGCGCTTCTCGCATTGGTCCAGGGTCAGGCCGGTGGCGCCGAGGAAACCCTGGATCGCCTTCTCCGGAGCGTCGACGCGCGGGCCACGGCGCTCCTCGCTGACGTCGGGCTGCTTCTGCGGCAGGCCGTCGACCACAAGGGTCAGGCGACGCGGCGTGACATAGGCGTCGGCGCTGGAAAACTCCAGGCCACCGGCCTTGAGCTTGTCGGTGACGAGTTTCTTCAGATCCGCAGCCGCGCGCGCCTGCATGCGCGCCGGAATCTCCTCGGAAAACAGTTCGAGCAGAAGCTCAGCCATTTCAATCCCCGGAGCGGCGTGCCGCCGCCTTCTTCTTTTCCCAGTCCGCCTTCCAGGCGGTGCTGACCTCGACCCACTTCTCGCAGCAGCCCTTGGCCAGCGTGCGCACCCGGCCGATATAGGCCTGGCGCTCGGTCACGCTGATCACGCCGCGTGCATCCAGCAGGTTGAACGAGTGACCGGCCTTCAGGCACTGGTCATAGGCCGGCAGCGGCAGGTCGGCGGCGAGCAGCTTCATGCACTCGACCTCGCAGTCCTTGAACCGCCGGAACAGCTGGTCGGTGTCGGCATATTCGAAATTGTAGGTCGAGAACTCCCGCTCCGCCTGCTTGTAGACGTCGCCGTAAATCTTGCCGCCGTCCTCTTCGGGGATACCGTCCCAGTCGAGAAAATACACATCGTCGACGCCCTGGATGTACATGGCCAGGCGTTCCAGTCCGTAGGTCAATTCCAGGCTGACAGGCGCGCAGTCGATGCCGCCGACCTGCTGGAAATAGGTGTACTGGGACACTTCCATCCCGTCGCACCAGACCTCCCAGCCGAGGCCCCAGGCGCCCAGCGTCGGGTTCTCCCAGTCGTCCTCGACGAAGCGGATGTCGTGGGCCATCGGGTCGAGGCCGATGGCGCGCAGCGACCCCAGATAGAGCTCCTGGCTGTCGACCGGGGACGGCTTCACGATCACCTGGAACTGGTAATAGTGCTGCAGCCGGTTCGGGTTTTCGCCGTAGCGCCCGTCGGTCGGCCGGCGCGAGGGCTGCACATAAGCTGTGCGCCACACCTCGTCGGGCCCGAGCGAGCGCAGGGTCGTCGCCGGGTGGGACGTGCCGGCGCCAACCTCCATATCGTAGGGCTGAAGGACCACGCAGCCCTTGCTCGCCCAATAGGCCTGAAGCGTCAGAATCAGGGACTGAAAATCGGTGCGGGGCTGGTGCGGTGTGCCGGGCCTGTCGCCGTCGGGCATGTCTCTTCTCACGCCTGATTTCGCGGTATTTCGCGGGTGCGAGAAACTAGACGGGCACCGAGGGCAAATCAAGGAGGGATGCCGCCACGGTCTCGGAATGGAACCAACACCCCACCGGTCTCGTTGATAGACTGAAAGGTGGATATCGCAATGGACAAGGTTCTTATCATTCTCAGCCTGTTCGGATGTGCGGATTCCGGCACTCAGTGCGAGCTGCTCGATACCGCCGGTCAGGTGTACGCGACCCATGGCGTCTGCGAGCGCCGGATCGATGCGGCCCTGGCGACCGGACAGGATGCGGCCTATCCGACGATCATCGCGTATTGCGGAACGCCGGCGGAAACCGCCCAGGTGGTCGACACGCTGACGCCGACCGAGTCTCCGGCCGCCGCCGTCGCCGCCAACCTGGACGCGGCCGACCCGAGCTCCTGATCCCGGATCGGTGCCGAGACGCGCATGTCGGACGCGCACCGGAGCGGAGACCCTGTCTGTCCCCGCCCCGCTGCGAGATCACTTCCGCAGGCCGGCATACCGGATGATGTCCGCCAGCGAGCCGATCGTGGTGGTGTTGAAGCCCGATGTGATCTCGATTCCCTTGGCCGTCACCGCCCGGTTGACCGTGTGGTTCAGATAGCTGTTGGGGTCGGATTTGAGCAGCCCGACGATCACTTCGGCGACCAGTCGGCTGCCGACCGCGCCCAGGGTCCGACCGCCCTTGTGCACCACGGCCTCGCGCAGGATGTAGTACCAGAGCGGCGTGCGGTTGGCGAAACCGCCCTCGGTGATCGCCTGGGCGAGCGCCGGATCGTCGCCCGTGACCTCCTGCGCCGTCATCGGCACAATCCCCATCTGCGCGGCCACGGCCTGGCCCGTCGGGATACTGAACAGATAGCCTCGCAGCAGGTTCCGCTGGGCCAGCATCGCCATCATCTTTCCGATATCGCCCTGGGTGAAGTTCAGACTGTTGAGCCCCTTGGCCAGGCGCGGGTCGATCAGCCGGGTCCTCTGCGGGCCGCCGAACACATCGGCCGTCAGGTCGACATAGTTGCGCCACGAGACCACGTTTTCGGGCTTCAGGCGGTGATCGGTGCCGACCAGCGTGTTGGCGCCGCGGTCGCGGGCCGGCTCCAGGATCTCGTCGATGTTCAGGGTGACGTCGTCGTTCACCTTGTAGAACGGCCGGATCATCGAATGGGCGAAGCGGAACCCCGCCACCGAGAACTCGAGCGGCATGAAGACCGCGCCGTTATTGGCGGCCGGATTGTAGAACCGCGGGCCGTTCAGCAGCACATCCTCGACGATCGACGGATCGCACACCGCGGGCAGGTATTCGTTGACGACGATGTACTGGTACGCCCAGCGCACCAACCGCCGGGTCTGGCTGTAGCGGCTCTGGGCCGAGCTGCCATGGGTGCTCTCGAACACCACGTTGTTGAAGCGCAGCATGGCGGCGTGGAACTGGCTGACGTTGAGGTTCTCGTCGTTGCGGTCGTCGCCGATGATCGCCTTGCCGGCCTCTGGGCCGTCGGCGCGCCGTGGCAGGTCGAGATAGCCGTCCGGACCGAACCGCACCTTGAGGCGCAGATCCTCGTAGAACTGGTCGGACGCCGTGTTGATCAGACCCGGGTTGCTCGTCGCGGCGATCAGGCTCGGCCCGTCGCCGAACAGGCTGTCGAGGTCGAATTGCGGCCGGCGCGCGTTGAACACCTGCTGGACGATCTCGTCCGGCGCCACTGGCTTCATGCCGGGCCGGACATCGCCCTTGCCGTCGGAAATCGACAGCCCGCCATCGGCCGTTTCCCGGTCGGTTCGTGCGGTGAGGTCGTGATCGATGAACTGACCGAAATAGGTCATGATCGCCGGTATGTCGCTGTCGAACTGCGGCTGCGGATCGGCCTGGGTGCCTGGATCGCCCATGGCTTCGCCGAGCTTCAGCAGCGCGTCGACGGTCTTCTTGGAAACCGGCAGCAGGCACGTCTGCGAGCGCGCCGCATCCTCGAACATGTAGCCGAACGGCGTGCAGAACAGAACCTGTCCTTCGGCTTCCACACCGTCGTGATGACTCATCTTCATGACCATACCCTCTTCTCTCGTCGAAGAAGCGGCCTGGACCGCCCGCCGCGGACCGCCTGTACCCGGCGCTGTTCTGACCGGTTCGAGTCCGCGAGGCAGTGCGCTTTGCCACGTGGTTAACAACAAATGAACGCACACCGGATTCCGCCGTTTTTCGCCGCTCCGGACGCTCTTGCCGTATGGTTGCGGGTGGCGCCGCTGCTTCGGGGGAGCTATGAGTCCGTCCCGCAATTCGATCGCTGTTCGACCGAGGAGACCCGCCGATGCCCGACCGTTTCGATCTGACCGGCAAGACCGCCCTCGTCACCGGGGCGAGCCAGGGGCTGGGCGCCGGTTTTGCCCGGACCCTCGCCGGGGCCGGGGCAAAGGTGGCGCTCGCCGCCCGCCAGACGGCGAAGCTGGAAGCCCTGAAAGGCGAGATCGAGGCGGCCGGCGGGTCCGCCGCGGCGGTGGCCATGGACGTGACGGATCAGGCTTCGGTCCGCGCCGCCTTCGACGCGACGGAAGCCGCCCTCGGGCCAGTCGACATCCTGGTGAACAATGCCGGGATCGCCGTCACCAAACCGTTCCTGGAGATGAGTGTCGAGGATTGGGATTCGGTGCTCGACACCAACCTGAAGGGCTGTTTCATCGCCGGCCAGGAGGCCGCCAGACGCATGGCCGCGAAAGATGGCGGGTCGATCGTCAACATCGCCAGCGTGCTCGGCCAGAGCGTGATCGGCCACCTCTCGGGCTACTGCACCTCCAAGGCCGCGTTGATTCAGCTCACCAAGTCGATGGGCCTGGAACTGGCGCGCGTCGGTGTGCGGGTCAACGCGCTCGCCCCTGGTTATATCGAAACGCCGATCAACACCGAGTTCTTCCACACGCCGGCGGGCGAGAAGCTGGTCAAGGGCATCCCCCAGCGCCAGCTCGGCCAGTCGGAGGATCTGGACGGCGCGCTGCTGCTGCTCGCCTCGGACGCCTCCAAGTACATGACCGGGACGGTGGTCACCGTCGACGGCGGCTTCCTGGTCGCGTGACGCCATGGCGGTCCCTCTGATCGATCCGCGCGACCTGGACTTCGCCCTGTGGCGCGTCCTGGATGCCGAGCAGCTCACCCGCTACGCGCGCTTCGCCGATCACGGCCGCGAGACCTTCGACGCAGTGATCGAGACGGCGAGACGCATCGCCGAGGAGAAATTCCGCCCACACGCCGCCAAATCCGATGCCAACGAGCCCTATCTGGAGAACGGCAAGGTCGTGCTGATCCCGGAGATCGGCGAGGCGGTCCGCGCCTTCGCGGAAGCCGGGTTCATGGCCGCCCACCACGATACCGAACGCGGCGGGATGCAGCTTCCCTGGACCATCCAGCAGGCGGCCTTCGCCCATTTCAAGGCGGCCAACGTGCCGACCGCCGGCTACCCGTTCCTGACCATCGCCGCCGCCAATCTGATCCACGCCCACGGCTCCGAGGAGCAGCAGCGCCTGTGGATGCAGCCGATGCTGGAGGGCCGGTTCTTCGGCACCATGGCCCTGTCCGAACCCCATGCCGGCTCCTCGCTGTCCGACGTGCGCACTGTCGCCCGCAGGCTTGATGACGGCACTTACGCCATCAAGGGTTCGAAGATGTGGACCTCGGGCGGCGAGCACGAGATATCGCAGAACATCGTCCACATGACGCTCGCCCGCATCGAGGGCGCGCCGGCCGGGGTGAAGGGGCTCAGCCTGTTCATCGTGCCGCGCTATCGCCTGGATGAGACCGGCAATCCGAGCGTGCCGAACGACGTGCGGCTGATCGGCCTGAACCACAAGATGGGCTATCGCGGCACGGTCAATACCGCGCTCAGCTTCGGCGAGGAGGACGGCTGCATCGGTTGGATCGTCGGCGCGCCGAACCGCGGTCTGCTGCAGATGTTCCATATGATGAACGAGGCCCGGGTCGGCGTCGCCTTCGGCGCCATCATGCTGGCCTATCAGGGCTATCTGGAAAGCCTCGCCTATGCCCGCGAGCGGCCGCAGGGCCGCCATCCGGGCGACAAGGATCCGACCACGCCGCAACTGGCGCTGATCGAGCACGCCGACGTCCGCCGCATGCTGCTGCAGCAGAAGGCGGTGGCCGAGGGCGGGCTGATGCTGGCCCTGGATCTGGCGCTCCGGATCGACCGCTCGACCCACGACCCGGACCCGCAGGTGCGCAAGCGCGAGAGCCTGCTGCTCGACTTCCTGACGCCGATCATCAAGGCCTGGTTCTCCGACCAGTCGCTGGTCGCCAACCACAACGCCCTGCAGATCTTCGGCGGCTACGGCTATACCCGCGATTTCCCGGTCGAGCGGATCTACCGCGACAACCGGCTGAACCCGATCCACGAGGGCACCAACGCGATCCAGGCGATCGACCTGCTGGGCCGCAAGGCCTCGATCCATGACGGCGCTGCCTTCGCCGCGGTGGTCGAGGCGATCGATGCGACCCTGGCCGAAGCCGCCGGCATCGCCGAGGTCAAGCTAATCCGGGACGCGACCAAAGAGGCCCGCGACCGGCTGGTCGAAACCACCGACGCGCTGATGAAGGATTCGACCCGGATCGGTCCGATCCGCCTGCTGGCCAACGCCGAGGCCTATATGGACCTCGCCGGGCTCACCGTGTTCGGCTGGATCTGGACCCGGCAGGCGATCGAGGCCGCCGCCATGCTGAAGGCCGGCCAGGACCCGGACTTCGCCCGCGGCAAGCTCGCCGCCGCCCGGTATGCCGCCCGCTGGGAGCTGCCGCGCAGCGAACAGCGCGCGACACTGCTGCAATCCCTCGACGCGACGCTTGTCGATGTGCAAGACAGCTGGTTCTGAGACACACCGCTAATCCCTGAGCCGATTTCCGGCTCCACCGTACTGGAGGACGATCCCATGACCATCCAACGTCTCGGCGTGTGCGGCGCCGGCATGATGGGTTCCGAAATCGCGCTGGTTTTCGCCCTCGCCGACGTCAAGGTCCGGCTGATGGACGCCAGCCAGGAATACGTCGACAAGGCGATGACCAAGCTCGCGAAGACCCTGGATTCCGGCATCGGCCGCGGCTTCTTCGCCGAGGAGGACAAGCCCCGGGCGCTCGCCAATATCGAGACCTGCATCGACGTGTCGACCTTTGGCGACTGCGATCTGGTGATCGAGGCGATCACCGAGGACCAGGAGGCCAAGGGCGCGCTCTACAAGGAGCTGGACAAGGTCTGCAAGCCGGATGCGATCATCGCGTCGAACACCTCGTCGATCTCGATCTCGGTGCTGGCCTCCTACTTCTCGGAAGCGCGCCAGGGCAACTTCCTCGGCCTGCACTTCTTCTCCCCGGTCAGCCGCATGAAGCTGGTCGAGGTGATCAGCGGCATGGACAGCGATCCGGAGGTGGTGAAGCGCGCCACCGCCATGGTCGAGCTGCCGGGCAAGACCCCGATCCAGGTCAAGGACGTGGTCGGCTTCGCGGTCAACCGCATCCTGTTCGCCATGTGGGACGAGGCGATCCGCCTGGTCGAGGAAGGGGCCGCCACCCCGGCCGATATCGATACCGGCTGCCGTCTCGGTCTCGGCCATCCGGTCGGCCCGTTCGAGCTGATGGACAACATCACCATCGACCTGACCCTGAAGGTCAGCCAGATCCTGGAAGACGCCTATGGCGACCGGATGCACACGCGGCCGACCATCAAGCAGCTCCACGCCGCCGGCCGCCTCGGCCGCCGCTACGGCCGCGGCTGGTACCGCTACCAGGACGGCAAGCGGGTCGACTGA
>JARGOG010000125.1 GCA_029212785.1 Thalassobaculaceae bacterium
AAATTGGCAGTCCGGGTTGGTCGCGTGTGCGGGACCGCACGCTGGACGCGGTTTGGGACGAAATCGGCGACAGTGGGCACAAAGGCAGATTTGTCGCGACCAACGTCGTGACGCAGGATCATCGCGGCAGCCTTCAGTTCGACGGCTGGCGACAGGCTGCCCTGCGCGCGGGACTCAACTTCACCTGGGTTACGTTGGTTTGTGACCGGGAGGAGAATCTCCGCCGGCTCAAAGCGCCTGGACGAAAGGAACGGGGGAGCCTGGTGGCGCCGAGTGTCCTGGAGGACTTGCGTAAGATCGAGGATCTGTTCGAGCCGGCGCCGAACAGCCGCCAACTGAGCCTCAATATCACTCGGTTGCCGGTGGATCAGGCTGTGGCTGCGCTGCAGTCTTCTGTTTGAACCAACTGTGGCGTTTCCATAATCATCCTACCGTCTCCCCGGCCTCGCGCCGGGGCCTAGAATGGGGGCGGCTGGAGCTGCCGAACTTTTTTCTCGAGCGATCCAGCGAGCGTCCCCCTCGGTCCCGGCGCAAGGCCGGGAAGACGGATGTTAAAAATAGAGAAAATTCACACGATCTGAGGGAAACATCTGATCGTGATTTTCTCTAGGCTCCAGCCACTCCCCTCGTCTCACACTCCCCGGATTTATTCCGGGGTCCACCCTGAATTTTGCTATGCCTTGGGAGAGCTTCACGCCTTCGCCAACGCTCGCCCCGGAATAAATCCGGGGAGTGAGGGAGCGGAGGAAACGAAAGCGCTCACCCATCCTCGTGGAAATGGTCGTAGACCTTCCTCGCCACCGCCTTGCTGATGCCCTCCACCGCCTCCAGATCGCCGAGCCCGGCGCGCGACACCCCGCGGGCCGAGCCGAAATGGTGCATCAGCGCCTTCGTGCGCTTCGCCCCGATGCCGGCGATCTCGTCGAGCGGGTTGGCGCTGATCGCCTTGGTGCGCTTGGCCCGGTGGGTCTCGATGGCGAAGCGATGCGCCTCGTCGCGCAGGCGTTGCAGGAAATAGAGAATGGGATCGCGCCGTTCCATCAGGAAGGGCTGGCGACCGGGCATGAAGAACCGCTCGCGCCCGGCGTCGCGGTCCGGCCCCTTGGCGACGCCGACCACCGCGACATCGTCGATGCCGAGCTCCGCGAACACCTCCACGGCGACAGACAACTGACCTTGGCCGCCGTCGACCAGGATCAGGTCGGGCCATACGCCCGAGGTGCGCTCCGGATCCTCCTTCAGCGCGCGGCCGAAGCGCCGGGTGAGCACTTGGCGCATCATCGCGTAGTCGTCGCCGGCCTCGACCTCGGCCAGCCCCTCCTGGGCGGTGCTCTCGCGGTCGGTGACGTTGCGGATGTTGAACTTGCGGTAGGCGTTCTTCATCAGCCCGTCGGGTCCGGCGACGATCATCGCGCCGACGGCGTTGGAGCCTTGGATGTGCGAGTTGTCGTAGACCTCGATCCGGTCCGGCGTGGTCTCCAGCCCGAAGGTGGCGGCCACACCGTCAAGCAGTTTGCGCTGGGAGGCGCTCTCGGCCATGCGCCGGCCGAGCGCCTCGCGGGCGTTGGTCACGGCGTGCTCCATCAGCTTGCGTCGGCCGCCGCGCTGGGGTCGGGAGAGTTCGACCTTGCGCTCGGCCCGGGTCGACAGGGCTTCGGCGATCAGCTCGCCCTCGGGAATGTCGTGGCTGATCAGGACCAGCTTCGGTGGCACCTTGTCGTCGTAGAACTGGCCGATGAAGGCGGCGAGCACGTCTTCCGCCTCGGTCTGCTTGTCATGGGACGGGAAATAGGCGCGGTTGCCGAAGTTACTGCCCGCGCGGAAGAAGAAGACCTGGATACAGGTCTGTCCGCCTTCGCCATGCAGGGCGATGACATCCGCCTCCTCCAGTCCTTCCACGTTGATGTCCTGGTTGGCCTGGACGGCGGTGAGGGCGCGGATCCGGTTGCGGTAGATGGCGGCGGTCTCGAATTCCAGCAGGTCGGCGGCCTCCTGCATGCGGGCGGCGAACTCGCGCTGGATCTCGCTGCTCTGGCCGGTGAGGAAACGGGTCGCGTCCTCCACCTGTTGCGCATAGTCGGCCTCGGTCACATAGCCGACGCAGGGCGCCGAGCAACGCTTGATCTGGTACTGCAGGCAGGGCCGCTGGCGGTTGGAGAACATGCTGTCGGAACAGTTGCGCAGCAGAAAGCCGCGCTGCAAGGCGGTGATCGTGCGGTTGACGGCGCCGGCCGAGGCGAAGGGGCCGAAATACTGTCCCTTGCGCTTGCGCGCGCCGCGGTGCTTGGTGATCTGCGGATAGGAATGATCGCCGGTTACCAGGATATGCGGGAACGACTTGTCGTCGCGCAGCAGCACATTGAAACGCGGCTTCAGCCGCTTGATCAGGTTGCTCTCGAGCAGCAGCGCCTCCACCTCGGTGTGGGTGCGCACGATCTCCATCGAGGCGGTCTCGCTGACCATGCGGAAGATCCGATGCTCGAGCTTGGCCGCGTGGGTGTAGTTCACGACCCGCCTCTTCAGGCTGCGGGCCTTGCCGACGTAGAGAACATCGCCGTTCTCGTCGAGCATGCGATAGACACCGGGCGCGTTGGGCAGCGTGCGGACCTGATCGCGGATCACGCCGACCCCGCGTTCGATGTCCGGAACGATGCGGCGACCCCGCCGCGCTTTCTCGGTTCCCGAAGGCGGTTCGGTAAAATCGCTGTCTACCAATGGCTTGGTCATCGTATCCTCAGCATGACCACAAGAGTGTATCTGAGACTGCTCAAGACGCGCACACCGTGCGGTTTCTTAATCCACGATTCCTGTGGAAAACTCGGTGGAAAAGCCGTGTCCGTGCATCTGGAGACCGCAGACTCCATGGCCCCTCTACGGTATGCACAATTTTTAGGCAACACATTAAGATATTGAAATTAAACAACATTCTATGATTCTGTCCATCGACACTTGTCCGAGTGCTAAACTTCCTTGACAACTAGGTTACGCTCCAATCGCCCGGCAGTCAGTGTGAACAAGTTCCGTCGTGGACTTGGTCGGTATCGTAGCTCGCACAAGATCTTAACGCTTGATTTGCTTGCTGAATATTTCACGAAATCGAGTGCGGGATTAAACAAAGCCTGGGAGTACGGAGCCGGTCAGAGGATCCCAAGCAGGCGATCCGGAGGAGTCAGTCTCGTGGGGTCTCCGGTCCGGGGGGAGCCCACCACAGATGCTGGCCGCCGTCGACCGCGATCATTTGCCCGGTGACCGATTGGGCGCCGGCGAGGTAAAGCACGGCCTCCGCCACCTCCTCGGGATTGGCGCCATGCCGTAGCGGTACCGCCCGGGCCTGGGCGTCGAACTGGTCCTGCTCCTGGTGGACGCTGGGCAGGATCGGGCCGGGACCGACGCCATTGACCCGGATCCGAGGTGCGAGTTCCAGCGCAAGCGTTCGGGTCAGTCCCCAGAGCCCGACCTTGGTCAGGGTGTAGGACAGGAAATCCTCGGTCAGGTTCCAGACCCGCTGGTCGATGATGTTGACGATCGCACCGTCGCTTTCCGTCGGCAGGCGGGCGGCGAATTGCTGCATGAGCACCAGCGGCGCGCGCAGGTTCGGCTCCATGTGGCGGTCCCAGCTCTGCCGCGTCGCCGTGGCGAGGCTGTCACGCTCGAAGGTGGAGGCGTTGTTGACCAGCAGTCCGACCGGGCCGAGTGCGTCCTCGCTGCGCTCGATCAGGGTGGTGACCTGCGTCTCGTCGGTCAGATCGGCACCGACCGTCGTCGCCCGCACGCCGAGGGCACGGATGTCCCGCGCCGTCTCCGCCGCCGAGTCGCCGGAGCGACCGTAATGCACGGCGACGTTCCAGCCGGCGCTGCCGAGGGCGAGCGCGATGGCGCGGCCCACACGGTGTGCCGCCCCCGTCACCAGCGCGGTTTTCGGCACGGGCTGTGGGAGACGCTGAACCATGACGCAGATCAGTAGGACGCGAAGGCGATGGTGTCTACGGTCACGAACTGATTGGCGATGAACGCCACATACGCGGCGAAGAAGACCAGCGCCCAGGGGCGGCTGAACGCCGGCAGCTTGATCGCCATGGCGACGAAGACAATGGTCACGCCAAGCATGAACCAGAGATCGAGCGACATGACCTCCGGCGGGATCGGCAAGGGGCGCACCAGTGCCACGGTGCCGAGAATGCCGAGCGTGTTGAAGATGTTGGAGCCGATGATGTTGCCGAGCGCCACGTCGCTGTGTCGCCGCATGGCCGCCACCATGGTGGTCGCCAGTTCCGGAAGCGAGGTGCCGACGGCAACGACGGTGATGCCGATCACCGTCTCCGAAATGCCCGCGCGGTGGGCCACGTCGACGGCGCCGTCGACCAGCAGCCGGGCACCGATCAGGACGCCGACCAGTCCACCGACCGTGAACATGACGCTCTTCCACGTGCTGGTGGGCAGGGCGTCGAATTCCTCGGCCTCCTTGGCGTGCACGCTGTCGGGACGGCGGCGTTCCTCGTAATAGCAGTACACAAGATAGGCGACGAGCAGTGCCAGCATCACACCGCCATGCCAGCGTTCGATGATTCCGTGCATGCCGACAGCGACGAACAGGACGGTGCCGGCGATCAGGGCCATTCCGTCGCGGCGCAGCGGCGCCCCACCACAGACAAAGGGCGTGACCACGCCGACCGTGCCGATCATCAGCAGGATATTGGCGATGTTGGAGCCGATGACGTTGCCGATGGCGATGCCGGGAGACCCGTTCAGGGCCGCTTTCAGGCTGACGAACAGCTCCGGCGCCGAGGTGCCGAAGGCGATCACCGTCAGGCCGATGACATGCGGGCTGATGTCGAGCCGCCGGGCGATGGCGACCGCGCCGCGGATCATGGTCTCGGCGCCGACGAGCAGCAGAACCAGACCCGCGAAGATCAATGCCGCCGAGATCATGCCGCGCTCCACAGATGGCCATCGCTCAAGTCCGTGCGGCTTTGCGGGCCGGGGCGCTTATCGGCGATCTGGCGGGCGTGCGGCAGGGTCATGAATATCGTCGTGCTGGTGGCGGGTCAGGTGGCGCGAGTGACCCATAGGAATGGGGAGTCGTTGCGAAATTTCAATGATTGTATACGAGGAGAATTCGTGACCCGGTAGCCGGATTCGGGCCGATTGTTTACGATCCCTCCAGCGGCACCCGCCGTCGGTCGGATTGCGTAGCATCAAGGGAGAATAGTCGGTGGAAAGCCTGTTGGACGCATTCGACACGATGCAGTCGAGCGCCCACGGCAGTCCGATAGGCGATGCCCTGGTTTTCCTCGCCGCGGCCGTGCTGTTCGCGCCTCTGCTTCGGCGCCTGAAATTCAGTCTCGTGCTCGGCTACCTCGCGGCCGGCGCGATGATCGGGCCGCACGGCATTTCCATCGTCGATGACGTCACCGAGACGCGGGAACTGGCGGAGATCGGCGTCGTCTTCCTGCTCTTCACCATCGGGTTGGAACTGTCCTTCGCCCGCCTGAAGGTCATGCGGCGACTGGTCTTCGGCTTCGGCACCGCCCAGGTGGTGCTCACCGGAATCCTGGTCACCGTGGTCGCGCTGATCCTCGGCCAGACCTATGGGGCGGCGGCGACGGTCGGAGCCGCGCTCGCCCTGTCCTCCACCGCCTTCGTGCTGCAGCTCATGAACGAGCGCGGCGAGCTGGCGACCCGGCACGGTCGGGCGGCGTTCTCGGCCCTGCTGTTCCAGGATCTCGCGGTGGTGCCGATCGTGATCGTGGTGCCGCTGCTGGGCCAGGATCTGGACGGCTGGTCGATCCTGGTGGAACTGGTCAAGGTCACCGGCATCGCGGTTGTGGCGCTGGCGGTGATCGTCATCGCCGGGCGGCAGTTGCTGCGCCCGCTCTATCACATCATCGCCTCGGCCAACGCGCCCGAGCTGTTCACCGCGATGACCCTGTTGGTGGTGCTCGGCATCGGCTGGGCGACCCAGCAGGTCGGGCTGTCCATGGCGCTGGGTGCATTCCTCGCCGGCCTGCTCCTGTCGGAAAGCGAGTTCCGCCATCAGGTCGAGGCCGATATCGAGCCGTTCCGCGGCATCCTACTGGGTCTGTTCTTCATGACCGTCGGCATGTCGATCGACCTCGGCCTTGCGTTCCGCGAAGTGTTCACGGTGCTGAGCTATCTCGGCGGCCTGGTGCTGCTGAAATTCGTGGTCGTGCTCGGCCTGGCGATGGCATTCCGCATGCCCTTCGCCGTCAGCCTGCGCAGTGCCGCCCTGCTCGCCCAGGGCGGAGAGTTCGCTTTCGTGATCCTCGGCATTGCGGCGGCGTCGGCGGTGGTGCCGGATGCGACCGTCGACCTGCTGTTCCTGGTGGTTGCGGTGTCGATGGCGGTCACACCGGTGATCGTCTGGGCGATCAGCAAGACCGCGGCCCTGTTCGAGCAGCGCGAGAACACGGTTCTGGCGGCCGAGGCGGATAGTGGCCATGAGATGCACGACCACGTGGTGATCGCCGGCTTCGGGCGGGTCGGACACACGGTCGCCCGGTTGCTGGACGCCAAGATGGTTCCCTATGTCGCCATCGATACCAATGCCCAACACGTGCGTGATGGCCGGCGCGACGGGCATACCGTCTACTACGGTGACGCCAGCCGCCCGGACGTGCTGCGCAAGCTCGGCGGCGAACGCGCACGGGCGGTGGTGCTCACCATGTCGACCGACGGCCAAGCGGTCGAACGCACCGTTCAGCATCTGGTCAGCCGGTTGCCGTCGCTGCCGATCTTCGCCCGGGCCCGCGACGCCGTGCATGCGCGGCGGCTCGAGGACCTGGGGGCGGCCGGGACAGTGGTCGAAACGATGGAGGCCAGCCTTCAGCTCGGCGGTGCCGTGCTGCGCCAGACCGGCACCGAGTGGGGTGATATCGAGGAACTGATCCGCAGCCTGCGCATGGTCGACGGCATCGGTCGGCCGATCGGCGAGCGCCCGGACGGTGACACCTCCACCGTGAACCCGCCGGAGGACCCTCTGCTGGTCGCCGCGCTGTGGGGCGAGGAGGAAGAGCAGGCGCAGACGCAGTTGCGGGGCCGCCCCATGTCGCCCCCTGCACCACCCTCGGCAGCACTGGAAGCCCTCGAGGACACGGCACTGGCGGCGGGCGGGGCCGCTGCCGGGATTGTCGCCGGCTCCGACGCCGAACCGACGCCGATGTCGGCCGATGACGACACCGTTTTCGAGGTCGCGACCGTAGATCGCGCGAATGACGCGGTGACGGGTGAGACGGCAGCGGGTGACCTGCGTGAAGAGGACGCAGGTCGCCCGGCACGGGATTGATTTCGGTCAAGGACCTCCCCAGCTAGCCCTTATAGCGTCCCGTCATCACGACGCCAGAGGATGGCCCCCATGACAACCGACCTGCATCACGACATCGGCCGCGAGTTCCCGGAACTGAAGGACAAGATCCACGTCCTGAAGACTGAGAACGCCCATTTCGCCAAGTTGTTCGACGCCTATCACGAGGTCGACCGCGAGGTGGCGCGCATCGAGTCCGAAGTCGCACCCGCCTCCGACGCTTATGCCGAGACGTGCAAGAAGAAGCGTGTGGCCCTGAAGGACGAGATCTTCACGATGCTGCGGACGGGTTAGGGGATCAGCAGGGTGATCGCGGGCCGATGCGCGAGCGGCATCCTCAGAATTCTGCCGATGTCTTTGGAGACACGGACCGTCTGATCGTCCGGCGTGGAGTCCCAGGTCGCGGCCAGCATATAGTCGCGATCCTCCGCCCGGATCAGCAGAATGACTGAAGCGTGCTTATCCGCCAGATCCTGGTGAAGGTCGCCGGCGATCTGAAGGTCGACCAGGCGCGTGTCGACCGTGATCTCAACCGGTCCGACCTCGTGGCGCCGGACTTCCCTGGATGAGCCCTGGGGGAAGCCATTGTCGAGGACGCGCGACATCTCGTTCTGCTGAGACAGCAGCGCGTCCCGAATCTTGGCGAA
>JARGOG010000126.1 GCA_029212785.1 Thalassobaculaceae bacterium
TATCGCAGTGACAGGATTGGCGGGGCCGAAGAATGCAACGATCAAGTTCAGCCAGCCACGCACCTTCTTTATTTCGCGCTGGTCCGTGGCAGATCGATTTGGAAGCTCGTCCTCCCAGAACTGATCGGCGGCCTTTTGGACCGTGGTGGAGTTGGGTCCAGAGACGTTGATCAATGAACTGGCTACGGCTGCGTCTCCGGCAAACGGTATGCCGAACAAGGCCGCACGGATCGCGTCGTCCGGTCCGTCCGATAGACGCTGCAACGACTGCCGGTTCAGTTCCAGCATCGCCATCCTTAGCACGCCTGCCAAATGTTCGTATGACGGTTCGCCCGCTTTGCCCCCATAGCCGAACCGCTCCAGCAATAAATCTGCCGTTTGTTGTACGCGAACCAAAGTGTCGGGGTGATTGGGGTCCCTAAGGATGCTGCGTTCCAGTTCGAGGTCCGCCACAGTTTCATCGAGATCGACTGGGTCAGCAAAGGATTGTAAGTCCTGCCGCTCCTTAAACCACTTCCGACCCAACTCATTGGCTGCGACGTGTGTGAGCGTCTTGCGGTCCTCGCCTGCCTCCATTGCCGCACGCCGCACCTGACGCATGCGCTCTGCACGGGACATACGCTTGACGCCCGTACTGTTGGGTTCTGACAGGGACGCTCGCTTGGTATCGAACTCGTCGCGGATAGCGGCGGAGACGCCATACCAGACGCGCTCAGCCTCGGAACGGTCGGCTGTACCGAGGCTTCGCCAAATCTGCTTTGTGCCGCCATACAAGTGGACGAGATCAGTCGGCACATTGACTTTGAAGTACCAGTTCCGCGAACTGTTACGACGTACCAAGCCGGGATATTTCGCCAAGTCGTCCATCCCCCACTGTGTAGCAGTAGTGTGGAGCAGACGGAACTTGCAAGATGCTGATATCGCTGATCGATCTGCGGAACCGCAGAACTCTGCGGAGAAAATCGGATCGCAGAGCTAGATGGTCGGGGAGAGAGGATTCGAACCTCCGGCCCCTGCCTCCCGAAGACAGTGCTCTACCAGGCTGAGCTACTCCCCGACCGGTCCTGAGGACGGGCCGCAGGACGGCCCGCCGGGAGGCGAGGGCGTGATATAGCGGACCGGCATCGGCGCATCAAGGACGAACTCATCGCAAAGCGCACTTAGATCGCCGCCCCCCGCGACAGCCGCGCGGTCTCCACCCTGCGGTCGGCGAACGCCGGGGGTTCCGCCGGCCGTGCGGCTCTGCTTACCTAGGTATCGGGGCGGCGCGGCGCCGGCCCGATACTCACCGGCATGAGGGAGGCCCGCCCATGTCCAGCGGCGACAGCGCGATCGTGACTTTGACCCTGGAGGAGGTGCGCGACCTCACCATCCGCTGCTTCCTCGCCAATGGCTGCGACCAGGCCAATGCCGAGGCGGTGGCCGACGTCATCCACAATGCCGAGCGTGACGGGGCGAAGAGTCACGGCCTGTTCCGGGTGCCGGGCTATATCAAATCGCTGAAGAGCGGCAAGGCGAACGGCCATGCCAAGCCGGTGCTCGAGGATCTGGCGCCGGCGGCCATCCGGGTCGCGGGCGATGGCGGGTTCGCGCCGCTGGCCCAGCAACTCGGCCGCGCGCCGCTGATCGAGCGGGCCCGCTCGCAAGGGGTGGCGGCCCTAGCAATCACCAACATCCATCACTTTCAGGCGCTCTGGTACGAGGTCGAGCCGCTGGCGGAGGCCGGGCTCTGCGCCTTCGCCTTCACCGCCGCCTTCCCCTATGTGACCCATCCGGGCGGCCGCAAGCCGATCTATGGCACCAACCCGATGTCCTTTGGCTGGCCGCGCCCGGGCAAGCCGCCGATGGTGTTCGACCAGGCCTCCTCGGCGCTGGCGCGGGGCGAGATCATGATCGCCGCCCGCGACGGTCACGACGTGCCGCCGGGGACCGGCATCGACGCCGACGGCAACCAGACCACGGATCCGGCCGCGATCCTGAACGGCGGCGCGCAACTGCCGTTCGGTGGCTACAAGGGCGCCTCGGTTGCGCTGATGGTGGAGCTGCTGGCCGGCGCCCTGATCGGTGACAAGTTCAGCTTCGAGGCGTTCGAGAGCGACCCCAAGGACGGCGGGCCGCCGAATGGCGGCGAGTTCATGCTGGCGATCGATCCGGGGCGCCTCGGTGATGCCAATGGTTGGGCCTCTCATGCCGAGCTGCTGTTCGACCGCATCCTGGCCGAGGAGGGGACCCGGCTGCCCGCCGGCCGCCGCCATGCCAACCGGGCGAAGTCGGCGACCGAGGGGGCGGCGATCCCGGCGCCGCTGCATGCGGAGATATTGGCGCTCTGCGGGTAGGGGCCTGCCTCGCTCCGTTTCGACTTCCTGGCCTTGATCCAGGATCCAAAGGCTGTCGCGACACGTGGGTCCTGGTTCAAGTCCCCGAAGTCGCGATGATGGGGCTCACGGCAGCCCGTTGCGCCCATGCTTCAGATAGGCCGGCCGTTCGCTCAGGGTCTCGTAGTAGCGCGCCACGTTCGGGTAGTCCGGCTTGCCGTCGAAGCGCAGGTTGAACCAGCGGTTCACCACCAGGCCGATCGGGATGTCGGCCAGGGTGAAGGTCTCGCCGGTGATGTAGGGGCCGGTTTGGGCCAGATGGGCGTCGAGCTGGCCGACTTCCTTGGCGATGTGGGCACGGCCCTGGTCGATGAACCAGGGATGGTTCCACGGCGGCTCGTTCAGTTGGCCGCCGAGGAAGGCACCGCGCAGCGAAATGGACGTCTCGTAATTGGCCCAGTCCATCCATTGCTCGATCCCGGCCCGGGCGACCGGATCGGTGGGGTAGAGTGTCCCATCGCCATGGACGGCGGCGAGATAGCGCACGATCGTGTTGCTCTCGCGCAGCACGGTCCCGTCCTCCAGCAGGACGGCGGGCACGAGGCCGATCGGGTTGATCGCCTGGAATTCGGGATCCGTGGTCGGCCGGAAGCCGCGGCCCCAGTCCTCGCGGGAGAACGGCACGCCGAGCTCCTCGCAGGCCCAGAGCACCTTGCGCACGTTGAAGGAATTGGCGCGGCCGAGAATGCGAAGTGTCATGGGAGGTCGCCCTGTCTGTTGAGGGGCGATGCTCGGCCGCGCGCGCCGGCGGAGCAAGGGGCGCTCTGCCACTTCACTTCCTTGTCATCCCAGGAGCGCCTGGGCGCTGCCCGAGACCCAACGGACGGAAGGGCTGGGTCCCGGTCCCGCCCGGTGGGCAAACCGGGTTGACGGGAAAGGGGGAGGAACGCGTCGCTCAGTACGCCCGGTCGACGCAGAAATCGATGACCTCTTCCATCGCCCGGCGGTGGGCTGTCGGGGCGAAGAGGTCGAGATCGCGGTGCGCGGCGTCGGCATAGGCGCGCGCGCGCTCCAGGGTCAGGGCGATGGTGCCGTGCTTCCGCATCAGCGCCTGGGCATGGCCGAGGTCGTCATCCGTCTGGTCGAGGTCGTTGATCGTTCGGGTCCAGAACGCGCGCTCCTCGGCGTCGCCGGCGGCATAGGCCAGGATCACCGGCAGGGTCACTTTGCCCTCGCGGAAGTCGTCGCCGACGGTTTTGCCCAACGCCTCCTGCTCGGCCGAATAGTCGAGCACGTCGTCCACCAGTTGGAACGCCACGCCAAGGTTGCGGCCGAAGGACTCCAGCGCGGTCTCCTCGCTCTGCGGGCGTTCAGCGACGACGGCGCCGATCTGAGCGGCGGCGGCGAACAGGACGGCGGTCTTGCTCTCGATCACTTGGAGATAGGCGGCCTCGGTGGTTTCCACGTCGTTGGTGGTGACCAGTTGGTGCACCTCGCCCTCGGCGATGATGGCCGAGGCGTCGGACAGGATTTTCAGTACCTTGAGCGATCCGTCTGCGACCATGAGCTGGAAGGCGCGGCTGAACAGGAAATCGCCGACCAGCACGCTGGCCTGGTTGCCCCAGACCGCATTGGCGGTGTCCTGGCCCCGGCGCAGATCGCTCTCGTCGACCACATCGTCATGCAGCAGGGTGGCGGTGTGGATGAACTCCACACAGGCCGCGAGATCGACATGACGCTCGCCCTCATAGCCGACGAGGCCGGCGGCGGCGAGGGTCAGCATCGGCCGCAGGCGCTTGCCGCCGGAGGCGACGATGTGGCCGGCGAGCTGGGGAATCAGCGCCACCGGGCTGTGCATCTCGCGGATAATCGTCTCGTTGACCTTGGCGAGATCGTCGGCAACCAGGCCGCGCAAGGCGTCGAAGCTGGGCCTGCGGTCGGCGGATTGGTCGCCACGGGATTCAGCGGGGCCGGGCTGTGAGGCCGATGCGGTAACGGACACGGTAACGCTCCTGCGGCGTTTCTTGACGCCTCTGTGTGCTGTGCGAGCATAGAAAGGACGGTCGGGTGACCAAGTCAACACCGACGCGACACCCCAACGGGAGCGCACAGGCGCATGCGGGAACTTCTGCGGACCAACGACCTCGTGCGGATCTCCTATCTCGAAGCCCTGCTGCGGGCCGAAGGGATCGAGACGCTGGTGATGGATGGCGGCATGAGCGTGCTGGAAGGCAGTGCCGGTGCGATTCCGCGCCGCCTGATGGTCATCGACGAGGATTACGAGCCCGCGAAGGCGCTGCTGGCGTCGGTCGGAGAGTCGCTCGACAAGGTCTGACGACGGCCGGGTAATCGGGCCACCGGAAAAATTCGCCGCCTGCACCGGTCGCCCCGAAACCGGGTGGCGGACCGGGCGGGTTTGCGTGGAGACTGGACGCTGGGCGGCAATCAGCGATGCGAGGAACCCGGTCCGTGACGGTGACAGATGTCGAGATCCGCGAGGCGCGTCCCGAGGACATCCCAGAGATCGCCGACCTGCATACGCGCAGCTGGCGGGCGAATTACGGCACCGAGTTCTCGTCCGAGGAACTGGGCGGAACAATCCAGGACGGGCTGCACGAGCAGTGGCGTCGCTACCGTCCGGCGCCGAGCGATCTGGTTCTGGTCGCGCGGGGATCGGGAGGTGAGGGATCGCTGCTCGGGTTCGGCGCGATCTGGTGCCGGCCGGACCCCTATCTCGACAACCTGCATGTCGCGCCGGACGCGCTTGGCGCCGGGGTCGGCCGCGCCCTCCTGCGCGAGGCCCGGATCCGGTTGCAGTCGCGAGGACTGGTTTCCCTGTCCCTGTCCGTGTTCAAGAGCAACGAGGCGGCACGGCGATTCTACGCGCGGGTCGGCGGGACGGAGGTCAAGGAATACCGGCGAACGGTGTTCGGCGCGGAGATCCTGTTCATCCGCGTCGCCTGGCCGGATTTGACCCGGCTGACGGCTTGAGGTGACATGCCTGCCCTACCTGAGCTTGGATAGCCGGCAATGTCGGGCCTGATGGACACTACCGAAGATCTTCTGCTCCACGGCCGGGTGCGGTTGATTCAGCCGATCAGCGGATACCGGGCGGCGATCGACCCGGTCCTGCTCGCCGCCAGTGTGCCGGCGCGGGCGGGCGAGCGTGTGGTCGATCTCGGCTGCGGTGCCGGAGCGGTCTTCGCCTGCATCGCCGGGCGGGTGACGGGCGTTGAGGTGATCGGCGTCGAGCGGGATGCCGCCATGGCGGATCTGGCCCGTCGGACGCTTGAGGCCAACAATCTGACCGGTCGGATCGAGACGGCCGATCTCGCCACTCTCTCCGGCACCTGGGAGGCCGGCCGCATCGATCATGTGGCCGCGAACCCGCCCTATCTGACATCCGACCGCGCCGACCCGTCGCCCAATGCCGGCCGGGCAGCGGCGGGGATGGAGGAAGGCGCCGCCCTCGCCGACTGGACAGCCGTCGCGCGCCGGTGCCTCCGGCACAAGGGAACGGTCACCTTGGTCCACCGGGCCGACCGGCTGGACGATATCCTCGCCGCCCTCGCCAAAGGCTTCGGGTCGGTCGTGATCTATCCGTTGTTCCCGAAGGCAGGGAGAGATGCGACGCGCGTGCTCGTTCGCGCGGTCCGGGGCGGGCGGGCGCCGCTGCGGCTGGCCGCCGGCCTCGTGCTGCATGGCGATGACGGGACCTATACACCGGCGGCGGACGCGGTGTTGCGCGGCGCGCCCCTCGATCTTTGAGGCGGCCGTCCTTATCTATCGCCGCATGGCATTCTTTGATCCCGTTCTCGACCGGTTCCGCAAGCGTCCGCCGACCGTGTCCGTCGTTCCCCTGCGTGGTGTGATCGCCGCCGTCGGCCCGACCCGCCGGGGCCTTTCCCTGGAAACCGTCGCCCCGATGCTGGAGGCAGCCTTCAAACCGAAGCATACGACGGCGGTGGCGCTGCTGATCAACTCGCCGGGCGGCTCTCCGGTGCAGTCCGATCTGATCGCCCAGCGCATCCGCGATCTGGCGGCCGAACATGAGAAGCCGGTGACAGCCTTCGTCGAGGACGTGGCGGCGTCGGGCGGCTACTGGATCGCCTGTGCCGCCGACGAGATCCTGGTCAACGCGGCCTCGATCATCGGTTCGATCGGCGTGGTCAGCGCCGGATTCGGCTTCGTCGAGGCGTTGGACAAGCTCGGGGTGGAGCGCCGGGTGCACACCGCCGGATCCCGCAAGGCGCTGCTCGATCCGTTCCGCCCGGAGCGCGATGAGGATGTGGCCCACCTGAAGGCGATTCAGGTAGAATTGCACCATCGGTTCATCGACTGGGTTCAGGACCGCCGCGGCGCGCAGCTGAAGGCAGGCGAGGAACCGGAACTGTTCGAGGGTAAGTTCTGGACCGGCATGCGCGGCATCCAGTACGGCCTGGCAGACGGGGAGGGCGAATTGCGCAGAACCATGCGGGCGCGCCATGGCGACAAGACCCGGTTCCAGCTCATCGAACGTCGCCGCTCGCTGATGGAGCGGTTGCGTTTCGGCGCGTCCATCGATCCGGTTGCCATCGGCGAAGGCGCGATGTCGGCGATTGGCGAACGGGCCATGTGGTCCCGCTTCGGCCTGTGAGCACCCCTGCGGCCGGGCTGGATGCCATCGAAACGGACCGGCTGATTCTGCAGCCGGTCGACGAGGGGCAGCGGGCCGACCTGATCGCCTTCCTCGGTGAGCCGGCGGTGATGGTGGTGCGCAAGCTCGGCGTGCTCAGCCCACAGGCGGCCTCCGCCGTCGTCGACGAGATGATCGCCCATTGGCGGACGCATGGATTCGGCATGTACGCCGTGATCGAGCGCGCGACGGGCGCCTTCATGGGCGAATGCGGCCTGCGGTATCTGGAGGACGGCACGGTGCCGGAGATCAGCTACGGCCTGCTGCCGGCCGCGCGCGGCAAGGGCTATGGCCGGGAGGCGGCGACCGCCTCGATGCGTCACGGCTTCGGCCCGCTTCGCCAGTCCCGGATCGTGGCCTTCGCGCGCGGCGACAACGTGATCTCGCGCAGGCTGCTCGAGTCTCTCGGCTTCGCGTTGCTGTGGGAGCGGGCCGAACGCGACTACTCGGTTGTCCATTACGAGGCGTTGAGGCCATCCGGCTCCTGACCATCTCTCTTGCGCCGGGCCGCTGTGTGGGTCAAATCTAAGTCCATGTTCAGTATTTCGAAACTCGTCACCCTTGCCGTCATCATCTCCGCCGTCTGGTTCGGGTTCCGCCTGATCGGCCGATTGGACGCGGCGCGCAAGGCCAAGGTGAAGGAAAGCCGATCCTCCGACCGTCAGGAACGGTCCGGCCGGGAAGGCACCCATGGCCGCGACGATGTGGTCGACCTCGTGCGCGACGAGCGGACCGGCGAGTACGTGACGCCCGACCGCCGCGACGACCGGGCGTAAACCGCGCCGGCGACCGGTCTCACCGCTCCCAGGTGATCAGTGCCAGCCCGCCGATCAGCAGCAGGATGCCGATCACCTTCATTACGGTCAGCGATCGCACGGCGAGGCCGAAGGCGCCGACCTGATCGTAGACGATAGCGGCCATGAGCTGACCGGCAATGACGGCGGTCAGGAACACCACGACGCCGATCTTCGGGA
>JARGOG010000127.1 GCA_029212785.1 Thalassobaculaceae bacterium
ACCCGGCCTCGTTGCAGAGGTATTTCACCAAGGCCGTCTCATAGGCGCTGGGCAGGCCCTTGTCGGCCTTTGAAGCGACCCGGTAGAGCATGAGTTGCGCCGCCTCCATGCGCAAGGCCGACTCAGCGAACTTCCACTGCAGGCCCTGGAACTCGGCCAGCGGGCGGCCGAACTGATGGCGGGTCTCGGCGTGCTCGCGGGCGATCTCGAAGGCGTGTCGGCCGAAGGCCAGCGCCCGGGCCGAGTTGCCGAGCCGCTCGATGTTGAACGCGGCGATCTGTTTCTTGAAGCCGCCTTCCCGCAGCAGCACATTCTCGGGGCCGACATAGACGTCCTCGAAATAGAGCTGGCACCAGTCGTCGCCGGCCACGTAGCGGCTCGGGCGTCCGAGAGTGAAGCCCTCGGCGCCGCGCTCGATCAGCACCGAGCCGATGCCGTCGACCCCCGGGCCGTAGCGCACATAGACCAGGAACAGGTTCGAGTCCGCGCTATGGGAGGAGAACACCTTGGTGCCGTTGATGCGGAAACCGTCGCCGTCGGGCGTGGCCGTGGTCTTAAGGTCGGTGACGGCGGACCCGGCCTCCGGCTCGCTCATGCCGACGGAGATCGTCGCCTCGCCGCCGATCAGCGGGGCGAGATAGCGTTCCTTCTGATCCGCGGTGGCATATTGGACGAAGGTGCGGATGGGCCCGAAATTGCCCGCCTGGATAACGTCGGCGGAGCGCGGGCAGACCGAGGAGACCGTCTCGATGGCCACGATCGCGTCCATCAGCGAGCCGCCCATGCCGCCATCGGCCTCGTCGAAGGTGATCCCGAGCAGCCCCTGCTCCGCCATCAGCTTGGCGACGTCGAACGGAAACTCAGAACGGTGGGCGCGGGCCAGTCGGTCCGCCGCCAGATGGCGCTCGGCGAAACCGCGCACGGCGTCGCGAAACTGAAGCTGCTCCTCGGTGAGGAGGTCGTCATAGAGGGCGGACATTCGGGTCTCCGGTGGAAAGGTTGGTCGCGTTTCTCGTACATTCCGTCTTTTGCACTCAGCGTCTTCCCGGCCTAGAGCCGGGACCGAGGATCGGGGCGCCGGGAACGATAGGATCGACGCTCCGGCGGCCCCATCCCTGGGTCCCGGGTCGAGCCCGGGAAGACGGTTGTTTGATTGGTCCGGCGTCGCCCTACTCCGCCGCGTGGGGCAGGCCGACGGCACGCAGCAGGTTGCCCACGTCGCCGGCCTTATCCAGACGACGCAAACGGGCGAGCAGGCCGGCGGCGGGCGTAGCGCCCAGCACCGGATCGGTCAGCTCGTGGAACTTGGCATCGAGTTCGGCGTCGGTCAGCGGGTTGTCCGGATCGCCCTTGCGGGTCGGTGCGAACCGCTCGAACCGCTTGCCATCGGTGGTGATGATCGCGGCCCGGGCCGAGCGCGCGCGCGGGAACGCCGCCTCGCAATCCGCGTCGACCGTGTGCACCACCTTGGCCGCCAGCGCCCGGATCGCCGGATCGGCCAGCGCATCCGGTTCGAACGCCGCGCGCCGGACCGAGCCGCGCACGAGCACGGCCGCCACGCAGTAGGGCAGGCTGAACTTCGCCTCGAATGCCGTTATCGGCTCGGCATTGCCGCAGATCTCCAGCGACTTCGCATAGGAGGCGGCCTCGATCCGCGTGATCCGGTCGGCGGTGATGCCATGCTCGGTGGCGATCTCGGCCACCGCGTCGACCGCGGCATGCACGTGGCCGCAGGCGGCGTGGTTCTTGAAGGTGACGCGGGTGATCGTCCAATCCGCACCCAGCGTCGCCACCGCCGCATCCCAGTCGATGTCCGGGCCGCTCATCGCCGCGCCGAAACCGCGGGGCCCCTCGAGCGCGTCCAGCGCCCCGGTCACGCCGACGCCGGCAAGGCGCGCGGCCAGGATACCGGCCTCGGCGGCACGGCCGGAATGCAGCGGCTTGCTCATGGCATCGGCACGGAACGCCTGCTGCAGGCCGGCCGCCATGGTCGCGGCGGTACCGAGCGCATGGGCGGTCTGTTCCGCGTCGAGATCGAGCACCACCGCGGCGGCGGCCGCCGCCCCGAAGCAGCCGACCGTGGCCGTTGTGTGCCAGTAGTCGTAGTGGCGCGGGTTCACCGCCATGGCGATGCGGTTCGACACCTCGTATCCGGCGACGACGCCGGCGATCAGTCGGTCGCCGTCGGCCCCGGCCAGCTCTGCGGCAGCCAGGGCCGCGGAGATCGTCGGCGTGCCCGGGTGGTACAGGCCGTCGCGGAAGATATCGTCGAACTCGACGGTATGCGACGCGGTGCCGTTGATCAGGGCCGCCGTCTGCGCTGTCGCCCGGCGCCCGCCGGGCACTAGCGAGGCGTTGCCGGCACCGACCTGGTCGTTCAGCGCCTCGGCCACCAGGGTCGCGGGCGCCATCACCCCGCCCGGCACGCAGGCGGCGAACCAGTCGACGATGGCGCGGACCGCGTGATGGCGCACCTCGTCCGACAGCGGTGCCGAGCGCAGGCCGGCGGCGAAGCCGGCATAGGTCTGGATAACGGTGGTCATCTCATCCTCCTCAGGCGCCGAGCTTGTCAGCAAGCTCTTCCATGCTGTTGGTGATGTAGTCCCAGTCGCTCTCGGCCTCATTGTCCTTATGCTGGTTCGGCCCGTATTCGGTCGGCCTCAGGATGAAGGCAGTCTTGAAGCCGAGTTTGCGGGCGGCCCCGAGGTCGTGGTTATGGGCGGCGGTCATCAGGACCTGCGACGGGTCGAGACCGAGCCAGTCGGCACCGGTCAGGTAGACGACGGATTTCGGCTTGAAGTTCTGCGCCGGCTCCGAACCCAGGATCGTATCCCAGGGCAATCCGGCAAATTTGGCCATATTGACCATCAGCGACACGTTGCCGTTCGACATGGTGGCCAGGATGAACTTCTTTTTCAGCCGCGTGAGCCCCGGAACGCTGTCCGGCCAGGGATGCAGGCGGTGCCAGACCTTGTTGAGGTGCTCCAGCTCCTCCTCGCTGTCGAGTGCGACGTCATATTCCTGGAGCACGACGCGCAGGCTGTCACGATGCAAGTCGTCGAGCCGGCGATACGGCGCTTCGCCGCGGCGCACGGGCTGCATGGACGGCTGATACAGCGCACGCCAACGCGCCGCGAACTCCGCCCCGTCAAGCGACCATCCCTTGGCGGCCGCCAGGGCGTCGACTTCCGCGGCGACGCTCGTGCGCCAATCCACGACGGTACCGAAAACATCAAACACGAGCGCCTTGACCCCTTGGTCGGCCATTACTTCCTCCTGGACCTCGCGCCCTGTTGATTTGAGAATTCAGCGTATTCAATGGGGGCATCTCTTGACCCCCGGCGCGGGTCATGAAACTGTATACAAGCGTCATAAGACGCGGCAACCGGTGGACTCAATCACGCCGGAGAGAATGCAGGGACGGGAGGAACATCGCGGACGTGTGCCGCATCCCGACCGACATGCAAGTGGGACAGTAACGACGATGCTTCGGCGTCGCGCGGTTGCGTCCCCATAGGAAACCGCTCCTGGCTCTCGTGGCCGGGGGTAATGTCACGTTTGGGAAGGAGACGACCCTATGAAGTCACGTCTGACCCGTTTCGCGGCCTCGGTCGTGCTCGGCTCGGCCCTCGCGGTCGGCGCCGGGTCGATTTCGGCGTCCGCTCAGGAGTATGGCGGCGAGCTGCGCCTGGTCGTGGGTAGCGACATTCCGTCTTACGACGGCCACATCGAATCAACCTTCGGCATGATCCACCCGATCCGGCCGTTTTACAGCCTGCTGATCCGGGTCAACCCGGACAACCCGTCGTCGCCGACCGACTTCGTCTGCGATCTGTGCGTCGGTGACCTGCCGAAGCCGACCAATGACGGCAAGACCTACACCTTCAAGATCCGCACCGGCGTGACGTTCCAGGACGGAACGCCGCTGACCTCTGCGGATGTCAAGGCCACGTTCGATAAGCTCGCCTTCCCGCCGGAAGGTATCGCTTCGAATCGCAAGGCCTACTTCAAGATGATCGACTCGGTCGAGGCACCGGATCCGGAGACGGTTGTCTTCAATCTGAAGTTCGCCTCGGGCACCTTCATCCCGACCATCGCCATGCCGTTCAACTTCGTCTACTCGAAGAAGGATCTGGATGAGCACGGCTATACGTGGCACCAGACTCACATCAACGGCTCCGGTCCGTTCCAGTTCGTGGAGCACGTCCAGGGCAGCCACGTGACCGGCAAAAAGAACCCGAACTACTACCACGAGGGCATGCCGTACCTCGACGGGTTCACGTCGCTGATCGCGCCGAAGATGTCGGTTCGCCTGCAGGCCATCCGTGGCGGCCAGGCCGATATCGAGTTCCGCGGTTTCCCGCCGAAGGCGCGTGACGACCTGGTGAGTGCTCTTGGCGACCAGATCACGGTCCAGGAGAGCGACTGGAACTGCGTGCTGATCGTGACGCCGAACCACAAGGTGAAGCCGTTCGACGACCCCCGGGTGCGTCAGGCTCTGTCGCTGGCCATCGATCGGTACCAGGGCTCCGAGTACCTCTCCAAGATTGCCATCGTGAAGACGGTCGGCGGCATCGGTTTCCCGGGCCACCCGATCTCCTCCACACCGGAATATCTTGAGAAGAACATCATCGGCTACGGTCGCGACATCGAGGCCAACCGCGAGAAGGCGAAAGCTCTGCTCAAGGAAGCCGGCCACGAGAACCTGAAGTTCACCCTGCATAACCGTGGTGTGGACCAGCCGTACAAGATCGTCGGCACCTGGCTGATCGACCAGTGGCGTCGGATCGGTCTGGACGTGGAACAGTGGGTCCAGCCGTCCACGCCGTTCTACGCGACCCTGCGCAAGCAGAAGGACTTCGAGATCTCGTTGGACTTCAACTGCCAGGCCGTCGTGAACCCGATCGCCGACATCTCGAAGTTCCTGCCGTCCGGTGGGGCCAACTACTCCGACTTCGAGGATGCAGAGCTGGAGAAGCTCTACGCCGATCTTCTGGAAACCGGTGACGAGGGCAAGCAGCGCGAGCTGTTCGCTGCCTACGAGAAGCGGGTCCTGAACGACCTCGCGTCCCAGTTCATCACGCTGTGGTGGTACAAGATCAATCCGTACCGCTCCTACGTGAAGGGCTGGAAGATCGCCCCGAGCCACTATCTCAATCAGTCGCTCGAGAACATCTGGATCGACGCGGCCGAGCGTAAGAAACAGCTCGGCGGATAAAGTTCCACGACATTCATTTGCCGCCCCGAGCCCTTGGTTTCGGGGCGGCTCTTTGTCCCTTTTATGTAATGCGTGAGCGACGCCTGAGATGTACACCTACATCATCAAACGATTGCTGATGTTGCTGCCGACATTGATCGGAGCTGCAATCCTAATCTTCCTGCTGCTGCGACTGGTGCCAGGCGATGTTTGCTTGCTCAAGTTCGGCGGCGAAGGCTCGTATGCGGACCCGCAGCAGATCCTGCAGTGCCAGGATCGTCTCGGACTGACCGACCCGATCTGGCTCCAGTTCTTCGACTACATGGTCGGGTTCTTCACCTTCGACCTCGGCGTGTCGATGTGGACCAGCCAGCCGGTCGCCTACGAGATCGCGATCCGCTTCGAGCTGTCCCTGCAGGTGGCGCTGATGGCGACCTTCGTGTCCGTCATCATCGCGCTGCCGCTCGGCGTCATCTCGGCCGCCAAGCAGAACACCTGGATCGACTATCTGGTGCGCACCTTCAGTATCGCCGGCATCGCCATGCCGTCATTCTGGCTGGGTATCCTGCTGATCCTGGGAATTCTGATCGGCTCGCAGGCATGGTTCGGACGGCCCTGGATGCCGCCGATCCATTTCGAGTCCTTCTTCGTCGATCCGATGCACAATCTGTCGCAGCTGATCTGGCCGGCGCTGGCGACGGGCTACCGGTATTCGGCGGTTGCCACCCGCATGACCCGATCGGCCATGCTCGAGGTGCTGCGGGAGGATTATGTCCGCACCGCCCGCGCCAAGGGTCTGATCGAGAAGGTCATCGTCAACAAGCACGCCCTGAAGAACGCGATGCTGCCGGTCATCACGATCATCGGCATTGAATTCGCGTTCCTGATGGGCGGTCTCGTGGTGACGGAGCAGGTGTTCAACCTCAACGGGCTCGGCAAGCTGTTCGTCTCCGCCGTGACCCAGGCGGACTACACCATGACCCAGGCACTCGTGATGCTGGTCGTGGCGATCTTCGTCCTGATGAACTTCCTGGTCGACATCATGTACGCGTGGCTCGACCCGCGTATCCGGTATAGCTAAGGGATCCAGAGTGATGACGTACCCTGAGATCACGATTGAGACTGACGAGCTGCCGCCGCGCAAGACCATCCTGCAGCGGAGTCTCAGCCTGGCCCGCAAGCAGCCCCTGGGCTTCGCCGGCGGGCTCGTCGTTCTGGCCATGCTGTTTATGGGGATCTTTGCCCCGTGGCTGGCGCCGTTCGATCCCGAGCAGGCCAATTTCGCCGACATGCTCGTGCCTCCCGGATCCACCAGTGAGATGGGTGGAGGGTTCTTCCTGCTCGGCACCGATCAGTTCGGCCGCGATTTGTTCTCGCGCATCATCTATGGCGCGCGGACGGCCCTGCTTGTCGGCTTCACCGCGGCGATCGTCGGCTCCTGTTCCGGCCTGGCGCTGGGCGTGGCGAGCGCCTATTTCGGCGGCTATTTCGACCTGATCCTGCAGCGGATCATCGACGTCTTCATGGCGTTCCCGCTGATCATCATGGCACTGGCCATCGTCGCCATCTTCGGGACCGGTACCGACAAGGTGATCATGGCGATCACCATCCCGTTCATCCCCCGATGCGCCCGCGTCGTGCGGTCGAGCGCGTTGGCGGTCCGCGAGATGCCGTATGTCGATGCCGCCCGATCGATCGGGTACAGCAGTGCGCGGATCATCTTCCGCCACATCGCGCCGAACGTGGTCGCGCCGTTCCTGATCATGCTGACCGCGTTCCTCGGCGAGGCGATTCTGCTGGAGGCGTCACTGTCCTATCTCGGCCTCGGCGTGCAGGAGCCGACACCGGCCTGGGGTCTGATGCTGCAGGGCGGTGCGGAGGAATATGCCGAAAGCGCGATCTGGGTTCCGATCTTCCCCGGCCTCGCCATCACTGTTGCGGTGTTCGGGTTCAACCTGTTCGGCGATGCCGTGCGCGACGCCTTGGATCCGCGCCTGCGCTCCCAATAGCCGGCGCGCCTCACGTCACGATGCAAAAGGGCCCCGATCGGGGCCCTTTTCATGTCCGCGGTTTGCTCGCTCCAGAGACTCCGCTCAGGTGACCGCGTCGTCGTAGACCAGGGAAAAGACACCGTCGCCGTCGGCCTCGCCGACCACATCGGTCCGCATCAGATAGCGCTGGGCCCCGAACAGCACCGTCGGCATGTCCGACGCACCGCGTCCAGCGCCGGAACATAGAGACGGTCGCTGGCAACGAACTCCCGGCCGGGAATGGCGACCCGGATCCGAATGAAGGCCGCGCACCTGTCGCCCAACACCCGCTCGTAAATCCGCATCCGGACCGCGGCCGCTTCGGGCGGCATGACGTCATCCAGATACAGGCCCGCCGCCTCGAACCCGTAGGCCTCGCGCATGCGGGTACCGGCGAGACGGCACCGGAAGCGCCCCGCGGCTTCGCGTTCGAGAACCATCATTCCAGAGAGAACATCCGTCGGAAGATCGAGCGGGTCGATTTCGGAGCGGCGCGGCAATCGCCCCAAACGTTCCCGCAATGACCGCCAATAATCGTAGAGCCCAAGCAAACCGGGGTCGGGTAGAGCAGCTCGAAAGCCCAGGGCCTGATTCACGTCAACCTCTACTAACACCCGCAGACACGCACCCACCGCTGGTCCGTCGACCGTTATCGCACCAATTTC
>JARGOG010000128.1 GCA_029212785.1 Thalassobaculaceae bacterium
CGCGGGGAGAATCCGCCTCCCCCGTTGCCCTGGGGGACCGTTTCCTTTAACAGAGGGCGCCACCTGACGGTGGAACTGCGACGACCCGAAGGTAACCGCGTCCCGTGACCGACGATTCCGTCCTGGATCCTGCCCAGACCGCCCTGCTTCCGGCGGGCTTTCGCGACATTCTCGCGCCGAACGCGGCCAATGAGGCCCGGCTGATCGACCGTATGATGTCGACCGCCATCGGCCACGGCTATCTCCGCGTCAAACCGCCGCTCATCGAGTTCGAGACCAGTCTGCTTCAGGGGCCGGGCGCGGCCACGGCGGAACGGGTGTTCCGCCTGATGGATCCGATCTCCCAGCGCATGATGGGTCTGCGCGCCGACATGACGGCACAGGCGGCCCGGATCGCCACCACCCGGCTGAAGAATGCGCCCCGCCCGGTCCGGCTCTGCTACGCCGGCGAGGTCCTGCGCACCACCGCCAACCAGCTCAATCCCGAGCGCGAGGTCGTGCAGGTCGGCGCCGAACTGATCGGCAGTCCGACCGCCGAGGCCGATGCCGAGATCATCCTGGTGGCGATCGAAACCCTTCGCACCGTCGGCGTCGAGCGCATGTCGCTCGATCTGGTGGTGCCGACCCTGGTACCTACGGTCCTCGCCCAGATCGACCTGCCGCGCAAAACCATGGCCGCCCTGCGCCAGGCGGTCGACCGCAAGGACGTGGCGGCGGTGGAGGATCTGGCCGGCGACAGCGCCGCCGTGCTCGTCGGCCTGCTCGACGCGGCCGGCCCGCGCGCCGAAGCGATGCGGGCCCTGGCCGCCCTCGACCTGCCGGAGGACGCCCGCGCGGCGCTGGACCGCCTGACCGAGGTCGTCGATCTGGTGACCGCGGTCGAACCCGAGTTGTCGATCACCCTCGATCCGGCGGAGAATCGCGGGTTCGAATACCACACGGGCATCGCCTTCAGCCTGTTCGCCCGCGGCGTGCGCGCCGAGATGGGGCGCGGCGGGCGGTATCAGCCGAACCATGACCCCAAGGGCACGGCCACCGGCTTCACCCTGTATCTGGAGCGGGTGCTGCAGGCCCTGCCCGATCCGAAGCGGCCGGAGACGGTCTTCGTTCCGCATGGCAGCCCTCGGGAGTCGGCGGTTGCCCTGCGCAAGGAGGGGCGGATCATCGTGGCCGGGCTGGACCCGGTGGACGATGTCGAGGCGGAGGCCCGGCGGATGGGCTGCACTTTCATTCTGCGCGACGGCCAGATGGCCGCGCTGAACTAAGTTGAGGCCGGTCAGGCCCTAGAGACTGAGGACAACGGTATGAGCAATGTCGCGGTGATCGGCGCCCAGTGGGGCGACGAGGGCAAGGGCAAGATCGTCGACTGGCTGTCGGAGCGCGCCGATGTGGTGGTGCGCTTCCAGGGCGGTCACAACGCCGGCCATACGCTGGTCATCGGCAACCAGACCTTCAAGCTGAGCCTCTTGCCCTCCGGTGTCGTGCGCAAGGGCAAGCTCTCGGTGATCGGCAACGGCGTGGTGGTCGATCCCTGGGCCTTCGTCGCCGAGAAGGCGCGCATCGAGGAGCAGGGCATCGTCCTGACGCCGGAAGACCTGCAGGTGTCCGAGGTCGCGGCGCTGATCCTGCCGGTCCACCGGATGCTCGACCAGGCCCGCGAGGCCGCGCGTGGCGACAGCAAGATCGGCACCACCGGTCGCGGCATCGGCCCGGCCTACGAGGACAAGGTCGGCCGCCGGGCGATCCGCGTCGCCGATCTGGCCGAACCGGAAACCGTGCGCGCCAAGGCCGCCTACCTCGCCGAGCACCACAACGCCTATCTGCGCGGTCTCGGTCAGGAGGAGATCGATGCCGACGCGCTGGTCGCCGAGCTGCTGGACATCGCGCCGAAGATCCTGCCCTTCGCCTGCCGGGTGTCGGAGCGACTCGATGCCGCGCGCCGCGCCGGCAAGCGCATCCTGTTCGAGGGCGCCCAGGCGGTGATGCTGGATGTCGACCACGGCACCTATCCGTTCGTCACCTCCTCCAACACCGTCGCCGGCCAGGCAGCGACCGGTTCCGGCATCGGCCCGACCTCGATCGGCACCGTGCTCGGCATCGCCAAGGCCTATACCACCCGGGTCGGCGAAGGCCCCTTCCCGACCGAACTGACCGACGAGATCGGCAAACTGCTCGGCGAGCGCGGTCGCGAGTTCGGCGTGGTCACCGGCCGGGCGAGGCGCTGCGGTTGGTTCGACGCGGTGATGGTCCGCCAGGCGGTGCGCACCGGCGGCATCACCGGCATCGCGCTGACCAAGCTCGACGTGCTGGACGGGATGGAAGAGCTCAAGGTCTGCACCGGGTACATGCTGGACGGCGAGAAGATCGACTACTTCCCGGCCGGCATGGCGGCACAGCGCCGGGTCGAGCCGGTGTTCGAAAGCATCGACGGATGGCCGGAAAGCACCAAGGGTGCGCGCTCCTGGGGTCAACTTCCGGCCAATGCGATCAAATACATCCGCCGGGTGGAGGAGCTGATCGGCGCGCCGGTCACCCTGCTGTCGACCTCGCCGGAACGCGAGGACACCATCCTGATGCAGGATCCGTTCGCCGACTGATTCCCGCCTGCTCCCCTGCCTTCACGGGAGAGAGTTCGGCGGTGGAGCAGGCCTTCGACCTCATCGACCGGCGTGATAGACTCCAACCGTGCGAAGTGATTCGCGCGGCTGGAGGTGCCTGACGTGGCGGACCCGATCATTCTGAGGGAACGGATCGAGATCGATTCCGATCAACCGATCCCCGAGTTCAATATCCAGAATGCGGCGGCCTATGCCGCGAAAGCGCGCCGCGAAAGCCAGGGCGACCTGATCGCTTACGCCTGCGATCCGCGCATTCCGCACCGCCACGACGATCTCGAGACCATGCGCGGATTCACCACCAACGGTCTGCTGCGCTTCGTGGAATGGGGGGTGGTCACCTGGCGTCCGCTGAACCGCCGACTCGCGGTGGTGGTCTACGAGAAGCCACTCGGCGGCCGGGTCGCGTCGGCGGTGTCCGACACGATCGAGCCGATGAGCGACGAGGCGATCACCCGCAACTTCCTCACACCGGCGATGACGGTCCTGCGCGATATGTCCACGCGCGGCGTACCGCACCGGGGCATCCGACCCGACAACCTGTTTTATTCCGACACCAACAAGCGCCACATCCTTCTGGGCGACCCGTTGACCGCCCCGCCGGGCCTGAACAATCCGCTGTTCTGCGAGACGCTGGAACAGGGCATGGCCGACCCTGAGGCCCGTGGCCGAGGCGGTGTCAGCGACGATCTCTACGCCATCGGTGTTTGCGTCATCTTCCTGCTCCTGGGGCGCAATCCAGCCCACGAGCTCTCGCCCATGGAACTGATCGAGCGAAAGATCTCGACGAGTTCCTACGCCACGCTGACGGCCGGCGCGCGCATCCAGATGAACATGGTCGAGCTGCTGCGCGGTCTGCTGGCCGACGATCCGCGGGACCGCTGGTCGGTGCGCGAGGTTGAACTGTGGATCGGCGGACGGCGTCTGACACCGAAGCAGGCGAAACTGCCGCCGAAGGCCGCACGGCCGGTCACCATCGGCGGGCGCGACTACGACAACGTCCGCGCCGTCTCCGAGGCGCTGGGCCGGAACTGGCTGGTCGCCGGCGAAATCGTGCGGGGACAGGACTTTGACAACTGGATCCGGCGCAGCCTGACCGACGAACGGGTTACCGAAGCAATCAACAAGGTTCTGGGCAGCCAGGCGAATCTGGCCAAGGCTCCGGACTCCGATAATCCCCGCCTTGTCACCCGCGCCTGCATGGCCCTCGACCCGGCCGCACCGCTACGCCACAAGGGCTTCACCTGCCACGTCGACGGCGTCGGGCCGGCGCTGGCGATGGCGTTCGAGCGCGAGGACATCCGCCAGAAGGTGGCCGATTTCATCAACGGCAAGTTCATCGGAGCCTGGATGTCGCTGCAGACCCGCAACCGCTCCGACCTGAGCGAAATGTACGGGATCTTCGAGAAACTTCCGATCCCGCTGAACATGACGGGAGTGGGGTACGGCATCGAGCGCGTGCTGTACGAGCTGAACCGCCATCTGCACTGTATGTCGACGCTGATCGAGACGTTTTTCGTCACCACCGTCGACCGGCTGATCCCGGCGATCGAGGGGGCAGCCAAGGGGCGGGACAGGCCGCGTCTTCCCGTCGACCGGCACATCGCCGCTTTCGCCGCCGCCCGGTCTACGGATGTCGACGAGCGCTACCTGCGCGCGCTCTCCACCAATGACCAGACCGGAACCGATCACGTGCTTGCCGCTCTCGCCCTGCTGGGTCGGATACAGACGATGGCGAAGAACGGACCGGCGCCGACCCTGGCCACCTGGTTCGCCGAATTGATGGAACCGGCGGTCAACCGATTCCACAACCTCAAGCAGCGTAAGGCCGTGGAAGCGAATGTCGCCCGCGCGGCCGAAACCGGCATGCTGATGGAACTTCATGCGATCTATGCCGATCAGAAGGCGATCCAACGCGACCAGCAGGGTTACGCCCAGGCTCAGCAGGAACACCGCTACTGCGGCGCGCAAATCGAACAGCTGTCGCTGGAACTGAATAACAAGGAGCATATGGCGACAGAACTCGGGGAACAGGTCGCCGCCGTCGCCTCCGGCGTGGTCGGCAGCCTGGGTGCCACCGCGATCATCGTCCTGTACATGCTTTAGCGCGTGCCGCATCCCCGCAGATTTAGGATCTTCGTTGCCCGATGAGCGCCAACACCGCCAGTTCCGCCGCCACCAAGACCATCATGTTCGTCCTGATCGCCGGCGGCGCGGTTATGTTTCTGCCGTCGGTCATGCTGCTGGTGATCGGGATGACGCCGACCATGGCGGCGATGCTGACGGACCGCCGGCGCGAGAAATACGCCACGCTCTGCGTCGGCTGTATGAACTTCACCGGCGTTCTGCCGTTCATGGTCGAGCTGTGGACCAAGGACCATTCCTACGACAACGCCTTCGGAATGATCGGAGACCCGTTCACCTGGCTGGTGATGTTCGGGGCTGCGGCGATTGGCTGGGCGATCTATTTCGTGGCCCCCGGCATTGTCGGCATGTTCATCGCCATGCGCGCCGACCAGCGGGTCGAACGCCTGCGCCGGCGTCAGCGCGACTTGGTCGAGGAGTGGGGGCCGGGTGTCGCCGGCAGCGGCGATCGCGACGAGACTGCGCAGAACAAGCGGGGCGGGCAGCGTGCAAACGCCCGCGGCGAGGACTGAACAGCCCGTCGCTCCCGCCCGGCCGTTCGACGCCGGCTCAGCCGCGATCCTGCAGCAGCTTTTCCCCGATTGCGGCGTTCTTGATCGATTTCTGCAGTTTCTCGAAAGCCCGAACCTCGATCTGACGCACCCGCTCGCGGCTGATACCGTATTCCTGGCTCAGGTCCTCAAGCGTGGTCGGATCGTCGCGCAGGCGCCGCTCGGTCAGGATATGGCGCTCACGGTCGTTCAGGGTCTCCATCGCCTGGTTCAGCAGGACGCGGCGCTTCTGCAACTCCTCGTCTTCGGCCAGACGGGTTTCCTGGCTGACCTGGTCGTCATCTACCAGCCAGTCCTGCCATTCGCCTTCGCCATCGACGCGCAGAGGCGCGTTCAGGGAATGGTCCGGGCTTGCGAGGCGGCGGTTCATCGAGACCACGTCGGCCTCGCTCACGTCCAGCCGCTCGGCGATCGCCGTCACCTTTTCCGGCGAGAGATCGCCGTCCTCGATCGCCTGCATCTGGCCCTTGAGCTTGCGCAGGTTGAAGAACAGCTTCTTCTGCGCCGCCGTGGTTCCCATCTTCACCAGGGACCAGGAGTGCAGGATATACTCCTGGATCGAGGCGCGGATCCACCACATGGCGTAGGTCGCCAGACGGAAGCCCCGCTCCGGATCGAAGCGCTTCACCGCCTGCATCATGCCGACATTGCCTTCGGAGATCAGCTCGGCCACCGGCAGCCCATAACCGCGATACCCCATGGCGATCTTGGCCACGAGCCGCAGGTGGCTGGTCACCAGCTTGTGCGCCGCGTTCCGATCCTCATGCTCGCGCCAGTTCTTGGCGAGCATGTACTCCTCCTCCGGCTCCAGCATGGGAAATTTGCGAATTTCCTGCAGATACCGCGACAGATTGCCTTCGACGCTGATGGTGGGCAGCGTATTGCCGCTCGACGCCATGCGGTTTCCTTCCCGATCGCTCTTCGAATACTCTGGGAACGAGATACCGTCCCCCGCAGACCCTATATTTAGGGTTTGAAATGGCAATTTGAAGGCAGGGTCTCAGCGAAGGCCGAGCGCTCGCAGAAGCGTGACCAGATCGTCCGGCAGCGGGCTCTCGAAAGACAGCGGCTCTCCGGTCACCGGATGGTCGAAACCGAGCACCGCCGCATGCAGCGCCTGACGGGGAAAATCGCGAACCACGTCCCGGGCCGCCAGTGGGATCCGCGAGACCCGCGCCCCATGGCCCCGGCCGTAGACCGGATCGCCGATCAACGGATTGCCGATATGGCTGAGGTGAACGCGGATCTGATGGGTGCGCCCGGTCTCGAGCCGACATTCCAACAGGGCCGCCCCGTCCGGGCGCTCCAGGGTGCGGTAATGGGTGATGGCGTGGCGCCCACGGGCCTCGCCGACCACGGCCATGCGTTTGCGGTCCTTGAAATGACGGGCGATCGCCGCGTCGATCCTGCCGGCTGGCGGAACCGGATGGCCGAAGCACACCGCCCGATAGGCCCGGTCGATGTCGTGGGCCGCGAAGCGGGCGGCGAGGGCGGCATGGGCCCGGTCGGTCTTGGCAACCACCAGCAGACCCGACGTATCCTTGTCGATCCGGTGCACGATCCCCGGCCGGCGCACCCCGCCGATGCCGGACAGGCTGTCGCCGCAATGGGCGATCAGCGCGTTGACCAGCGTGTCGCGCGGCGCGCCGGGTGCCGGGTGCACGGTCATGCCGGCGGGTTTGTCGACGACGATCAGTTCCGAATCCTCGAACACCACGGTCAGTGGAAGGTCCTGCCCTTCCGGCGCCGCTGCTTCCGGTGGTGGTAGCGTTATCCGATACACAGCGCCTGGTTTGACCGCTGCGGAGGGGTCGGTTATCGTCGCTGAGCCGTCGCTGACATTTCCCTGCTGTATCAAGGACTTCAAGCGACTGCGGGACAGGAGCGGCGCATCGTCCAGAAGGTCGATCGCACCGGCAAGCCAGCGGTCGATGCGGTCCACCGACAACGCCGCCAGGGCAGCGGCCGACGCATCGACAACCAGGAAATCGGCATCCGGCACCTCGGTGTCGGGCTCAAACGGAACGGGGTCATCGATCATGACAGGCACCATAGGCGAAGGCCCACCCGGCGAGAAGCGGCGTGAGGTGCCCTATCTCGGCGTGGCCAAGATCGCCAGCGTCGTGATGGGAATCATGATCGTCATCGGCCTTGCCGTGATTGGCGTGACCATCGCCAAACGGCTGTCCGGCGCCGGGGAAGACACGGTCGCCGTGGCGCCGGCCGGCCCTGCCCTCACCCCGGCGCCCGGCGCGCCGGGCGTACTCGACATCCCGATCCCGGCCCGGTCCCGGGTGGTGGCGGTCGAGGCGGAAGGCCGTCGACTGGTGGTGCGGCTCGTCCTGTCCGGCGGCGGCACCGCAATCCTGCTGCTGGATGCCGATACCGGCGACCGGCTCGGCCTGCTCACGCTGGTCCAGGAGGGACGCTGACGCAGAATCTGGGGGGCCGTGGAAAGGCCCCCCAGGCTGGTATCGGGTCCTGGTATCGGGTCAGAACAGCTGGAACATGTCGGAGGTGAGCTGCGAGGAGGTCACGCC
>JARGOG010000129.1 GCA_029212785.1 Thalassobaculaceae bacterium
TACTACAGTCTATAAAAATATACACACTACCTTCAAGCGCTGCCTGCTTATCGCCCTTTCGGGGAGCAGTATTAGCGACTAAAAGAAAATCCCATTTTGATATTTCATCCTGCCAAAAAGACAGTATAGAATATACTATAAGATTATTGAAAATATAATCTGCTGTATTTCTTTTTTGCCACGCAATCATATATCTTGTGTTTTTATCGGCGGCATTCGCAAACATAGGCCGACTTGGGTATGAAGTATTTCCAAATGCACTAAATGATAGATTACCGCTAACGTTTGGGATCCAACCAATAAATTTTCTCGTCATAGTTAGTTTCCGGTGAAAAATTTTTACTTACGCGTAATGTCAGCAACAGCTTCGTCTGAAAGACGACCGCGCTCCTCTATCGTCCATGTCCCTTTCCGTACGGCAATTCCAGCGTTAACCCTAAAGTCCCTGCGACGATCAAAAAATGTTGTCGCGCGGCCAAGGATGACATTCAAAAGCCCTGGGGTACGCTCATGAGCTGATGCGTATTCAGCACCGTCTCCACGCCACAATTTGAATGTGAAAACGGCCATCTTAATTCCGAGGGCGATCAGAGCAAACCCGACTGCCAAACTCCAGATCTTGTAGTCCATAGTTATCCCCAATCACTATATTGTAGGATGAGCATATGCTAAAATCACACTACATGTTTGACAAGATATTGCTGTAAAAAATTCCCTTTTTTGATTTTCTTATTGTCCTATCGCGGCTTTCGGAGCGCAAAAATAAAATTTTGAATCTCAATGAGAATCAAAGAGCAAGAATGTCTTCGGATTCTTCTGATAGTGGAATCAATCAGCAAAAACGAATCGACCATTTGACCTGCTTAGACCGGCTTGATGATCCGCCCGAGGTTCTGGCCGCCGAACATGTGCAGATGGAAATGCGGCACTTCCTGGTTGGCGTCGCGGCCGTTGTTGGCAATCACCCGGTAGCCGTCATCCTCGATCCCGAGGTCCTTCGCGATCTTGCCCGCGGCCCGCACGAAGGCGACGATCTCCGCGTCGCTCGCCTCCCGGGAGAAATCGGCGAAGGACTCGTATGCGCCCTTCGGAATGATCAGCACATGGGTCGGGGTCTGCGGGTTGATGTCTCGGAACGCGAGAACGTGCTCGTCCTCGTAGACGGTGCCGTTCGGGATCTCGCCGCGCAGGATCTTGGCGAAGATGTTGGTCGGATCGTAGCTCATTTCCCGTCTCCCTTGCCCGCGTCCCCCTTGCGGTCCTTACGCGAGGCCTTCTCGTCCAGTCCCGACGTGCCTTCGCGCGCCGCAAGCTTGTCCCACACCTGGTCGGGAGACACCCCGGCCGCAGTCCAAAGCACCAGCAGGTGATACAACAGGTCCGCGCTTTCCGAGACAAGGGCCCCGTTGTCGCCGCGGGCCGCCTCGATCGCCACTTCCACGGCCTCTTCACCGACCTTCTGAGCCGATTTCACCGGACCCTTGGCCAGCAGCTTCGCGGTGTAGCTCTTCGCCGGATCACCGTCCTTGCGCGCGGCGATGGTCGCCGCGAGGCGGTCGAGAATGTGATCGCTCATAACCCGGTCCTCTGGTTGTCGGCGGCCACGCGTCAGTCGCCCTGGCGCATCGGCAGCCCGGCCGCCGCCATGGCGGCCTTGGCCTCGCCGATCCGATAGGTCCCGAAATGGAAGATCGAGGCGGCCAGCACCGCACTCGCGTGGCCGTCGCGCACACCCGCAACCAGATGATCGAGCGTGCCGACACCGCCGGACGCGATCACCGGCACCGGCACCGCGTCAGAGATCGCGCGGGTCAGCGGAATATCGAACCCCTGCTTCGTGCCGTCGCGGTCCATCGAGGTCAGCAGGATTTCGCCGGCGCCGTACTCGGCCATTTGTTGCGCCCACGCAACGGCATCGAGCCCGGTGGCATTGCGGCCGCCATGGGTGAAGACCTCGAACCGGCCGCCTCCCACGCTCTTGGCATCGACGGCAACGGTGATGCACTGGCTGCCGAATTTCAGGGCGGCCTGGCGCACGAAATCGGGATTGGTCACCGCGGCGGTATTGATCGACACCTTGTCGGCCCCGGCGAGCAGCAGCTTGCGGATGTCCTCGACCGTACGCACCCCGCCGCCGACCGTCAGCGGCATAAAGCACTGCTCCGCCGTCCGGGCGATCACGTCGAAGATGGTGTCGCGATCTTCGTGGCTGGCGGTGATATCGAGAAAGCAGAGCTCGTCGGCGCCCTCGGCATCGTAGAGCTTGGCCTGTTCCACCGGATCGCCGGCATCGACGAGATCGACGAAGTTGACGCCCTTGACCACCCGGCCGTCCTTGACGTCGAGGCAGGGGATGACGCGGACCTTCAGCATCACGCGGCCTCCCCGGCAAGCGCGCGCACCGCGCCGACCACGTCGACCCTGCCGTCGTACAGCGCGCGGCCGACGATGGCACCGGCCACCCCGTCGTGGTCCAGCTTGGCGATCGCCCGCAGATCCTCAAGCGAGGATACCCCGCCCGAGGCGATGACCGGCGTCGACAGCGCCCGCGCCAGGGCGCCGGTCGCCTCCAGGTTCGGACCCTGCAGGGCCCCGTCCCGGTCGATATCGGTGAAGATGATCGCGGCGACGCCGGCATCCTCGAACTTCAGCGCCAGCTCGGTGGCGGTGACCTCGGAGGTTTCCGCCCAGCCCTGGACCGCCACCTTGCCGCCCCGCGCATCGATGCCGACGGCGATGCGGCCCGGATGGTCGCGGCAGGCGGCGATCACCAGTTCGGGGTCGCGCAGGGCCACCGTGCCGAGGATGACGCGGCTGATCCCGGCCTCCAGCCAGGTGTCGATATGGGCGCGGCTGCGAATGCCGCCGCCGAGCTGCACCGGCACGTCCACCGCCGCCAGGATCGAGCGCACGGCGGCCCCGTTGACCGCCTCGCCGGCGAAGGCGCCGTCCAGGTCGACCACATGGATCCAGGCGCAGCCGGCATCCTGGAACGCCTTGGCCTGACTCGCCGGATCGGGATTGTAGACCGTCGCCGCATCCATTTCGCCGCGGAGCAGGCGCACGCATTCGCCGCCCTTGAGGTCGATCGCTGGGTAGAGGATCACGACGCGCCGGGCTCCGTCCCGCTGATCGACAGGTTCTTGAAGTAGTACAGGCCGCGCACGAAGCCGTCGCGGGTGCGGGCATAGTACGGGTGCTCGCCGAATTTCTGGAAGCCGAGCGCCTCGTATAGCCGGATCGCCGCGCGCTGGGTCTCGCGCACGTCCAGATTCAACACCTCAAAGCCGAGCTCGCGGGCGTGGTCCTCGGCGATCTGGGTCAAATCCCGCGCCAACCCGTGCCCGCGCGCCCAGGGCGCCACGAAGGAGGTGGTGAACTGGCAGGCGAAGCTCTGCGCCTCGTTGTTGCGCGGCGGCCGGTGCAGCTGGGAAGAGCCGGCGATTACGCCCTCCAGCCGGCCGACGAACAGCACCCGATCCGGGATCAGCAGCGTGCCGCGCCAATATGCCTCGAGAGTCTCGCGCGGCGGCGGTGTGAGCCAGCCAAAGCCGCCGCCGTCGATGATTGCCGCCTCGGCGGCGTCGCACAGGTCGTTCAGGTCACCCGCCGAGAGCTCGGTGATGTGCTCGACCGCGGTGACCGGCTGCGGCGCGAACTGGCTCTGGTCGCCGGTCATGGGGTCCATCCGATGAAGTTGGCGATGAGGCGCAGGCCGGTCGCCTGGCTCTTCTCTGGGTGAAACTGTGTCCCCACCATATTGTCCCGGCCGACCGCCGCACAGATCTCGCCGCCGTAATCGGCGGTCGCCAGCTTCTGGTCGGCGCTGTCCAGGCGCATGGCATAGGAATGGACGAAATACGCGTGGTCGCCGTCCCGCAGGCCGGCGAGCACCGGGTGGTCAACGCCGCCGATGGCCAGCGGGTTCCAGCCCATATGCGGCACCTTGCGCGGCCGCCCGTCATCCTCGGCCGCCGGCTCGATCCGGTGCACTTCGCCATCGACCCAGGAAAAGCCTTCGGTGGTCAGGTGCTCGAACCCGGCCCTGGCCATGAGCTGCATGCCGACGCAGATGCCAAGGAAGGGCACGGCGCCGCGGATGACCCGCTCCTCCAGAGTGTCGCGCAGACCCTCGACCCGGTCGACCCCGGCGCGGCAATCGGCGAAGGCGCCGACCCCCGGCAGAACGATCCGGTCGGCCCTGGCGATGACGGAGAGGTCGTCGGTCACCTGGATGTCGGCGGACGCGCCGGACTCCCGGGCCGAGCGCTCGAAGGCCTGGGCCGCCGAGCGCAGGTTGCCCGAGCCGTAGTCGATGATGGCGATGGTCTGCATGGCCGCCTCAATCGCTTCTGAGCGCGCCCTTGGTCGACGGCACGGCGTCGGCCTTGCGCGGGTCGATCTCCACCGCCGCGCGCAGGGCGCGGGCGAGACCCTTGAAACAGGTCTCCACGATATGGTGGCTGTTCTCGCCCTTGAGGTTGTCCACATGCAGGGTGGCGCCGGCGGCCTGGGCAAAGGCGCGGAACCACTCCATGAACAGCTCGGTGTCGAAGGTGCCGACCTTTTGGGTCGGGAAGCTCACGCCCCAGGACAGATAGGGTCGGCCGGACAGGTCGATCGCCACCCGGGTCAGTGCCTCGTCCATCGGCAGCAGACAGGATCCGTACCGCGTGATGCCGCGCCGTTCGCCCAGCGCCTGGGCGATGGCGGAGCCGACCGCATAGCCGGAATCCTCGGTCGTGTGGTGATCGTCGATATGCAGATCGCCCTCGGCCCGGACGGTCAGGTCGATCAGGGAGTGGCGCGACAGCTGCTCCAGCATATGGTCGAGGAACCCGATCCCGGTCGCCACCTCATAGACGCCCGACCCGTCCAGGTCGACGGAAGCGGAAATGCGGGTCTCGTTGGTGTTGCGCTCGACGCGCGCCGTGCGGGCCATGCCACCCTCCCTGGAGAATGGCGGCTGTTTAGCAGGAAGGCCCCACCGGTGCCAGTGCGGGGTTCACAATCCGCTCGATGGCGCCCAACCGTCGTCCGACCAAGACCAGTGCTGCAAGGGCTTATCCCAGATTAAATAAAAACTCGGAATGGCATGGCTCGCTGCCACGCGAAACTCCAAAGACCGCCGCGTCTCGAAATGGCCCGGAAAGTGCTGAGTAGCGTGCATGACGAACTGGTGGAACAGAGCGACATCACCAGACTCCAGCATCGGTGTGAAGAACAACTCGTCAACCGGTTGACCCGTACACTGCTCAAGAAGGGTATCGGAGAAGCGGAACTTGAAGACCGGAGCGTTCGGGTTGGGCTGCTTGGCTAAGACGCCCCGCCATGTCGCGATAATGGTGTTGATGGCTACGTCTGGCTTCATAAAAGTCAGACCCGGACGATCCCGGCCCACTGCACACAACGGAACCCACAGATTGACCATCAGATTTCGGATGCCGATGAAGTCCGCGTCGAGGTGGTAACGAATAACGCTCTTCTCGTTGCTGGGCTCATGGAACCGCAGCGAGCAATTGTCGACCAGGAAGGCCAGGTGATCGCCTAACAATTCCCTCAATCGATCGCCGGCGGGCGATCCGAGGACGGTCGCAATCAATGAGTCGGTGATGTCGCTCCTGTTCTGCCGCGCGATGTGGCCGAAGCTCACGGAATTGCTCCCATCTTCCTTCTCGACGCCTACCTCGAACGCCTTTTGGAACCGGTCGAGCAATACGTCCATCGCCGCCTCATCTAGGACATTCCGCTCAATCAACGGCCAACGTCGTCCATCAGGCGCAGCGTGAAAATACATGTATCTGATCTCTTGCGTCGCGTAGGTGAGGCGGATCCGGCAGTTCGGGTCATGATACCGAAGTTGACGGATTTGTTCCTGCCATCGGGCGCCGCAGCGAAACACGTGACAGGTGACCCTTGCTTGAAGCAGCCAAGCGCGACATTACATTCGCCGGACCATCGAACCAAGGCAGGCATTCATGACAGATGATCCGACCCAGTGGCACGGCACGACGATCCTGGCCGTGCGCAAGGGCGATCGCGTGGTCGTCGCCGGCGACGGGCAGGTGACGTTCGGCAATACGGTGATGAAGGCGACGGCGCGCAAGGTGCGGCGCCTCTCCGGCGGCAATGTCATCGCCGGTTTCGCCGGGGCCACCGCCGATGCCTTTACCCTGTTCGAACGGCTGGAGGCCAAGCTGGAACAGCATCCGGGCCAGCTCACCCGCGCCTGCGTGGAACTGGCGAAGGACTGGCGCACCGACCGGTATCTGCGGCGGCTCGAAGCGATGATGGCGGTGGTCGATACCAGCGTCTCCCTCGTGCTCACCGGGACCGGCGACGTGCTGGAGCCGGAGGACGGGCTGATCGGCATCGGGTCGGGCGGTTCCTTTGCGCTCGCCGCCGCCCGCGCACTCACCGACCGCGACGACATGGATGCCGAGGCCATTGCCCGGCGCGCCATGTCCATCGCCGCGGATATCTGTATCTACACCAACGACAACGTGACCGTCGAAAGCCTATGACCGATTTTTCCCCCCGCGAGATCGTCTCCGAACTCGACCGTTTCATCATCGGCCAGCAGGACGCCAAGCGCGCCGTCGCCATTGCCCTGCGCAACCGCTGGCGCCGGCGCCAGTTGGACGAGAGCCTGCGCGAGGAGATCCTGCCGAAGAACATCCTGATGATCGGCCCGACCGGTGTCGGCAAGACCGAGATCGCCCGCCGGCTCGCCAAACTGGCCAACGCGCCGTTCCTCAAGGTCGAGGCGACCAAATTCACGGAGGTCGGCTATGTCGGCCGAGACGTGGAATCGATCGTCCGCGACCTGCTGGAATCGGCCATCGCCATGACCCGCGAACGGATGCGCAAGGATGTGCATGCCAAGGCCGAACTGCGGGCCGAGGAACGGGTGATCGACGCCCTGGTCGGCGACAGCGCCAGCACCGAGACCCGGCAGAAGTTCCGCAAGATGCTGCGGGAAGGCCAGTTGTCTGAACGCGAGATCGAGATCGACGTCACCAGCTCCGGTGCTCCGGGCGGCATGCCGTCCTTCGACATCCCCGGCATGCCGGGCGCCCAGATGGGCGTGATGAATATTGGCGACATGCTGGGCAAGGCCTTTGGCGGCCAGCAGAAACGCAAGCGCATGAACGTGACCCAAAGCTACGAGGTTCTCGTCCGCGAAGAGGCCGACAAGCTGCTGGACGAGGAAACGGTGACCCGCGAGGCCATCGACCTCGTCGAGCAGAACGGCATCGTCTTCCTCGATGAGGTCGACAAGATCGCCCGCTCCGAGGAGGGACGCGGCGGTGATGTGAGCCGCGAGGGCGTGCAGCGCGACTTGCTGCCGCTGATCGAAGGCACGACGGTCGCGACCAAGCACGGTCCGGTGAAGACCGACTTCATCCTGTTCATCGCCTCGGGCGCGTTCCACCTGGCCAAGCCATCAGACCTGCTGCCCGAGTTGCAGGGGCGCCTGCCGATCCGGGTCGAGTTGAAGGCCCTGACCCGCGACGATCTGCGCCGGATCCTGATCGAGCCGGAAGCCAGCCTGGTAACCCAGTACAAAGCGCTTCTGGGTACCGAGGACGTCACGCTGGAATTCGCCGACGACGCCATCGAGGCGCTGGCCGACATGGCGGTGGAGATCAACCGCACGGTGGAAAATCTCGGCGCACGCCGGTTGCACACGGTCCTGGAGAAGCTGTTGGAGGAGGTAAGCTTCACTGCCTCGGACCGCGGCGGTCAGACCGTCGTCGTGGATGCCGCGATGGTGCAGGAACGGGTCGGCGA
>JARGOG010000130.1 GCA_029212785.1 Thalassobaculaceae bacterium
GAGGCCGACCAGGAATTGGAACAGCTGTTCGATCTTTTCGAAGTAGTCGGAGCCCCTGAGCTTCGCGATGGCGAGGACGATCGAGATGATCCCGAGAAGGTTCGCCGGCGCGATGTTGAGCGTGGCGACCTGCAGGGAGGTCAGCACCAGGCCAATCGTGCTCAGGAAGACGAAGACGCTGATATCGAAGAGGGCTCGGAAGGCGACAGAGTTGCCCGACTGCGGGGCGAACGGCTTCACGTACAGCGAGCCGAAGGCCACGGTCAGGCACAGCGCGATCCAGATCGCCAGCTCGAACAGGAACTTCAGACTGAATCCCTGGACCTGACGGTCCATCACGAAATACCGATCGCCATAGATCAGCAGGTTCTCGAACGCGGTGGCGTGGGTGTAGGTCGCCGACAGCGCCTTGTGGGTCGGCGGTTCGGTCCACACGGTGGCGCCCTCGATCTCGGGGCCGTAGAACACGACCTTGTCGCCCAGGTAGTGGGCGAGCTCCGCGTCGGTGAAGCCGCCGAGCAGATTGTCGAGCAGCAAGGTCGGGTAGCGCGGACAGTCCTGCAGAACGCTCGCACCGTCGTAGAGGAACCGGTTCTTGATCTGGCCGGCGATCGTCCCGCCGACCGCCTCGTTGCACCTGAACGCCTGATCATTGGCCTCGGCGGGCTCGGTCCCCCAGCGCAGCAGCATGGTCTCGTTGGCGTCGCCCTGGTCCCGTAGGTCGACGAGGCGGTTGCAGGCCTCGCCCCAGATGCCGTGGCGCGCCGGATCCGCCGGCAGAGCGGCGCAGTATTCCTGGATCAGGGCGATGGCGGGTGATTGGTTGGTCTCGGAATTCTGCCGCCAGAGCTTGTAGTCCTGATATGGAATCTCGCCGCGCTCAAGGCGAGTGGACACGGGCTCGACCAGACGCGCGATCTGCGGATGCATGGCCGCCGCCCGGGTCTCGCCATTGGTCATGAAAACCTTGATGCCCTGATTCCTGTATTCGTTGAGCACCAGCACCAGAGGAAAGATCCCTCTGGAGTCCTTGTCCTGGGTGAAGAGAAGATCGATGAAGACGGCACGGGGCTTGAACCCTAGGATCTTCTTCAGCACTCGGGCGTGCTCGACATAGGGCATCGGCCAGGACGCGTATTTGTCGACGTAGTGATCGTCGATGATGACGACGGTGAGTTCCTCGTTCCACGCTGACGGCACCGTGGGGGCGGCGAGGAAGGTGAACAGATCCATCGTCTTCTGCTCGGTATAGGAGAAGAAGCCGAACGGATCCTGGGCCAGAGTCAGGCCGAGCGCGATCATGGCCAGGAAACGGGCCAGCCCGGTGCGGAAGCGGTCCCCAAACGGCGGCTGCATTCGCAGCGGCGCTGTTTCCAGCGCCTGCGCGTCATCCATCGGCATGACGTCGTTCCCACTCTCCCCGCGATGCAGAAAATCAACGCTCGGCATCGTCCACTCATGAAAATACGATAAAAAAGAGAAAGAATTACATCAAGAACACGTACTGTGCGATTTGACACGTTCTGGAGCAGGGCTCATGTTGGTCGGGTGATGCTGGGGTGCCTCCTGTCGGAGGCTGAGATCAAACCCATGGAACCTGAACCGGGTCACGCCGGCGGAGGGAGTTGTCACGGCGCTTGTCGATTCATCGATTTCGAGACCGCCGCACGCTCGATCCCTCCTCGGACATCCGGCCCGGAGGAGTGAAACGACATGCACATGACCATCACCCGATCCCTGATGACCCTGAGTGCCGCCGTGGCGTTGGCGATCGGCATGCCGGCGACGGCGCAGGCGGACGATCCGCTTGCGGTTTCCGTGCTGGTGCCGATCACCGGTTTCCTGGCGCTGGAGGGTACCGCCCAGCGCAACGGCGCTGTGATGGCGCTCGACAATCCGCCCGAAGGCGTACGCGTCACCTATGACGTCGCGGATACCGCCACCTCACCGGAGGTCGCCGTCACCGCGTTGCGCCGCGCGCTCGACCGCCAGAAGCCGGTCGCCATCGCCGCCCCGATCTTTGGCACCCAGATGCTGGCCATGGCGCCGATCGCCGACCGGGCCGATGTCCCGCTGATCACGGTTTCCGGTACTGCCAAGCTGACCGAACTCGGGCACGACATCGTCTTCCGGTTCTTTCCCACGGACGCGGTGGTCAAGGTCGCTCAGGCCCGCTACGCGGTCCAGGATCTCGGCATGAAGCGGCCGGCTATCCTCTTCCAGACCACCGCTTACGGCCAGAGCGGGCGAACCGAACTGGTCCGCGTTCTCGGCGATCTCGGTGTCGCGCCGGTGCTGGAGGAGGCGATCGATCCCGGGATCAAGGATTTCGTGCCGGCTCTGGAACGCGCGGCGGCGGCGGGTGCCGACGGGCTTCTGCTGCAGCTCCATTCCGGCCCGACGGCGCTGGCGGTGCGTCAGGCGCACGAGCGCGGGTTCGAGGGACCAATCGTCGCCGGTTCGGCCCTGCATCAGCCGACCACCGCGGCCCTGGTCGAGCCGGCGGCCCTGGCCGGTGTGTGTGCCGAGAGCGCGTCCTCGCCGGTCTCCGATTCCGGGGCTGAGATGGCTGCCTTTGCCGAGGCCTATCGACAGCGTTTCGAGGCCGAGCCGGACGCGTTCGCGCTCGCCCAGTATGACGGTATGAACATGGTCCTGGCGGCCCTGGCCGCCGGCGCGCGGACCGCTGAGGCGGTGAAGATCTGGCTTGCCGGCAATCGTTTCCAGGGCCTGGCCATGGAATACGTCTCCGACGGCACCGGCAACATGGCGCATGACGCCATAATCCTCTGCTACGACGGCCTGACCCGCACGCCGGTCGTCAGGAAGCGCTACGACAATGTTGATGGTGTCCGCTGACCGCGCAGACGCTGGTATAATGCGAAAATGATCGAAGCGACGGTCCAACTTCTGGCGACGGCACTCGCACTTGGCTCGGCTTACGCGCTGACAGCGTTGGGCTTTGTGCTGATCATCAATGCCGTCGGTGCGGTCAATTTCGCCCATGGCGATCTGGTCATGGCCGGCGGATTCGTCGCCGTTGCGCTGTCGCTGCTGCTGCCGGAGGGATTGCCGGTGCCCGGGCTGATCCTGCTGCCGGCGGTGCTGCTGACGATGGCCGTCGGCGGTGCGGCCTTGGCGGCGGTCGCTTATGCGCCGTTGCGCCGATCGCCACCGGTGTCGGTCTTCATTTCGACCATCGCCGTTGGCCTGATCCTGCAGCATGCGATCTCGCTCGGCGCCGGACCGCAACCGCGGGTCGGGCCGTCCCTGGTCGGCGATGGTCTGGTCGACCTGCTCGGCGCGGCGCTCTCCTACCAGCAGTTGGCGACGATCGCGGTCGCTGCCGTGCTGTGTCTCGCGGTCCACACACTGCTCAACCGCACCCGATTCGGCCGCCAGCTCCGGGCGGCCGCCCAGGACCCGGAAATGGCGCGGGCCTGCGGTATTGACCTGCGGATTACCATCGGCGCCACTTTCGCGCTGGCGGGGGCGCTCGCCGGCGGGGCCGGTCTGCTGCTGTCGAACCAGTATTTCGTCACGCCGACGGATGGCGCGATGTTCATGCTGAAGGCTTACGTCGCCACGGTGATCGGCGGCTGGGGCCGGATCTGGGGGGCGGCGGTGGCCGCGCTGTGCATCGCGGTCTTCGAGGTGCTGGTCGCCGCGGCGGTCTCCTATCTGGTGGCAGAGATGCTGCTGTATCTCGGCGTTCTGGCGCTTCTGATGCTGCGCCCGCAGGGCCTGTTCGGCGAAGCCGAGGGTCGACGGGCATGAGGATTGCCGAATGAGGTTGGCCGTGCATCGCCGGGGACTTGCCTACGTCATGCTTTTCCTGACCGCCGGCGCGGTTCTGTTGGGCGCCGGCGATGCCTATGCCATGCGGGTCGCGACGCTGGTCGGTACTTATGCCATCGCCGCGATCGGCTTCCAGCTTGTCTTCGGTCGCCTTGGCCTGCTGGCTCTGAGTCAGGGGGCGCTGTTCGCGATCGGCGCCTATGCGTTGGCCCTGTCGAGCGTGCATTGGGGCTGGCCGCCGGTTCTGGGCTTGGTGCTGTCGGTCGTCGTGCCGGCATTGGCCGGTGCGCTGGTTGCGGTGCCGATCGCCCGGCTGGAGTCCCACTATGTCGCCCTTGCCACGCTCGGTCTGGCGCAGCTTGTCCTGCTGGCGGTGACGAATCTGGAGGTCACCGGCGGCGCGAATGGCCTCTACGGCATCCCGCCGCTGACTGTCTTCGGGTTCGACCTCTCCGATAGCTGGCGGATGCTCGCGGTGGTCTGGGTCGCGGTGGCGATGGCTCTCTGTGTGTTCGCCTGGGCGACCGGGGCCGGCCGGGCCGGGCGGCTGGCGACCTTGCGCGACGCGCCGCACGCCGCCCTGGCGCTCGGGCTTGATCCGATTTCCAACCGTCTGCTTGCCTTCACCGTGGCCGGCGCTCTCGCGGGGCTCGCCGGCGGGTTCCAGGCCTTGGGCCTCGGCGTGGTTTCGCCTGCCGTTGCCCGGTTCGACGTGATGATCACGTTGCTGGCGATCGCGGTTGTCGGTGGGCGGGGAAGTGTCTGGGGCGCGGTTACCGCCGCCGCCATCCTGGTGCCCCTGCCGGAAGTGTTCCGCGGCCTGGAGCAAGCCTATCTGCTGGCCTATGGCGTCATGCTGCTGGCTGCGGTAGTCGCCCTGCCGACCGGGATCGATGGGCTGGTGCGGCGGGTTCTGCCGGACGCGCCAGCACCGACACCGACGCCTGCGGCACCCAAGTCCCGGAAGATCTCGGTTCTGCGGGTCGAGCGGGTCGCCAAGCGGTTCGGTGGCGTGCAGGCATTGGACGGTGCCGGGTTCGATGCCCGCGCCGGCGAGGTCACCGGGATCATTGGCGCCAACGGATCGGGCAAGACGACGCTGCTGAACATCGTCACCGGGCTGGAGACGGCCGATGCCGGCGTGGTGCGCCTGGACGCCATCCCGCTGCTGAACCATTCGCCGCGCGCCCGCGCCGGTCTCGGCCTGGCACGGGGCTTCCAGCATCCGGAGATCCCGGGGGGCATCGATGTGCTGGCCACGGTCTCGGTGGCCGCGACCCTGGGAGCCGGCATGGCGGCGCTGGAGCGCGTCGGACTGGCGGGCCGGGCGCGGGTACCGGCGACATCGCTCGGTCCGGCGGAACGGCGTCGGCTCGACATCGCCCGCGCGCTTGCCGCAGGACCGACCATATTGCTGCTGGACGAGCCGGCCTCCGGTCTCGGTGCTGGCGAGCGTGCCGACCTGGCGGTGCTGCTATGCGCGCTCGCCAAGTCCGGCATGGCGGTCGTGGTGGTCGAACACGGCATGGACTTTCTGCTGCCGATCGCCGACCGGTTGGTCTGTCTCGACGCGGGCCGAGTGCTGGCCGCCGGACCGACCGACGCCGTGTGCCGGGATCCAGCCGTCATCGCCGCCTATCTCGGGACGGAGTCGGCGTCATGACGGCGCGTCTCGCCCTCGACGGTTTGACGGTGAACCACCCGGACGGGGTGGCCGTCGACAATGCCTCCTTCGCCTGTGCCGCGGGCGAGGTGGTCGCGCTGATGGGCGCGAACGGGGCGGGCAAGTCGAGCCTGATCCGGGCGGTCGCCGGTGCCGATCCCGTGGCCTCGGGGCGCGTGCGCCTGGACGGAGAGGACGTCACCGCGTTGCGTCTGGAGCAGCGGGTGCGCACCGGTATCGGCTGGTGTCCGGAGGGCAGGCGTCTGTTCGGCGGTCTGACGGTGGCTGAAACGCTGGACGTCGCCGCGACCGGTCTCGCGCGCGACCGGAGCCGGGCAGCCGACCGCATGTACGCGCTGTTCCCCATCCTGGCCGAGCGGCGTGGCGCCGTCGCCTGGACGCTCTCCGGCGGTCAGCAGCAGATGCTGGCCATCGCCCGCGCGGTGATCGCCGACCCGAAGGTCGTTCTGCTGGACGAGCCGTCGATCGGCCTGGCGCCGGTCGTGCTCGACGACGTCTTCGCGGCCATCCGCCGGCTTGCCGAGTCGGGGGCAGCGGTGGTGCTGGCCGAGCAGGTGATCCCGCGCTCGCTCGCCATCGCCGACCGGGCCATCGTGCTGCGACGCGGCGTGATCGTGCTGGATGTTCCGACCGCGCGGATCGACGCGGGTGTCGTGGCCTCGGCCATGCTGGACGGCGGTAGCGGCGGCGCGTAAGAAAAGTCGTCCCCGCACGGGGGCTCCCCATGCCCGCAGGAGAGCTTTCATGACCGGCACCCTTTCGCCCGACTGGCGCCACACCCCCGCCGAAACCGCAGCCGACATCCTGCTCGAGATCCAGGCGGTGCATATCCGCCCGGAGGAGCCGTTCACCTTCACCTCCGGCCGGCTGTCGCCGGTCTATGTCGATTGCCGCAAGATCATCTCCTTCCCGCGCGCCCGGCGCCGGCTGATGGCCATGGGCGTCGAGCAGCTGACGGCGCTCGCCGGGGCCGAAGCGTTCGACATGGTGGCCGGCGGAGAGACAGCGGGCATTCCCTTCGCCGCCTGGATGGCCGACGCGCTCGACCTGCCGATGCTCTACATCCGCAAGAAGCCGAAAGGCTTCGGGCGCAACGCCCGGATCGAGGGTGAAGTGCGCGAGGGGGCTCGGGTTCTGCTGGTCGAGGATCTGGCGACCGATGGCGGCAGCAAGATCTCCTTCATCGACGCCATCCGCGAGGCGGGGATGGCGGTCGCTCACTGCTTTGTGGTCTTCCATTACGGGGTGTTTCCGCAGAGTGTGACCACCCTGAAGGAGAAGGGGGTCGACCTGCACGGCCTGTGCACCTGGTGGGACGTGCTCGATGTGGCCGAGCGCCGCGGCTACACCAAGGGCCAACTGGATCAGGTTCGGGCCTTCCTCGCCGATCCGGAAGACTGGGACGCGCGTCACCGCAGCGTCATCGCCTAAAAGCGTCATCGCGTAAGGGAGAGAGAAATGCTGAAGATTCTCGGCCGGTCGAACTCGGCTAATGTCCAGAAGGTGCTGTGGGCTTGCGAGGAGATGGGCGTTCCGTTCGAACGCGAGGATTATGGCGGAGCCTTCGGCAAGACCAAGGACAAGGCCTATACCGACCTGAACCCGAACAGCGTGGTGCCGACCATCATCGATGATGGTTTCGTGCTATGGGAATCCAACGCCTGCACTCGCTACCTCGCGGCCAAGCATGGCAAGGGCACGCTCTGCCCGTCCGACCTGCGGGACTATGCCGACGCCGACCGCTGGATGGACTGGCAGCAGACCACCGTCCTGCCGTTCATGACCCCGATCTTCTGGGGCCTCGTGCGCACCGCGGAGGCGGATCGCGACATGACGGTGATCAACGCGGCGATCGAGAAGGGCAACGCGGTCTACGCGGTCCTCGACGGGCGACTGGCGGGACGGAAGTTCATCATGGGCGACAGCCTGACCATGGCGGACATCCCGGTCGGCATTCAGGCCTACCGCTTCCTCACTCTGGTCAAGGACCGGCCGTCGATGCCGAACCTGGAGGCCTGGATGGAGAACTGCCGCGCCACCAAGGGCTTCAAGACCTGGATCGACCTGCCGCTGACGTGAACGGGGTATCCTCACCGTCACGCCTAAACCGATTTTCCGGACGGTCCGAAGGGACGATCCAGGATCCACTTTTTCGTCACGGACGTGGATCTTGGATCGCGCTCTGCGCCTCCAGGAAGTCGCCGGGGCTACGCGCCACCCATCAACCGCTGCTCTCCCGCGCCTTCCACGCGGCGATGAACGCCTCGCGCTCATCAGGATCATAGATCCCGCTCGGATCGCTGCGG
>JARGOG010000029.1 GCA_029212785.1 Thalassobaculaceae bacterium
TCTTCTTCTGGGAATACATCCACCGGGTCTGGGGCCGGCTGATCGGCATCGTCTTTGCGCTGCCGTTCCTGGTCTTCCTGATCACCGGCCGGATTGAGCGGGCGTTGGCGCCGCGGCTGGCGCTGCTGTTTGTGCTCGGCGGCATCCAGGGCGCGATCGGCTGGTGGATGGTGACCTCCGGCCTGGTGGACGAGGCCCGGGTCAGTCCCTACCGCCTGGCGGTCCACCTCTCCATGGCCTTTCTCATCCTCGGCCTGCTGCTGTGGACCGCCCTGGGCCTCGTTCAGAAGCCGTCCGGCGGCACCCGCAGCCAGAGGATCGGCGCCGGCCATGTGCTGGCGGCGATCTCCATTACCGTGGTGCTGGGCGCCTTCGTCGCCGGGACTGATGCCGGCTTCGCCTACAACACCTTCCCGCTGATGGCCGGAGAGTTCGTGCCCGAGGGATATTGGAGTTCCGATCTCGGCTGGCGCACCTTGGTCGAGCATGTGCCCGCGGTTCAGTTTCATCACCGCTGGGTCGCCGTTCTGACCGCGTTGCTGACCCTGGCTTTCGTCGCCCGGAACCGCGGTAAGGTGGAGGGGCCGGCAAAACTGGCGTTGACCCTGCTCGCCGTGGCGGTTCTGTGCCAAGTCGCCCTCGGCATTTCCGCGCTGCTTGCGGTGGTGCCGGTCTGGCTCGGAGCTCTCCATCAGGCGGGGGCGGTGGTGCTGTTCAGCGTGGCGGTGTGGGGGCGGTTCGCCTTGCGCGAGCCCTGATTCAGCGATCCACTACCGGCTTCATGGCGCGCCGCGCGCCAAGCAGGAGCCGCGCATGAAGGTCAACCGCAGCGACTTCGACAGGGCCGTAGAACTGAGCGGCCTCTCCGCCGAGCAAGGGGACGTTCTGTGGGGTCGACTGGAGGAAACGGCCCCCGGCGCCTCGTTCACCGGGGTGAATGTCCTATTCTACGCTGGCGCCCTGATCGTCATCGCGGCGATGACGCTCTATGTCGGCCAGCATTGGGACGGTCTCTCCGGACTGGCGATCGCCGCGATCGGCATGATCTATGGCGCAGTGTTCCTGATCGCCGGCGACCTGCTGACGCGCCGTGATGGCATGCGGGTGCCCGGAGGCCTCTGCGTGACGGTCGCGCTGGCGATGGTTCCGATGACCGTCTACGGCCTCCAGTACGAGGCTGGTCTCTGGCTCGATGCCGAGCCGGGTGAGTACGGCGACTTCACGCGATACATCGAGGGTGGCTGGTTCGCCATGGAGGTTGTCACCCTGGTCGTCGGTGCCGCGCTCTTGCGCGTCTACCGCTTTCCGTTCTTGGTCTTCGTGATCGGCGTGGTGCTGTGGTTCATGTCGATGGACATCGCGCCACTGCTGGTGGAGGAGCGGGCCGACTATTTCGAGATCCGCCGCATGGTGTCGATGATCTTCGGCATCCCGGTGCTGATCGTCGCCTATCTGGTCGATCTGGGCTTCCGCCGGGATTACGCCTTCTGGCTCTACCTCTTCGGCATGCTGGCGTTCTGGGGCGGTCTGACTCTGTCGGAGGCCGAAACCGAATTCGCGCGGTTCCTCTACTGTCTGCTGAACGTCGTCCTGATCGCGCTGTCGGTGTTCCTGCGCCGCCGAGTGTTCATGGTCTTCGGAATCCTGGGTGTCATGGGCTATCTCGGCTACCTCGCCTTCCGGTTATTCGAGGACTCGCCCTGGTTCCCGTTCGCGCTCAGCGGGCTCGGCATCCTGGTGCTGCTGATCGGCTACGCGGCCCTGAAGAACCGCGAGCGGTTGGCGACTTGGGCGGACTCGGCGATCCCGCCGGCCTTGCGTTCCGTTCGCCCCGAGCGTGCCTGATCAGGGGTGGTTGAGAAACGCCGCCGTCTCGGCCGCGGCCTCGGCCAGGCCGCAGCGCCTCACCGGCACGTCCGGTGGGAAGGCGCCGAGCAGGCGGCTTGGCATGCTGGGGTCGAGCAGAACGAACACACCCTTGTCGTCGGCCCGGCGGATCAGCCGGCCGAACGCCTGCTTGAGGCGCAGCCGGGTCAGCATGTCGGTATAGGCGTTGCCGCCGAAGGCCGCGCGGCGGGCGCGGTACAGGATGTCCGGGCGCGGCCACGGCACCCGGTCGAACACGATCAGCTTCAGGCTGTCCCCCGGCACGTCGACCCCGTCGCGCACCGCATCGGTGCCAAGCAGACAGCTCTCCGGCTCGGCCCGGAAAATGTCGATCAGAGTGGCGAGGTTCATGCCGTCCACATGCTGGGCATAGAGCGGCAGCCCGGCCTGATCCATCGGACCGGCGATGCGGTGATGGACCTGCCGCAGCCGGCTGATCGCGGTGAACAGGCCGAGCGCGCCGCCGTGGGAGGCCTGGAACAGGGTGCGGTAGGCGGCGGCCACCTGGTCGAAATCGTCCTTGCGCACGTCGCCGACGATGAAAACACGGGTGCGGTTGGGGTAGTCGAAGGGGGAGGCGACGGCGGTGCGGATCGCCGGCGTCGGCAGATGCAGGGAGCCGGTACGGGTCTCCGCCGCATGCCAGTCCAGATCGTCGTTGCCGGTGCCGTCGCGCAGGGTGGCCGAGGTCACGACCAGACCGTGGGCGGTCTTCGCCACGGTCTCGGTGAAGGGCCGGGTCGGGTCGATCCAGTGGCGGTGCAGGCCGATATCGATGTCGCGGCCCTCGATCCGCTCCACCGCCATCCAGTCGACGAACTCGGCCGGGGTCTCCGCCTCCAGACTGGTGAGCATGGAGCGCCAGCCCTCAACCATGGACTCGCCCCGCCGGGTTAGCGACCGGGCCGCCGCCTCGATCCGCAGTCGTGTCGCGGTTTCCATCTCTTCGGCCTGCTCGTCCATCATCGCCAGCAGGTCCTTGCGCAGGACCAGCATCGGCTCGACCAGATGGCGCAGGGCCCCCTCCAGGGTGCGGGCCGTCGCTTCCAGCCCCTCGACCGGCGGTCGGGTCTCGGATTCCAGGCCGTAGGGCGAGCGTGGATCGGTCGAGCGGGCGTAGACTTGCTGGCGGACCATGAGCAGAAAGGCTTCCGTCGGTCCCTTTGGCTGGGCGTCGGAGATGCGGTTCATCCATCCCTCGCCAGGCAGGGCGCGGGCCGCTTCCTCGATCGCGTCGACGGCTTCCAACGCGGCCGGCCGGTCGGCGATCAGCTCTTCCACCCGCCGGCGCAGGCCCCGGGCCCGGCCGCCACGCCGGGTCTCGGCCCCGAGCAACCAACGCCGCAACTCGACGGACTCGAGCGCCGACAGATGCGCGGAGAACGCGCTGTCGGCGGCATCGAAAACGTGATGACCCTCGTCGAATACGTAGCGGGTCGGCACATGGGCGTCGTCGACCCCGCCCAGGGCCGCCTGGATCATGACCAGGGCGTGGTTGGCGACGACGATCCGGGCGCGCCGGGCACGGCGGACCGAGCGTTCGATGAAGCACTTGTTGTAATGCGGGCAGGCGGAATAGACGCACTCGCCCCGCCGATCGGCGAGCCCAAGGGTGCGGCCGCGGCCCAGAATGTCGGAAAGCCAGGCCGGGAAGTCGCCGCCCTGCAGGTCGCCGTCCCGCGTCGCCCGCGCCCAACGCGCCATCAGGCCAAGGGCGGTGGCGTATTGCGGTTGCATCGGCAGGGTGCGGATCGCCTCTTCCAGGTTCAGCAGGCAGAGATAATTCTCCCGCCCCTTGCGCACGACCACTTTCAGCGCCTTGCCGACGGGGTCCGGGTAGAGCCGGTCGAGTTCGCCGTCGATCTGGTGCTGCAGGTTGCGGGTATAGGTGGAGATCCATACCGCGCCTTCGTTCTTCTCGGCCCAGACTGAGGCGGGGGCGAGGTAGCCCATGGTCTTGCCCACACCCGTGCCGGCCTCGGCCAGCACCAGGGTCGGCTCGTCCTCGCGTTCGCGCGGACGGAACGCGGCGGCGGTGGCGGCGGCATAGTCGGCCTGGGACGGGCGTGGCTCGGCCGCGCTCCCCAGCATGTCGGCGAGGCGGACCCGAGCCTCGCTCTCGCCGACCGGTTCGTGGCCGGCGGGTGCCTGGGGCGCGTGTTCCGACCATTCCTGCAGTTCGCGCCAGACCTCCATCGTCGCCGGGCGGATCGGCGCCGGCGGTCCAGGCTCGGGCTCGCCCAGCGCCAGAAGGATCAGACGGCCCCAGCCCCAGCCGCCGTCATGCATGGCCTTGGCGATCGGCCTTGCCCAGCGATCCCGCTCGCCCAGCGCCTGGCGTTCCGGCAGTTCGGCCAACAAGGCGTCGGCGACGGCCAGCAGGGTGTCCGGCGCATCGTCCAGATGGAGCGGCGGGGCAATCCCCACCGCTTCGGCCAGGCCGCGCGGAGTCGGCAGGCAGAAGGTCGCCGGCCGCACGAAGGCGAACAGTTCCAGCACGTCGAGGGCGGCGACCTGCTCGACCCCGAGCCGGCGGGCAATGGAGCGGGCGTGGCAGACCACAGGCGGTGCCTCGTGTGCCCTGAGGGCCGCCCGTGACGGGGTGAGATGCTCGATCCGGCCGTCCGGCATCCGCCACGCCGTTCCTACCGGGGAGGCGTGCAGGGCATCAAGCTGGCTGATCTCGCGGGCGACGGGGGAACGCATGGGTCTCGTCTAGCAGGCTGCCGAAAGGTTTGAAAGCAAGCGTCCGCCACGGGTACGCTCACCGGGTTGCGCATCCACCGGGGACCGGCGATATGGCAGATATGGGTGCCCGGGAGACAAGGCTGCGCGCGCTCGAGGAGCAGTTGATCGACTGTGCGCTGAAACGCGCCGATGTGGAGACGATCATCACGCTCAGCGCCGAGGCATTGAGCTCTGTCGGGGTCGCGGTGGACGAGGTCCGGCTCGGCGCGCGCACCCTGCATCCGGAGATCGACGCGATCGGTGTGACCTGGACGGCGCACCACGCGCCGGATAGCGGCGTTTGGCGCCATGACGACGAGTCGCGCGACATCTGGCTGAACAGCCCCCTCTACCACATGCTCAACCGCCACGAGTTCCGTATGCACCGACCGCTGCGGGACCCGGATTGTCCGATGGATTTTCCGGTCTTCCCTGAATTGCGGGACGAAGGCTTCACCGATTACCTCGCCCATCTGGTGACGGTCGGCAAAGAGAGCGCCGAACGGCCGGAAGGCTTCATCATTCGCTGGCTGTCACGCGCGCCCGAAGGGTTCGGGGCAGAGGATCTGGCGACCCTGGACCGGATTGTCTTCCGCATCGTCGCTGCTTGCGAACCGGGGCGCGAACGGGCGATGGCGCACGATCTGCTCGCCGCCTATCTCGGGCCGCGCTCCGGCTCCGCGGTGCTGAGCGGATCGGTGCAGCCCGGCCACACCCAGTCGCTGGCGGCGGTGATCCTGGTGGCCGATCTCGCCGGAGTCACCGCCGCCAGCGATACCATGCCGGGCGCACAACTGGTGGACTTCCTGGATCGGCACTTCGACGCGATGGTGCCGCCGGTGGATGCCGAGGGCGGGGAGATCCTGGCGTTCCTCGGCGACGGCTTCCTCGCCGCGTTCGATGCGGCGGGGGATCCCGGAGCCGCCTGCGCGCGCGGTGTGGCGGCGGCACGGTCCATTTACCGCCGGGTGGAAGCACTGCGGCGATCCGACCCGACCGCGCTGCCGGTCGATATCTCCCTGCATATCGGCACGGTGCGCTACGGCAATGTCGGGGCTGGCGGTCGCCAGGCCTTCACCGTGATCGGACCCGCCGTGAACCTGGCGAGCCGGATCGAATCACTGTGCGGCCCGCTCGGCTGTCCGATCCTGATATCCGCCGACGTGGCTGCCTATCTCGACCAGTCCGATGTGCAGGAAATGGGTGACCATGCTGTACGAGGCATGGCGTCACCGGTTCCACTGTTTTCCTTGAAAAGATAGGAATAGTCCGGCAATTATCCGGATATGGACGATATTGACCGGAAAATTATCGGTTTGGCGCAAGTATTCGGCCGCGCGACCAATGCCGAGATCGCCGGGGCCTGCGGGCTCTCCGTCTCGGCGGCGAACGAGCGGCTGAAGCGCCTGCAGGAGCGCGGCGTGATCACCGGATGGTCGGCGCGGATCGATCCGGACGCGGTCGACCTCGGGTTGCTGGCCTTCATGTTCGTGGAGATCGACCGTACCGAGCACAACGAGCGGTTCCTCGCGGCGGCGGCCCTGATGCCGGAGGTGCTGGAACTGCACCACGTCACCGGCGAATGGTCGTATCTGCTGAAGATTCGGGCGCGAGACACGAAGGCACTGGAGGCGCTGATCACCGGGCGGGTCAAGGCGCTGCCAGGCGTGGTGCGCAGCATCACCCATATCGCGCTGTCCTCAACCAAGGACAACGGGCCGCTTCCGGTGGGAGCCACCGGCGATGGCTGACTGGGGGCTCGGGCCGTTCGGACAGGGGCTTCTGTTCGGTCTGGCGCTGGCGATGCCGGTCGGCGCGATCGGCCTGCTCTGCATCCGCCGCTCGCTGGAGCACGGCTTCACCACCGGCTTCGCCACCGGCATGGGGGCGGCGGTGGCCGACGCGACCTATGGCGCGGTGGCGGCGTTCGGTATGACGGCGGTCTCCGATTTCCTGCTGGCCTGGCAGACGATACTGGCCCTTGTCGGCGGCGCGGTGCTGATCTGGCTCGGCATGCAGTCCTGGCGAACCCGAGCGCGCGGTCCGGCGACGACCAGTCCGGTTGGCCCGCACCCGCTCATGGCCTTCTGCCAGACGGTCGGCCTCACGCTCGCCAACCCGCAGACGATTCTGACCTTTGTCGCCCTGTTCGCCGGGCTCGGCGTGGTACTGGGCGGCTCGGCGGAGTGGACGCCGGCCCTACTCCTGATCCTCGGCGTATTTCTCGGCTCCGGGATCTGGTGGCTGATTCTGGCGGGCGCCGTCGGCGGCGTGTTGCGCCGGCGGTTGAGCGAGGCGGCGATCGCTTGGATCAACCGGGGAGCAGGGGCGCTGATCGTGGGATTCGGCCTGTTGGCGATCGGCCGCGGTCTCGACCTCATCTAGGGCTTTCCAGGCCGCGAGGGCGATGCGGGGCGCGGTCCGGCGACGACGACCTTTTAGTTCAGTCGGAAAACCACCGGGACCATGGCTTCGCCGGCGACCGTCTGGCCGCCGCGTCTTGCCGGTTGGAACGTCCAGGTGGCGATCGTGCCGGTTGCCGCGTCGTCGAGCACGCCGTGGCCGCTGCTCTCGGCGATGGCGATGCGGATCGGACGGCCTTCGCGGTCTACGTCGACCCGCAGCACGACCCGGCCCTGCCAGCCCCGCTGACGGGCCCGATAGGGGTAGTCGGGCGCCGGGTTGGCGGCCGAGCCGAGGGCGAATTCCGCCCGGTCCGTGCCTCCATGCGACGCCGGCTGCGTGCCGGTCAGGGTCGCCAGGGATGTCGCTCGGCCGGCAGGTGCCTGCGCGGTTCGGGCGGCGGTCTCCACAGGGGTGCCGGTGGGGGCTCGGGCAAGGGCGGTCGGCTGAGCCTGAGTCTGCGCCGGCGCGGGTCGGGCGGCCGGGCGCGGTGGTTCGGCGATCGGCGCCGATACCGCGGCGGGTGCGACACGGTCGATCCGCACCTGGTCGATGACGACCTCGGCCATGGCGCTGGGCGGCGGGGTGCGATCGGCCGCGACAGCCGGCGCCTGCGTGGCTTGCCGGATTGGTTCGATGGTCGCCGGCACGACCTCGGCGGCGGCCGGCTTGGAGGTGTGAGTGGAGGCGACCGGCACGGGGGCCCGCACCGCCGGCGCGGCGGCTTCGGCCACCGGCATGGCGACCACCGGCGGCCCCGCCTGGCTGGGCGCGGTCGGCGCCGGCGCATGTGTGGTGGCACCCGGTGCCGGCGCCCGACCCGGTCGCGTGACCGTCACCATGACGACCTCGATCGGTCGCGGCACGGAGACCTCCTCGGCTCCCCAGAGCCCGATGGCGGCGGCGACGGCAACGCCGTGGATGGCGAGGGACGTCGCCACCGTGGCCAAGGCGACGAAAGGACGGCGGGGCTTTCCACACGGGATCGGGGGTAGCAGGCGGTCAGCGGCGCGTGGCATCGAGGCCTCCGCTAGGACCGTTGCCGCGTGTCCGCACCGTCCAGGGAACGATCAACGCGTCTTCACCCTCGCCGATGCGCCGGGCCTCGACCTCGAAGGCGGTGGCGATTGTCTCCGGATCCAGGGCGGCGTCGGGCGTGCCCTCGGCCACCACGCGGCCTTCATGCAGCACGTAGACCCGGTGGCAGAACCGGGCGGCCAGGGTCAGATCGTGCAGGACGACGAGGGTGCCGCGCCCGTCGCCGGCGAGCCGGTCGAGCAGCAGCATCGCCTCGAGCTGATGGCGTGGATCGAGCCCGGTCACCGGCTCGTCAAGCAGCAGCAGTTCGGGCGCGCCCGCCAGGACCCGGGCCAGCATGGCCCGCATGCGCTCGCCCCCGGACAGGGTGGTCACCGCGCGGTCGGCAAGATAGGTCGTGTCAGTGACGGCGAGGGCCTTGGCGACCGCCGCGTGATCCGCCTCGGCGATCCGCGACAGCGGTGACAGGAACGGGGTGCGGCCGAGCATCACGGTCTCGCGTACCGAGATCGGCCAGTCGCTGCGCGCGCTCTGCGGCAGATAGCCGATCCGCCGCGCCGTTGCCGCACGGTCGACGCGGGCAATCGGTTCGCCATCCAGGGTCACCGACCCGGCGGTGGGGTCGCTCAGGCGGGCGAGAATCCGCAGCAACGTACTCTTGCCGGACCCGTTCGGGCCAAGCAGCCCGACAACCTCGCCCGGACCAACGGTGAGGCTGACGCCGTCGAGCAGGGCCCGGTCACCGACGTGCAGGCTCACGGCCTGCGCACTCAGACCGTTGGGATGAGGCGGGGGGCTGGAATTCTGGGACATGGGGCCGGTCCGATCACGATGGCGTAAACCGCCACCGTTCGAGCCACAGCCCTACCGTCGGAACACCCCGCCCGCCGGATGGTGACGCGTCGCAGTCGGTCTCCTGGCTTACGGCTCGGACGCGACCTCCGTCCTTCCCGGCACAAGTCCGGTGGCTTATCGGAGGTCGCTCGCCGCTTACAGTTGCGGGGGCAGCGCCGGTCTCTCACCGGCTTCCCTGACCGTCAGCCCTTTCAGCGTCCGGTCACCACGACGGCCGCAGTCTCCGGTTTCAGCGCCGGTCTTGCAAGGAGATTCAGGGTCGGGAAACCGGAGCCGCCCGGTCTCAGGCCTAGTGAACCAGGGCCGAGCCCTGGTGATGGGTGGCGACCGTCTCGATCCACCAGGCCTCGACAAGTCTCTCCCTGTCGATTGGCAGCACCAGATCGGCCATGCACAATCCGCGGCCCAAAGCGGCGACCTGCTCGTAAGCGACCAGGGCGGATGCCGGCGGCAACCACGTCCGAACGACCTCGACGGCCTCGTCGCGCCGGCCGCGCTGGGCGAGCGCGATGGCCTGCAGGATGTCCCGCTCGCCGTCGCCGAGGGTCGGGCAGCGCACGCAGCCCACATCCCGCACCGTCGTCGCCTCATGCAGCGTAATCATCAGCAACCGGTCGACCGCCTCGGTCATGTCGTCGGCAATCTGGTCGCCGGCATCGATCGTCGCGAAGCCGTGTCGCAGCAGATCGCGCGGGTCGAGGCGCGACTTGACGGAATGGACCCAGTGCCGGACCGCCCAGACGATCAGGGCATCGCCTGTTGTGAGTCGGCAGATGGGGGTGCGGGGTTTCGAGGGTTGGGCCATCGCAGAAATCCCTTGTTGCGACTGGTTCTCATTTGTTGATACTGAAATTGAGAATGAGTTGCAACAAGAAGGCGCGTCTCATGTCGATTTCTCTGATCCTGTGCCTGTCCACTCTCACGCTGCTCGTTGCGACCGCGACGATCGGCATCGCTATCGCCGTCATCGAACGCAAAGGTGTGGTGCCTCGCCTGGCCGAGACAACCTTCATGGGGTTGGCGGGGGCCGGGTCCATCGTGCTGATGGCTTCCGTGGTGGTTCTGCATCCGCTGACGGCCGAAACGCTGATCGGATCGCTCCACGCGCCCTCGGTCACCAGCACGGCGATGGCCGCCGAGATTGATGCGGCCGAGGAACCGGCATGCGTTTCCCTCGCCGACTTCCCCGCCTATGATCGCGGCCAAGCCCGATTTGAAGGCGACGGCGCAAAGGGAGAAGGCGGCCATGAAGTTTCTGTATTTCGATCACCCGGACCTCGGTGACTGGCGGCTCGGCGTTCTGTCGGGAGACGGGGTGATCGATGTCACCGGCGCTGTCGGGCACCTGCCGCATCTGGATAACCGCGGTCTGATCAATGCGGTGATCGCGGCATTCGCGGAGACGCGCGGGGCGATCGAGGCGGCGGTGTCGGCCGGAACGCCGGTGCCGCTCGACGCGGTGACGATCCGGCCGCCGGTACCGTTGCCGCGCCAGATCGACTGCATGGCCGTCAACTACATGGAGGACGGCACGCTTGCCGAGCCGCCGCTGATCAACGGCTTCCATAAGTCGCCAAGCGCGATCATCGGCACCGGCGGCACCATGGTCCTGCCGGACGTGCCCGCCGACGTGTTCGAGGGCGAGGCGGAACTGGCACTGGTCATCGGCAAGCGCGCATCCAACGTGCCGGCCTCGGAGGCGATGGACTACGTGTTCGGCTACATGAATTTCATCGACGGATCCGCCCGTAACCTGCCGCCGGCGGGCAATCAGTTCTTCCAGGTGAAGTCGCGCGAGACCTTCGCGCCGATCGGTCCCTACCTCGTCACCAAGGACGAAGTCGCCGACCCCAACGACCTGGCGGTCCGCCTGACCGTCAACGGCGACACCCGACAGTCGTTCAACACCTCGGACATGGCGCACAAGATTCCGCGCTGCATCGAGTGGCTGAGCGCCATGCATACGCTGGAACCGGGCGACATCGTCGCGACCGGCACCAACCACCGGGGCTTGAGCCCGTTCATGGACGGGGACCGGATCGAGCTGGAGGTCGCCGGCATGGGCGTTCTGAAGGTGTCGGTCAGCGACCCGCTGAAGCGGACCTGGGGCCGCGACAGCCGGCTGCAGCATAGGGAGAAGGGCCTGTCCGGCCCCTATACGCCGCAGCTCACGGGCAAGTACGCGAACTAGCTGGGACCGGCGACGCTACGGGGCGGTCGGCGCCGGAATACCTGCGCCGAGGTCCAGGTAGGCGACGTCGACGGCCTCGACAGCCGTGAGACCGTCCTTTGAGGATAGTCGGCGTCGATCCTCGGGGAGCTTTTCGGTCACGAAGAAGACCGTGTCGACCACGCCGCTTCGCCCGATCATTGGCAGGCCGAGCGATTCGGCTTGGTGTTCGACATTGGCGCCCGAGAGATAAAGCAATCTGCAAACCAGGCCGCAGGGTCTGGATATCAGGTTCCTGAAGCGCTCTCTCGCCTCCGAGCGGCGTTCCGGAGCGACATAATCGAGATACCTGCTGTTGGTGATTTCCTTGCCGGCCATCTCGAAATGCCCGGTTCCGGCAAGCTTGAAGATCGATTGTCCGTCGCTGTCGACCTGGTGGATCGTGATGTGCGGCAGCACGGGGACGATCCGGGCGGGATCCACATCGTCGCGCTTCGGCAGAATAAAGCGCCCGGATATGTCCAGCCAATACTGGAGAAACAGTCCAGAAGACCTGAGGACAAGCGGGCGCGCCGTGAGGGAGGCGCGACGGCTTTCGACCTGCTGATCGGTCAGTTGAGCCTCAACCCGCATCATGGCTGTTCCAGTGGGATGCCCGCGCCGATGTTCAGGTACTGCAGGTCGCGGTAGTCGAGCGTGTCGATCGCTTGGTCGTCCTCGGCCGGGGCGAAATCGTTCGGCAACCGCTCGTTGACAAAAAGGACCATATCGATCGAGCCGCCCCGACCGACGAGTGGCAGGACAAGGGATTCCGTTTGTCCCTGGGCGCCCGAACGGACGGCGAATATCAGCCGGCCGAACATGCCGCAGGGCTGGCCGACGATCGTCCGCAGGCGCTCGGACGCTTGGTTCCGCCGTTCAGGTGCGACCAGGTCGAGATAGTTCGTTCCGGTCAGTTCCCGACCGTGGACCGCATAATATTCGGTGCCGGCGAGGCGGAACATCGGACGGTCGGGCGCTTCGATATGCAGGATTCCGACATTCGGCAGCGCGGTCATCATCCGGGCTGGATCGACGTCGTCGCGGGACGGAGCCAGCGCGGTTCCGGCAATCTCCAGCCAATGCCGGAGCACGATCTTTGACTTCTCGAGCACCATGGGAATGGTCGACAAAGTCGCCTGTCGAGCGGCGGCTTCGTCGGTAGTCAGTTGTCGCATAAACGTGTGCTCCAAGACTAAATTACCGCAAAATGTGCACGATTCAGCAAAGACTCGCCAGAAATCAGCACGGGCAAATCTTCCGCCGTTACCCGTGCCTGTCGCATTGCAGCATGCCGGCAATGGCGCTTTGGCGGGAAGCCGATATGCTCGGTACAAGCTACAGTCAGCAATTCCAGGGAGCATCCGCTTGGAGATTCTTACCGGCAGTTACCACCGCCTCGGCGCCCAAGCCGACGACGATGGTGTGAATTTCGCCGTGTTCTCCGAGAATGCCGCCCGCATTGAGCTCTGCCTGTTCGATGCGGATGGCAACGACACCGGCCGGGTAGACCTGCCGGAACGCAGCGGCCCGATCTGGCATGGATACATTCCGGGGCTCTCCGCCGGATGCCGCTACGGCTACCGGGCGCATGGCGTCTACGCGCCGGAACGGGGGCACCGCTTCAATCCGAACAAGCTTCTGCTCGACCCCTATGCACGTGCCCTCGACGGCGCGTTCGTGCAGAGCGACGCGCTCTATGGCTTCGATCTGCGAGCGGCGGAGGAGGACCTCTCTTTCGACGGCCGGGACAGCGCGCCGTTCGTGCCGAAATCGGTCGTGGTCCCGCATGTCGGCAGGCTGGGGACCGGCCCGCGTCTGCGCACCCCATGGGAAGAGACCGTAATCTACGAAGCCCATGTCAAAGGGCTGACGAAGCAGTTCGAGGCGGTGGACGCGCCCCTGCGCGGCACATATGACGCACTCGGCCATCCGGCGGTCGTCGCGCATCTGCGGGCGCTCGGCGTGACCGCGGTCGAACTGCTGCCGGTCCAGACCATCCTGGACGAGGGGTTTCTGGCGGATAAGGGGCTGGTGAACTACTGGGGCTACAGCCCGATCGCCTATTTTGTACCGGATGTGCGCTATGCCGGTCCTGCCGGGATCGTCGGGTTTCGCGATGCCGTCCGCCGGTTGCACGATGCCGGGATCGAGGTGCTGCTGGACGTGGTCTACAATCACACCGCCGAGGCGGACCACCGGGGGCCGACGGTCTCCTATCGCGGCCTCGACAACGCCTCCTACTACCGGCTCCAGCGCGGGCGGCCGCGCTTCTATGCCGACGAGACCGGCTGCGGTCACACACTGAACACGGCCCACCCCTTCGTGGCGCGGATGGTGCTGGACAGCCTGCGATACTGGGTCGAGGAGATGGAGGTCGACGGCTTTCGCTTCGACCTTGCCACAGCACTCGGGCGGGAAGCCAACGGGTTCGAGGCGGGGGCCGGCCTGCTCGACTCGATGACCCAGGACCCGGTGCTATCGGCGGTGAAGCTGATCGCCGAGCCTTGGGATATCGGGCCCGGCGGCTACCGTCTCGGGGGCTTTCCCTTCCCCTTCGGCGAGTGGAACGACCGGTTTCGCGACGATGTGCGCAAGTTCTGGCGTGGCGACGATCGCGGCGCCCACGGTCTCGCCGCCCGCCTGCTGGGATCGGCGGAACTGTTCGACGAGGGGGGGCGGGCGGCCTGGAGCTCGGTCAACCTGATCACCGCCCATGACGGGTTCACCCTGGCCGACACCACCGCCTACAACGAGAAGCACAACGAGGCCAACCAGGAGGACAACCGGGACGGTCACGAGGCGAATTACAGCGACAATTGCGGCGTCGAAGGGCCGAGCGACGATCCCGAGATCCTCGCCCGCCGCGCCCGGCGCCGGCGCAACCTGCTGACCACCCTGTTCGTCTCCCAGGGCACGCCCATGCTGCTGGCCGGCGACGAGATCGCCAACAGCCAGGGCGGCAACAACAACGCCTATTGCCAGGATAACGATATCGGCTGGATCGACTGGCCGAACGCGGACCGGGATCTCTTGGCATTCGTGTGCCGGCTGACCGCCTTGCGTCGGGCCCATCCCGCCCTGCGGCAGGCCCGGTTCCTGCACGGCCGGGTGCGGGCCGAGGACGGTCAGGCGGATGTCATCTGGCGTGCCTTCGACGGCGGGGCGATGAACTGGCGCGACCCGGGGCTCGGCGTCGTCTGTCTGCGGGTACGGGGATCGGCGGAGGCGGCCGAGCACGCGCTGATCGATGACGACGTGTTCCTGGCCTTCAACGCCCAACAGCGCGACCGCTCCCTCGCCCTGCCGGAGGCGCCGGAGGGGCGGCACTGGCTGCGCTGCCTCGATACGGCGGCTCCGGACGAACCCGAACGCCGGGTTCGTGAAATGGAATCCGTGCCGGCGGAGTCTGTGGTGGTGTTTGCATTGACCGACAACGGGAAGATTGAATGACGGACGCCGCACTGGACGCCCTCGCCGCCCACGCTGGCATCTTCGAGCGCTACCGGGACCTCGCCGCGACCGAGCATGTCGCCTCGCAGGAGTCCAAGCGCGCCCTGCTGTCGGCCATGGGGCTCGACGCCGACCACCCGGGGGATACGCTGCGGCGGCTGCAGTCCGAGGCCGAGGCCCGGCCGCTGCCGCCGGCGATCGTGGTGCGGGCGGGGGAGCCGACGGAGTTGGCGGTCCGGGGACGCGACATCGAGTGGCGGCTGGCGCCGGACCCGCGCACGGCGGAGCGGCTGCACGGAGACCGGTCGCGCGACGGCGTGGTCACGGTGCCGCCTTTGCCGGTCGGCCTGCACCTGATCATCGCCGAGGAACGCCATTCGCTGATCGTTGCCGCTCCCGAGACCGCGCCGGACCTGTCGATGCGCGGGCTGGTGGCTCCGCGCTGGGGCGTGACGGCGGCACTCTACGGCCTGCGGTCGGACGACAATCTCGGGATCGGCAGCTATCGCAATCTGGGGGTTGCGGCGGAGGCGTTCGGTCGGCAGGGAGCGGATTTTCTCGGCATCAATCCGGTCCATGCGCTCGGTGCCGCCTCGGGCACCATCAGCCCGTATTCGCCGACTCATCGCGGCTTCCTGAACACCGATCACATCGCGCCGCAGGGAGATGTCGCGGCGGCGGCGGCACTCCGCCAGGCCGACCAGGTTGACTATGCCGAGAGCCGGCGGATGCTCGACCGTCTGCTGCGTCGGGAATATCAGCAGATCGATAGAGTCGATGCCGAGGACTTCCGGGCGTTTCGTGCCCGTTCCGGGGCGGCGCTGCAGGATTTTTCGACCTTCGAGGCTTTGTCTCTGAGGCACGGGGCGGATTGGCGGATCTGGCCGGAGGAACTGCGCCACCCGACCGCCATCGCCGTGCGTCGGTTCGCTTCGGCGCACCCGACGGAGATCGACTACCACGCCTATCTGCAATGGCGGGCGGAGAGCCAACTGGCCGAGGCCCAGCGCAACGCCAAGGCGTCGGGGATGGCGTTGGGGCTGTATGTCGATCTGGCCATCGGCGTGCGTCCGGACGGCGCCGAAGTCTGGGCAGAGCCCAATGCCTTCGCGCGCGGCGTCTCGCTCGGCACCCCGCCGGACCAGTTCAACGCCAAGGGACAGGTATGGGGCCTGGCACCTATGTCGCCGCTCGGACTGCAGGATGGCCTGTTCCGCCCCTTCGTCGACACCATCCGCGCGGTCGCCAGCCATGCCGGCCTCGCCCGGATCGACCATGTGCTGGGGTTCATGCGCTGCTTCTGGGTGCCGGAGGATGGAACGCCGGGCGCCTATGTGCGTTACCCGACCGACCTGCTGCTCGCCATCACCAAGGTCGAGGCGTTCCATGCCGGCTGTATCATGATCGGCGAGGATCTGGGGGTGCTGCCGGAGGGGCTGCGCGATCGCCTGGCCGAGTCGCGGCTCTATGGCTGTGCCGTCGCCCAGTTCGAACGCGGTGACGACGGCGATCTGAGACACCCGCGCGAGTATCGCCCGGGCACGCTGGCGAGCTTTTCGACCCATGACACCCCGACCGTGCGCGGGTTTTGGCGGGGGTGGGAGATCGGGCGGCAGCAGGCCTTCGGCCAAATCGATGACGAGGCGGGAGCCGAGGCCCGTCAGCGCCGGGACTGGGACCGGCGCCGGCTGCACTGGCTGGTCGATGGCGCCTCGGACGAGCCGCCCGAGGACCTGGACGCCGCCGATGTCGCGCGGATCCATGCGTTGCTGGGGGAAGGGGCGTCGGACCTGATCGCAGTGCAACTCGACGACGTTCTCGCCCGACTGGAGCAGCCGAATTTTCCGGGGACGGTCGACGAATACCCCAACTGGCGCCTAAAATGCCCGGTATCGGTTGGCGATCTGGATGAGATCGCCGCACTCAAGCCCGTAAGGCGCACGGTGGAAAACCGCCGGACGCGCGATAAATAAGAAGCGGGCGAGGAAACGTCGAACAGCAAGACGGGTCGGCGCGGTGCCGGACAGCCGGCGACGGCCGAGGCATCGCAGGTGACAGCGAAGGGAAATGTCTATGCATGGATTGCAGGCCCTGGCTCGGGCGCGGACGGCGTCCGGGGATCTGGAGATCGCCATCCACGACCACCTGCTCTATTCGATCGGCAAGACCACGGCGGCGGCGTCGCTCTCCGACTGGCGCATGGCGCTGTCGCGGGCGATCCGCGATCTCGTGGTCGATCCCTGGTTCGAGACGACGCGGCGGATCTACGCCGAGGACCGCAAGCGGGTCTACTACCTGTCCATGGAGTTCCTGATCGGCCGGCTGCTGGAGGATGCAGTCCTCAATCTCGGCATTGAGGAGCATGCCCGCCGCGCCATGTACCGCTTCGGCGTGAACTACGACGAGGTGGTGGACGACGAGCCCGATGCGGCCCTCGGCAATGGCGGTCTCGGCCGGCTGGCGGCGTGCTTCCTCGACAGCATGTCGACGGTCGGCGTCGCCGCCTACGGCTATGGCATCCGCTACGAGCACGGCCTGTTCAAGCAGCGCTTTCGCGAGGGCTGGCAGATCGAGCAGCCGGAGGACTGGCTGACCCAGGTTCACCCTTGGGAATTCCAGCGTACCGAGAGTGTCTATCCGATCGGCTTCGGCGGCGGCGTGGAGATGGGTGAGGGCGGCCGCAAGGTCTGGGAGCCGTCGGAGACGGTGCTCGCCGCGGCCTATGACACGCCGGTGCCGGGCTGGCGCGGACGCTGGGTCAACACGCTGCGGCTGTGGTCGGCCCAGGCGACCCAGGTCTACGATCTTGAGCCGTTCTCGCGTGGCGACTACCTGGCGGCGGCAGCGCCGGCGGTGCTGGCCGAAACCATCAGCCGGGTGCTCTACCCCGATGACAGCACGCCCCAGGGAAAGGAACTCCGCCTCAAGCAGGAGTACTTCTTCACCGCCGCCTCACTGCAGGATCTGGTGCGCCGCTTCACCCACCAGCACAAGGACATCCGCAAGCTTCCGGAGAAGGTCGCGGTCCAACTCAACGACACCCATCCGGCGATCGCCGGACCGGAGCTGGTGCGCATCCTGGTCGATGAGCATGGCCTCGAGTTCGACGAGGCGTTCCTGCTGACGCGCGGCTGTCTGCACTACACCAACCACACCTTGATGCCGGAGGCGCTGGAACGCTGGCCGGTCGACCTCATGCGGCGCGTCCTGCCGCGTCACATGGAACTGATCGAGCGGATCGACGAGGCCCACGCGGTCTCGGCCCATGCCGCCAACAGGCCGCGACCGGAGAGCGTGAAGATCGTCGATGGCGACAATGTGCGGATGGGCGACCTCGCCTTCATCTCCGCCCGTAAGGTCAATGGCGTGTCGGCGCTGCACACCGACTTGATGAAGCGGACCGTGTTCCGCGATCTGCACGAACTGCATCCGGACCGCATCGTCAACCAAACCAACGGCGTGACCCCGCGGCGCTGGCTTGCCGGCTGCAACCCGGCCCTTGCCAGTCTGCTGACCGAGGCGGTGGGCCATGGCTGGGAGACCGACCTCGACCAGCTCAAGGTCATCGCCCCGCTGGCCGACGATTCCGGCTTCCGGGCCCGGTTCACGGACGCGAAGAAGACGAACAAGGATCTGCTGACCAAGTATCTGAAAACCAAGCTCGACATCACCGTCGACCCGGCGGCCATGTTCGACATCCAGATCAAGCGGATCCATGAGTACAAGCGCCAGCTCATGAACATCCTCGAGGCGGTTGCGGCGTGGAACGAGATGAAGCGCGACCCCTCGGTCCCGTTCGCGCCACGGGTGCGGATCTTCGGCGGCAAGGCGGCGCCCGGCTATGCCATGGCCAAGCTGATCATCAAGCTGATCAACGATATCGGCCGCACCGTGAACAACGACGAGGCGACCCGCGGCCGACTGACGATCGTCTACCCGCCGAACTACAACGTCTCGATGGCCGAGGTGCTGATCCCGGCGGCCGATCTCAGCGAGCAGATCTCGACCGCCGGCATGGAGGCCTCGGGCACCGGCAACATGAAGTTCGCCATGAACGGCGCGCTTACCATCGGCACGTTGGACGGCGCCAATGTGGAGATCGGCGAGCGGGTCGGTGACGATAACATCTTCATCTTCGGCAAGACCGCCGACGAGGTCACCGCGACCCGCGAAGAGGGCTACAACCCCTCCGACGCCATCGCCGCCTCGCCGCGATTGTCCGAGGTGGTCGACCAGATCGAGGCCGGTGTGTTCTCGCCGGAGGACCCGGAACGATACCGCGCCCTGGTCGACAATCTGCGGGGCCATGACTGGTTCATGGTCTGCGCCGATTTCGACGCCTACTACGCCGCACAGCGCGCCGTCGATGCGGCCTGGGCCGACAAGGACGCCTGGGCGCGCAGTGCGGTGCTGAACACCGCCCCGATGGGGTGGTTCTCCTCCGACCGCACGATCCGCGGATACGCGAAGGACGTCTGGGAGGTGGACGCGCGGGTGTAACGCCCGCGAGCGTCGCCGGTCCGCTTCCCGCGGATGTCGACCTCACAACAACCGGCAAAGCGGAGATCCATGACCGACGAGACGCAACTCATCGATCCGACGACCGCCGCCGACATCGCCCGGGGCATCTTCCCGGACCCGTTTTCGGTTCTCGGCATTCATCCACATGATGGCGGCTTCGTCCTGCGCGCCTTCCTGCCCGGCGCGGAAAGCGTCGACGTGCTGCCGCTGGCGGCGGGCAATCCTCTTGCGACGCTGTCTCCGGCCGGCAAAGACGGCGTTTTCACCGGCACTCTGAAGGAGCATCCCGGACGTTACCGGCTGCGGGCGACGCGGGGCGACGACACCTGGGATCTTGTCGACGCCTATGCCTTCGGCCCGGTGATCGGCGATCAGGACGAATACTATCTGTCGGAGGGCAGCCACCTGCGGCTCTGGCAGACCCTGGGCGCGCATCCGCTTACCCATGAAGGGGTGGATGGCGTGCATTTCGCCGTCTGGGCGCCCAATGCCATGCGGGTCTCCGTCGTCGGCGCTTTCAATGCCTGGGACGGGCGGCGTCATGTCATGCGCCGGCGCGGCGCCACCGGCGTGTGGGAGATCTTTCTGCCGGGCGTGACCGCCGGAGAGGCGTATAAATACGAGATCCGCGGCCCCGGCGGCAAACTGCTGCCGCTGAAGGCCGACCCGGTCGGCTTCGGCTCCCAGCATCCGCCGGAGACGGCCTCCATCGTGCGCGATCTGCGCGGGTATGGTTGGCAAGACGGGGACTGGATGCGGGACCGGGCCGCCCGCAACCGGGCCGATGCCCCGGTCTCGATCTACGAGGTCCATCTCGGCTCATGGAAGCGGCGCTGGGAAGAGGACGGCCGCATGCTCTCCTACAAGGAGTTGGCGGAGGACCTCGTGCCCTATGTGGCCGATATGGGTTTCACCCATCTCGAGGTGATGCCGATCTCCGAGTTCCCGTTCGACGGTTCCTGGGGATATCAGCCGGTCGGTCTGTTCGCGCCGTCGATCCGGTTTGGCCGGCCCGAGGAGTTCCGCGATTTCGTGACCGCCTGTCACGATCACGGGCTCGGCCTCATCCTCGACTGGGTTCCAGGGCATTTTCCGAGCGATCCGCACGGGCTCGGCCAGTTCGACGGCACCCCGCTCTACGAACATGCGGATCCGCGCGAGGGGTTCCACAAGGACTGGAACACGCTGATCTACAACTACGGTCGACGCGAAGTGTCGAATTTCCTGATCGCCAACGCGCTGTATTGGCTGGAGGCGCATCACGTCGACGGCCTCAGGGTCGATGCCGTCGCATCCATGCTGTACCGCGACTACAGCCGGGCCGACGGCGAGTGGGTTCCGAACGTCCATGGCGGGCGCGAGAACCTGGAGGCGATCGCCTTGCTGAAACGGATGAACGAGGTGGTTTACGGCGCCGACGCCTCGGTGATGACGGTGGCCGAGGAATCCACCTCCTGGCCCGGCGTGACGCGACCGACCGACAGCGACGGTCTCGGCTTCGGCTTCAAATGGAACATGGGGTGGATGAACGACACTCTGGAATACATGAAGCTGGACCCGCTTCACCGGCGCCATCATCACGCCAAGATGACCTTCGGGTTGCACTACGCGTTCAGCGAAACCTTCATCCTGCCGCTGAGCCATGACGAGGTGGTGCACGGCAAGGGATCGCTTCTCGGCCGGATGCCCGGCGACCGCGGCCAGCGCTTCGCCAACCTTCGCACCTACTTCGCCTTCATGTGGAGCCATCCGGGCAAGAAGCTGCTGTTCATGGGCGGCGAGTTCGGCCAGGCGAGCGAGTGGAACCACGATGCCGAAATTGACTGGGCGTGTCTGGAGGCGGACGACCATGCCGGCGTGCGCGCGCTGGTCCGTGACCTGAATGGGCTCTACCGCGATCTGCCGGCCCTGCATCGCCGCGATGCCCGCGAGAACGGCTTCGCCTGGATCAATGGCGGGGCGGAGGCGGAATCGGTGATCGCCTGGGCTCGGTATGGCGACGACGGAGATGCGCCGGTGGTGGCGGCGTTCAATTTCACGCCGGTGCCGCGCGCCGGATGGCGGCTCGGTGTGCCGGAGGCTGGAACCTGGCTGCTGCGCCTGACTACGGATGCGCCGCAATATGGCGGCAGTGGCACGCCGTCGCGCCCGCGCGTCGAGGCGGAGCAGATCCCGTGGGATGGGTTCGGGCAGTCGATTGTGGTGGATCTGCCGCCGCTCGCCGGGCTGATCCTGGAGCATGCGGGCGGGGCGGATCAGCGGTAGAAGTCCATGACGCCGATGATGTGGCTCGGCTCGCTGTCGGGCTCGCCCAGGGGCAAGATGAGACGGACATAGGCATTGATGTCGCCGAGCGACGTTTGCGCGTCGGTGTGTGTGGTGAGAACGGGCCGTCGCTCCTCGACGCAGCGCCGGTGCTCATAGAGTGTCTCGTCCCGGCTGGAGCCCGTCATCAACTCGCCGATGCACTTTCCCTTAAGTCTATGGGCATACCGGCTCGCCACCAGTTCACCGACCAGGCGGACGCGGAAATCGTCCTGCTCGACGTCGAGCAGGACGAGATTGGCCAGGAGCCAGGGAATATCCAACGGGTCTATCGCGCCCCGATCGGGGAGCGCGCGGCCGCCGCCACGCCATGTGCGCCAGGCGGAGAGAAGGGCTGCCGCCTTCGGGTGGGCCGCGACGACGGCGTCGACACGGTCCGGATCGAGGATTTGAAAGTGATCCTGACGATAACGGCCGACCGGTTCTCTGATCGGGTCGGACATCATGCCTCAGGGAATGGGGGGGGTAACCGACATTGCAAAGCGGCATACACCCCGGAGAATGAACGAACCGTTTAACCGCCGAGGGATTTCCCGGAGGCGCTCAGGCGAGCTTTCGTGTGCCGTCGTCTTCTTCCGGGATGAGACCCTTGGCCAGTGCCTCTTCCAGATCGCGCACCCGTGACCACAGCTCGGTCTTGGTCTCGATCGGGAGACTCTCCAGCGCTTGCTGGCAAAGAATCAGGCTCAGGTTGTCGTTGTTCTCGATCGCGCTGGCGAGGTCGGTATAGGCCGAGCTCTTCCGGCCGAGAACATCGGCTATGGCCTTCAGTACGATATTTTTCTTGGACATATCCGGCCCCTATCCGACTCGGCGAATCGGTACACGAATTGTAGGTGATTCGCGATTCACCCGTCCAGCACCGGTATTCGGGCGGTGTGATTGTTCACACGAAACGCCGCTTTCGGTTGCCAGCGGGTTTTAATCATCTAGATAGTGTTTGAAATAAAAGCGGCTGTAAGGGCCGTCCGCTATCATAGGGAGGCGCGGATTGGCATGAAACTGTTTCGTTGGTGCGCGCCGTCGCGAAGCGCGCGCGAGGTAAGGCGACATCCGCTTCACCTGCAGAAAAATGCAAGCGCGCGCCTCGACAGTGCCGGCGGCGACCTCAATCCCCAGGCTGCCCGCCTCATATCGTTTTGGCATGCCAATCGGCTGGAGACCGGCCTGCCCGACCGGCAGTCGTTCGATCCGTCATGCATGACCGAGTGGCTTGGCTACATCAGCATCTATGAGTACGAGCCGGCCAAGGACGACTTCCGAAACCGCCTCGAAGGAAGCTACGTCGCCGACCTCACGGGCGAGAACTGGACCGGTCACTATGCCTCCGAGGTCGATATGCGGTTCGGTGCCCGGTTCCTGCGGGACCTCAAGGAAACGCGGGTTCAACGGGTTCCGTTGGTCGATCTTGTCCAGATTTTCCAGAACGACTACGGCGTGGCCCTCCGGGTGATGCTGCCGGTCTCGCGCCGTTCCGGCCGCGAGGCGGACCAGATCTTCGTCGCGATCTTCGCGGGCGGCGTCGGTCAGCCCGCGGTCGCCTGAAGGAGCGTCTCAGGTTTCGGCCTGAATACCGGCTTCGGCCAGCCGGGCGCGCATCGGCGCGAGACGGGCGGCATAGCGGCGCCATGAGCCGATGGCCTGGCTGTGAATCGGCTGACGCACCTGTTCGATGCTGGCGGTGCGCACGATCCTGGAGGTACTCGCGAAGTCGAGGCAGCGACTGTCCCATGGCAAGGCGCAGTAGTCCAACAGGGCACGGGTCGTGCCTTCGGGATCGCTGACAAGCCGCTCATAGGACAACTCGAACATGCCGTCGGGACGCGCGCTCGACCAGTGCGCCATGAATCGGTCGTAGACCGCGTAGAGCGACGCCGCTTCTTCCTGGTCGTAGGCATAGTGGAAGCCCCAGCCGACGAAGTTATGGCGGTAGATCGAGAAGCAGGTGTCGAGCGGGTTGCGGCGGCAGTGCACGATCCGCGCGCCGGGCAGAGCCGACCAGATCGCCGGCACCATCTGGAAGTTCCCCGGCGTCTTGTTGACGGTCACCGGCCGGCCGCTTGGCTCCAGGGACGTCTCATAGCCGAGGCCGACCTCGCGCCAATTGTCGGCGTCCAGATGGGATACGCCGTCCGGGAAGCCGTCGTCGCGGCCGATCCGCTCCAACCCGCGCAGCATCTCGCGCCGGAGGTTCTGGATCTCGCCGGCGCCGTGGACCATCGGATGGCTGGCCAGGATCTGCTCCACCAGCGTGGTGCCGGACCGCGGAAGGCCGACCACGAAGATATGGCCGCCACCGGGCGCATCCGGCTGTATCGGTCCGGCCGGCGGGATGCCGTCGAAGACCTGTTCGATCCGAGCGAAATAGCGTTGATCGGCTTCTGTCGAGTAGGTGAGCTGCTGGCGGACGAGGGTGTTGGCAGTCGCCAGATGATCGAAAGCCAAATCGTGCTTTCCGATGTCCTCATGCGCTTTGAACAGGGCGAAATGCGCGTCCGCCCGCTGCCGGGCCGGAAGCTGTTGCGCGATCGCCAGCGCCGAGAGTTCACCGATCCGGTCATCGCCGGGGAGGTGCTTGGTGATTCGGGCGAGGCTGTAATGCGCGGCGGTGTTCGCCGGCTCGTAGCGTATGGCATCGCGGAAGGCGAGGCGGGCGGCATCCGCCTGACCGGCCTCCAGCAACCGGGTGCCGAGACGGAGATGGGCGGTCGCCGCTTCCGGGGCCAGAGCGACGGCTTCCCGGCAGGCGGCAACCGCCTCCTCGATCCGGTAGCGGTCGATCAGCACGTCGGACAGGGCGAGCCAGAGGGGAGGCGCCGGGTCGAGGGCGATGGCGCTGCGAAGGGCGTGCTCGGCGGCATCGAGGCGACCGAGTTGGCGCATGCCCTGGGCATAGGCGAGCAGGCCGCGGGCGTCACCGGTGATGGCAACGGCATGCCGATAGGCATCCTCGCTGGCTGTCAGGCGGCCGATCTCGCTCAGCAGGCCGGCGAAGGCAAAGGCGATATCGACGCGCTCGGGTGCGCTTGCGCGCGCCTTCTCCACCTGACCGATGGCGGCAGTCCGGGCGCCGAGGGCGGTCAGCACCATTCCGGACCCAAACAGGGCGTCCGGATTCTTCGGATCGATTTTGAGCACAGCTTCGTAGGCATCCAGCGCCCGCCGGAGGTGTCCGCCTCGGTGCAGGGTCCGGGCGGTCTCAAGCGCCTCCTTCGCCGGTGCCGGGCTAATCATGGGCGCCGCGGCGTCCGAGGCCGCACCTCGACGGGTGCGGGAAGACGATGCGATACAGGGACGTACCCTCCCTTAACGGGCGACCGCGGGTCCTGAACTCCCGCTTGTGTAAAAGATGGAGCGGGATGCGTCGCGAAGGAAGAGCGGCATACCCGGTGCGCGCGGAACTGCAATCGTGCCGCGATAGAGAGAATCGCGCCTGAGGCAAACGTTTTGCGAGCGCGAGCCCCGGGCCCATAATCGTCGACACGCGCCCACCCGACCGATTGCCGGATAGCCATGATTCGTCCCCGCCGCCCCATTCCAGATCGCCGTTGCGCCGTTTGCTGGAAGGATGTCGGGCATGTCTGATCGGGAGTTCGTCGCGCAGACACGCCGTCTGCTTGCCGCCGCTGAGTCAGCGACCCAGGCCGGCGATGCGTCTGGAGCCGCCGGTACCTATCGGATTGTCGCCTGCCGCCACCCGGGGGTTGCCGTGGGTTGGGTGCAGGCGGCGACCGCGGCACAGGTGGTCGGCGACGCGGCGGCGGCGGTAAGCCTATTGCACCGCGCTCTGATCCTGGAACCGTCGCTGGTGCCGGCGGCCGAGCTGCTCGCCGAGGTCTCGACGCATGAAAGCCCCGAAAGGCGCCATCGGGCTACGGCGATATGGGCCATCACCCATTCGAGAAGTGCCGCGGCGTTCGGAGCACTGGCGAGCAGCCATCAGCAGGCGCGACGGTTCGGGGCGTCCTTGCGGTCCGCCCGCCGGGCATTGCAACTGAATCCGGATCTGGGTTGGGTCCGCGCGAACCTTGCGGTCGTGCTGCGTGGTCAGGACGACCCGGGTTCGGCGGCGATGGAACTGCGTCGGGCGGCGTTGCTCGATCCGGCGAACGGCCTGGTCTGGCGCCGGCTTGCCGGTCTGCGCGAGGTCCTGTCGGACCTTCAGGGGGCGGAGATCGCGGCGCGGCGCGCCCTGGCCGTCGACGGCGATGACCACGCGGCGTCGATGATCCTGGCGCTGGCGGAACGCCGATTGGGCCAGTTGCAGCAGGCGCTGGTCCGGCTGGAGGCCTTGCCGGAGCAGATGGTCGGGGAGGTCGGCCGCGACGCGGTGGAATTCGAACTGGGCGCTCTGCGCGACCGTCTGGGCGACCCGGCAGCGGCCTATGACCATTTCGTTCGCGGCAATACCATCGCAGCGGACCGTGCCGAGCCTTCGGCGGCGGATCCGGCACCCTATCTGGCCGCCGTTGCCGGTTTCGAGACGGCGATGACGCCAGATTGGCTGTCCCGATGGGCGCCGCTCGCCGACCGGACTTCCCCGGCCGTGTTCATGGTCGGGTTCCCGCGCTCGGGCACCACCCTGCTGGACCAGATTCTCGACGCCCATCCGGACGTCCGCGTGATCGAGGAGCAGCCGGTCCTGGCCGGTCTCGGCGCCAGTTTCGCCCAGCCGCCGGACACAGTGGCGCGCCGGCTGGCGGTACTGAGTGACGACCGCGCGGAGTTTCTCAGGGCCGGGCTCGCCACCCGGCTGCATCGGTGGGGCGGCGAGCGCCTGCCGTCGGTGGTGGTCGACAAGATGCCGTTGAACATCGTGTACCTGCCGCTGGCGCTGCGGCTCTATCCGACGGCCAAGGTCATTCTGTCGCTGCGCCATCCCTGCGACTGTTGCCTGAGTTGCTTCATGCAGCCGATCCGCCTCAACCCGGCGATGGCGAGCTTCACGTCGCTGGATGGGGCGACCGCACTCTATGCCCGGGTCATGGCGCTCTGGGAGCGGGTTGCCGAGGCGCTGTCACCCGATCATGAAATCGTGCGCTACGAGGACCTGATCGGCGACGTGGAGGGGACGGCGCGCCGGGTGCTCGACTTCCTCGACCTGGACTGGAACGACGCGGTGATCGACCATACCGGCCACGCCCGCTCCCGGGGGGTGATCCGAACCCCCAGTTTCCGGCAGGTGTCCGAGCCGATCTACACCCGGGCCAAGGGGCGCTGGGAGAAATACCGCCCGCAGATGGCACCGTATCTGCACCGCCTGCGCCCCTATATCACCAGCTTCGGCTACGACGATCCGGATTAACCCGACATGCAGTCGCGCAGGGTGGTGGCGATCTCCCGGATCAGGCTGGAATAGAGTTCGGGGCCGGCGTCAATCGTGCTGCCCAGTGGGTCGAGTGTCGCGATCCGCACGCCACTGCCCTCGACGATCACCCGGGCGATGGATGGGTCGAACTGCGGCTCGATGAAGGCACAGGCGAAGCCATCCTCGACGACCTCTCGGCGCAACTCGGCGATCCGCTTCGCTCCGGGTTTGATCTCCGGATTGAGCGAGATCGCCTCGCCGGCGGCCAGACCGAACCGGGCCGCGAAATGCCCGAGTGAATCATGGAAGGTCAGGAACGGCTTGAACCAGACCGGCTCCAGGATGGCGGACACCTCCGTTTTCAGCCGATCGAGTTCCGCCGTCAGGTGTGCGGCATTCGCCTCGAAGGCACGGGCATGCTCCGGCATGACATCGGAAAGCGTGCCGGCAATTGCCGTGATCATCGCGCGCGCATTGTCCGGATCGAGCCAGATATGCGGGTCCTGCGGGCCGTGATGGTGCCCGGCATGGGCGTCCTCGGCGTGGTCGTCCTTTTCGGAATCGTCGTGGCCGTGATCGTGATCGCCGTCGAACTTCCGCTGGGTGAGACCCGGCGCATTCATCAGTGTCTCGACCGTCGCGTCGGCCGCCAGGGTCTCCAGCGGATGCTCCAGCGCGGTCTCCAGCCCCGGCCCGATCCAGAAGACGACCCGCGCCTGCTCCAGCTTGCGCGCGTCCGATGGTTTCAGGGAGAAAGTGTGCGGCGATGTCGTGCCCGGGATCAGCAACTCCGGTGTATCCACGCCCTTCATCACGCCGGCGACCAGCGAATGTAGCGGCTTGATGGAGGCCACGACCGTGCTGTCGGCGCGGGCTGGGGCGGCAAGGGCGATGATGACCGCGGCGGCGGCGAGAGGGATCCGCATCGGAGACTCCGAAATGTTATATTATAACGTTGCGCTCATTCGTAGCCGCTGTCATATCTCCGCGCAAGTGGTAAGCAATGAGGCTGCAAGATGGATCACGTCGCCGCATTTCCGGCCCCCGTCGGGCCCTTGGGGGAGACCCTGGTCCGCCTGTCCGGCGTAGGCGTGCAGCGGTCGGGACGCTGGCTGACTCGCAATGTCGATCTCGACGTGCGGCCGGGTGAGATCGTCACACTGATCGGCCCCAACGGGTCGGGAAAGACGACCACGGCCAAGATCGCCGCGGGCGTGATGCGGGCCGACGAGGGCAGGGCTGAGACCAGGCCGGGTCTGCGCATCGGCTATGTCCCGCAGAAAATCGTCATCGACTGGACTTTGCCGATGACGGTGCGCCGGATGATGACCCTGACCGCCCGGCACGGCCCGGCGGAGATCGACCCGGCCCTGGAGGCCGTTGGCATCGCCCATCTGGCGGAGGCCGAAGCCCAGTCGCTTTCCGGCGGCGAGTTTCAGCGCGCGTTGCTGGCCCGCGCCATGGTGCGTCGGCCCGACCTGCTGATTCTGGACGAACCGGTCCAGGGCGTGGACTTCTCCGGGGAGGTCACGCTGTACGCCCTGATCAAGCGGATCCGCGACGAGACCGGCTGCGGCATCCTGCTGATCTCCCACGATCTGCATGTGGTGATGGCGGAGACCGACACGGTGGTCTGCCTGAACGGCCATGTCTGCTGCCGCGGCACGCCGCAGAGCGTGGCGGAAAACCCGGAATACCTGCGGCTGTTCGGCGGCCGGTCGGCGAGCGCGCTGGCGGTCTACAGCCACGACCACGATCACACCCATCTGCCCGACGGGCACATCCGCAATGCCGATGGCTCGATCACCGACGGGCATGCCCGCCATCATGAGCATGAGCATGCGCATGACCATGGGCACGATCATTCCCCTCCGCACGGCCAGTCCCGCGCCAGCCAATCGGGTCAGGGCCATGCTTGACGATTTTTTCCTGCGGGCGCTGCTGGCCGGAATCGGCGTCGCGGTCACCGCCGGTCCGCTCGGCTGTTTTGTGGTCTGGCGGCGGATGGCCTATTTCGGCGACACCATGGCCCATGCCGGTCTGCTCGGCGTCGCGCTGGCTCTGGTGTTCCAGGTTGCCCCGGTGATCGGCGTCTTCGCCGTCACCGCCGCCATTGCCGCCGTGTTGCTGCTGCTTGACCGCCGCCGCGCGCTGTCGACCGACGCGCTGCTCGGACTGCTCGCCCATGGGACGCTGGCGGTCGGGCTGGTGCTCGTCGCCCTGATGACCAATGTCCGGATCGACCTGACGGCGCTGCTGTTCGGCGACGTGCTGGCCGTCGGGGTCAGCGACGTCGTGCTGATCTGGGCCGGCGGCGCTGTGGTCCTGGCGGGGCTCGCCTGGTTCTGGCGCCCGCTGCTGGCCGATACCGTCCACCCGGATCTCGCCGCTGCCGAGGGCATGCGCCCGGACCGCGCGCGCGCCGTGCTGATGCTGCTGATGGCACTGGTGATCGCGGTGGCGATGAAGGTCGTCGGCGTTCTGCTGATCACCGCGCTGCTGATCATCCCGGCGGCGGCCGCCCGGCGACTGTCGGCAACGCCGGAGGCGATGGCGGTCCTGGCCTCGTTGACGGGGGCGCTGTCAGTCGTGCTCGGCCTGGTGGCGTCGCTGCAATGGGACACGCCGTCGGGGCCGTCGATCGTCGTCGCGGCAGTTGTGCTGTTTGGGCTCGGGCTGGTTCTGCCGGCCTTCCGGATCGGACGCTGAACCGGGCCTACGCCTCTCAGATCAGGCTGACCGGGCGCGGATCCGCCCGGAAGTGCCGGTGATGGTGAAGCGTTGGGGCCAAATCGCGGAATCCAGATCTAGGACACGACGCAGGCCTCGAGCCGGCCGGTATCGGCTTCGCTGTTGTCGTCGAAGGTCGCCTCGCGGGTCACGGTGCCGCGGCCCGGTGCTGTGAACGCGGCGCGGATGTGGCCGTCGGCAATCTCATCGTCGGAGACGACCGTCGGTGCGAAGCCGGCCGTATCGTCCAGATCGATCCTGAACCCGAAGGTTTCTCCCGGTTCGAACCGGCGGAATTTCATCGTCATAACGGTGTCACCATCGCCAATATCGGTTCGATTCTCGATTTCAGCGCTTCCTGTCGCCTCTTCGAAGGGTTGGTAGACGCTGAGGCCGGCGCCCCGCTCCGTGACGTCGAAGATCAGCCGCCCCTGGGACGGGCCGAGATCGATCTCGACGTCGGTCACCGACCATCCCGGGTCGCTCGCATTGAACAGGGTGAAGCGGTCGGCCGGAGACCCTTCCGCAAAGGTAACGATCAGGCGCGGGCCGCAGGCGTCGGCCAGGGCGGACCCGGGGAAGAGCAGCAGGGAGAGGCACATGAGAAGGCGCATCTAATCCTCCTGTATCGGCAATGATGTCAATTAGATAGGCCGTTTCACTCCATTGTAACCCCAGAATCGGTTTCAGTAGTGGGGCTCGGTACTACCGGGTCGGGACAGGCCCGGTCAGCCGCCGTCGCCGAACAGCAGGGTGATGTTGATGCGCCGGTTGGTATGACCCGGGGCGAAGGAGAAACGATCTGTCTCGTGGATCAGTCGGCTATCGAAAACGACCGCCCGGTTGGCCCGGTGCGGCACCCGGATGAAGTCGGCCCGCCGCGCACCGAGGTAGTCGTAGATGAAATCGGCCGATGCGGTGTTGTAGGTGCGGAAGTCCCAGTCCGGCGGTGCCGCCTTGCGGTAGACGATCAGCCCACCGGTCTCCGGATCCAGGTTCGCGTCGTCCGGCGTGATCCAGAAGTTCAGATTGATCCGGGCGAAGTCGGCATGCGGGTTGATGCCGGCCATGGATTGCTCGTAGCTGTAGCCCCAGATCACCTTGATCGCGAGGCCGCCGAACGCCGCCGGCATCCGCTCCTGGAGCTCCTCGGCGATGCGGACGACCAGCGGGTCACCGAACCCTTCGCGGAAATAGGCGCCGAGGTATCCGGCCGCCTTGATCTGGTGCCAGATCGTGCTGTCCCAGCAGAAGCGCCGCAGCGCCGTGAGCGCCGTGGGGGTCAGCATGTCGTCGATGGTGATCGCCCGTGGATCGCCGTCCAGGAACGCCCGCTCCCGGCCGGCCCAGTCGATAGTCTCGTTCAGGACAGGGGCATCGTCCCAACCGGTGGAGGCAAGGTGAACGATGCGACCGTAGCTGCGCGCCAGCGTCGCGTAGCGGGCATCATCGAGATCGAAAGTGGCTGCCCGCCGCTCCTCAGCGCTCAGGCCGTCGATCACGCGGGCGTAGCGGTCGGGTTCGTCCGCGAGTTCGGGGGGCAGCAGCCCGCGGTCGCGCAGATGCTGCAACTGGGCTCGGTCGTGGGCGAGCCGATGCCAGCAACTCAGCCGTGGGATCGGCTTGACCGGTTCTGTCGGCAGATCCGGGTCCGGGTCCGGTCCGTGATCAGTCAGCGCGCGTCCGTGCAGCAGGCGGGCATTGCGGCGATACGCTTCCGCTGCGCCGGTGAGGTCGCCGGCGGCGACCCGGGCGACGCCGAGGTTGAACCAGAGCGATGGCTCCGTAAGGCGCAGGCGTGCGACCCGCGCGAACAGACGGGCGGCATCCTCGGGTTGGCCCATCGACATCAGGCGTTCGGCGAGTGCCGTCGCGGCGCCGACGTCTCCCGGATTGAGAATCAGGGTGCGCTTGGCGGTTGTATTCGCCGATGCCAGTCGCCCCAGCCCGACAAGCGCCGTCGCCAGGTTGGCATGCAATACCGATGACAGTGGCGCGGCGCGCACGGCGCCTTCGAGATAGGAAACGGCAGTCTGAGCATCGCCGCCGCGAAGGGCGATCAGGCCTAACTGAGCCAGCGCCATCGGGTGATGCGGCGCATCTTTCAGGACGTCGGCATAGAGCGCGCGCGCCTGCTCGACAGCGCCGGCAGTCAGTTTCCCGGACGCCTGCTTCAGGCGGTCCTCAATGGTGGTGGGGGCGACATACATTGCATTTCAAGGGTATTTCAGGAGAGCATTGAAGACTAGGGGAGGGTGAATGAAATCTCGTCGGACGTTCCTTGTGGGGGGATTGTGTGCCGCCTCGGCGTTGCCGGCGGTGGCGCTGCCGTTTTCCGCGTCGGCCGATCATCTCGTGCGCTCTCCATTTTGCGGCAAGGACTATGGGACGACGCCGTGGCAGCCGGCAGGAGAGTATTTTCTGGAAGGAGCGCCGGAGCGGGTCAATCTCGCCGACGACGACCCGGGCGGAGTGACGGTGGAGCTCTTCGGCTCGGTCTTCGACAGCCATTGCCATCCGGTGATCGGCGCGCGGATCGACATCTGGCAGTCCGATCATTTCGGCCAATACGATGAGGAGGGGTTCAAACTGCGCGGCCATCAGGTGACCGGGCCGTCGGGGACCTACTGCTTCGTCACCGTGATCCCGGCGCCGCATGATGACGACCCGCCGCATTTCCATACAAGGGTCATCGGCCCGGCCGGAAAGCGGCTGACGACGAATGTCTACCTGCCCTCGGACGGGAAGGGCGGCGGCGGAAAGGTCGACCCGTCGCTCATCGCGATCAGCGACGCCTGGGGCGAGATCCGCCGGGTCCGCTTCGATTTCGTCCTCTGACCACCCGCCTACGCCGCCCGGATCCGCTCGACGAAGGTGGTCAACTGGGACTTCAGCGTGTCGAACTGGCGGTTCAACTGGCCGATGGATTCGGACACCAGTCCGACATCGGCGCCGGTCTCCTGGGACAGGCCGCTGACTGACTGGATCGTCGAGACGGTGCGCTCCACGTTGTCGGCCGCGTTCTGGGCGCTCTCCGAGATCTCCCGCGTCGCCTGACCCTGCTGTTCGATGGACTCGGCGATGGTTGAGGTGATCGCATCGACCTCCTCGGTGGCCTCGGATATCCGCCGGATCGCGTCAACGGCGCCGCTGGTCGACTCCTGAATCGCCCGAATCTGCTCGGAGATCTCTTCCGTCGCCTTCGCCGTTTGGGTCGCCAGGCTCTTCACCTCCGACGCGACCACCGCGAAGCCCTTGCCGGCGTCTCCGGCCCGGGCCGCCTCGATCGTCGCGTTCAATGCCAGCAGGTTGGTCTGCTCGGCGATGTCCTGAATCAGCGCGACGACGTTGCCGATCTTCTCGGCACCTTCCGCCAGGCTCTCGATCTGCCGGTTGGTCGCCTGGGCCGTCGCGGTGGCGTCCTTGCTGGTCCGCGCCGACTGCTCGACCTGACGGTTGATCTCGGCGATCGACGCGGTCAGTTCATTGGCGGCCATGGCGACCGCCTGCACGGCCGCGTTGGTCTGCTCCGACATGGCGCCGACGGAATCGGTTTCGCTGACCATCCGGGTATTGGAGGAGACCAGACGCTCGGCGGTTCCGCTCATCTCGTTCGCCGAGAGGGAAACCGCGTCGACGACGTTGCGCACCGAGGCGTCGAATTCGTCCGAGAGCGCGACCATGGCGGCGCGGCGCTCGGCCACGGCGGCCTCCTGGCTGCTCTCGCGCTCCTCGCGCAGCCGCTCCACCTCTCGGGCGCTGTGTTTGAAGACTTCGACCGTGGCTGCCATCGAGCCGAGCTCGTCGGTGCGCTCGGTAAAGGGAACCGAGGTGTCCAGGTCGCCATCCGCCAACCGGGTCATGGCCGAGGACAGGCCGTTCAGACCGCGCACGACGCTCAACGTCACCCAGGCGATCAACGGCAGGATCACGACGAGACCGACCACTGCCATGATGACCGACATCATGCGGGCGTTGTCGACCGCCTGCTCGCCTTCGAAGAGCCGGTTCTCCAACTCCGTGTTTGCCTTGTCGTAGATCGTCGTCAGCGATGCGGCGAACCGCTCGCCGGCGCCGTCGATCACGTCATCGATCTCAGCGAAGGCAGCGTCGTTCGCGTTCGAGGAGATGGCCTCGGCCAGATCGACCTGGATCGCTTTGGCGAGCGCGGCGAAATCCGCATCGAGGGTCGCGGCTTGTGCGCTGATGTCGACCTGTTCGGCCAGCGAGGAAACGGTCGGGAGACTCTTGGTGATGAACCCGATTGCCTGGGCGATGGTCTCGGCGCGCTCCGGCTGGATCCGCCCTTCGGTCTTGTCGATGATGGAGTCCATTGCCGCCAGCAGCAGCTCGATATTGGCGAGCCGCGCATCGGTCAGGACGGCGACCTCATGCTGGAGTTCGCTTGCGTCGGCCGTCTTCATCTTGACCGTGTTCGCGGAGTCGAACTGGATTGCACCAAGGGCTGCGACGACGATCACGACCAAGGTCGCAAGGACGATCATCCGGCCTTTGAGTGACCAGCTTCTGGTGCCCAACATTTCTTCCTCCCCCAACGATTGAGAGATTTGAAATATGGCAAATACATTAATAGGAAATGAAGCTATTGGTGAAAATACAGACAAAATAGCGCTTGCGTCGCTGTCGACAGCGCTTTGAAGTGGCGGGTGCCGCTGGCCGCATGTCGCCGCGGCACCCTTATGTGTTCAGGCGCCGAGCGCCTTGACCATCACCTCGGAGAAACGCCGGGTGAACGCCTTCGGGTCGCTGACCGGCTCGCCCTCGAGGATCCGCGCCTGCTCGAACAGCAGATGGGCCGCGTCCTCAATACCCTCGGTCTTGCCGTCCTGCACCAGCTTGGCCAAGCCGCGGATCAGCGCATGATCCGGATTGACCTCCAGCACCCGCGGGGCCGCCTGGTCGAGCTGCTTGTGCTGGCGCAGCATACGCTCGAGATTCATGTCCATGTCGGTCTCGTCGGCGATCAGGCAGACCGGGCTCTCCGACAGCCGGTCAGTGGTTCGCACGTCCTTGACGGTCGGGCCCAGCGCCAGCTTGACCGAGGCGATCAGGTTGTCGATCGAGCCGCTATCCTTGGTCGCGTCGTCCGTTTTCTCAGCGTCCGCGTCCGCGTCGTCCGCGCCGGATTTGATCGCGGCGAGGTCGGCGCCGCCGCGAGTGATCGACTTGAGCGGCTTGCCCTTGATCCCGTCGAACATGGTCTGAACCCAGAACTCGTCGATCGGATCGGTCAGGAACAGCACCTCCACACCCTTCTTCACGAAGCCCTCGAGCTGCGGCGACGCCTTGGCGGCGGCCTCGTCCTCGGCGGTGATGTAGTAGATCGCCTCCTGGCCTTCCTTCATGCGCTCGACATAGCCGTCCAGGCTGGCGAGGTCGTCGCCGGCGCTCGAGCGGAAGCGCACGAGGTCGAGCAGGGCATCCTTGTTCTCGGCGCCGTCGGCGTAGAGGCCTTCCTTCAGTACCGCGCCGAAATTGTTCCAGAACTCGCCGTAGGAGGCGGAGTCCTTCTTCGCCTTCTTGGCCAGTTCGCTCAGAACGCGCTTGGTCAGCGCCTTGGAGATGGTGGTGACGACCGGATTGTGCTGCAGCATCTCGCGGCTGACGTTCAGCGGCAGATCCTCGCAATCGACCACGCCCTTCAGGAAGCGCAGCCAGGTCGGCACCAGTCCCTCGACCTCGTCGGTGATGAAGACGCGCTTCACGTACAGCTTCACGTGGTGCCGGCGCTCCGGATGGAACAGGTCGAACGGGCGCTGCGACGGCACGAACAGCAGGCCGTGGTATTCGATCCGGCCTTCGGCTTTCCAATGCAGGGTCATCCACGGATCGTCGAAGGCGTGGCCGACGTGGTGGTAGAATTCCTTATAGTCGTCGTCGGAAATCTCGCTCTTCGAGCGGGTCCACAGGGCGGAGGCCTGGTTCAGGGTCTCCTCGTCATCGCCGCTGACGAAGACGACGGGGAAGGGGATGTGGTCGGAATAAGTGCGGACGATGGTCTGGATCCGCTGCTTCTCCAGGAACTCCTTGGCCTCCTTCTTGAGGTGCAGGGTGATGATGGTGCCGCGGGTGGCCTTCTCCGCCGGGGCGACCGTGTACTCGCCGAGCCCGTCGGAGGTCCACAGCCAGCCGGCGGCCTCGCCCGCCTTGCGGGTCAGGACCTCGACCTTGTCGGCGACCATGAAGGCCGAATAGAAGCCGACGCCGAACTGGCCGATCAGGCTGGTGTCCTTCTTGGCGTCGCCGCTCATCTCATCGACGAAGGCCGAGGTGCCGGAGCGCGCGATGGTGCCGAGATTGTCGTGCAGTTCGCTCTCGGTCATGCCCACCCCGTTATCGGAGAGGGTCAGCGTCTTCGCTTTGTCGTCGGCGGAGATGCGGATCTTGAAGGCGCTGTCGTCGGTCGTCAGATCCGGGGTGGAGAGCGCCAGGAAGCGCAGCTTGTCGCAGGCATCGGCGGCATTGGAGATCAGTTCGCGCAGGAACACCTCACGCTCGCTGTACAGCGCGTTCGCGACGATGTGCAGAAGTTTGGAGACTTCGGCTTGAAAGGATCTCGTTTCGGCGGCCATGGCAGGGGGTCCGTTGTTGCTAGTGTGGACTTGTGTGGACGGCTTCGAGATATGGCCGATCCGCGACGGCTGCAAGACCTTCTCTCCGCGGAAGCCGTTATGTGTTATGCGGGTGTTTGCACTGAACGGACCGCGTCGTAAATCTCCCCAATGGTTCTCGCCTCGCCCGCCGCTTCGGTTACGGCCGTTCTCGGTCCCACCAATACCGGCAAGACACACCTCGCGATCGAGCGGATGCTCGGTCACCGCAACGGCGTGATCGGATTCCCGCTGAGACTGCTGGCGCGTGAGAACTACGACAAGATCGTCGCCCGCAAGGGCGCGCGCGCCGTGGCCCTGGTGACCGGCGAGGAGAAGATCGTCCCGCCGGACGCCAAATACTTCGTATGCACCGTGGAAGCGATGCCTCTGGACCGCCGGTTCGAGTTCCTGGCGGTCGACGAGGTGCAGATTGCCGGCGAACAGGAACGCGGCCACGTCTTCACCGACCGGCTGATGCATGCCCGGGGCCTCGACGAGACCATGCTGCTCGGCTCGGAGACGATCCGACCCCTGCTGAAGCGCCTGGTACCCGGCGCGCGATTCGAAACCCGCCCGCGGCTCTCCGAGCTTTCCTATTCGGGCCTCTGCAAGATGACGCGCCTGCCACGCCGCAGCGCGGTGGTCGCGTTCTCCGCCGCCGACGTCTACGCCATCGCCGAGGTCGTGCGCCGCCAGCGTGGTGGCGTCGCCGTGGTGATGGGCGCGCTCAGCCCGCGCACCCGCAACGCCCAGGTGCAGATGTATCAGGAGGGCGATGTCGACTATCTGGTCGCGACCGACGCGATCGGCATGGGCCTGAACATGGACATCGACCATGTGTTCTTCGCCTCCGACCGCAAATTCGACGGCCGGTTTCCGCGTCGGCTTCGGGCGGCCGAGCTGGCCCAGATCGCCGGACGCGCCGGCCGGCACATGAATGACGGGACCTTCGGCGTCACCGGCAACTGCGCGCCGCTGGACGACGAGGCGGTGATGGCGATCGAGAGCCATACGTTCGATCCGCTCAAGCAGCTCGGCTGGCGCAACACGCGGCTCGACTTCTCGACGATCCGCGATCTGAAGCGGTCTTTGGACATCTGGCCCGAGCATGATTTCCTGTCGCGCAAACGCGATGGCGAGGATCAGGAAGCGCTGGAGACCCTGTCGCGGATGGCGGATGTCGCCGTGCGCGCGACCTCACCGGCGCGCATCCGACTGCTCTGGGATGTGTGTCAGATTCCGGACTTCCAGAAACACCTGACGGAAAGTCATGCGCGACTTCTCGCACAAGTGTATCTTTATCTGACTGACGCTGAGGAGAAGCTGCCGAGCGACTGGGTCGACGGTCAGATGAGCCGTTTCGATAGGACCGAGGGCGATATCGATACCCTGATGGGACGTATCGCGCATATACGGACTTGGACCTACATTACTCACCGAGGAGACTGGATTGACGACGCCGGTCACTGGCAGTCTAGGGCACGCGCGATTGAAGACCGATTGTCGGACGCGTTGCACCAGCAGCTTACCCTTAGGTTTGTCGATCGGCGGTCGGCGACGCTGTCGCGAAAGCTGAAGGGTGATAAGGAGGATATATTGGCGGGCGTATCCGGCGACGGAACGGTAACGGTCGAGGGGCATCGTGTCGGGCATCTGGAAGGATTTTCCTTTCAGCCCGACGCCGCGAATACCGAAGAAGAGAAGCAGGTGATGACCGCGGCGCGGCGCGTCCTTCCGGACGAGATCGCGCGGCGTGTGTCCCGACTCGAGAGCGATCTGGACGAGGTCTTCCGTCTGGACAGCCACGGCGTGTTCTTTTGGCGCGGTCATCCGGTGGCCGATCTGGTCGCGGGCGACGTCGCCTGGCGTCCGGATGTGCGTGTGCGCGAGAGCGACATGCTGGAGCCGGCGCAGCGCGACCGGATGCATAAGCGCTTGCGCACCTGGATGGAGGCGCATCTCGAAGCCGTCGTCCCCCAGCTGCTGCAACTTGCCCGCTCGGATCTGTCCGGCGGCGCGCGGGGCATCGTCTTCCAGGTGCTGGAGGGGCTCGGCAATGCTCCGGCCGAAGGGCTGCGGGCGATGGTCAAGGAGCTCGACGACCAGGGCCGCAAGGATCTGGCCCGGGTCGGCATCCGGCTCGGCACCGAGAACCTCTATATCCCACAGCTGCTGAAACCGAAGGCGGTCGCCCTGCGCGGGCTGCTGTGGTCGGTACAGCATGGGCGGTTTCCTGAGGAAGGGCTGCCGCCGGAAGGACGCGTGCAAGTCGTGCGCCGGGCGGAGACGCCGACGGAATACGACGTCGCGCTCGGCTATCAGCGCCTCGGCGGCCGGGCGATCCGCATCGACATGGTCGAGCGTATCGCCGCCCTGATCCGTCAGGCCGCGCGCAACGGTCCATTCCCGATCAACCCGGACATGCTGTCGCTGGCGGGCGTCGATCACGAGACCTTCGCGGCGATCTTGAACGATCTTGGCTATCGCAAGGTCGGGGAGCGTCCGGCCGAAGTGCCGCAGGCGGTGACCGCCGCCGGCACCGCGCCGGAGACGGTGTCCGATACCGAGACGTCTGCCGTCACGCCGGTACCGACCGAGGCGGGAACCGATGAGGCAGTCCCGGCGGAGACGGTTTCCGCTGAGGCCGCCCCCACCGGGTCCGACACTGTCGAGGGGGCAACGGACCCCACAGGCGCCATGCCCGATCCGGTGGCGGCGGAATCCCTCGCCATGCCGACCCCGGAAGAAGACGGGCCGGCGAGCGACGCCGAACCCGTATCCGCTGTGGCGGTCGAGGATTCGCCGCAATCCGTCGAGCCGGAAGCCGAGCCCGTCACGTCAGAGCCGGCCGCGTCCGAGGCGGCCGCGTCCGAGGCTGTCGAACCGGAGGCCCAACCTCCGGTCGATATCACGGTCGCGGAAGCCGCCCCTGGCGACCAAGATCAGGCTGACTCCACTCCTGGCGATGTTGTTCCGGCGGGCCCGGATGTCGAGGAAATCCAGGTCGGGGACGTATCGTCCGCGCCTGCGGAAGATGCTGGAGATGCTGGCGCGACCGACGTCGAGGCCGAAGCGGAGCCCGTCGTCATGGTGCCACTCTTCGCGCGTCGCCGCCGCGAGGAAGGACGCCGGCCCCGCTCGAACCGAAGCAAGCGCCAGGGAGAGCAGCGGGCGGATGGAGCGCCCTCGGGCGAGAACCGACAGCAGGGTCGACCGTACCAGGGCCGCTCCGCTCAAAGTCAGCCGGGCCAGGGCCAAGGTCAGTCGGGCCAGGCGCAGTCGGGCCAGGGTCAACCGCCTCAAGGCCAAGCGCCTCAGGGCAGATCCGGCGACGGCAAACCGTCCCACGGCAAGCCGCAGCATGCGCGCCACGGCCAGGGTGATGGCGGTGGCCAGCGCTCGGACGGCAGGCGTGGCAAGGGGGGGGGGCCGAAACGGCGCGACGGTGATCGCCGCGGCCGTGACGGCCGTGACGACCGCCCCCGGGTCCACACTGCGGAGCCTGAGCGCAAGGGCGAGATCGATCCGGATTCGCCCTTCGCCGCTCTCGCCGGTCTGCGCGACGCGCTGCGCAAAAAGGACGGATGAACGGGACGGTCGAAACTGCTCCTGAGGGTGCCGACAGCCAGCGCCTCGACAAGTGGCTCTGGTGCGCGCGGTTCTTTAAGTCGCGCTCGCTCGCCAACGCCTTGCTTGCCGCCGGACGGCTCCGGCTGGACGGCACCGTCGTGACCAAGGCTCATCAGAAGGTGCGGGCCGGCGCGGTCCTGACCTTTCCACAGGGGCCGCATGTCCGTGTGGTGAAGGTGCTGTTTCTGGCGACCCGACGCGGACCGGCGTCGGAAGCCCGGGCCTTGTTCGAGGATCTCGATCCCCTGCCCGAGCGCAAGGCCGAGCCGTCGGAATCCGCGATGTTCGAGGCGCGCGCGCCGAGCCGCGAGAAAGGGGCGGGTCGCCCGACCAAGCGCGAGCGCCGCGCCATCGACCGGTTGTTGGACGATGGAGAATCAGGAGGGTAGCCTCGGCGCGGAAAACGCGTGAGGGAGCCTTTCATGTCCGTGAGATCTGGGACTATCGACGTCGACCGCGCTCGGGCGGAAACCCGGGGCTGCGAGAGCATCGTGCATCTGAATCATGCTGGATCCTCGCTGATGCCGATCCCGGTGGCCGATGCGCTGATCGGCTGGCAGCGCGAGGAAGAGTTCCGCGGTGGCTACGAGACCGCGGACCGGCATCAGGGCAAACTCGAGAACTTCTATGATGCGACGGCGCGGCTGCTGAACTGCCACCGTGACGAGGTCGCCTTCATCGAGAACGCGACCCGGGCCTGGGACATGGCGTTCTACGCTCTCGACCTCGGCCCCGGCGACCGCATTCTGACCACCGAATCCGAATACGGCTCAAACATGATCGCCTATCTGCATCGGGCCAGGCGGACGGGCTGCGAGGTGGCGATCGTGCCGAATGACGTCTTCGGCCAGATCGATGTGGAGGCCCTGGAGCGCATGATTGACGCACGGGTGAAGCTGATCTCGATCAGCCACGTGCCGACCGGCGGCGGTCTGGTGAATCCGGCCGCTGCCGTCGGCGCGGTCGCCCGCCGGCACGGCGTGCCCTATCTGCTCGACGCCTGCCAGTCAGTGGGCCAGATCCCGCTGGACGTCCAGGCGATCGGCTGCGACTTCCTCTCGGCGACGGGTCGCAAATACCTGCGCGGGCCCCGCGGCACCGGGTTCCTCTATGTCCGCGGCGACTGGATCGGGCGCCTCGACCCGCCGCTGCTCGACCAGCATGCCGCGGAACTGATCAACGAGCGCGAATACGTCATGCGCGCCGACGCCCGGCGGTTCGAGAACTGGGAATGCCATTTCGCCGGCAAGGCGGCACTTGGGGTGGCGATCGACTACGCGCTCGGTTGGGGACTGGAGGAGATCCGCGATCGGGTGCAGCCGCTGGCCCAGGACCTGCGCGACCGCCTGGCGGCGATCGACGGTGTCGAGGTGCTGGACGAGGGGGCGGAGAAATGCGGGATCGTGACCTTCCGCAAGGCAGGCGAGGATCCGGAGGCGATCAAACGCCGTCTCAAGGCCCGTGGCATTCATGTGAGTGTCTCGGGCGATAGTGGTGCCCGTGTTGGGTACGATCGACGGGGCATCGCCACCGCCGTCCGCGCGAGCGTGCACTACATCTCGCTCGAGCGGGAAATCGACGATCTGGCGGCCACGATCCGCGGCTGAGGGCGCCTGGCCGCTCCCGAGGGTCGCGTCAGGCGGCCTGGGAAGTGTCGAGCGTCGGCCGGCTGGTCTTGCGGAAGGTGAGCGTCAGGGCGCGGGCGCCCGCCGCGGCGGTCGAAACGCTGACGGTCGCGCCGACGCCCCGGGCGAGCGAACTGATGAGCGACAGGCGGAGTGCCTGCTGGGTGGTCGACCGCATCGTCTCGGGAGTGCCGGTCCGACGGCCGCCGATTTCCGGCCCGGAGAGTTCCGCGGGCACATCGTCCACCGCCCAGGGAAGGTCGCTGATCACGGTCAGGATCGCGTGGCCGGCCGTCTCGCCGATCGAGACTTCCAGTCGGGAGGCAGTCACGGGCGTGCCGATCGCCGCCTGCAGCGTGTGCAGGATGATCTGCTTCAGCACCCGATCGGGCACCGTGACGACCGGTCCGTCATCGGACAGGCCGGCGAGATTCACGACGGTGCCGAAGCGGTCGGTATGGAAATGGGTCAATCGAACGGCCTGAGCGATCGCGGCTCCGAGGTCGGCCGGCGCGGCGGCCGCATCTTCGATCCCATTCGCGGCGCCGATCTCGGCCTCTTCGGCGCTCAGGTCGAGGATCGTCTGCAGGGTTTCGAGAAGATCGCCACCACTGCTGCGGATGTTGCTGGCATAGTCTCGGTAACGCCGGCTGCCGAGCGGGCCGAGCGCTTCGGTCGACATCACCTCGGCGAAGCCGATCATGTGGTTCAGGGGGGTGCGCAGGTCGTGGCTCATCCCGGCCAGCACCTCGAACTTCCGGCGATGATCGAGGACCGCCTCCGCGCGCTGGGTGCGGGCGGTGTCGAGCGCCATGTCGAGGCGGGTCACCGTCTCCTGAACATTGGCGAGCAGGACGCCGACTTCGTCGTCATAGCGGGTCGGCAGCGACGGAACCCGGCCGGATTGCAGGTAGTCGCGCAGAGCTGCCGCCACCCGTCTCACCGGAGCGAGCAGGAAATACAGCATCGTCATCGTCACCCCGGTTCCAGCCAGCGTCGCCAGAAGCAGTGCTGCGAGAACGTCGAGCGTGTCCGTCAGGGAAATGTCGGCCGAGAGCAGAATGTAGGTTACCGCGCCAATCATCGGGATATGAACGCCGACGAAGCTGATGATCAGGATCTTGAACACATAGAGCCTTGGCAGGGGCAGGCGGCTCATCCAGGCATAGAATTTCATGAAATTCGGCACATTGATTAGAATTAATCCAGTTCGCTGTTCTTCCAAATTGCGGTCGGGCGCGTCAACGTGATTCACTCACTCACGCGCGAACCGTCCGAACGGATGGGGGTGCCCCGGCATTCCGCCGTCCGGCCCGGCCTGGGGAGGGCGGCGGCTACCGTCGCAGCACGACGCAGAGATTGTTCGCCGGCATCTCATGGACGGCGCCGAGCCTCAGCCCGACCCCAGTCGCCACGGGAAGCACCTCCCGTTCCAGGTCGCGAATCCCCCAGCCGGGATCGCGTGAGCGGAGATCCGCATCGAAGGCGGTGTTGCCCGGGCTCATGTGCCGGCCGTCGCGATGGAAGGGGCCGTAGAGGATCAACGGTGCGCCGGGTCCCAGCCAGCGCGCCGCGCCGGCGAGAATGCCGAGGGTCACGGTCCAGGGCGCGATGTGGATCACGTTGGCGCTGACCATGGCGGACACCGGCGCGGCATCGCCAAGCGGCCAGGTGTCGGCCGGGTCGGCCGCGTCCAGGGCGCGGGGCGGCAGCGGCCGGGCGCCGTCCGGCGCGAGCAGGGTCATCCAGGCGCGGATGCTGTCGCGACGCTCGGCATCCATCTCCGTCGGCAGCCATCGGCGCGGGAGCAGCGCCTGTGCGAAGGCGGCGGCGTGCTGGCCGGTACCGGCGCCGATTTCGAGAATTGTCCCGTCCGCCGGTAGTTCGGCCAGAAGCACGGCCAGCAACGGGCCCGCGTTGCGCCGTGCCGCCGGCGCGTCGAGCGCGCCCGGGGGCGGGGTCGCCGCCATGATCAGGTCAAAGGCAGCGGCGGGCGGGTGTCGGGGCGTGTCGGGGGCTGACGGATCCATCTTCGGCGACTATGTACTCCTGCATCCGGCGCTTTGCCAACAACACGAACCGGAACGGACACACATGCTCGCGCGACTGAAGGCTTTCATGACCCGCATCGAGGCCGGCGGCGCCCCCGCCGCCGCACCGAAGAATGAACTGGCGACGACGGTTGCGGTCCTGTTGGCCCGGGCCGCGACCCTCGACGGAAGTTTCGAGGCGGAGGAGCGCGCCGTGGTCGCCGATCACCTGTGCAATCGGTTCGCGGTGAGCCGTGACGAGATCAACCGGACGCTCGACGAGGCGGTGACCTCCGCCGACGAAATGGTCGATCTCTATGGGCTGACCCGCACGGTCAAGGATCGCCTGGACGAGGACGGCCGGATCGAATTGATGGAGGTGCTGTGGGAAGTGGTCTATGCCGACGGGGAACTGCATGACTACGAGGCCCAGCTGATGCGCCGGCTGTCCGGCCTGCTCTACGTCACCGACCGGGAGAGCGGAGAGGCGCGGAAGCGCGCCTTGGCGAAGCTCGGCCTTGAAGTTAGCTGACCGGCTAAGCTAAAGAGCCCCGTCAACCGCGCGCCGGAGACCCGCATGACCTACATCGTCAACGAGAAGTGCATTAAGTGTAAGTACACGGACTGTGTCGAGGTCTGCCCGGTAGACTGCTTCTACGAGGGCGAAAACATGCTGGTCATCCATCCGGACGAGTGCATCGACTGCGGTGTGTGCGAGCCGGAATGCCCGCCCGAGGCGATCCTCCCGGATACAGAGCCCGAGGCCGAGAAGTGGCTGGCGATCAACGCCGAGTACGCCGATACTTGGCCGAACATCACCCGCAAGATCGATCCGATGCCCGAGGCCGACAAACTTCAGGACGAAGCTGGCAAGTACGAGAAGTATTTCTCCGCCAATCCGGGCGAGGGGAGCTGAACTACATCAGCTTCAGTGGTGTTTTTCGTCCACGACTTTAAGATTCCTGTCACAAACATCTGATCTAAAGGCGTCGTCGGCTATGGTGGCGCCTTCCGCCCGCGTTTCCGCGTGACTGCTACCATTCTGCCCGTTTTTGTGATATGGTTCACAACATCGCGCCGGTTTGGAGAGCTTAGTGGGCCGGCGTATCCCCGCAAAACGTGGGACCATCGACGAAACGACCTGATGTTTCGCCCGTTTTTGGTGTTGACCGTTCATTTATCGGCGTCTTTGGAGGTCGAAACGATGAAACGGCAATCGATAGGTGTCTGTGCGCTATGAGAAACGGTTCGGTGGTGGAGAGGGCGGAATGGTAGAGGACGTGGAAAAATCACCCATGACGAAAAAGAACGAGTTCAACACCGGTGACTTTGTCGTGTACCCGACGCACGGTGTTGGCCTGATCAAGGGGACGGAAACCCAGACCATCGCGGGGACCGAACTGGAACTTCTGGTGATCGACTTCGAGCAGGATCGCATGACCCTGCGTATTCCGCTCACCAAAGCCAAGACCAGCGGTTTGCGCCGGCTGAGCAGCCGTAAGCAGATGGATGCCGCGATCGCCAAGCTGAAAGGCCGTGCGCGCGTCCGCCGGACCATGTGGAGCCGCCGCGCCCAGGAATACGAAGCCAAGATCAATTCCGGCGATCCGGTCTCGATCGCCGAAGTCGTCCGCGATCTGCGCCGTTCCAGCAATCAGGCGGAGCAGTCCTACAGCGAGCGGCAGATGTATCAGGCCGCGATCGACCGTCTGGCGCGGGAATTCGCCAAGATCGAAAAGATCGACGAAGAGGCCGCCATCGACCGTCTCGAGAAACTGATGGACGCTGCCTGAAGGTCGTTTTTCGGGCGCGAATCGGATTGGTTTATGCAATGGGCGGCCCTCGGGCCGCCCGTTTGCGTCTCCCGGTGAGCCGCATAGTATGCGAATACTCCCGGGGCGGACTAACCGAGCGATATCTTGGGTTTAGCTATAAATTCCGAAACCGGAATCGGCGACTCGGGTGACCGGCCCTTGGCGCCGCGTTGACGCGCGACTCGGAAGTGGTATTGGGGTGGGATGACTCGTTTCACCGAGCGCGAGGCCTTCAGGCCGTGATCCCGACCTCTCCAGTCGCCTCCGACCGTCATGTCGACCTGTCCGGCGCCCGGCGCGTTTGGGCCGTTGGCGCGCTCTTCGGCGAGGCGGATCTGCTCTGCGACCTGCATGACGCGATCGCCACCCGGTTCGAGCCGGGGGACCGCATCGTCTATCTCGGGAACATGCTCGGCGGCGGAGATGTTCGGGCCACCTTGACCGAACTCATGCGGTTCCGCGCCCTGGTCATGGCGCAGCCGCCGCTCTATCTGCCCGAGGACATCGTCTGCCTGCGCGGCGCACAGGAGGAGATGTGGCACAAACTGCTGCAGATCCATTTTGCGCCGAAGCCGAAGGACCTGCTTGCCTGGATGTTGCAGCGCGGCGTCGGGGCCGTGCTGGCGGCCTATGGCGGCGATGCCAATCAGGGCTTCGCCGCCGCCGACGAGGGCATGGTCGCGCTGACCCGCTGGACCGCCCGCCTCAAGTCCGCGGTTCTAGGGACGCCGGGCCATCAGATGTGGTTCAACCAGATCCGGCGCTTCGCCCATACCGGCAAGGGCGGTGTTCTGTTCGTGAATACCGGGGTCGAGCCGTCCCGGGCGCTGCATGACCAGCGGGACGCCTTCTGGTGGGGCTCTCAGGGCTTCGAGCGCGTAGGAACAGAAGGGATCGAAGGCTTTACCAAGGTGGTGCGCGGCTATGATCCGGCCGGCCGCGGAGTCACGGAAACCGACCGGACCCTATGCATTGACAGCGGCTGCGGCCGAGGTGGTGCGCTGAGTGCCGCCTGCCTGAGCCCAGACGGACGGCTGATCGACTGGGTCGAGGTGGCTCCGAGCGATAGCGTCGTACCTATCCGGGCGGCCCGCTAAACGCACATTAGCGATATTTTTGGCTTCGCATTTTCTCTGCGTGATCACGATTCGTTGATGCGGCACAGAGTCTTGTGCGCCGCAGCAATATTTTCGTGTTCATCGGGTCCGCGATGTGATCCGATTTCTTTCCAAGTACGTACGTAAGGCTAAAAAACCGCGGAGCGGGTGCCAACCACACAGGGGGCGGCAATGGCCTATATCGACGACCCGGAGACCCAGCGCGCCAATATCGCCTTCATCAAGGCGTCGATGAAGGAGCCGCTGCTCGAGCGTGAACACGAATTCGATCTGGCCCGCCGTTGGCGCGAAAAAGGTGACGAACGGGCTCTGCACGAGTTGGTTCGGTCCTACACCCGGCTGGTGGTGTCCACGGCGAGCAAATTCCGCAACTACGGCCTGCCCATCGGCGACCTCGTCCAGGAGGGCAATGTCGGACTGATGCAGGCCGCCGCCCGGTTCGAACCGGAGCGGGAGGTGCGGTTCTCAACCTATGCCGGATGGTGGATCCGATCGGCCATCCAGGACTACATCCTGCGCAACTGGTCGATCGTGCGCACCGGCACGACGGCGGCGCAGAAATCGCTATTCTTCAACCTCCGTCGCCTGCGGGCCAAGATCAACAGCTCGCTCAGCGGTTCGATGACCGACGAGGGACGGATGTATGTCGCCCAACAGCTTAATGTCGACCGCCGCGAGGTCGAGGCGATGGAGATGCGGCTGTCCGGCCACGACCAGTCGCTGAACGCGCCGATCTCCGAGGCCGGTGAAGACGACTGGCAGGACTTCCTGGCGGATGAGCGGCCGAGCCCGGAAGCGGTCGTCACCGGCATGCGGGATGCGTCCACCCGGTCCAAGTGGTTGGCGGATGCCCTGTCCGAGCTGTCGCCGCGTGAGCGCACGATCATTGACCAGCGGCGGCTGAGCGAAGAGGGGGCGACCCTGGAAGAGCTGGGCCGGGAGCTTGGCGTCTCCAAGGAACGGGTCCGCCAGCTCGAGCACCGGGCACTGATGAAGCTGCGAGACCGTCTGGTCCACCGGGTCGAGCGTACCTCGGACCTGCTGCTGGACGCCTGACGACGCGACCCGTGAGAGGGCCGGTCGACGTCGGCCCTTTCTCTATTCGCTGACGATTTTGACCAGCATGCCCGACTGAAGCGGGGTGCCGCTCTCCAGTCCGTTCAGAACCCGGAACCGCGCCAGTTGCTCTGGCCCTTGCGGCATGCGCGCCGCGAGGCTGTCAACGGTGTCGCCCGGCTGCACCTCGACAATCTGCAGGCGCTGCGGCCTATAGGAGGCGGCCTCGCTCTCGCTGAGCAGTTCGAAGCTGTAGGATGTGCGCCGAAGCTCCTCTTCATTGGCGGCCAACGTGCTCGGGCTGCCGAGGAACACGAAGCGATAGACCCGGTCGCCGCCGGCGCGGATGGCGATCAGCCGGTAGCCGAGTGTGCCCTGCTGGGTCTGCACCGTCGCCGAAGCTGTGGCGGCGTCCATGCCGTTCACATCGAAGCCTTGCAATCCGGTCAATTGGAGCTTCTGGGTCCATTTGCTGCCGGAAAGGTACTGCGCCATGGACACGCCCGAGGTTTCGCGTACCCCGTCGAAGACCATGGCCAGCTCGTCGCCGCGCTTGCCTTCGACCCGGTCGGAGGCGTTCAGCAAGGCGAAGCCCGGCGGTGCGGTGAAGCGGAAGCGCAGAAGCGGATGGACGAAGGTGCGGTCGCGGATGAAGCCTTCATCCGGATTGTCGCCATACAGCATGCCGTCGATCCGCTGCAGGTAGGCGGCGCGCTCGACCCGTCCGGGCGCGAAGCTCCCCGTCGCCTGCTGAGCCTCGCGCACACGATCAAGGGTTCGCGGGTGGGTGGAGAGCAGGTTGAGGGCGTTCGGATCCGCTTGGGAGCCCTTCAATCGCGCCTCCAGCTCGGTCTGCGCCCCCAGACTGGCGAGAAATTCAGCCACGGCACTCGGCTCGTAGCCGATCGCGGTCATGTAGCGCAGGCCAAGACTGTCGGCCTCGAACTCGTTCTCGCGGCTGTAGCTCTTCAGGTAGAGACCGCCGCCCAGATTGGCGAGGTCGGCGACCGCGCGCTGGCCTGACACCGCACCGAGAATGCCGGCGCCGAGATTGACCAGAACCGACCGGCTGTAGCGCTCGGCGCTGTGGCGTGCGGTGACGTGGCCGATTTCGTGGCCGATCACACCCGCCAGTTCCGCCTCGTTGTTGGCCAGCGCCAGCAGGCCGCGGCTGACATAGACGTACCCGCCGGGCAGCGCGAAGGCGTTGACGACCTGGCTGTCGAGGATGGTGAAGGTGAAATTCAGGTCCGGCCGCTCGGAGGCGGCGGCCAGACGGGCGCCGAGATCGGCGACATAGGCACCAAGTTCCGGATTCTCGTAGGCGCCGCCGAACTCCTCCAGGATCTTGGGATGCTGCTCGGCCCCCAGCCGCTTTTCGTCCGCCGGCGACATGAACGCGGTGAAGCTCTGCTCCCCGGTGGCGGGATTGGTCGAACAGGCCCCAAGCGAGATCGCCGCCGCACAGGCGAGCAGGGTGACTTTGCGTTTCAACAGTGAAGCTATCATGCCGGTTACCCTACGGACTGGTCGTGGCGACGATATGGCAGGGGCAGAGCCTGACCAAGATCAAGTTGGCGTGAGTACGCTGTCCAACGACTCAATCCCCCGCCGGTTCCACCCCTTAGTCTTCGAGAATCTCGAGCTGCGCCGGGTGGGTGAGGTCGATCATCGGTCCATTGGTCGGGAATACCCAGCCACGGCCCCGCACTCGGCGGCCGGTCAGGTCGGCGACATCGATTCCGGCCCGTTTGAAGGCGCGGCGCGGGTCGCTCTCGATGCGGAAGGTGAAGTCGTTACGCCAGTCCAGGCCGAAATTAAGGTAGCCGGTCCCGCGCACGATCGCGGCATCGGCCACCCGGCCTTCGACGATCTGCCAACTGTCGAGATCGCCCCAGGTCTCCGCCGGATTGCGGATCCGGTAGAACCGCTCGGACCAGATGCCGCGCCGGTTCGACCGGGCGGTGCGCTCCAGATCCAGCATGGTGCGGGCCCCAAGGGCGGTCCGCGGCCATGTGTAGACCCGGGCGAGGCCGCGTTGAAGCAGGTGGCCCTGCAGCCAAACTCCGTCTTCGATGGTCACATGGGCAAGAGCGCGCTGCCAGCGGTCGCGGCGGTCGTCGGCATAGTGCAGAGTCACGCCGCGGCCGAGGCACAGAGTTCCGGTCTCCGCCGCCGCCTCGACGGAGAGCGGCCAGGCGGGGGCGCCATGACGCGCGGGCACCGGTGCCTGGACACCCGCCAGACGGACCCGAAGACCGTCTTCCAGGTCGATGGTGTCGGCGGAGAGAATGGCGGAAACTCGCCTGGTCTCGCCCTGGCTGAGGCCGTCCGGCAGGCTGGGCCCGGGTCGTCCGGCGGCCGCCCCGGCAGGCACGATCGCGGCCCCGCCTGCCGCGAGGGCCAAGCGGAGCAACGTTCGCCGAGTCGGGTCGGCCGCCATGGGCGTCCGCGTCAGCCCTTGAGGCTGCGCAGCATCCACGCGGACTTGTCGTGGATGGTGAGACGCGCGGTCAGCATGTCGGCGGTCGCCGGATCGCCGGCCTCCTCCGCGACGGAGATGCCGCTACGCAGGGTCGCGCCCATGGTCTCGTGGCTGGCGGCCAGATCGTCGATCATCGCCTTGGCGTCGCTGTTCTGCTTGGCGTCGGCGATCTTGGTCATGTCCAGGAAAGCCTGGAGACCGCCGGGCGCCGGTGCGCCGAGGGCGCGGATTCGCTCGGCCAATTCATCGGCCGCGCCCTGGGCGTCGGTGTACTGCTCCTCGAACAGCGTGTGCAGTCCGAAGAAATTCGGACCCTCGACGTTCCAGTGATAGTTCTGTGTCTTCAGAGCCAGCGCGTAGGTGTCGGCCAGGGCCTGTTCCAGCGCGGCGATGACGGGTTTGCTGTTTGTGGACATCGACTGTCCCTCCTATGTCTCTTGTCCGATTGAAGCATGGGAGCCCGGATCCGGGCTTACAATCCATATGGGTATCGGCGCGAAAATCACCTAATCGATAAAATCCACCGGTGTGATAGTTTCTGTCTATGAGTCTCAATGGCCTCAGCCTGCGGGATCTGGAGTACCTGGTTGCGGTGGCCGAGCACGGGCATTTCGGCCGGGCCGCCGATGCCTGCCATGTCAGCCAGCCGTCACTCTCCGCCGGGGTGCGGAAAATCGAGGATACGCTGGGGTTTCGCGTCTTCGAACGGACCAGCCGCAAGGTGTTGCTCACCGCCAGAGGGGCGCCTGCGGTGGCGCGTGCCAAGGCGGTGATCGACGCTGCCGAGCGGTTCCTCGCCGCGGAACCGACGGCCGGCGATCCTCTGTCCGGGCGCTTTGTGCTCGGGGCGATAGCGACAATCGGTCCCTATCTCTTCCGCCACGTGCTGCGTCCGCTGCACGAAGCGCATCCCGAACTCGACCTGATCATCGAGGAGGGGCTGACCGACAACCTGATCGACCGCCTGCGCGATGGCTCACTGGATGCGGTCATCCTGTCGCCGCCGGTCGCCGATGACGGGCTTGCGGTCGAGCCCTGCTATCGCGAGCGCTTCCATTTGGCGGAGGCGGCGCGGACATCGCTCTCCTCGAAGCCGGCGGATCTTGACGAACTCGACATGCGGGACGCCGTTCTGCTGGAAGACGGGCATTGCCTGCGCGACCAGACCCTGTCGGTCTGCGCCGCCACCGGCATTCGGCCGCGGCAGACGGCGATGAGCCTGGAGACCCTGAAGGCGATGGTCGCCTCCGGGTCGGGGTTCAGCCTGATCCCGGAGACGGCAATCGGCGACACGCTCGGCGGGCTGGTCCGCTATCGGGCCCTCAGCGACCCGCGGATCGGCCGCACGGTGGCGCTGGCCTGGCGGCGCAGCCGAACGGAGGATGCCGACATCCGCGCGCTGCTGGGCCTGCTGCGACGGGTACCGCCGCCAGGGGCGCTCCGTATCGAAGGCGTGGATACCGACGGGCTTTGACACCGAGAGGTTTTGACAACGCCAGGATGTCGGCGGATAACCGGTCGGTCCAGAAAAGGGGTGCGTCGTGATCCGAGACGATCTGTTTCCGGAAATCGCCAGTCGGCGCAACGGCTTCCTTGAGGTCGGCGACGGACACGCGATCTACTGGGAGGAGAGCGGCGCGCGCGACGGCATACCCGTTGTGTTTCTGCATGGCGGGCCGGGCTCCGGCACGTCGCCGACCCAACGCCGGTTTTTTGATTCCCGAGCCTATCGCATCATCCTATTCGACCAGCGCGGTGCAGGCCGCTCGAAGCCGCGCGCCGGGCTCGAGGGCAATACGACACCGAACCTGATTGCCGATATGGAGCGCCTGCGCCGCCATCTCGATATCGGGTCATGGCTGGTGTTCGGCGGATCCTGGGGCGCCACCCTGGCACTGGCCTACGGGCAGGCGCATCCGGAGCGGTGCCTCGGTTTCGTGCTCCGCGGCGTGTTCCTCGGTCGCAACAGCGAGATCCAGTGGTTCATGTCGGGCATCCGCGGTTTCTTCCCGGAGGTCTGGCGGGCGTTCGCGGAATTCATTCCGATGGAGGAGCGCGAGGACCTGCTGGGCGCCTATTACCGACGGCTGATCGACCCGGACCCGGAGCAGCACCTGTCGGCCGCCCGACACTGGGCGCGCTACGAGGCGTCCTGCTCCGCCCTGCTGCCGGAGCCGGGGCAGCTCTGGCCTGTCGAGGATCCGGGCTATGCCCTCGGGTTGGCGCGGCTCGAAGCGCATTATTTCGTGAACGGCATGTTCCTGGCGTCCGGCGGGTTGCTTGCGGGGATGGGGCGGATCCGCCACCTGCCGGCGACCATTGTCCAGGGACGCTACGACATGATCTGCCCGCCCGCGAGCGCCGATGCCCTGGCGCGGGTCTGGCCGGGGGCGGAGCTGATCTATGTGCCCGATGCCGGACATGCGGCGATGGAGCCGGGGATCCGGCGCGCTCTGGTTCGGGCGACCGAACGCTTCAAGACCGAACTGGTCCAGCCGGCCGCCGTCGAATGACGGCCGTATCCCGGCTTGAAGCGACCGGCATCGCCTCTATGATGCTGGTCTCCAATCCAGTTTCACCGTCACAGCCTCGCCCGCCGCGCGCGGATGCTTTGCAGCCCGGGAGACGATCGTTGCGCCAACCTCTCATCAAAGCCCTGACCCTCGCTGCCGGCCTGATCCTCGGCACAATCGGCGCTGCCCGTGCGGGGGAACCGGACTTCCTGACATTCGGGGCCGGCTACTACGACCTGTTCGACGATCAGGCCGCCGCCGAGGCGCGGTTCGAGTACCGGTTCTCCGAGAAGAACAAGCTGCTCTGGTTCACGCCTTTCGTCGGCCTGACCGCGACCTCGGATGCGGCGACCTACGGGTATGCCGGCATTGCGGTGGACTTCTTCTTCGGCAACCGCTGGGTGGCGACCCCGACCTTCGCCGCCGGACTCTACGGCAATGGCGAGGGCAAGGATCTCGGCCATGCGATCGAGTTTCGCTCGGGCCTCGAGATCGCCTATCGGTTCGACGACTATGCCCGCCTCGGCCTTTCCTTCACGCATATCTCGAATGCCGGGATCGGCGAGCGGAACCCGGGCGTGGAATCCCTCGTGCTGTTCTATTCGGTACCGTTCGACACCCTGTTTTCGGACTGACCCCGGCGCTCCGGCATGCCGGATCCGATCCCCTTCCGCCCGTCACCGCGCGATCCGCCGCAGGATAGCCGCTGGCCGCCGGTTGCAACCCTTCTCCTCACCCTGTCCCTTGCCGCGATCTTCCTCTGGCAGGAGGGGCTCGACGCCTATACGGACATCGCGGTCATCCATGGTTACGGCCTGATCCCGGCCGAACTGTTCGGTGTGCGGATCCGCGCGCCGCAGATCGAGGGACCGCCGCCGGTCGCCACGCTGCTCACCGCCCAGTTCCTGCATGGTGGAATCCTCCATCTGGTGGGCAACCTGGCGGCCATTCTGCTGGCCGGGATCCTGGTGGAACGCCGGGCGGGACCGCTTCGCACCCTGCTTGTCTTCCTGCTCGCCGGCATCGCCGGTCTGGCGGTGGAAGCCGCGGCCGAGCCCGGGGCGACCGCACCGATCATCGGGGCCAGTGCGGGTGCAGCGGGTTTGATCGGTGGCGTTCTACGCCGCGACCCGCGCGGGATGGTGCGCATCCCCTGGCCGGGCGGCAGGCGTGTCCGACTGCGCGAGATTCCGGCGCTGCCGCTGATCGGAATCTGGTTGATTGCCCAGGTCGCCGGGTTGGCGTTCGCTTCGGGAGAGCCGGTGGCGTTCCTCGCCCATGGGGCCGGCTTCGTGCTGGGAGCACTGCTGGCAGGCGGACGGCCCGCATCCGCGGCACCCGGAGCTACATGATCGTCGACGGGGCCGATGCCTCGAGCTTGAGCAGTTTTTCC
>JARGOG010000131.1 GCA_029212785.1 Thalassobaculaceae bacterium
TGATCGGTCTGGCGGCCGCCCTCTTCCTGCTGGGGAACGGCCGGATCGCGGGGATCAGCGGGATCGCCGTGTCGGTCGTCACCGCGACTGTGCGGGCGCGGCAGATCGAATCCGCCGCCTTCATCGCCGGGCTGATCGCCGCTCCGCTCGCCTATGCCGCCGTGATGGGGCCGATCGAGATCGGCGTGACCGCCTCCCTCCCGCTGCTCGTCGCCGGCGGCCTGCTGGTCGGGATCGGCACGCGGGTCGGCAACGGCTGCACCAGCGGGCACGGGGTCTGCGGGCTGTCGCGCCTGTCCAAGCGCTCGATCGTGGCCACTGGAGCCTTCATGGTCGTCGCCGCCCTGGTCGCCGGCTTCGCGCCGATCCTGGTCGGAGGCTGAGGCGATGCGGATCCTCATCTCCCTGCTGAGCGGGCTGCTCTTCGGCCTCGGCCTCGCCGTGTCCGACATGATCGACCCGGCCCGCGTCCTCGGTTTTCTGCAGGTCGCCGGCGGCGCCTGGGATCCCACGCTGGCCTTCGTCATGGGCGGGGCCCTGGTGCCGATGGCTGTCGCCTGGCTGCTCACCCGACGCCTGTCGTCGCCGGTCTGCGGCGAGCGGTTCCCCGAGCCGCCGTCCGGCCGCATCGACGGCCAGCTTCTGGTCGGAAGCGCACTGTTCGGCGCCGGCTGGGGGCTGGTCGGCTTCTGCCCCGGCCCGGCCTTCGCCGCTCTGGCCCAGGGCGGGCAACCGGTGCTGATCTTCGTCGCGGCGATGGTCGGCGGATTCTGGATCGGCGGCCGGGTCCTGGCCCGGATCCTCGCACTGCGCACCGACGCGGGCTGATCGGCCACTCCCCAGCTTGCCAGCATGGCGAGTCCCGTGGACAATATGGCTCTTTCCCTTGGACGGGAGCCGCAACCTTGGTTCTGACGCTGTTTCCGCCGTCCCGCGCCGACCCGACGCTGCTGCTGCCGCGCATCTATATGCGTCAGCCCCAACGCGGCGACTGGCAGGAATGGGCCGAGCTGCGGGCACTTTCCCGCGATTTCCTGGTGCCGTGGGAGCCGACCTGGCCCGAGGACGCGCTGACCCGCGCCGCCTTCCGCCGCCGGCTGGCGCGCTATACCGATGACTGGACCCGCGATCAGAGCTATTCGTTCTTCCTGTTCCGCCGCGACGACGACGCGTTGCTCGGCGGCATCACCATCGCCAATGTGCGCCGCGGCGTCGCCCAGAGCTGCTCCTTCGGCTATTGGATGGGCCGGCCGTTCTCCCGCAACGGCTTCATGACCGAGGCCGTGCACGGCGCCTGCTGTTTCGCTTTCGACCGGCTCTCCCTGCACCGCGTGGAGGCCGCCACCCTGCCGCATAACGAGGCGAGCCAGGGGGTGCTGCGCAAATGCGGCTTCGAGGAAGAGGGCCTGGCCCGGCGCTACCTGAAGATCAACGGCAAATGGCAGGACCACGTCCTGTTCGCGCTGCTGCGCGAGGAGTTCGATCCGTCCCTGCCGCCGGCCTGATGGGCACTGGCCCGATGGCGACCCGCCCGTTGGTCCATTAATACTGACCCGATGCCGGCTCTCCCGCGCTCCCGGACGGGAGGGGGAGAGGGCCGGACCCGCCTGACGACAAGAATCATATCAAAGGGAGAGAAGCCGTGTCCGAGCGCGAGCAATACGAAGTCTTCGCCGTCAAATACGCCCACAAATCCGACCGCATGGCGTCGCAGAACCTGATCTTCAGCGACCTGCACGACCGGCCGATGCCGCTCGACTACTTCGTGTGGGTGATCCGCAACGAGAACCGCACCTATGTGGTCGATTGCGGCTTCGGCGAGCGGGAGAGCAAGGAGCGCGGCGTGCCGCTGGAACGCACCCCGGCGGAGGGCGTGAAGCTGCTGGGGATCGACCCCGAGACGGTCGAGGACGTGATCATCACCCACCTGCACTACGACCATGCCGGCGGCCAGGATCAGTTCCCCAACGCCACCTTCCACCTGCAGGACGGCGAGATGGCCTATGCCACCGGTCGCTGCATGTGTTTCGAGCCGATCCGCCGGCCGTTCGACGTCGAGCATGTGACCGACATGGTGCGCAACGTCTATGGCGGGCGGGTCAAGTTCCATGACGGCGACGCCGAATTGGCGCCGGGCGTGTCGGTCCACAAGGTCGGCGGCCACTCGGCCGGGCTGATGGCGGTGCGGGTGTGGACCAAGCGCGGCTGGGTCGTGCTCGCGTCGGACTGCGCCCATTTCTATATGAACATCGAGCAGCGCACGCCCTTCATCATCTGCTTCAACCTCGGGGAGATGATGAACGGGTTCAACACCCTGGAGATGCTGGCCGACAGTCCGGACCACGTGGTGCCGGGGCATGATCCGCTGGTGATGCAGTACTATCCCGCACCGTCGAAGGAGCTGGAGGGCGCCGTGGTCCGCCTCGACGAGATGCCGAACAAGGGGTGAAGGGGCGCTTCCGCTCCCAACTCATTCTCGTCTTCCCGGTACGAGGCCGGGAAGACGAGGCGTGTCGTCGGGCCGATCCCTTAAGTTCGCCCGCACCTCCCGTAAGCCGACGCGGCACATGACACTGTACGGATCCACATCCACCTGGAGCCGCACCGCCGACTCCAGCTTGATCGGCTCCAGCCAGTCGCGCAGGACCTGCTGGATATTCACCTGGCGCCCGGTCTTCACCAGCAGCCGGCGGCGGTGGCGGCCGCGCAGCATCGTGATCGGGGCCGGGGCCGGACCGAGGATGGCGACGCCGTTCAGGCGCGGCGCGGCGCGGGCGACGGTGCGGGCCGCCGCGTCGGCCCGGTCGGCATCCGGGGCGGAAATCACGATCCCTGCCAGCCTTCCATAGGGCGGCATCGCCGCCGCCTTGCGCTGGTCGATCTCGGATTGCAGGAAGGCGTCGCGGTCGCCGGCGGCGAGCGCCTGCATCACCGGGGTCTCCGGCGCGTGGGTCTGCAACAGCACCTTGCCCGGCCGCTCGGCCCGCCCGGCGCGCCCTGCCACCTGGTGCAGCAGCTGATAGGTCCGTTCCGACGCTCGCAGATCGCCGCCGGCAAGGCCGAGATCGGCGTCCACCACGCCCACCAGGGTCAACCAAGGGAAGTTATGGCCCTTGGCCACCACCTGGGTACCGATGATGATGTCGACTTCGCGGGCGCGGACCGAGCGCACGAACTCACCTGCTTTGTCCGGCCCGGTCAGGGTGTCGGAGGAGGCGATCTGGAAGCGGGCATCGGGAAATCGGCTCAGCACCTCCTCGGCCAGCCGTTCCACGCCGGGACCGCTGGCGACGAAACTTTCCTCCGCCTCGCAGGAGGGACACTGCTTCGGCAGACGGCCGGCGAAGCCGCAATGGTGACAGACCAGACGGCCCAGCAACCGGTGCTCGACCAACCAGGCGGTGCAGTTCGGGCATTCCAATCGGTGGCCGCAGGCACGGCACAGGGTGAGCGGCGCATAGCCCCGGCGATTCAGGAACAGCATGGACTGCTCGCCCTCCTCCAGGGTGCGCTGCACCGCCTCGACCAAGGGTGGGGAGAGGAAGCGGCCGCGCTCCGGGGCGTGCTTGCGCAGGTCGATCAGCGATACCTCGGGCAGGGTCGCGGAGCCCGGTCGCGCCGTCAGATGCACCGCGCCGTATCGGCCCTGGCGGATGTTCTCGACCGTCTCCAGGCTCGGCGTGGCGCTGACCAGGGCGATCGCGATGCCCTCCAACCGGGCGCGGACGACTGCCATGTCGCGGGCATGATAGGCGACGCCATCCTCCTGCTTGTAGGCCGATTCGTGCTCCTCATCGATGACGATCAGGCCGAGCTCGGCGAAGGGCAGGAACAAGGCCGACCGGGCGCCGACCAGCACCCGCACGGACCCTTCCGCCACCGCCCGCCAGGTTTCGCGCCGCACCTTCGGTTTCAAATCCGAGTGCCACACGGCCGGTTCGATACCGAAACGATCGGCGAACCGCTCCAGCCATTCGGCGGAGAGCGCGATCTCCGGCAGCAGCACGAGGGCCTGGCGCCCGGCGATCAGTGCCGCGGCGATCGCCTCGAAATACACTTCCGTCTTGCCGGATCCGGTGATGCCGTCGACGGCGGTGACGGAAAAGGCGCGGTCGGTCACCCGGTCGCAGAGGGTATCGGCCGCGATCCGCTGTTCTCCGCTCAATGACGGTCCGGCCCGGGCGGCATCCGGTGTCTCGAAGGGCGGGGCGGGAGCGACCGAATGGGGCTCCAGCATGCCGACCTCGATCATGCCCTTGATCACCGACGGGCCGACGCCGGCCTCCCGCGCCAGATCCCTGGCCTCCAGGGCGGGACCGTCTCCCAGCACCGACAGCACCCGGCGGCGGGCCGGGGTCAGCCGGGCCTGGCCGGTCCAGTCGGCTTGCGGGCAGGCGGTATGGACCACGCTCGGGGCCGGCGGCTCGAAGGCCGACGGCGTGCTGATCGCCATCCGAACAACCGCGCCGCGCGGTGCCAGCGTCCAGGCCGCCGTCCAGTCGACCAGATCGATCACGGCTTTCGGCAGGCGCGGCATGTCGAGCCGACGGAATACGGCGCGCAGCCGGCCCTCGGCCACGGACTCGTCGCCGCCCGGACCGATGACGACGCCGACCATGCGGCGCTGGCCGAGCGGGACCTCGACCACGTCGCCCCGTGCCAGTTCGAGCGCCGGGTCCGCCTTGTAGTCATAGGCCACGTCCAGCGGCAGCGGCAGCAGCACGCTGACGCGGTCGAACGGGTCTTCCAGGGGCAGCAGGTCGGTCACGGTCGGATCATGCGGAAACAGGGCCTGTCGCGCGATTCGCGCTGATGGGTGCGACGCGCGAGTGTGGCCTCCCGTCGCCGCTGTCACAACGCGCGCCTGCAAACCGTATGCGAAACCCGGCTCTCCGGTGGCCGCACCCCGGGGGATGGGGTAGACTCCGGCATGCGACTCGCGTACGCCTCCGCCAACTGCCGAACACGGAGACGAGCCCCATGAAGTTCTTCATCGACACTGCCGATGTCGCCGAGATCCGCGACCTGGCGTCGACCGGCATGGTCGACGGGGTCACCACCAATCCTTCGCTGATCGCCAAGTCCGGTCGGCCGATCGCCGAGGTCATCGCCGAGATTTGTGCCGTGGTGGATGGTCCGGTCTCCGCCGAGGTCACCGCGATGGATCACGAGACCATGCTGCGCGAGGGTCGCTTCCTGCGGACCATCGCCGACAACATCGCGGTCAAGGTGCCGCTGACGGTCGACGGCCTGAAGACCTGCAAGGTGCTCGCCGACGAGGGCACGCCGGTCAACGTGACGCTCTGCTTCTCGGCGGCCCAGGCGCTGCTCGCCGCCAAGGCCGGCGCGGCCTTCATTTCGCCCTTCGTCGGCCGGCTCGATGATATCGGCACCGAGGGCATGGGCCTGATCGCCGAGATCGTCGAGATCTACGGTGCCTACGATTTCGCCACCGAGATCCTGGTGGCTTCCGTGCGCGGTCCCCAGCATGTGGTCGAAGCCGCCAAAATGGGCGCCGACGTCTCGACCCTGCCGCCGGCGGTGCTGCGGGCGATGTACAACCACCCGCTCACCGACAAGGGTCTGGCCGCCTTCATGGCCGACTGGGCCAAGACCGGTCAGTCCATCCTCACGCCGGAGAGTGACGCCGCATGACCGAAAAGGGACCCGTTCCGACCCCAGCTGCCGGCAAGCCCCGATCGGGCGAGATGCGTGCGCTGACGGCCGACCGGGTCGCTGCGTATCTGCGCGAGAATCCGGAGTTCCTGAACGAGCATCCGGACCTCCTCGCCGTGCTGGTGCCGCCGGGCCAGTCCGAAGGCAATGTGGTCGACTTTCAGCAGGCGATGGTCACCCGCCTTCGCGAGGAGAACGACAAGCTGCGCACCGCCCAGGACTACCTGGTCACCACGGCGCGCAACAACCAATCGATCCAGGCCCGCGTGCATGACGGCGTGCTGGCGATCCTGCGGGCCTCCAGCTTCGAGACCATGATCCAGACGGTCACGGCGGACCTTGCCGTGCTGCTGGATGTCGATGCCGTGACCATCGGGGTCGAGACCGGCGACGTGCCGATCCCCAAAGCCTATGCCGCCGGCATTCGCGCGCTGCCGAACGGTGCGGTGGAGAGTCTGCTCGGGCAGAACCGGGATGTGTTGCTCTGTGCTGACATCAACGGAGATCCGCGGCTGTTCGCGTCCGCCGCCGGGCTGGTCCGCAGCCAGGCGCTCTGCCGGCTGCGGGCGTCGAGCCAGGCCCCGGTCGGGCTTCTGGCGCTCGGCTCGCGCCGGCCGGATGCGTTTCAGCCGGGCCAGGGTACCGAGCTGCTCGGGTTCCTCGGCCGTGCGCTCGAGAGCATGATCCGACAGTGGCTGCATCTTCCGAGCTAGACGGGAGCACCGTCACCGCCGGTGCGACCGACGCGCTGGCGCCGCTGATCGCCGCGTGGCGGGATTGGCTCCGGGTCGAGAAGCGCATGTCGGCGCATACGCTCGACGCCTATGACCGCGATCTCGGCACGTTCCTTGGATTTCTCTCGCACCACCTCGGTGGCCCCGCCGGTCCCGGCGATCTGTCGCGGCTCGGCCCGGCCGATTTCCGTGCCTGGCTGGCCGAGCGGGCGATGCGCGATCTGTCCAAGAGTTCGACGGCGCGGGCGCTTTCGGTGGTGCGCGGCTTTTTCCGCTTCCTCGAACGTCGCGGTGTCGTCTCGAACGCGGCGATCGGTGGCGTGCGTGGGCCGCGAGTCCCGCGTTCCGTCCCCAAGGCGCTGACTGTCGGAGAAGCGGCGGACGCGTTGGAAAGCGTCGGCGATCTCGAGGATGAGCCCTGGGTCGCGGCGCGGGACGCGGCGGTGGTGGCGCTGCTCTACGGTTGCGGCCTGCGTATCGGCGAGGCGCTTGGGCTCGAGCGGTCGGCCGCCCCGCTGGCGGATACACTGACGATCACCGGCAAGGGCAACAAGGCCCGCATGGTGCCGGTGTTGGCGGTGGTGCGACAGGCGGTGGACACCTATCTGAAGCAGGTGCCGTTCGCCCTGGCGCCGGAGGGGCCGCTGTTCGTCGGGGTGAAGGGCAAGCGGCTTAGCCCGCGCCGGGTGCAGGAGCGCCTGCAGGTGCTGCGGGCGTATCTCGGACTGCCGGAGAGCGCCACGCCGCACGCGCTGCGCCATTCCTTTGCCACCCATCTGCTGGCCGGCGGCGGCGATCTGCGGGCGATCCAGGAACTGCTGGGCCATGCCTCGCTGTCGACCACCCAGCGCTATACGGAGGTGGACGCCAAGCGCCTGATGGACATCCACCGCTCGGCCCATCCCCGGGATCGGCGTTAGGTCCAGCGCTCCACGCTCCCCCGACTTCCCGGCCTTCAGCCGGGATACTCATCCTGTTCCGAGCAGATCCGACGGTCTTCCCAGGGTCCCGGCTGAAAGCCGGGAAGTCGATTTGGGTCAATCGGGCGCAAAGATATCCCGGACCAGCCCCCGGGCGGCGCCTTACTGTCCCGTCAGCTTCAGCGTCCACTCGCCGGAC
>JARGOG010000030.1 GCA_029212785.1 Thalassobaculaceae bacterium
CCGAGCCGCAGATCAACGAGCTGTTCGACAAGATGACCCTGGCGCTGAACGACGCTTCGACAGCCATCCACAAGGCGGCGGCGGCGTAAACCGGTCACGGCCATTGACGACAATGGAAGGGGCCCCGCGGGGCCCCTTTCTCGTTGCGGCGAACTGCGTGTTTCAGACGACGTGGATCGTCTCGGACAGCTCGCCTACGGCCATTGCCGCCAGCAAATGCGACGCGCCACGTTCAAAACAAACCAAATCCCGCGGAGACGATTCGCCAGATCATATCCACCAAGGCTCCGGAGCCAATTAGGCCTTCCGCCAGCGTAATAAGTAGCGTTGTTGCAATCGCAAATATTCCGTAGTCTCGACCGGTCTGTAAGGGACTCTGCAAGGCATGCGGCCGGTGGCGTCGGATACGGGCCACGATGTTGCGCAACGCGATGCGCAGATCATGCATCCTGTTGACTGCCCGCCCGGCAATGAAGGCAGCTTTTTTCCTTAGCTGCGCGATCTCAATTGTCAGAATGCGATCCAACTCCTCAGACGCAACAAGAAGTGCCCGCCCCCTCTCGAAATCCAGATTCGCGAGATTTGCGTACCGTCCGTCTATCCGAGCCATCTTGGATTCCATCTCCCAGAAACGGGTAAAATATGCCGGGTGGAACCAAAGAATTCCGTAGAACCATCCGCCCGGGAACAGAACCAGCGCTCGTCCAAAGGCAAGTAGTGAATCATAGAATGCCATCATCCTCACCTCCTACATCAGGAACCAATCGACGATGTCGAAGAGACTTTGTGTCAACCCAACGACACCCAGAAAATTCATCCAAACATCGAACATCATTGTCCAAAACCACCCGTAGGGTGTGTCCTGATATCTAGCGAGACCGAGGTACGAGGACGGACGAAGCCGTTTAACAGCACGAGATACAACACTTCGGCTGACAGTTGGTGCCAGAGCGTCTTGCAAAAACTCAGTGATTGACCGCAGAGAGGTCCATGACAGCGCCCGATGCAGCCAACGCAAGACGGCTTCCAACAATTCACCAAATTCTTTGGCAGCCCACGTGCCGTAACTTTTCAGTTTTTCTTCTAAATAGCGCAGACGCTCTTCAATCAGCACCGTAAGCGCATCTTCGTTAACAACATTCCGCCTAAAGGTGCGAAGGTGTGCTTCAGCTCTTTCAACCCGAATTAAAATCGGCCGCCGGCGAGGCAACCACAACAAATCCCGCCAGCGAAATGCGGCAATCGCATTGCCAATTCCAAAGACCAAATACTCAAGGTTGTGAGCACTGACTTCCAGCGCATCAGACAGTCCATTGTAGACCTTGCTATTCTCGGCCAAGAGGTGGTTATCCATGTCCCCCTCCTTAATCGCGCCACCACAAAACCAGCTCCTTCTATTTCAAGTGGTGACCACCAAAATTGCTACAAGCATTTGGAATTTAGATTCTTAGAAATGAGTTCGATTTTCGCCTTCAATGAAAAATGAATCTAACTCACCATATGGTCATAAACATTCATGGGATTGTCTATCAGCACTCAAAGATAGTGAGTGCCAACCTCCTAAGCCTTTGATTAAGTAATACGACAAGTACATTGACGCAATTTTGCTATGGAAATTCGCCGGAATGCCTCTCGCTCAAACCCAGATCGAAAAACCAGACAAATAGGTCCGATTCGGAAATTTATTGCATTTGTGAATTTTTAGTTACGTCCAAATTATCCAACCAAACGCCTCTTCTTGGTCACACGCACCCCAGTGAGCCGGTCTCTGGTGCCTGCTGTCCTCTGGCTTCAATGCCGATAGACCTAAGTCCAATAGTGGGGTGTGCCATACTGGTGGGAAAATAATGAACCCTAGAGAGGATCCGCCCATGCCCCACCCCGCCATCGCTCGGGACAAGGCCGCCGTCGTCACCGGAGCCGCCAGCGGCATCGGCAAAGCTGCGGCGGCGCGGTTCGCCGGGGTCGGCATGCGGGTCTACCTGCTCGACCTGCCCGGACCGGCGCTCGACGCGGCGCGGGACGAGGCCGCCCGTGCCGCAACCGAGCCGGATCACGTGGTCGCCCTGCCCTGCGACGTCTCGGACGAGGCGGAGATGCGACGCGCGGCCCAGCGGGTCATTTCCGTCTGCACCGCGCCGTCGATCCTGATGAACAACGCCGTCACCCGAACCGGCGGCGGCGTCTGGAATCCCTGGGCCGACTGGAAGAAGGCGGTGGACGTGAACCTGTGGGGTGTGATCAACGGCGTGCGCAGCTTCGGCCCGGCGATGATCTCCGCCGGCGCCCGGGCCTTCGTCGTCAATGTCGGCTCCAAACAGGGCATCACCAACCCGCCGGGCAATGCCGCCTACAACGTCACCAAAGCGGCAGTGAAGACGTTCACCGAGGCGCTGCAGCACGACCTGCGGACCACGCCCGGCTGCCGGGTCAGCGCCCATCTGCTGATCCCCGGCTGGACCACGACCGGCGACCGCGCGCATCAGCCCGGCGCCTGGCTGCCCGAGCAGGTGGTCGACTACATGCTGTCCGGCCTCGAGGCGGGCGATTTCTACATCCTGTGCCCGGACGGCGAGACGACGGCGGAGATGGACCGCAAGCGCATCCTCTGGGGCGCCGGCGACATCACCGAGAACCGATCGCCGCTGTCGCGCTGGGATCCCGTCTATAAGGATGCGTTCGACACCTTCGAGCCCTGATCCGCGACCTACTGGAACAGACCGAGGGCAACCTGCGGGGCGTTGTTGGCGACGCCCAGGGTCTGCACCGAGAGCTGCTGGCGCACCTGAGCGGCGGTCAGTTCCGCCGAGGCGCGCGCCATGTCGGCATCGACGATGTTGCCCAGCCCCTCCTCCGTCGCGTCCAGGGTTGCCTGAAGCTGAGCCACCTGCAGGTCAAGGGCGCGCAGGTTGGCGCCGAGGCTGCCGAGCGCGGTGGCAACCCGCTCTTCCTCCTGCTCGAAGACCGTCAGGGCGGCGAGCGCATTGGCGGGTGAGGAGATGTCTTCGTTGGTCAACAGGGCATAGGTGAGGTCGAGCCGCTGGCCGTCCAGCCTGAGGGTCCCACCCTCCAGATTGGACAGCACATCGACGTCCCGTACGGTGCCAACCGCCAGGTTGAAGGGGATCGCGACTTCGATGAGGATGTTGACTCCGTTAAACTCCGAGTTTTCCAGGATCTGGCGCATCTGCTGGATCATTTCGTCATAGTCATTCTGTAGAATCTGTTGTTGCTGGGCAGTGTTGCCCTCGTTCGCGCCTTCAGTGATCTTCTGTCGGATATCGGTCATCAGATCGGACATAGCGGTGGCGCCGGCCAGTGCTACCTTGGCGATCCCCTTGGCGTTGTTCAGCCCCTGGATCACCGCGTTGGTGGCGCGAATGTCGGAGCGCAATCCCTGGGCGATGGCGAAGTTGGACGCGTCGTCCTTCGCGCCCGCGACCTTGAGGCCGGTGGACACCTGGTTGCCGAGTTCGGCAACGCGTCTTCCGGCCGCGTTCATGTTCCTTAGCGCGGTAAGCGATTCCGAGTTGGTAAGGATCGAGAAGGCCATGAAACCATTGAGAGCAAAATCCGTGCCAAAACCCTCCCCATGGCGCTGCATACAGACACAAGGCACGCAATGAGCAAGTCACCGCTGATCCTTCCCTCCGATCCGTCGTTCTACGAACTGCCGCCGCCGCCGGGCAGCGAACCCTCTCCCCGCGTCGAGGATCTCCTCTCCGATCTCGGGCGGGACGACCGCGAGACCGAGGATGACGACACCGGCGAGCGGAAGCTGCCCGCGGTCATTGCCGGGAGCTGCGACAGCCATGTGCAGATCTTTCCCGACCCGGAGCGCTTCCCCCTCGCCAACGACGCCACCGACCTTCCCGAACCGCATCCGGCGGATGATTATGCCCGGTTCCGCGACCGCCTCGGCCTCGACCGCGCGATCCTGGTCCAATCGAGCGCCTACGGGTTCAACCACCACGCCTTGTTCGATGCGCTGGAACGTCTCGGGTCGGAACGTACCCGCGGCGTGGCAGCGGTCGGTCCCGATACCAGCGAGGCTGAACTGCGCGAATTGGATGCCGCCGGGTGCGTCGCCGCCCGCTTCCAGATGCTTGAACCCTGGCGTCGGATCGATTGGGTCGACACCGGACGGATCGCCGGCCGCGTGCACGACCTGCTGAACTGGGAAATCGACCTGCAGATGGACGGCCGCTTTCTGATGGAGGTCGAGGACCGGATTCGATCCTGGCCGGGCCGGGTGGTCGTCGACCATATCGGCTGCTTCCTGGGACCGGTCAGCGATCGCGATCCCGGCTTCCGCGCGCTCCTGCGGCTAATCGATGCCGATAAGGTCTGGGTCAAAATTTCCGGCCCGGAAGAAAGCGACCCGCAGCACCCGCGCTATCCCCATGCCGAGCGCCTCGCCCGGATGCTGATCCGCTTTGCGCCTGAACGGCTGGTCTGGGGCAGCAACTGGCCGTATCCGGCCACGTTTGACCCTGCGAACAAACGCGTGCGGCCGGAGGACAAGCATCTGCTGCCGCTACTCGACCGCTGGTGCGAGGATGAAAGCCTGCGCGACCGGATCCTGATCACCAATACGGCCACCCTCTGGCGGTTTCCGCCTGTGGAAGCGGCTACCGCTCCAGGGGATTCAGCGGACGGTCCGGGCATCGGCGGAAGGTGAGCCTGGGGTCAGGTTCCTGGCGCACCAGGACATCGCCCGCGGCGTCCCACAGAAACATCTGGCGCGGCTCCGGCCGGGCGAAGGAGAACGAGGGGGCAATCTCGAGTCGGGTGCCCGACAGCGTATAGGTCGAGGTCCCGACCAGACTGTCCCGCTTGCCCTGGGTGGTGCCGATATCAAGCATGGCCTTGGTATAGGTGCCGTCGCGCAAGACCATGGCCAGCACAGTACAATCCGGCGTCTCGCCCTGTGCCACGCCCCAGATGCCGTCGATGGAGGCCGCCGCCGCCGGCGACCCCGTCAGGAGGAGCGCCAATGCCGCGGCCCGCCGTTTCATTTCCGGGCGGCCAGGGCTGCCGCCAGCCGTGCGCGCGGCGCGTCGGTGCGGTAGCTGTCGGCGAATTCCCGCACGCTCGCCTCGACCGCCTGGTCGATCGTCAGGTCGTCCCAGGCGCGGATCAGCCGCTTCTGCGCCCGGATCGCCGCCGGATCGGCCTCGGCGATCTCGGCCGCCAGCGCGCCGGCGCGGAACATCAGGTCATCGTCGGAGACCAACTCCTCGACCAGCCCCCACTCATAGGCCGTCTTCGCATCAATGGTCTCGCCGGTCAGCACCAGCCGGGACGCCTTGCCGCGCCCGATCATGCGCGGCAGCAGCGCCGCTTCGATCACCGAGGGGATGCCGACCTTCACCTCGGGCATGGAGAAGCGCGCATCGTGAGTGGCGATGCGCAGGTCGCAGCCCGCCACCAATTCCAGGCCGGCACCGACACAGGCGCCGCGGATCGCCGCGATCACCGGCACCGGGCAGGCCATGGCGGCGGCGATCGCCGCGTGCAGGCCACGGATGAAGGATTCCGCCGTCTCCGGCGTCAGCGCGGCCAGTTCCGTCACATCCGCCCCGGCGCAGAAACTCGGCCCCTCCCCGGACAGAACGACGACCCGCAGGTCCTCGTCGTCGGAAAGTGACAGCAGGGCCGCGGTCAGTTCGGCCGCCACGCCGCTGCTCATGGCGTTGCGCTTGTCCGGCCGGTTCAGCGTCACGCGGGCCGCATGCTCGTAGCGCTCGATGCTCACGAAACTCATGATCCGGTCTCCACAGCGCGGCTCTCGGCCCCGTCATCAATGTCGATCGGCTCGCCGCCAAGCGAACGGACAAGTTCGCGGACCGCCTCTGTCGCCGCCTCCAACTCCACCTCGTCGGTCCCACGCAGCACCAGGCTGGTTCCGAAGGCACCGGCGCGGAAATAGGGATAGCTGCCGATCTCGACAGCGGGGAACGCGACCTGGACCTGGCCGAGCCCCCCCGCCACGGCGCCCTCGCCGACCGTGCACGCCACGGTCCGCGACAGCATCTGCGCGCCACCGATCAATGTCGGCTTCAATCCCTCGAACATCGCCTGGAGGATGCGCGGCACGCCGGCCATGACGTGGACATTCTTGATGATGAAGCCGGGAGCGGCGGAGACCGGGTTGTCGATCAGGCCGGCGCCGACCGGGATCTCCGCCATCTTCTGACGCGCGGCGTTGAACTCGACCCCGCTGTTGGCGTAGTGCGCCGTCAAGCGCCGCATGGCTTCGGGATTGCGCTCGACCGCCGCATCGAAAGCCTTGGCGATACAGGCGGTGGTGATGTCGTCATGGGTCGGGCCGATGCCGCCGGAGGTGAAGACATAGGTGTAGCGCTCGGACAGGGTCGTCACCGCCTCGATGATCGCCGCCTCGTCGTCGCGCACCACCCGCACTTCCGAGAGCCGGATGCCCATCGCCGTCAGTGCCTCGGCGACAAAGCCGACATTCTTGTCCTTGGTGCGGCCCGACAGGATCTCGTTGCCGATGATCAGCATGGCGGCGGTGACGGGGGCGGTACTCGGCGGGGACTCGGTCATTCCAGGCTCCGGACGGACGAATGGGCGTCAGAGGATGGTGCACCGGCCCGCCGACAGCAAGTCACGACCGGTCGGGCCTCCCGTCGTCGTCCCAGCGGTAGCCGAAACCTTCGACATGCGGCAGCAGCAGCGGCTTTACCGCCTCGAACTGGTTCCGGTAATGCCGCCATCGACCGGCCGCCCGGGAATAGAGCGGCTCCGAGACCTGGGCGTAGCTCGGGGTGCGTATCCGGCCCTGGCGCGACTTCGCCCGGGCGGTGTGATGAAAATCGACAATCCCCGGAACCCAAGGCAGCCCGAGATAACCGATCGCCGTTTTCGCCTCCGTCTCCAGATCGCGGACCACATGCTCGTAACGAACCACGTGGTGGTCGACCGGCAACTCGGCCGCGCACCGCGCCCAGAGCCGCATGACCAGATCGTAGAAGGTCGCGGTGTCCCGGAAATCGGTGAACGGCGCCATGTTGGCGTTGAGCATGAAGTCGCTGAAGAAGCAGCTCAGGCAGACATCGCACGGATGGCGCAGGGCGAACAGAAAGCGGGCCTTCGGGAACAACCGCAGGATCAGCGGTACCAGGACCGTCGACAACGGCATCTTGTCGATCACCAACGGAGCACCCGCGACGGACAGGAATGACGCTCGGCTGGTCAGGTAGGCGGCCGCCATCTCGCCCGCCTCCATCTCGGTCGCGGCCTCGACAAAAGCACGGATGGACCCGAAGCGGCCGCCGACGGCCCGCAGCACCGGCGCCAGGGTCGGCTGCTCTTCAAGCGTGGCAATGTCGGGATGGCCATCCAGGACCTGCTCGAGCAGGGTGGTCCCCGAACGCGGGAACCCGATCAGGAAGACCGGCGCATCGGCATCGTCGTCGGCCCGACCGGCCAGATGCCGGCGCACGGCCGGAACCGACGAGATCAACGACCGCGTCGAGTCCAAACGCTCCGCGACCCATCTGTCCGCCGCCGGTTCCTGGAGGCGGAGGAGCCGGTTGCCGACCGTCGCGTAGTCGAAGGCGTCGACGTAGTCCCCGTCCTCCTCGGCGGCCCGGGCAAGCTGCAGGCGGGCCTGTCCGCCAATGCGGCCGTCACCGCTCCGGGCCTCCTCCGCCACCCGCGAGACCCGTTGGAACAGGACCTTCGCGAGGCCGCGCTGTTTCGCCCGGCGCGCGGCGCGCCCTGCCTGGAGATCGTATTGCAGCACCCCAGGCCGCAGGATCGACGCCCGCTGGGCCGCCTGGATGGACCGCTCCAACTCGCCGACCCCGTCATAGTAGCGCGACGCGACATGCCAGACGTCCGGATCGCCGGGAAATCGGACCGTCGACCGCCGGTACAGAGCGGCCACATCTGCTCTGCTGTCCACCAGGGACGCCATATGGATCTGGGCCTGCGCCGACCGCGCGTCCTTGGCGGCGAGCACGAGCGACCGCGTCAGATGAAACGCACCGCGCCGGGGCGTGTCGGGAAAGCGGGCCGACAGGTTCCAGGCCGCCTCGTCGAGCGGTGCGACCCTGCACCACCAGTCCAGCACCCGGCGCTCGGCGATCCGGTCGCTCCGCACGATCAGCGCGCCATAGGTCAGCAGCGCCTCGGTATCCGCGGGCCGGAGGATCAGCAGCGCCCGCAGGTGGCCAATCGAGCCGCTGACATCGCCAGCCGTTTGCAGGTCTTGTGCGAGGTGCAGGCGGGCCGCCGCATTCTCCGGCTGTATCGACAGAAGCCGTCGCAGAAAACTTTCGGCCGCGCTGTTCTGACCAAGCGCGGAACAGGCCACCGCCACCGCCTGGAGAATTTCCGGCGGTGCGGTCGGCCGTCGAGCGTAAGGATCGAGAAGGCTGAGGGTCCGGGAATAGTCTCCGCGCGCCACCGCGATCAGGCCGCCCGCCTGTCGGGCGCCCGCATGCGTCGGCCGTAGGGACAGCGCCTCGCGATTGGCGGCGGCGGCACCGGCAAGATCGCCCGCCCGGTGCCGTTCCACCATCAGCGCCATCGCCGTCGAGAAGTCTTGATCGATACCGTCGGATCCGGTCGTCATCCAGGTTCCCTGTGAAGCGGAGGCGCTGGATTGTCACCGCTCATCCGGCGATTGCAAAGCGGGCGCCCGGAAAAGGTCTGCCCTAACTGCCTTTCCGCAGGGTCGGCAGTCCGATGCCGGCGGCATCGAATCCGCCATCGACGGCGAGGGTCTGGCCGGTGATGTAGCTCGCCTGGTCGCTGCACAGGAAGAAGACGCCGTTGGCGATCTCCTCCTCCAGGCCATAGCGGTTGAGCGGAATCGCGTCGTGATAATCGGCGCGGATCGCCGGCGTGTGCACTTCCTTGGCCATGGCGGTATCGACCGGGCCTGGCGCGATCAGATTGACCCGCACGCCGATCTCGCCGAGTTCGGTCGCCTGCTGCTTGGTCAGGTGCATGAGCGCCGCCTTAGAGGTGCCGTAGGCGACCCGCAGCGTGCTGGCCCGCAGGCCGGAGATCGAGCCGATATTGACCACGGCCCCGCCGCCGGTCTCGGCCATGATCCGCGCGGTCTCCTGCACCATCAGGAAGGGACCGTTCAGGTTGACCGCCAGAACCCGCGACCATTCCTCGAAGCTGGTGTCGAGCAGCGGCTTGAACACGGCGATGCCGGCGTTGTTCACAACCGCGTCGATCCGCCCGAAGCTCTCGACGGTGGCCGCGGCCGCGCGCCGGACCTGAACCGGATCGGAGACGTCGCAGGGCCGGGCGACGGCATCGTCGGTGTCGAGCGCGGCATGGGCGGCGAGCAGCGCCTCCGCCTCGATATCGACCATCGTCACGTGCCAGCCCTCGGCCAGGAAGCGTCTGGTCACCGCCAGCCCGATGCCGCGAGCCGCGCCCGTCACGATTGCCACCTTCGACGTCATATCGGTTTCCTCATGGAGTTGTCAGATCCGCCAGCAGTGTCACGTCAAGCACCCCGTCGTCGCGCATCGGCGAGACGTCGGGGGCCGCCGACAGGGCAATGCCGAGACGGTGGTGGTACAGGGTCAGCCAGGCCGGGTTCCGCTCCAGCGCGTGATACGCCCGCGCATAGATCCGGGCGCGCGCAGCGGTGTCGGTCGTCCGCCGCGCGGCATCGAGCAGAGCCTCGATTCCCGGATCGTGGTAGCCCTGCCACCAGGAGCCGGCCACCCGGCTGTCGATCTTCTCGTACAGCACCCGGAACGTGCTCATCGGGCTTGAGTCGAAGACGCAGAGGTCATGGACCTTCTTGTCGCGGACCTGTTCGGCGTAGAGGACCCGGTCTTCGGTCACGTGCGGAACCAGCGTCACGCCGAGCGCGGCAAGTTGCACCGCCACTTCCGCCGTCAGGGCCTGCGCCTCGTCGGGTAGGCGGGTCGGGGTATCCACATGCAGGGTCAGCCCGGCGCCGTATCCCGCCTCCGCCAGGAGGAGGCGCGCCCGCGCCGGATCGAACAAATCGCCCGGTGTCGGGTCGGCGCCGAGATGGGCGGCACTGACATAGCCGGTCAACGGTACGCCATCGCCGTTCAACACCCGATCGATCACCCGGCGGCGGTCGATCGCGAGGGTCAGCGCCAGCCTGACCCGCGGGTCGGTGCAAGGGCTGGCGCCGGGGTCGGCGCAAGGGCCGGCGCTGGGGCCGGCGGCCGCGTTCAGGATATAGATGATCGAGGTCGGATCGGTGTAGCCGACCCACGCCTTGCCGGCATCGGCGACGGATTCCGCGTGGCGGGATGCCCGTAACCGGGTGGCAAGATGCGCCGCCCCGGACGCGACCGCCGCCGCCCGGGCGTCACCGTCCTCCTCGCACCGGAACTCCAGCGCGGCATTGGCGGGCCGGCCGCCCCACCAGGCCGGATTGACCGACAGACGGACCGATCGACCGGGCTCGACCGCCTCCACGCGGTACGCCCCGCTGCCGACCGGCCGGTCGAGAAACCCGGGTTCGTCCACCGCCGGCGGCACCGCATAGGCCGAGACCAGAATGTCGAGCAGGTCCGCCACCGGCTCCCGCGTGGTGACGGTAACCGTCCGCGCCGCCGGCGCATCGATCACCGCACCGCCCAGATACTGGCCCCACACGGCCGGCGCGCCGAGGGTGGCGCCGACATCGGGGCGCTGCAGGCGCGCGATCGACCACGCCATCGCCGCCGCATCCAGGGGCCGGCCGTCGTGAAACGCCAGCCCCGCGCGCAGATGCAGTGTCCATGTCCGGGCGTCGCCGCTGACCTCCCAGTGCTCGGCCAGAGCCGGAGCGTATCCACCCCCCGGCCGGCGTCGGACCGGCGCATCGAACACCGCCTCCAGCAGGGCGAGCGCATCGCCACTGTCGGTGCAGTCGTGCGGGTCGCGCAGTTCGACGGATTTCTGAAGGACGACGATCGGCTCTGTCATGGCTTCCGTCTAAGCATGATCCAACGCCCGGCGGAAGGGATGACATCCCCCGTCGCCCCGGCTAGGTAGGGGCCATGGAGCTGCCCACCCCCCTGCACGAAGGCCGCCTGATCAAGCGCTACAAGCGCTTCCTGGCCGATGTCGATCTCGGCGGCACGGTGGTGACCGCCCATTGCCCGAATCCTGGTGCGATGACCGGCCTGAAGGACCCCGGCCTGCGGGTCTGGCTGTCCCGCTCGCCGGACCCCAAGCGCAAACTGCCCTACACGCTGGAACTGGTGGAGACCGAGGGCGGCCTGGTCGGCATCCACACCGGGCGCCCGAACGCCATCGTCGCCGAGGCCATCGCCGCCGGCCTCATTCCGGAACTGGCCGGCTACGAGAGCCTGCGCCGGGAGGTGAAATACGGGGTGAACAGCCGCATCGACATGCTGCTGGAAAGTCCCGGCCGCGTCGCCTGCTACGTGGAGGTCAAGAACGTCCATCTGGTCCGTCCCGACGGCCCCACTCCGGGTGCCCACGAGTTTCCCGATAGCGTGACGGCGCGCGGCGCCAAGCACCTGGACGAACTCGCCAACATGGTCGCCGAGGGGCATCGGGCGGTGATGATGTTCTGCATCCAGCGCATGGACGGCGACCGCCTGGCCGTGGCCCGCGACATCGACCCGAAATACGGCGCGGCCTTCGACCGGGCCCGCGCCGCCGGGGTGGAGATCCTCGCCTGGGAATGCGCGGTAACGCTGGAACGGATCACCCTGAACCGGCCGGTGGCAGTGCTGGGATAGTGCCGGAACCTTGACCTTCCGGCCCGACCGCCTCAGATTGCAGGCTTGTTACGAAGCAAGGAAGATCGCGATGCAGCAGCTCGCCGAAGCGCGCCAGATCGTGCGCCACGCGCCAGATGATTTCGAGGGAATGCGCAAGGCCGGCAGGCTTGCCGCCGAGATCCTCGACATGATCACCGACCATGTCGTCCCGGGTGTCACCACAGACGAACTCGACCGGCTCTGCCACGAGATGACGCTCACCAACGGCGCCACGCCGGCCCCGCTCGGCTACAAGGGCTATCCGAAGTCGGTCTGCATCTCGATCAACCATGTCGTCTGTCACGGTATTCCGAGTGACCGCAAGCTGGTCGAGGGCGAAATCGTCAACATCGACGTCACCGTCATCCTGGACGGCTGGCACGGCGACAGCAGCCGCATGTATCTGGTCGGCGACAAGATCCCGGTGAAGGCCAAACGCCTCGTCGAAGTGACCTACGACGCCATGATGCTCGGCATCGACGTGGTGCGGCCGGGCGTGCATCTGGGCGCCATCGGCAACCGGATCCAGACCTTCGCCGAGGCTCAGCGCTTTTCCGTCGTGCGCGACTTCTGCGGCCACGGGCTCGGGCGCACCTTCCACGCGCCGCCGAGCGTGCTGCATTACGGCCAGCCGGATGACGGCCCGATGCTGGAGCCGGGCATGTTCTTCACCGTCGAGCCGATGATCAACGCCGGAAAGTTCGCGGTGAAGATCCTCGACGACGGCTGGACCGCGGTGACCCGCGACCGCTCGCTCTCGGCCCAGTTCGAGCATTCCATCGGCGTGACCGAGACCGGCTTCGAGATCTTCACCCTGTCGCCCAAGGGCTACACCAAGCCGCCGTATGTTTGATCCGATATTGGATCCTGATCCGTCGTCCTAACTCGCGTTCTGGATGCCGGAACAAGGCCTCGGACCATCCACACACCGTCGTATTCACGGCCCGCCCCTTCCATAGCCCCGGCGTCACTGCATGCTGGGGAGAACGGGTGTGTATGAGGGACTGGGTGAAGCGCAGCAAACCGGCAGCGAAGGCCATCGCCAGCGGCTGCGGCGGCGGTTCCTGGCCGCCGGCGCCGATGCGCTGGCCGATTACGAGCTGATCGAGCTGCTGCTGTTCCTGGCCAAGCCGCGCGGCGACGTGAAACCGCTGGCCAAGCGCCTGCTCGCCCGTTTCGGGTCGTTCGCCGAGACGATCAGCGCCGATCCGAGCGAGCTCGCCAAGATCGACGGCATGGGCGAGGCCTCTGTCGCCGCGCTGAAGACCGCCAAGGCCGCCGCCGACCGCCTGCTCGGCGAGCCGCTGCTCAAGCGCCCGGTGCTGTCGGGATGGAAACAGCTTCTGGACTATTGCCATGCCGCCATGGCGCACGAACCGGTGGAAGTCGTGCGCGTGCTCTATCTCGACAAGAAGAACCGGCTGATCCAGGACGAACTGCAGGGCCGCGGCACGGTCGACCATACGCCGCTGTATCCGCGCGAGGTGGTGAAGCGCGCTCTCGACCTGGGCGCCTCGGCGATGATCGTGGTGCACAACCATCCGACCGGCGACCCGACCCCGTCCCAGGCCGACATCGCGACGACCAATCAGCTTCGGGACGCGGCCGCGACTCTCGGCATCGTGCTGCACGACCACCTGATCGTTGCCCGTCACGGCCATGTCAGCTTCCGCGCGAAGGGGCTGATCTAGATGTGAGCATCTCGCCGCGTGGCGGCGTCACTTCGCGATCACGGTACCGGGTCGGCGCGCTCTACTCCTCCACGCCCTTGGCATGGGTCTCGCGGATCACCAGGGCGATGATCAGCCCGAAGACGCCGATCACCGGCAGGACCAGGAACGCGCGCTCATACGCGGCGGCGGTATAGACCCGGGCGCCCTCGACCAGCGTGCCGTCCCAGGCGAGATCCAGCACCCAGCCGAGCAGCGGCTGCAGCACCGCGCCGGAGCCGACGACGCAGCCGTTGATGATCCCGATCGTCGCCCCCGCCGCCCAGATCGGCGTGTTCTCCCGGCCAACAGCGAAGCACAACACCATGGAACATGCACCGAGCCCCTGCACCACCAGGGTCGCCCCCAGCGTAATGGCGCCGGTATGGGGCAGGTAGACGGCGGCCGCGATGCCAACGGTGGAGAGCACCGCGCCGATGATCATGAACAGCTTGCGCCGGCGGTAGCGGTCGGCAAGCCAGCCGAACAGCGGCGCGCCGATGCCCCAGCCGATGAACAGCATGCTGACCACCAGCGCCGCCTCCGCCTTGTGGAACCCGTAGGCCTGCATCACGTAAGGCACGCCCCAAAGCCCGCCGAAGGCCAGCATGGCGCTGGTCATGGCGAGCCCGAACATGGCGGCGAGCCAGACCTGTCCGCTGCCGGCCGCCCGCTTCAGCCCGGCGAGCAGCCGCGGGCGGGCGGGCGCGTCGTCGGCGCGTCTCCGATCCCGCAGGATCAGACCACAGGCCAGCGCCAGCACCGCGCCGAACAGGCCGACGACCAGCATCATCGGCCGCCAGCCGAAAGCCTCCACCGCGGCACCGAGCGGGGCCTGTCCGGTGATGCCGCCGATCACGCCGAGCATCTGCGCCCAGCCGCCCAGCGTGGCGAAGCGCGAGGGCGGCATCCAGATTGCCGCGTAGTTCAGGGCACCGGCGAAGCTGAAGGCACAGCCGAAGCCGATCAGCATCCGCCCGAGATAGGCCATCCACAGCGTTTCCGCCTGGGCGAAGACGACGCTGCCGACGGCCACCAGCGCGATGGCGACGGTGATCAGCCGCCTCGGTCCGAACCGGTCGAGCATCACCCCGACCGGGATCTGCGAGCCGGCATAGGCGTAGTAGTAGAAGGCCGAGAGATTGCCGACCAGGGCGCCGCCGACGGCGAAATCGCGCATCAGCTCGTCCACCATGACCGAGGGCGCCACCCGCTGGACGAAGGCGTAGAAGAAGAATAGCGCGCACAGGAACCAGCCGATCCCGAGGAGGGCGGGGCTGGGCATGGCGGTCGGTGCCGATGGGGCGTTCTGACTCATGGAGAACGGAGGCTCTTTTCTAGGGCGTGTCATGCACCGTAAACCCTTTTCCCGGCCGCGCGCCGGAACCCAGGATCAGGGCAGCCGTAGGGGCCGGAGCGTACTCGCGTCCGCTCCGGCCGGTCTCTGGTCTAGGCCCCGGCACGAGGCCGGGGAAAGGTATATTTCATACGCGCCGCGCGGGGCGGCGAAGCCTCAATGGCTCTCGCGCATCACCGGAGTGCCGGAATTGCCGACGAGGAAGTCGAGATCCGCGCCCTTGTCGGCCTGGTTCACGGTCTCGACATAGAGCTTGGTATAGCCGCGGTCGTAGGGTGCCTTGAACGGCGCGCGGGCGGCCCGACGCGTCTCCAGCTCGGCGTCCGACACGTCCAGGTGCAGGCGCCGCTTCGGCACGTCGACCTCGATCATGTCGCCGGTCTCGACCAGGGACAGCGGCCCGCCGGCCGCCGCCTCGGGGGCGCCGTGCAGGATCACCGTGCCGTAGGCGGTGCCGGACATGCGGGCGTCGGAGATCCGGATCATGTCGGTGATGCCCTTGCGCAGCACCTTCGGCGGCAGGCCCATATTGCCGACCTCCGCCATGCCGGGATAGCCGATCGGCCCGCAGTTCTTCAGCACCATGATGCAGGTCTCGTCGATGTCGAGATCCTCGTCGTCGATGCGTGCCTTGTAGTCGTCGATATCCTCGAACACCACGGCGCGGCCGGTATGCACCATCAGCTCCGGCGAGGCGGCAGACGGCTTCACGATGGCGCCGTCCGGAGTCATGTTGCCGCGCAGGACGGCGATGCCGCCATTCGGTTTGAACGGTTTGTCCAGAGCGAAGATGACGTCGCGGTTGAAGCACTCCGCGTCCTCGACATTCTCCCAGATGGTCTTGCCGTTGGCGGTGACCGCATCCTTGTGCAGGTGGTCGCCGATCTCCTTCAGCACCGCCGGCAGACCGCCGGCGTAATAGAAGTCCTCCATCAGGTGCTCGCCCGACGGCATCAGGTTGACCAGGCAGGGCATGTCCTTGCCCAGCCGGTCCCAGTCGTCGAGGCCGATATCGACACCGAGACGCCCGGCGATCGCCTGCAGATGGATCACCGCGTTGGTCGAGCCGCCGATGGCACCGTTGGTGACCATGGCGTTCTCGAAGGCGTCCTTGGTCAGGATCTTCGACAGCCGCAGATCCTCGATCACCATGTCGACGGCGCGCTTACCTGACATGTGAGCCAGCACGTAGCGCCGGCTGTCGACCGCCGGGATCGCCGCGTTCGCCGGCAGCGACACGCCGAGGCTCTCCACCATCGACGCCATGGTCGAGGCGGTGCCCATGGTCATGCAGTGGCCGGCGGAGCGGTGGTTGTCCTGCTCGGCGCTCATGAACGCCTCGATCGACATCTCACCGGCGCGCACCGCCTCCGAGAACTTCCAGACATGGGTTCCGGAGCCGATCTTCTCGCCCTTGTAGTAGCCGTTCAGCATCGGACCGCCGGACACGCAGATGGTCGGCAGGTCGCAGCTCGACGCGCCCATCAGCAGGGCCGGCGTGGTCTTGTCGCAGCCGACCAGCAGCACGACGCCATCCATCGGCAGTCCGCGGATCGCCTCCTCCACGTCCATGGACGCGAGGTTGCGGTACAGCATCGAGGTCGGCCGCAACTGGCTCTCGGAATTGGAGAAGACCGGGAACTCGAGCGGGAAGCCGCCCGCCTCCCATACGCCGCGCTTCACATGCTCGCAGATCTTGCGGAAATGGCCGTGGCAGGGATTGAATTCGCTGAAGGTATTGGCGATGCCGATGATCGGCCGGCCGTCGAACACCTCGGCCGGAAAGCCCTGGTTCTTCATCCAGGACCGGTGTGCGTACCCGTCCTTGTCGATCTTGCCATACCACTGGGACGAGCGGCGTTTTCCCTTCATGGGATCGGGGCGGTCGGTCATCGCGCATTTCCTCCGGTCGAGCGAATTCACCGGCCCTTATTGATGGGATTTTCTGGGTGCCGGCGGACAGAAGGGTGCGCTGTGTCGGCGCACCGGGTCAAGGCAGGCAAACGCCGACGCAGGGCTCCCGCGTCGGCGTCATTCATGTCCGGCAGAAGAGGCTCAGCTCAGCGAGCCGCAGAACCGCTGGATGCGGATACAGGCTTCTTCGAGCACCTCGGTCGCCGTGGCGTAGGAGATGCGGAAATGCGGGCTCAGGCCGAAGGCCTCGCCCTGCACCGCGGCCACGCCCTCGGTCTCCAACAGCGCGGTGACGAAGTCGCTGTCGCTGTTGATCACCTTGCCGTCCGGCGTCTTCTTGCCGATGCAGCCCTTGACCGACGGGTAGACGTAGAACGCGCCTTCCGGGGTCGGGCAGTCGATGCCGGCGGCCTGGTTCAGCATGGAGACCACCAGGTCGCGGCGCTCCTTGAAGACCTTGTTGTTGGCGGCGATGAAGCTGTGATCGCCGGTCAGCGCCACCACCGACGCGGCCTGACTGACCGAGCACGGGTTCGAGGTCGACTGCGACTGGATGTCGGTCATCGCCTTGATCAGGTTGGCCGGGCCGCCGGCGAAGCCGATGCGCCAGCCGGTCATGCAATAGGCCTTGGACACACCGTTCACGGTCAGGGTGCGGTCGTACAGACCGGGCTCGACCTGGGCCGGGGTGCAGAACTCGAAATCGTCGTAGACCAGGTGCTCGTACATGTCGTCGGTCATGACCCAGACATGCGGATGCTTCATCAGCACGTCGGTGATCTTCTTCATGTCGGCACGGGTGTAGCCGGCCCCGGTCGGGTTCGACGGCGAGTTCAGCACCACCCACTTGGTCTTCGGCGTGATCGCCTTCTCCAGATCCTCCGGCTGCAGCTTGAAGCCCTGTTCCTGCGGGCAGTCGATGAAGACCGGAGTGCCCTCGGCCAGGATCGCCATGTCCGGATAGCTGACCCAGTACGGGGCCGGGATGATCACCTCGTCGCCCGGATCGAGCGTCGCCATGAAGGCGTTGTAGAGCACCTGCTTGCCGCCGGTGGCCGCGACGATCTGATTGCGGGCGTATTCCAGGCCGTTGTCGCGCTTGAACTTCAGGGCGATCGCGTCCTTCAGCTCCGGCGTGCCGCCGACGGCGGTGTAACGGGTCATGCCGCTGTCGATCGCCGCCTTCGCCGCGTCGCGGATATGCGCGGGAGTGTCGAAATCGGGCTCGCCGGCGCCCAGACCGATCACATCGTGACCCGCCGCTTTCAGTTCCATGGCCTTGGTGCTGACGGCGATCGTCGGCGACGGTTTCACGCGGCTCAGCCGCTCGGCAAGAATGCCCATCTGTCGAAAACTCCCAGGAATTCGCGGTTCGCGGAATGCCCGGCACGCTACGCCCGACCTTTTCGCAAAGCAAGGTAGCCGGGCGTCACCCGGACAAAAAAATCGCGGCTGTCCGCCTGATGCGGAACCGCCCCCGTGATGGCAAAAAAATGGGCCGGTTCGGGGAACCGGCCCAAGGGAGCACCCGGGAGGGATCGGGGAGACGCCTCTCCCCGTCGGGCATGCGTTGCTGCAATCAGTTCAGTTTCTCGACATTGATGCCGATGGTGATGGCGCCGATCGCCTGGCCGGTGGTCGGGTCGGCGACAGTGGCATTCACCTGACTCTGGAATTGGCCGCTGCTGTCATCGAACTCGACCTCGTCGATGAACACGGCATCCGGGCCGACCAGATAGGTCTTCTGCCACTTGCCCTCGTCGCCCTGCATATAGTCGGAGGTGACATCGCTCTGGCCGACATTGAGGCCCTTGGCGTCCATCACGAAGACTTCCGAGAACAGTCCGTTCGATGCCGCCTTCTTGTCCTTCAGGAAGGCCGAAAGCTTGTTGGCCAAAACCTTGTCGATCAGCGGGCCGCTGCCGGACGCCGCTTCAGCCCGCCACTGCTTGTCGAGCCCGTCGATGTCGCTGTCCGAGAGCCCGGCGGTCTCGGCATTCTGCGCCTTGATCGCTTCGATCATGACCGGATCGCTCAACCACGCCTTGACCTGGTTGTTCAGCACATCGGCGATCTGCGGCGCGAAGTCGTTTGCTGATGCGGCGCCGGCAGTGAATCCGAACACCGAGGCGGCGACCGCAATTACTTTAAGGTACTTATTCCTCATTTCCGGTTCCTCTCCCGCTATTTATTTAGACACTTCCGGCGCTTTGGTGCGCCAGAACGCGACCCTCACCCTCGACCAGAACATTTAATCATTCGTTATCAAAAACCCCATTTTTAAAATATAATATTTCTCAATCTACGGTTATTGTTGGCAAAAAATACCGTGTTAGCTGTTCAGAATTGAGTAAACTTTATTTTAAGAGTCTTTCTTCAAATTCTGCCCAAACAAACTCGGAAAGGGAGAAGCGGATGCGGATCGGATTTCGAATCGGCGCCGGGTTTGCCGGCGTGGTCACATTGACCCTCGTTCTGGGCGCCACCGGTTGGCTGGCGCTGGACCGCTACGCCACGCAGGTCGATCAGGCGGATCAGGTCGCGGACATCGAGCGGCAGATCCGCTCCGCGCAAATATCATCGAGCGGATTTCAACTCTCCGGTGATGCGACCAATCGGGATGCCACGATCACGCATCTCGCGGACGCGGAAGCTTTGGCGCAGGGCCTAGGCCAGGATGCGACGGCGGTGCTGATCGTCGAGTATCGCAACGAGTTCGATATCCAGATCGCCGCCCACGGCAACGCCGAACGGCTTATCGCAGAGTTGCAGTCCAGCAATGTCGACCTCGAACGCCTGGCCAATGTCGTGCGCAAGAACCCGGCTGACCGACGGGCGGCGCTGAACAGTCAGCGCGACGCGGCGGTGGCCGCCCAGGCTGCCAAGCTCGAGATCGAAGAACTCACCCGGTCGCTGATCCTGGCGACGCTGGAGGCGCGCCGCGACGAGGCCGTCTATCTGCGAACCCGCGACACAGCCGACGCCGATGGCGCGCGCGATGCGACCAAGAAGATGTTCCTGGGGGCAATCAAGCTCAAGAAACTGACGGCCGGTACCGACGCAGAGAAGGCCGTGAGCTTGCTCGCCAAGGCGGTCGGCGGCTATCGCAAGGCGCTGGAGGCAATGGTCGAAGTGGTGGCGAATAACGGCGACGAGACCGCCGCCGTCGCCGACCTCGAAGCCGTGTCGAAGCGGATCAACGCTTTCGCCGCCGCCCTTGCCCGCAAGGAAGGCAAGGCCTATGCCGACGCCCGCGAATCCGCCGCCACCGCGGCGGCCGAGGCAGAGGCCGCGTCGGAGATCGCGACCACCGCCGCCGATCTCGTCACCGCCGTCAAGAAACTCGAATCGAATACCAAACAGGTCGTCGCCGAGAATGCCCAGGGCGCGGCGCTGATGGCGCAGACCTTTGCGTTCGGCGCCATCGACAATATTGTCAATTCGCTCGCCACGAAGCTCCCGGACATGGTGGAGGTCGCCAAGTTCACCGAGAAGCTTACGCAGGCACGCGCGCTATTCGATTCGCTGGTTACGGCACTGCAGACCCGCACCAAAACGGCGCAGGAAATGACGATGGCCGCGACCGCCGTGTCCGAGCAGGTACAGGCGAGTGTCGCCGCGTCGAACGCGTCCCGAAACGCCGATCGGGACCTGGCCACGCTCCTGATTCTCGCCGGCACAGGTGCCGCCGCCCTGCTCGCGATCATGCTCGCCGTTCTTCTGGGCCGCGGTATCACCCATCCGCTACGAGCCATCACCGGTGCCATGGAACGCTTGGCGGACAATGATCTCGAGACCGAAATTCCGGGTATCGAGCGCAAGGACGAGATCGCCGACATCGCCCGCTGCGTCCAGGTGTTCAAGGAGAACGCTCAGCGCGTGCAACGCCTCGAGCAGGAACAGGAAGAGGCCAATGCCCGCGCCGAGGTGGAGAAGCGCCAGGCGCTGGAAGAGCTCGCCTCCGGGTTCGAGGACTCCGTCGGCAAGCTTGTCGCCGGCCTGACCGCCCAGGTTCAGGATGTGCGGGAGCGGGCGGAAACCATGGCCGCCGCATCGAACGATTCCCTGTCCCGCGCCGACGCCGTGGCCGCCTCCTCGGAACAATCGAATGCGAATGTGAAGGCTGTGTCAGAGGCAGCGGAGGAACTGGCGGCGGCGTCGGAAGAAATCGGCACCCAGGTGTCCCGCGCCGCCGAGATGGCCCGTGGCGCCAGCACCCAGGCCGACATCGGGAACGAGCGGGTCGTCGCGCTTGCCGACACCGCCCAGAGCATTGGCCAGGTCATCGCTCTCATCCAGGACATCGCCGAGCAGACCAACCTGCTTGCCCTCAATGCCACGATCGAGGCGGCCCGAGCCGGAGACGCAGGCAAGGGCTTCGCGGTCGTCGCCTCCGAAGTGAAGAGCCTGGCGACCCAAACCGCCAAGGCGACCGACGATATCCGCCGGCAGATCGAGCAGATACAGGGCGCCAGTGGCGAAGCGGTCGAGGCGATCGATACGATCTCCCAGGCGGTCTCCGGTCTCGACGAGATGAATACCGCCATCTCCGCCGCGGTCGAGCAGCAGGCAGCGACCACCTCCACCATTGCCGGCAATAGTCACGAAGCGGCGGCGCAGACGTCCAAGGTCTCGTCGGAGATCGTCGGCGTCAGCGAATCGTCCCGTGAAACCGGACGCAGCGCCAGTGAAGTGCTGAACACGTGTAATCTTCTGCAGACGGAAATGAAAAGTCTGGAGCGGGAAGTCGTCGGATTCATTCAACGAATTCGTGCAAGTTGACCACACCGCGCACGCGGCCCCTTGACGGATCAATCCAGGGCGATTGTGATCCTGATCTCTTCACTCGCAAAGGTGACGGGCGTGTCGCGGAACGACGACCCAAAGTCGGAAGGTGATACGGCGACAGTACGTCGGCTTGTCGGTTTGCCGTCGCTGTCTACCGCGTGGGTCACGCCGGCGCATGACAGTGACGGAGACTCGCCGCCGGACCTTGATCGCCGGGCTCAGGATGTCACGTACGACAGTCTGGAAGTGCAGGAGCAACCCCGTCACGACGCGGTTGCCGCCTTCGCGTCCCTGTGGCTCGAGAAATGCCAGGGCGCGCGCCTGCCGGCCCGCGACGACTTCCCGGTCGAGGATCTCCATCGCTGGTTCGGCCATGTGCTGATCATGGATGTCGGCGCGGATGCCCAGGATTTCCGATACCGGATGATCGGTACGGAGATCACCGCCTTCCGCGACCGCGACTACACCCGCAAATGGATCTCGGAATGCAGCTTCGGCGAGTCCCGGGAATCGATGATCGCCACCTTCCGCAATCCGATCATCCAGCGCCGCCCGGTCTTCCGGTCCGGGTGGGTTCAATGGCCGGTGGATGGATCCTGGCGCAGTTTCGACAGCGTGCATTGTCCCCTCGCGACGGACGGTCGCACCGCCGACATGACGATCGGTGTGCTCTACTTCGACGCTTTCCTCCCGCCTGGAACGGAAAAATGACTGACATTGCCTCGCTGATCACCGGCTTCCGAGATATCGCGACGCCGACGATCGCCAACGCCCTGGACGATCTCAACCTGAACGGCGTGATCGTCGGCCTGCCGGCCGTGGTTCCCGGCACCAAGGCGGTCGGCCCCGCCGTCACCGTGCGGCAGCAGACCGGTGCCAAGGGGACTTTCCCCGTCGAGGACTTCAAGGTCGGCCATATGATCGAAGCGGCCGGCGCCGGCGACGTGATCGTCGTCGACAACGGCGGCAACCCGGTCTCCACCTGGGGCGGCATGGCGAGCTATGCCGCCAAGATCCAGGGCATCGAGGGATTGATCGTCGAGGGCGGCGTGCGCGACTGGGAGGAACAGCAGGAGTTCCGTTTCCCGATCTTCGCCCGTCACATGGTCCCCACCCCCGGCAAGACCCGCCTGAAGGTCGAGGCCATTGGCGAGCCGGTCACCATCGGCGGCGTGCTGGTCCGGCCGGGCGATCTGATCGTCGCCGACGGCTCCGGAATCTGCGTGATTCCGATCGAACGGGCCGCCGAGATCCTGGAGATGACCCAGCGCTACTCCGCCGATGACGCCCAGGCGATGAAGGAGATGGACAACGGCCTGACCTTCCGCGAGGCCCTGGCTAAATTCGCCAAGATCTAGCGGCGTCCGGCAGGGCGTTTCCCGCGCCTGCGAGACGGCCTGGTCCAGAAGGGAGAGTCAGAAGGCCACGATCGGCTGCAATGGCTGTCCGCGAATGTCGCCGTACCGTCGGTTCCATCTGCAATGTCTCGTTGCCACACTGTAGTTCGGTTGCGTGGCAGGGTCCGAGAAAGACAGTACGGTCCCGCTCAGTGCAGGCGGCCGCCATTCGGCACCTTGGCCGACGGGGAGACCAGCACGACGGCACCGTTCTCGTCGAGGAAGCCGAGGGTCAGGACCTCGCTCATGAACGGGCCGATCTGGCGTGGTGGGAAATTGACCACGGCGGCGACCTGGCGCCCGACAAGGGTCTCGGGCGTGTAGTGTACGGTGATCTGGGCCGAGGTCTTCTTCACCCCGATCTCCTCGCCGAAATCGATCCAGAGCTTGATCGCCGGCTTGCGCGCCTCGGGAAACGGCTGGGCTTCGACGACGGTTCCGACGCGGATATCGACCTTCAGGTAGTCGTCATAGGTGATTTCCGCCGCACGCTCTTCCGCCATGATCGCCCCCCGGCAGGTTCCAAACTCGATATCGTGCGGGTAGCACGTGGCGGCGCATGGCCGCAACCGGAGCGACGGTCCACCGATAAGACACGGCCCGGCATCCGGACATGAAGAAGGGCCGCCCAGTCGCCCGGACGGCCCCTCAACCTCGCGCCCCTCGGGAGAGGGCTTGAGTAACCAGATAATTACGTCTTGATCTTGTCGATCGCGGTCTTCACCTCGTCGAGGGATTCCATGATCCGCTTGTTGATGATGCCCGACGCCTCGGCGTTGGACTTCGCAACCATCTCCTGAAGTTCCTTCAGGTTGGACAGCGACTGCTCAAGCGTCGTCTTGGCGATGGTGGCCTGCTGGGCCAACTTCTCTTCCGGCGCGCCCTGGGTGGCGATGGCCTGGAAATTGGACTGGACCTCGGCGATCGCAGCCTGAGCGATCTCGCTCTGGCGCCGCATGATCGCCTGCATGCCCTCGGCAGCGATCTGGTTCGCCTGGGCGATCGCGTCGAAATTCTTCTTGTGGGCAGCGACGATACCGTCGACGTCCACGTTCGGCATTTTGAACTCGCCCATGATCTTCTGAACGTCGAAGTCCATGAAGGGATTCTTAAACTCGGCCATTTCCACTCTCCTCTTTTGACGGCTGGTGGATTGGGGGGGATTTCTTTTCCAGCCGGCGCAGTCGTTGCTGCACTGCACAAAACACACTTAGATAAATGGGGCGGGGGAAAGCCAAAGTCAAACAATATTTGTGCACTGCAACATAATCGGCGTGCACCCTATCCGGCCAGATGCCCTAGCCGCCCGCCGCCACGTCCAGGTGACGCTCGATCAGGGTCACGATGCCACCGACCGCCGCCTTGGCGATGGGCGAGGCGACCGGGCCCCAGTTGCTGTCCAGCGCGCCCGATGCCACCGTGTTCGCCTGATCGATGGTGCCGATCTCCCGGCCCTTGGCGTCCATCACCACCCAGGACACGGTCACCAGATCGCCGCCGGTATCCTTGGGCTTTATCGTCACTTCCCCCTGAACGACGAAGCCGTCCGGCGGTGGGAAGTCGGTGACCTCCACATCGGCGCGCGCCAAGGCGAAGGCCATGGCCCGACGCAGCAGGTCATTGCCGTTCCCGGGGGCACCGACCACCTCGAAGACCATGATTGCGAACGATTTCTCATCGTCGCTGCCCGGTCTGGCGTTTGGGACGACCCAGCGGGCGACCTGGGTCACCGCCTGTTCGAAGCGTTCGTCGCTGGCGATGGCGTCGACCCGGGTGCCGACGACCGTGCCGTCGGGGCGGCTGAGCGTCCAGTTGATCCGCAGGGCGCCGTCCGGCTGCCGTTCACCCGAGGTGGTCAGGATCAGGCTTGCCCGGTTCGAGGCGTTCGAGCTCGCCACCACGCCGCGCTTGCGCAGGGCATCTACCGTCATCTCGGTCACCAGTTCGGCGACGTCGTCCGGCACGCCGACCATCGGCCACACGATCACGCCCTCGGTCGCCGGGGCGATCAGGAACGGCGCATTGGCGAGATTCGCATGGTCCTTGGCGAAGGGCTGGGGCAATTGCCCGCAGCCGGCCAGCGTCATCGCCAACAGGAAAAGGGCAAGCAGGCGCGCGGTCATCAGATAACGCAGCTCGCCAGCAGGCCGAGGAACAGGAATCCGAGAAAGATCCAGAGATGCGGCATGGCGCTGGTATGCCGCGCCGCACCCGGTCTTGCCAAGGGCTACTTCGTGACGAGTTCGAGCGGCATGGCGGACAGCCGTTCCGGCTCCCCCTCGGTGACGATCACCGTTTCGCCCAGGGTCATGGCGAGCTGCGCCTCGCTGTCCATCAGGATCATGTGCATGAAGAACACCATACCCGGCTGCGCCACCACCGGATTGGCGTGATAGAACATCGGATAGTCCATCCAGATCGGCGCGAACACGGCCCCCAACGAGTAGCCGCATGCATTGAGCCGGGCATGGCGCAGGCCGTTGGCATCCATCACCCGTGCGTGGGCATCGAACACCTCGCCGATCGGCCGGCCCGGGCGCAGCGCCGCCTTGCAGGCCTCCAGAGCTTCGGCGCAGGCGTCGAACATATGAACCTGGTGTGCCGGCACCGGTCCGACCGGGATCGTGCGCATCAGGCAAGCATGGTAGTGCCGGTATGCCCCGGCGAACTCCAAAGTGAGTTGGTCTTGGCGGCCCAGTGTCTTGCGGCCTGTGAAGTAGCGGCAAAGCAGGGCGTCGCCGCCGCTGCCGATGATGAACTCATTACCGGCGTAGTCCCCGCCGCCCTTGAACACCGCCCCCTGCATGGCGGCCAAGATCTCACCCTCGTCGACCCCCGGGCCGGTCAGCCGGTGGGCCTCCACCAGCGCCGCGTCGGCCAACACACCGGCCCGGCGCACGTAGTCGAGTTCGGCCGGCGATTTCACGATCCGCAATAACGAGACAAGCTCCGAGGCATCCTCCAGCGTGGCGAAGCCATCCAGCGCCGCGTCCAGCCGTTTGCCCTGGCGCGCGTTCAGGCCGTAGGCGTCGTACTCCACGCCGAGCCGCTTGCCCTGGGCGCCGACCTCGGCCAGCACGTCGCGCAGATCGTCGGCCGGTGTAGCCCCGTCCCGATCGACCCAGATCCGGATGTCCTCGATGATCGAGGTGTTCTGCGCCTGGCGCAGGTCGGGGGCCCGGGTCAACAGGACGATCCGTCCGTCGCTGCCGAGATACAGGCACTGGAAGAAGCAGAACCCGAAGGTGTCGTAGCCGGTGAGCCAGAACATGCTCTCCTGGCGGAACATCAGCAGGCCGTCGAGGCCGGCCTGCTCCATTGCCGCGATGGCCTTGGTTTTGCGCGCGTCGAACTCGGCGCGGGTGAAATGCAGAGCCATGGTGTCCCCCAGATGAGACGCGGCTAGGCGCCCAGCGTGATGGCCGCAAGCTGACGGCCGTAATCCGGCTCGCTGCGGTGGCGCGAGCGTCGATAACTGAAGAAATTCGCCTCGTCCCGGCAGGTATCCGCACCCAACCGCAGGACCTCGCCGAGACCGAGGCGCGACAGCCGGCGCACGAGGTATCCGGAAAGATCGAACAGGAAGTGCCCGTCCCGCTGCGCCTGCTCGAAGTACCGACCGTTCTCTTCGTCCTGTTCCAGGAACGGGCCCGGGAATTCCGGCCCCACCTCATAGGATTCCATGCCGATGCAGGGCCCCACCGCCGCCTTGATGCCGTCCGCCCGCACGCCGAAATCGATCATTGCGTCGACGGTCGCATCGCACACGCCGTCCAACGCCCCGCGCCATCCGGCATGGGCAGCGCCGATCACCCGATCGCCCGGCGCGGAGAACAGCACCGGCGCGCAATCGGCCGCCAGCACGCCGATGACGATGCCCGGCCGATTGGTGACCAGGGCGTCGGCCTCGCGCTTGTCGTCCGGCTCGCCACCCTCGTCGATCACCGCGACCTTGTTGGAATGGATCTGGTGGTTGGTGAACAGCGTTCCGGGCGGCATGTCCAGCGCCGAGGCGGCGCGTGCCCGGTTGGCCTCCACCGCCTTGGGGTCGTCGCCCGAACCGCGCCCGCAGTTCAGCGACGTGTAGATCCCGCGGCTCACGCCGCCGCGACGGGAGAAGAAGGCGTGGGTGATGCCGTTTTCGTCGAAAGCGTCGATCTGGAACAAGAATCGTGTCTCGCGGTCGGCCGTATCTGCGGGGCGGGGCGGGGCCTAGGCCTCGAACCCGGGCGGGGGGGCATCGGCCGAGCCTGTCCAGGCCGCGACCTTGAACAGGGTGCCCATTTCGCCGGGGCCGATCAAGCGGACCTTCGCCGCCTCGATATCGCGCGCCTGATCGGTGGTTCCGTTGGCGGCAAGCCGTTCCGCGCGCTGGACGATACCGAGTGCCGACAGGAACGCTCCCTGGGTGACCGGGCCATAGGTTGCCGCCCCGGCCTGCTTTGCCGCCTGGGCGAGTGCCATGAAGTCGACATGGGCGGTCAGGTCGGCGTCGCCGAGCGTGGCGAGCACGTCGACCGGCATGTGCGCCTTCACCGCCTGCAGGGTATCGCCCACCCCGCTCGCCCCGTGACCGTAATCAATCACCAGGGCCGCACCGCCGTCGCGCACGATCCGCCGCGCGAGGGTATCGGCCACCGACAGCGACGCCGGCGACACTTCGGCAATGTCGCCCGGATGCGCGGTTCCGAGGATGCGGGGGTTGAGGAGCACGGCAAGCGGGCTGCTGCCCGGCGTCAGGGTCCATAGGGGATTGCCGCCTTGCGGGTCGAAGCCCAGCCGCCGCTCGCGCCATCCGGTTCCCGAACGGACAAGCTGGACGATCGGCAGGGCATCGAAGAATTCATTGGCGATGACGATGGCCGGGCCGCCCGGCACGTCGCCGATGTCGTCATGCCAGGTCGGCGTATGGCCGGCCAGCCGGGCCCCCTGGATCTCTCGGAGCGCCCGGCTCACCTCCACCAGATGGAGGTCGGCGGCGCCCAGAAACCCCGGCACCGCGCGGGCGGCACGCAGCGCGTCGGCCATCAGCGTGCCGCGCCCGGGACCGAGTTCAATCAGACGCACGGGCGCCGGCGCCCCGATCTGCTGCCACATCACGGCGGCCCACAGACCGATCAGCTCGCCGAACATCTGGCTGACTTCGGGCGCCGTGACGAAATCGCCGGCGGACCCGAACGGATCTCGGGTCGCGTAATAGCCGAAGCGCGGATGGGTCAGCGCGTCGGCCATCAGGTCCGAAACCGACAGCGGCCCTTCCGACGCGACGCGCCGGCGCAGGTGGTCGAGCAGGCTCACTTGGCCCGAACGGGATCCTGCCGCGCCGCCCAGAGGACGATCAGCCCCCCGACTACGATCATCGGCAGGCTGAGAACCTGACCCATGGTCACATGCGGCAGGATGAAACCAAGCTGCGCGTCCGGCTCCCGGAAGAACTCGCAAATCGACCGGGCAATGCCGTACCCGGCCAGGAAAGCGCCGATGACAATCCCGGGCCGGCGCCGGATCGCTTCGTTGCGCGCGAGCACGAAGAGCACGGCGAACAGCACCAGCCCCTCGAGCGTCGCCTCGTAGAGTTGGGACGGATGGCGCGGAATCGGCCCGCCATTGGGGAACGCCATGGCCCAGGGCACGTCCGGGGCTGTCCGGCCGAACAGCTCGGCGTTGATGAAATTGGCGATGCGCCCGAAGAACAGGCCGACCGGCGCGGCGGCGGCCACCAGGTCGCCGACGGCGAGCATCGGGGCGCCGACCTTGCGGGCGAACATCGCCGTCGCCACGACGACCCCGAGGAAGCCGCCATGGAATGACATCCCCCCCTGCCAGACCATGAACACCTCCAGCGGGTGGGAGGCATAGTAGGCCGGGTTGTAGAAGAAGATGTAGCCGAGCCGCCCGCCGAGCACGATGCCCATGGTGGCGTAGAACACCAGATCGTCGAACAGCTTCGCCTCGAAGAAAACCGGCTGCCGCCGGGCCAGCCAGACCGCGTATTTCCAGCCGATCAGGATCCCGGCGATATAGGCGAGCGCGTACCAGCGGATCGCGAACGGGCCGATGGCGACCGCCACCGGATCGATCACCGGGAACACGAGGGCGGGGAGGATCATGGGCTGGCCTTACCGGTGGGTCTCAGAGGCGGAATGTCAGTGCGCGCTCGCTCCGCTCTCGGCCGGATAGATCGCGCCGGTGATCTTTCGTGACTCGTCGCTCGCCAGATACAGGGCCAGATAGGCGATGTCACCCGGCTCCATCGGTCCCATGAGCGATTTGATGGCGATCGGATTGGTTTCCGGGTCGAGCATCGCCGCCACCCGCTCGGTCAGGACCACGCCGGGGCCGATCGCGTTCACCCGGATCTTCGCCGTGTGCCACTGCATCGCCAGCGCCTTGGTCAGCGCGATGACGCCCCCCTTGGCCGAGGAATAGGCATCGGCGCCGGCCGTGCCCGTGAGCGCGCGGATCGAGGTGGTGTTGATGATCGACCCGCCGCCGCTCCGCTCCATATGCGGGATCGCGAACCGGCAGCCGAGAAACGGGCCGAACAGATCGACCGAGATCGTCCGCCAGAACTCGTCCAACGGCATCTCCGTCACCTTGCCGTCCTTCGGCGTCGCCCCGCCGGCGTTGTTGTAGAGCACGTCGATCCGGCCGTGGCGCGCCACCGTGCCGTCGATCAGGGCCCGCATGGCGTCTTCGCTGGAGACGTCCGCGGTGACGAACTCCGCCTTGCCGCCGCTGTCCCGGATCGCCGCCGCCGCGGCCTCGCCCGGTTCCGTTTTCACATCGGCCATGACAACCGTCGCACCCTCGCGCGCGAACAGCGCCGACGATGCCTTGCCGATGCCGGCCGCCGCTCCGGTGATGATCGCGATCTTTCCGTCGAGCCTTCCCATGCCGTCTTCCTCCCGTCTTTTTGCCAGGATCGCTGCTCATGACAGGACCGGCATCGCGCCGATGCCGGTCCGTCCGATCGCGTCCCGAATGGACGGGGAGGATCACATATAGAGGCTCTCGCCCTCCAGCCCCTTGTACAGGTCGGCAACAAACTCGCCGTATCCGTTATAGAGCAGGGTCGGGACCCGGGCGTCGGCGCCGAGGACGCGCTCGGTCGCCTGGCTCCAGCGTGGATGCGGAACGTCCGGATTCACGTTTGCCCAGAAGCCGTATTCGCTCGCCTGCAGCTCTTCCCAGAACGAGACCGGGCGCTTGTCGGTGAAGGTGAATCGGACGATCGACTTCACCGATTTGAAGCCGAACTTCCACGGCACGGCGAGGCGCAGAGGTGCCCCGTTCTGGTGCGGGATCGGCTTGCCGTAGAGGCCCGTCGCGATGAAGGCGAGGTCGTTGGTCGCCTCCTCGATGGTCAGGCCTTCGACATAGGGCCAGGGATACCAGTACTGTTTCTGACCGGGCGCGACATCGGCATTCTGGAAGGTCTGCATAACCACGTATTTCGCCGAGGAGAGCGGCTTTGCGTACTCGACCAGCGCCTTCAGACCGAAGCCGGACCACGGCACGGTCATCGACCAGGCTTCGACGCAGCGATGGCGATAGACCCGCTCTTCCAGCGGCATCGCCGCCAGCAGATCGTCGATAGCGACGGTCTGCTCCTTCTCGACCATGCCGTCCAACGTCACGGTCCAGGGCCGGATCGGCAGATCCTGCGCCGCCCGCCAGACGTTCTTCGACGAGCCGAACTCGTAGAAGTTGTTGTAGGTGGTCGCCAGTTTTTCCTCGGTGATCGGCCGGTCGACCGTGAAACGCTCGTTGCGCTTGACCGGATAGAGGCCGGCCGAGGGATCCGGGGGAAGCTCGGCGAGCTGCATCGCCTCGTTGTCCGCCGCCGCCTCGTCGCCACAGGCGGCAAGCCCGCCGGTGCCGACCAACATCGTGCCGATGCCGAGGCCGCGCAGCAGGGCGCGGCGGTTCAAGTACACGCTCTCGGGCGTGGCGAGGCGCTCCGGCAGTTCCCAGCCCTTCGGCCGCTTGATCAGCATGGTCGCTCACTCCCTTCTCACAATTCGTACCGACTGACGTAGCGCGCGGCGGCGGACACGCCAAATCAACTCGGGGTGAGACGGCCCACGGGCGACGGCCCGCGTCCCCTCAGGCGAATCGGCTTGCACACTCGCCGGTCGAGGCCTTCAATACTCGGATATAGACGCCGGTCGTCCCGGTGCTCGCCATTCGGCCCTCGGGGCGGCCACGGGCATCACGACCCGGGACGCCCCCGTTTTAGTCCTTTCGCTGGACCTTAGCGGTGGTCTCCACCCGGGCGAGCGAAGGGAGTGACACCATGGCCTCCACCACCAACGGAAATACCGGAGCGACAGAAGGCGGCAGACAAGGCGGCGGCGCGACCCGCTGCGCCGCGATCCTCGGCCCCTACCAGTCCGGCAAGACCAGCCTCCTCGAAGCCCTGCTGCACGCCACCGGCACGGTTGAGCGCAAGGGCGCGGTCAAGGACGGCAACACCGTCGGCGACACCACCCCCGAAGCACGGGAGCGCGGCGCGAGCACCGAGCTCTCCATCGGACACGGCAACTTCCTCGGCGACAGATGGACCTTCATCGACACGCCCGGCGGCATCGAGTTCACGCTCGATTCCCGCCACGCCTGCATGATCGCCGATGTCGTCATCGTCTGCGTCGAACCGGAAGCGGCCAAGGCCGCGGCGGCGGGCCCGATCCTCAGATTCCTCGACGATCACGACATCCCCCATGTCGTGCTGATCAACAAAATGGACCAGGCCGGCGAGACCGTGCGCGAGATCCTTGGCGCGCTGCAGGGATTCTCGACCCGGCCGCTGGCGCTGCGCCAGGTGCCGATCCGCGACGGCGAGACCGTCACCGGCTATGTCGATCTGGTCAGCGAGCGCGCCTACAGCTACCGCGAAGGCGAACCCTCGGCGCTGATCGAGCTGCCCGGCTCGGTCGCCGACCGCGAGGCGGAAGCGCGCAACGAACTGCTCGAAACGCTGGCCGATTTCGACGACAGCCTGTTTGAGCAGCTTCTGGAGGACATCGATCCGGACAAGAAGGAGGTCTATGGCCATCTGGCCGAGACCCTGCGCTCGGACCTGCTGGTGCCGGTGCTTCTCGGCGCGGGCGAACACGATCACGGCATTCAGCGGCTGCTCAAGCTGCTGCGCCACGAGACGCCGGACCATACCGCCACCGTCGCCCGTCGCGGCCTCTCGGACGGCGAGGAGCCGATGGCCCAGGTCTTCAAGACCATCCATGCCGCCCATATGGGCAAGCTCTCCCATGTCCGGGTCTGGCGCGGCACGGTAAAGGACGGCGAGATGCTGAACGGCGCCAAGGTCTCCGGCATCTACGCCACGACCGGCGGCAAGCTCGACAAGCACCCCTCCGCCGCCCCCGGCGACGTGGTGGCGCTCGGCCGCATGGACCCGATTCAGACCGGCGACGTTCTCACGCCCACCGGCGGCATGCCGGATAAGGGACTCGGCTGGCCGGAAGTGCCGCAGCCGGTCTTCGCCCGCGCCCTGCGGGTGGCCGAACGCAACGACGAGGTGAAGCTGTCCGGGGCGCTCGCCAAGCTGGCGGAGGAGGACCCGTCCCTGCTGATCCGCCAGGATTCGGAGCTCGGCGAGCTGACGATCTGGGGTCAGGGGGACACCCATCTGCGGGTGATGGCCGAACGGCTCAGGTCCCGCTTCAAGCTCGACGTCACCCTGTCGGAACCGGCGGTCGCCTATCGCGAGACCATCCGCAACCGCATCGAGGAGCATGCGCGCCACAAGAAGCAGTCCGGCGGCCACGGTCAGTTCGCCGATATCCGCATCGCGGTCGAGCCGACCGGGCGCGGCGCCGGCTTCGAGTTCGCCGAAAAGGTGGTCGGCGGTTCGGTTCCGAAAAACTACATCCCGGCGGTCGAGGAAGGCTGCCGCGAGGGCTGCCGGCGCGGGCCGCTCGGCTTCCCGGTGGTCGACGTGAAAGTCACCCTGACCGATGGTCAGCATCATTCGGTCGACAGTTCAGACATGGCGTTCAAGATCGCGGCGCGCTCCGGCCTGCACGACGCGCTCGCCAAGGCCGAGCCGGTGCTGTTGGAGCCGATCCATCAGGTGGCGATCGCCGTGCCGTCGGAATCGACCAGCAAGGTGCACGGCATCCTGTCGTCGCGCCGCGGTCAGATCCTCGGGTTCGACGCCAAGGACGGCTGGCCCGGCTGGGACGAGGTGACCGCCTATCTGCCGGAGGCGGAGATGCACAATCTGATCCTGGAGCTACGCGCCCAGAGTCAGGGGATGGCGACCTACACCTGGACCTTCGACCATCTGCAGGAACTGACCGGGCGCCTTGCCGACCGGGTGGTCGAGCACCACGAGACCGCCGCGGGATAAGCGGACCCGACCTCGCCCCGGGCCCTCCGACACGCCCCCTGGACGTGATCCAGGGGGCGTGTTGACGGGCCGCTACCTCGCCCCGGTGCGCGACGCCGCCATGTCCATGTATGTCGCGAGCTCGATATCCAGCGCCGTCACCCCGCCCGCGTCGTGGGTGCTGAGGTCCACCTCCACCTTGTTGTAGGCGTTCGCCCAGTCCGGATGATGGTCCATGCTCTGGGCCTTGATCGCCACCCGGGTCATGAAGCCCCAGGCGGAGTCGAACCCGTCGAACTTGAAGGTCTTGGCGATCTTCTTGCCCCCTTCCTGCTCGGTCCATCCCGTCAGCGAAGCGAGCGCGTCGGCGCGGTCGGTGGTGGAGAGTGTCTCGGCCATGGCGTTGTCTTCTCCCAGCGGATGTCAGGCCGGACCCGGGACCGGGCCCTCCCCGCTAGGATGGGATCGTGGCCGCGCGTTACAAGAACGTCTCGCGCACATCGATCGACGACTGGCCGCCGACGCAGCCGAAACTGTCCTCCAGCCACGCCGTCGCCGCCGACCGGCCGATGTCGCGCAGGTGATGGAGGAAGGCCGGTTCCGCGTTCAGTTTGGACGAGGCATGCATCTCCTCCATCTCCTCCGCCGCCGCGATCATATGGATACGGGTGACGCGATAGGCCTCGGGATCGAGCTTGCCGGCGGCGATCAGCCGATTGACGAAATGGATCGCCCGCATCTCCCGCATCAGGGTGGAGTTGAAGGAGATCTCGTTAACCCGGTCCATGATCTCCCGCGCGTCGGTCGGCACCTGGTCGCGGTAGAGCGGGTTGATCTGAACGACCACAATGTCGCGGCAGTCGGAATTGTAGATCAGCGGGTACAACGCCGGATTACCCATATAGCCGCCGTCGTAATAGGCCTCGCCGTCGATCTCGACCGCCTTGTACAGGGTCGGCAGGCAGGCCGAAGCCATCACCGCGTCGATCGACAGTTCCTCGTTGTCGAACACCCGGATCTTGCCGGACCGCACGTTGGTGGCGCTGATGTAGAGACGGATCCCGCTCTCGGCGACCGCCCGGTCGATATCGACCAGCTCCACCAGCACGTCCCGCAGCGGATTGAGCCCCAGCGGATTGGTCTGATATGGCGACAGGAAGCGGCTGAAGAAGTCGAGCGCGATGAAGCCGGGCGAGCTGTCGATCCGCCAGTTGCCGAGCAGCCGGTCGAGCGCGGTACGCTGGATCGGGCTGAACCGCCCGACATCGGCGATGCGGTTCCAGAAGGTCTCCAGCTTGTCCCGCGCGCCCTGGCGGCCGCCCTCGGCCCAGCCGGCGGCCATGACGACGGCGTTCATCGCGCCCGCGCTGGTACCGGAGATCGAATCGAACGCCACCCGCGGATCGGCCAGCAGCCCATCCAGCACACCCCAGGTGAAGGCGCCGTGGGAGCCGCCGCCCTGGAGCGCGAGATTGATGCGCTTGACCTCCGGACCGGCCTTGGTCCTGCCGCGTTTCGGCTCGACCGCCGCCGCGGCCTCCGCGCGGACATGCGACGGGACCGCGGCATCGCGGCGCACGGGATCGCCGGCGCCGTCGCGCCCGATTGCGCCGTCCGCAGCCGCGCCCGGCCGTTTCGCCATCAGCGGGCGACCCAGCCGCCGTCGATCTGGAGCGCGGCACCGGTGATCGAGCTCGAATGGTCGCCGGCCAGGAACACGGCGAGCGCGCCGAGATCCTCGATCTCGACAAATTTCTTGGTCGGCTGGCTGGCCAGGATGACATCGCGCACGACCTCTTCCTCGCTCAGGTTGTTCGCCTTGGCCTGCTCGCCGATCTGGCCTTCGACCAGCGGCGTCTTCACGAAGCCCGGGCAGATCGCGTTGCAGGTCACGCCCTGCTCCGCCGTCTCCAGCGCCACCACCTTGGTCAGGCCGACGACGCCGTGCTTGGCGGAGACATAGGCCGACTTGTAGGGCGAGGCGACCAGACCGTGGGCGGAAGCGATGTTGATGATCCGGCCCCAGCCGCGCTGCTTCATCCCGGGCAGCGCCGCCTTGATGGTGTAGAAATTGGACGACAGGTTGAGCGAGACGATCAGCTCCCAGCGGTCCTCGGGGAACTCGTCGATCGGAGCGACGGTCTGGATCCCGGCGTTGTTCACCAGAATGTCCACTTTGCCGAAGGCGGCCTCGGCGTCGGTGACCAGCTTCTTCGCCTCGGCGCCCTTGGTCAGGTCGGCGCCGCTGAAGACCGCCTTGACGCCGAATTCGGTCTCGATACCGGCGCGGATTCCCTCGATCTCGCCGGCGTCGCCGAAGCCGTTCAGCATGACGTCGGCGCCGGCCGCCGCGAGCGCCCTGGCGATACCGAGACCGATACCGCTGGTGGAACCGGTGACGACGGCGGATTTGCCTTTGAGGCTCATGTCGATTTTCCTCTGTTGCAGGGGTCGCGCCGGATCGGGCGGCCCGAATCTGGTTGCACTGCACAAATTGAGACGCGGGAGCACGAGTGCAACCCTTCCCCCGATCCTCGCGGGTGCGGCAAACTTTCCCTGTGCCACGGAAGCGGTTATAGCTGCGCTCATGTGCGCACAGAAAGCCCGTCCCGGAATTCTCGCCCCCACCATCGACCAGATGGCGGCCCTGGCGGAGGATGCCCTGTCGAACGTTCCCCAGGAGCTGCTGAAGCCGCTTTCGGGTCTTGCCATCCTGGTCGAGGATTTCCCCGACGAGGAGGTCTGCGAGGCCATGGACCTGGAGACGCCGTTCGATCTGCTCGGCCTGTATCAGGGCGTGCCGTTAGGACACCGTTCCACGGGGGAGACGCCGGCCGATCTCGATCGGGTTTTTCTGTTCCGTCGCTCGATCCTGGACTACTGGATCGAGAGCGGCGACGACCTCTACTCGGTGGTGCGCCACGTGCTGATCCACGAGATCGGCCACCACTACGGCTACAGCGACAGCGAGATGGAAGAGCTGGAGCAACTGGCCGAAGAGGACGAAACCAACGCGCCGGCGGGGCGGGCCTAGGCCCCGTCCTACCCGCATCATCTCGTCATCCGGAACTTGAGCAGGATCCACGCGCCAACAGGCGCGCGGTATCCGGCACGGGCCCTGAATCGAGTTCAGGACGACAATGACTCTACCGCGTTAGGTCCCTACTTCGCGCCCATGCGGATCGCGCCGTCGAGCCGGATCGTCTCGCCGTTGAGCATCGGGTTGTCGACGATGCTCTCCACCAGCCGGGCGAATTCCTCCGGCTTGCCGAGACGCGACGGGAACGGAATCTGGGCGGCGAGGCTGTCCTGCACCTCCTGGGGCATGCCGAGCACCATCGGCGTGCCGAAGATCCCCGGCGCGATGGCGCACACGCGAATACCGGTGCGGGCGAACTCGCGGGCCGCCACCAGGGTCAGGGAATGCACCCCGCCCTTCGAGGCGGCATAGGCGGCCTGGCCGATCTGCCCCTCGAAGGCGGCGACGCTGGCGGTCGACACGATGACGCCGCGCTGGCCGTCGCCGTCGGGATCGTTGCCCGCCATGGCGGCGCCGGCGAGGCGGATCAGGTTGAAGGTTCCGACCAGATTGACGTCGATGACCTTCTTGAAATCCGCGAGCGCCATCGGCCCGTCGCGGCCGACGATGCGCTTGGCCGGCGCGATGCCCGCGCAGTTGACCAGCACGACCGGGCTGCCATGCGCCTCGCCGGCCTCGGCGACCGCGGATTCCGCCGAGGCCGCGTCGGAGACGTCGCAGGCGAGCGCCAGACCGCCGATCTCGCCGGCCAGGTCCTGTGCCGCGCTGATGTTCACGTCGAGCAGCGCCACCTTGGCGCCGCGCGCAGCCAGCGCCCGGGCCGTCGCCGCGCCGAGACCACTGCCGCCGCCGGTGACGAGCGCACCCTTGCCGTTGAGATCCATCGCTTTACCTCCCGTCGCGGACTATCCGTTCTGCCGGTTCCGGTGATATCAGATCGCCGGGCCAAGCACGAGACGGAGACCGTCATGGCGACGCTTAACGAGATCCCCCTACCCGCCCGGTTGCTGGGTTTCGCCGGCACCCTCCCGTTCCTTGGCGGGGCCGTCGGGGTATGGGCGCTGGACGCCCCCTGGGACTGGGTCGTGCTCAACGCCCAGATCTATTACGGTTGCGCGATCCTCTCCTTCCTCGGCGCGGTCCATTGGGGCCGCGCCCTGGGCAGTTCGCTGGAGGGCGAGGCGCTATGGCGACCGCTGGCCTGGAGCGTGACGCCGGCCCTGATCTCCTGGGTCGCCGCCTTCGCCAAGCCGGACCTGGCAATCGTGATCCTGATCAGCGGCCTGACCGCCGCCTATGCGGTCGACCGGTCCGCCACCGCGCTCGGCTGGTTCCCGGCATGGTACGGGGTCCTGCGCAAGTCGCTCACCGCCCTGGCGGTGGCGGGGCTGGGGGCGAGCCTGGTCAAGGTGCTCGCGTAGCCCGCCCGTCCCCGTTTCCCCGCCCCCAGGACAGGGAGAATCGGACGTTTCCCGTCAATATCCGCGTGCGCGGTCGACCTGATGCAGCAGGGGACGGCCATCGAGAAAGCGGGCGGTGTTCTCGACCACCAGATCGGCGACGATCGCGTCGCGATCCGGATGCAGGCCGCCGACATGGGGCCACACGCTGATCCCCGGCGTGGTCCAGAACGGATCGTCGCGTGGCAGCGGCTCGGTGCGGAACACGTCGAGCACGGCGCCGGCGATCACCCCACCGGTCACCGCCGCAATCAGATCGGCATCGACCACGGTGGCGCCGCGACCGAAATTCAGGAACCAGGCGCCCGGGCGCATCGCCGCGAACCGGTCGGCGTTCATGAAGTCGCGAGTGTCCGGCGTGACCGGCAACAGGTTCAGTACGAAATCCGCCTCACCCAGCATCCGGTCGGTCTCCTGCGGCCCGTAGACCGCATCCACATGCTCCACCGATCCCGGCGAGCGGCGCACCCCGACCACGCGGAGTTCCAGCGCACGGGCCTTGCGCGCCAGCTCCGCGCCGATGGTGCCGAGACCGAGAATGCCGAGCGTCTTGCCCGCCAGCGGCACGGCGACGCGCCGGGTCCAGGTCGCGGTCTGCTGGTCGATGGCGGCGGCCGCGATCGGCTTGGTGGCGTGGAACAGGGCGGCGAGGATGTTCTCCGGCATCTGCACCCGGTGCACCCCCTTGGCGGCACTCAGCAGGAGCGCGTCGGACAGGTCCGGGCGGCCGAGCCAGGATTCGACCCCCGCCGTCGTCGTCTGCACCCAGCGTAGCTTCGGCATCTCGGCGAGCAGGCCGGCCGGCGCCCCCCAGGCCAGCATCATCTCCGCCTCGGCCTTCTGGGCGGCACTTGGCGTGTCGGCACGGTCGACGCCCTCCAGGCGCAACCGGTCGTCCAGTCCGGCGGCGGCCAGCGCCTCCACATAGACCGGCGCCCCGTCAGTCCACAGCACCATCAAAGGCTTATCCGCCATCGGACATCTCCTCAGCAACTGGATCACCGGGAAGTCGGACGACCTCGACCGGCTCGGCAAGTCCCCGGACCCGGGCGCGCTCGCGCCGGCCCGCCGTCACCAGCGGCGCCACGGACGGATCCTCGGCGAGTTGGCCGCTCACCACCACCTCTCCGCCGGCGGCGAGTCCCTGGACCCGGGCGGCCAGATTCACCATGGAGCCGAAATAGTCCAGACGATCATTCAGCGTGACCGCAATGCTCGCCCCGGCGTGAACGCCGATCTTGATGGAGATCGCCTCGCCGCCCTGCTCTCGATTGAACGCCTGTGTCCCTTTCTGGACGGCGATCGCGGCGCGCACGGCGTCGGAGGGTTCGGCGAAAGCCGCCATCACCGCGTCGCCGATGGTCTTCACAATCGCCCCCCGGTGGCCGCGCACGATCCGACCGAGATAGGCGAAATGCTCGCGCACCAGATGATAGGCACTGGCGTCACCGATCCGCTCGTACAGCGCGGTCGAACCCTGGAGGTCGGTGAACATCAGCGCGATCTGAGCGATCGACACCTGATCCCCCGGATGCAGGACCGCGTTCGAGAACAGGTCGCGGAATGCCTGCAGCGTCGTGACCTCGTGGGCGGTCAGAGCCTCGGCGACCCAGGCGCGCGACTCGACGACCAACGTGCGGCGCACCTCGCCCCGGTTCTCCAGGGTCACGGTATCGGGCGCGGAGGGTGGACCGGCACGGACCTCGGCGCCGGCCACGACCACGGCGGGGGCCGGACCGTCGATCTCGACATCGCACTGCCCGCCGGTCTCCAGCGTGCGGTAGCGGTAGGCCGCCGCCGCCAGGTCGGCCGGCACCGTGCGGGCGTCACCTGCTTCCAGCGTCACCTGCAGGATCACGTGCGGCATCGACATCGGCCCGAACAGGCAGAACTCGCCATCCTGGACCGGGCGAACCGCGGGGGCCGGCTGGAAACTCAGTTCCACATTGCGGGAGAAGTCGCGGTCGTAGGTGATGTTGCACGACTCGCAATGGGCCGCGTCGGGCACCTGATCGAGGGAATGGGCCGTCAGCTTGGCGCCGCGACAGCGCGGGCAGAGCAGGTCCCAGCGCGATTCGAGCAGCCCGTCACGCACCGCCTCCAGGCACAGTTCGGTCACCGCCAACGAATCCTCGCGCCATTCCCGGGCGAGGCGGCGCGGGCGGATGCGGATCAGGTCGGTCTCCTGCGCCTCCAGCACATAGTCAGCCAACCGGTTGCCGAGATTGTGGCCGTTCGGGCTGGCGTTGATGTCGGCGACAATCCGCTCCAGCCGCTGGCGGCGCACCGGGTCCAGAGGCGCCCGCTTGGGCGTGAAAACCCGCTCACTGGCGCCGGCGGCGAAGCGGCGGACGTCCTCTACCAGGGCGCTGAAGCTCTTTTCGGTACTGGAGAAAAAACTGGTCGCAAGCAGCAGTCGGCCGATCAGGTTCGCCGGCGCCGCCTCCATCCGGTAGACGCAGCGGCAACCGCCCGGCGTCGCCTCAAGCTCCGCATGGGCGATCAGCACGGCGATCGGCCCGCGGGAGAACCGGCGCTCATGGCGGAACCAGCGGTCGGTCACCCATTCAACCGGCACCTCCTCCCAGGCGAGCAGAACCGGGCCGACCTTCGCCTCGGTGAAGAATCGGACGGTCCCGTCGGGCTGCTCCTCCTGGCGGATCCGGTGCTTTGGCAGGCCCGCCGCCTCGTTGAAGCGCGCGGTGTCCGACAGCAGCGGCCAGATCACCTCCGGCGGGTGATCGAATTCCCAGACCATTATATGGCTCTTCACTGTCGCACCTTCATTCCGACCCGCCACGCTGGCTGGCGAGGTACTCCTCGCCGAGCGGGCCGTAAAACGCCGCATCGAAACCCGCCGCCTCGCGGGACGGGATGTTGAACGGCGGCTTAACCCCGCCGCGAAAGCGGGCGCGCACGATCGCCTGCCAGGTGGAGATCGGCTCCAAATCGCGTTCGGCGCAGAGGTGGTCGAACCAGCGCTTGCCGACGGCCACATGGCCGATCTCGTCGTCATGGATGATCTGCAAGATATCAGCCGAGGGATCGTCGCCGACCGCGCGCAGCTTGGCCACCATCGCCGGCGTGACGTCGAGACCGCGCGCCTCCAGCACCAGCGGCACGACCGCCTGGCGGGCCAGCGGATCGTCCGACGTCTCCACCGCCGCCTGCCACAGCCCGTCATGGGCCGGCAACGCGCCATAATACGAGCCCAGTTCCTCCAGCCGGTCGGCAATCAGCAGAAAGTGTTTCGACTCCTCGTCACCGACCCTGACCCAGTCATCCGCGTAGGTGGGCGGAAACCCGGCATCGGGAAAGCGCACGACCGCATCCCAGGCGAGGTCGACCGCGTTCAGCTCGATATGGGCGAGCGCGTGCAGCAGGGCGACCCGGCCGCGCGTTTCCGGGGTGATCTTTCGCTTCTTCACCCGCCTCGGCGGCAGCAGCACCGGCGCCTCGGGGCGTCCCGGTCGGTCCGGTGGGGCCACCGAATAGGCGAACGGCAGCGTGCCCGACCGCCAGGCGTCCGCCGCCCGGCGGCCAAGTTCGGCCTTCGCTCGGGCATCGGCGGTGGTGAGCACCGCGACCGCGGCATGGCTGAGATCGATGAACTGCATGTCGGTACTGATGTAGCGCGACAGCGTATTCCGTGCACCCGCATCCATGCCTATGCTCGCGCCCATGTCCTAACAAGGGCGTGATCGAAACTGGGAGCGACTTCATGACCACGCGGGAAGCGGCGATCGATGCGGTGCGGGCTTATTTCGACGACGGCGGGTTCCGCGCCGAACTGACGGAACGGGTGGCCGTTCAGACATCGAGCCGCGAGGAGGAGCATCGCGCCGACCTGATGGACTATCTGGACAGGCTGATGCGCCAACGCTTCGAGGCGATGGGCTTTACCGTCGAGATTTTCCCGAACACCCTGCTGGACCGCGCGCCGTTCCTGGTCGCCAAGCGGATTGAGGACCCGAGCCTGCCAACCCTGTTCTGCTACGGCCACGGCGACACCGTGCCGGGTGAGGAAGGGCGCTGGGCGGAAAATCGCGAGCCCTGGACCCTGGAGGTCGCCGAGACCCCGTCGGGCGAACGCTGGTACGGCCGCGGCACCGCCGACAACAAGGGCCAACACGCCATCAATATGGAGGCGCTGCGTCACGTCCTCGAGACCCGCGGAAAGCTCGGCTACAACGTGACCTTCCTGATCGAGATGGCCGAGGAGATGGGCTCGCCCGGCCTTGCCGAATTCTGCCGCGACAACCGCGACATGCTGGCCGCCGACCTGCTGATCGCCTCCGACGGACCGCGCTTTTCCACCGATGGGCCGGATATCAAGCTCGGGACCCGCGGCGGGCTGAACATCCGCTTCCGCCTGGAGTACCGCGAGGGCGGCCACCATTCCGGCAACTGGGGTGGGCTGCTGGCCAATCCGGCCATCGTGCTGATGCATGCCCTGACGACGCTGGTCGGTCCGGAAGGGCGGATCCTGCTGCCCGACCTGAAGCCGGCGCAGATCAAGAACTCGGTGCGCGCCGCGCTTTCCCATGTCGAGGTGCAATCTGGCCCCGACGATCCGGAGATCGACCCGTGGTGGGGCGAGCCGGGCCTGTCGCTGGCGGAAAAGGTGTTCGGCTGGAACACCTTCGAGGTGCTGTCCTTCATCTCCGGCGACCCGGAGAAGCCGCAGAACGCCGTGCCGCCCTTCGCCGAGGCGATCTGCCAGATCCGCTTCGTGGTCGACACCGACCCGGACGTCTTCCTGCCGACCATCCGCGCGCATCTGGCGGCCCAGGGCTATGGCGACATCACGGTGGAGCCCGCCCGCATGTCCATGCTGCGCGCCTCGCGCCTGGACCCGGACCATCCGGCGGTGCCATGGGCGGTTGCCTCGATGGAGAAGACCACCGGCAAGAAGGTCACCGTGATCCCCAATGCCGGCGGCTCGCTGCCGAACGACATCTTCCTGAACGGCATCGGCATGCCGACGATCTGGGTGCCGCACAGCTATACCGGCTGCTCCCAGCACGCCCCGAACGAGCACGTGCTACCGCATCTGATGCGCGAGGGGCTGGAGATGATGACCGGCCTGTTCTGGGACCTGGGCGAGGGCTTTCCAGGGAAGTGAGGCAGCATCAGCGGGCGGGTCTCGGACCGTGTCCCTACCCCGGCCAACCGCCGGTCTGGCGCAGGCCTTCGCTGAGAATAATTCCCGCCGAGATCGCCACGTTGAGCGAGCGCGCGCCGGCGACCATTGGCACCGCCACTCTCAGATCGGCGGCGGCGTGCACGTCATTGGGCACACCCGCGCTCTCACGGCCGAGAATCAGATGGTCCGACGACTCGAACCGCGCGTCCGGCAGGCTTACGGCCCCCTTCGTCGTCGCCAGCACCAGCCGACCGGCCTCCCGGGCGTCTAGAAACGCCTGCCAGGAGGAGTGCCGGCGGACGGCGGCGAATTCGAGGTAATCCATGCCGGCGCGGCGCATGCGCGCCTCCGACCACACGAAGCCGCAGGGCTCGATCACATCCACCCCCACACCAAGGCACGCGGCGAGCCGCAGGATGGTTCCGGCGTTCTGGGGGATGTCGGGTTGGTACAAGACGAGGCGCATAGCCGCATCTAAACGTCTCGCGATGCTTTGCAAAAGGCGGAATGCTGCGGTATACGCAAGCCGGATCGGGGCGGAGGTATTTGCGACAGCGGGTCGCGTTGCGTTCCTGCGCCATTGGTCGATAGTGCCCGACGGTCCCAAGCGCGGGCCGGATACCCGTCGAGCGCCACATAAGACGAGTGGAGAACCATGGCCGAAACCCACGAAGGCGACTCCCGCCGCGATTTTCTGATTATCTCGACCACCGCCGTAGGCGCGGTGGGCGCGGCATGCGTCGCCTGGCCGTTCATCGATCAGATGAACCCGGCCGCCGATACCCTGGCGCTCGCCAGCATCGAATTCGACGTGTCGACCGTCGCCGAAGGGCAGTCGGTGACGCTGACCTGGCGCGGCAAGCCGGTCTTCGTGCGCCATCGCACGCCCAAGGAGATCGAGGAGGCCCAAGAGGTGCCGCTCGATGATCTGCGCGATCCGCAGGCCGACAGCGACCGGGTGATCAAGCCCGAATATCTAGTCCTGGTCGGTGTGTGCACGCACCTCGGCTGCGTCCCGCTGGGCCAGAAGGTCTCGGACCCACGCGGCGACTACGATGGCTGGTTCTGCCCATGCCATGGTTCGCATTACGACTCGTCCGGGCGGATTCGCCGTGGTCCGGCCCCGCTCAATCTTGCGGTGCCGAGCTACGAGTACATTTCCGACACCGTCGTCCGAATCGGCTAAGGGGGGAGCGCCGGAGCATGGCTGCCAATTTCTCGAATCCGGTGGTGCGGTGGATCGACCACCGTCTTCCCATCTTTACTTTCCTGCATCACGAGGCGCACGAGTACCCGACGCCAAAGAATCTGAGCTACTGGTGGAACTTCGGGTCGCTGGCGGGGATCGCGCTGGTGATCATGATTGTCACCGGCATCACGCTCGCGATGCACTACACGCCGCATGTGGACTACGCCTTCTCCAGCGTCGAGCGGATCATGCGCGACGTGAATTTCGGCTGGCTGATCCGCTACATTCACATGAACGGCGCCAGCTTCTTCTTCATCGTCGTCTACATCCACATCTTCCGCGGCCTGTACTACGGTTCGTATAAGGCGCCGCGCGAGATTCTCTGGATGCTCGGCGTGGTCATCATGCTGCTGATGATGGCGACCGCGTTCATGGGTTACGTGCTGCCGTGGGGCCAGATGAGCTTCTGGGGCGCCACCGTGATCACCAACCTGTTCTCGGCCATCCCGCTGATCGGCGATCCGATCGTCACCTGGCTGTGGGGCGGCTTCTCGGTCGACAATCCGACCCTGAACCGGTTCTTCTCGCTGCACTTCCTGCTGCCGTTCGTGATCGTCGGCGTGGTGATCCTGCACATCGTCGCTCTGCACCGCTTCGGCTCGAACAACCCGCTCGGCATCGACGTGAAGGGCCAGAAGGACACGATCCCGTTCCATCCGTACTACACGATCAAGGATGCTTTCGGTCTCGGCGTGTTCCTGATCTTCTTCGCCGCCTTCGTCTTCTTCGCGCCGAACTACATGGGCCACCCGGACAACTATATTCCGGCCAACCCGCTCTCGACGCCGGCGCATATCGTGCCTGAGTGGTACTTCCTGCCGTTCTACGCGATCCTGAGGGCGATCCCGGACAAGCTCGGCGGCGTGCTGTTCATGTTCGGCTCCATCGCCGTGCTGTTCGTGCTGCCCTGGCTCGACCGGTCGCCGGTGCGTAGCGGCCAGTTCCGCCCGATCTTCAAGATCTTCTTCTGGATCCTGCTGGTCGACGTGGTGTTCCTGACCTGGCTCGGCGGCAAGCCGGCCGAGGGCACCTATGTGATCCTCGCCCGCTTCGCTACCGCCTATTACTTCATCCACTTCCTGGTCGTTCTGCCGGCCTTGAGCATCTTCGAGACGCCCAAGCCGCTGCCGAAATCGATCAGCGAGCCGGTGCTTGGCGCCGGGGGCGGTTTCGCCGGAGCCACCGCCGCACCGAGGGAGAAAGTCTGATGATCGCGCGTCTCACCTCCACCATCGCGGCCGTCGCGATCGCGGCCGGCGCCTGGTCCTTCGCGCTCTCCACCCCGGCAAACGCCGCGGGTGAGGAGATCGAGATCCCGTCGCACGACTGGTCGTTCAAGGGACCGTTCGGCACCTATGACCGGGGCGCCCTGCAGCGGGGCTTCCAGATCTACAAGAACGTCTGCGCCAGCTGCCACGCGCTCAACTACGTCGCCTACCGCAACCTCGAGCATTTCGGCTACAACGAGGACGAGGTGAAGGCGATCGCGGCGGAAGCGACGGTGATCGACGGTCCGAACGACGAAGGCGAGATGTTCGAGCGTCCGGGCAAGCCGTCCGACCGTTTCGTCGCGCCCTTCGCCAACGACAAGGCGGCCCGCGCGGCCAATGGCGGCGCCTTTCCGCCGGACCTGTCGATGATCGTCAAGGCCCGGCCGGACGGCGCCAACTATGTCCGGTCGCTGCTGCTCGGCTACGTCGATCCGCCGGCGGATTTCAAAATGATGGAAGGCATGAACTACAACGCCTATTTCGGCGGCCATCAGATCGCCATGGCCAAGCCGCTATATGGCGACGACGTCACCTACGAGGACGGCACCCCGACCTCGATCGAGCAGGAGGCCGAGGACGTGGTCACCTTCCTCGCCTGGGCTTCCGAGCCGGAGATGGAAGAGCGCAAGCGCGCCGGTGTGATGACGCTCCTGTTCCTGCTGGTCTTCACCGGTCTGCTTTACGCGACCAAGCGCAAGATCTGGGCGGACGTCCACTAAAAGCGCCCGCGCTTCCAGACGATTGCATAGGCCGCGGCTCGTCCGCGGCCTTTCGCGTTTCGTGGCCGGCGCGGTATACCTGTGCGACTGACATTCTGAACGGGATCGAGATGAGCAACCAAACACGCAAGGCCCTGGTCGCGGTCATCGGTGGCAGCGGCGTCTACAACATCGACGGCCTTGAGAATGCCCGCTGGGAAACCGTCGCGTCCTCCTTCGGGGAGCCTTCGGACCAGCTGCTGTTTGGCGAGCTCGCGGGCCAACCGCTGGTGTTCCTGCCGCGCCATGGCCGCGGCCACCGATTCAGCCCGACGACGATCAACTACCGCGCCAATATCGACGCCCTGAAGCGCGCCGGCGTGACCGACATCATCTCGGTCTCCGCCGTCGGCTCGCTCAAGGAGGAATATGCGCCGGGCCATTTCGTGCTGATCGACCAGTTCATCGATCGCACCTTCGCCCGCGAGAAGACGTTCTACGGCACCGGCTGCGTCGCCCACGTGTCCATGGCCCATCCGGTGTCCAGCCGCCTGGTGGACGCCCTGGAGGCCTCCTGTAAGGCGCTGGGGCTGCCGTACAGCCGCGGCGGCACGTACGTGACCATGGAGGGCCCGCAGTTCTCCACCCAGGCCGAGTCGTTCCTGTACCGCTCCTGGGGGGCGGATGTGATCGGCATGACCAACATGCCGGAGGCCAAACTCGCCCGCGAGGCGGAGATTCCCTACGCCACCGTCGCCATGGTCACCGACTATGACTGCTGGCATCCGGACCATGACCACGTCACCGTCGATGCGGTGGTGAAGGTCCTGACCGCCAATGCCGACAATGCCCGCTCCCTGGTCAAGACCGTGGCGCCGATGCTCTACGACCGGCCGCTGGTCGACGAACAGGGCGGTGACAATGCGCTGGAGTTCGCGCTGATCACCCACCCCGAGGCCCGCGACCCGGACATGGTCGCCAAACTGGACGCCGTCGCCGGACGCGTTCTGCAGAGCTGAGGTCACGATGGGACGGCGCGGAGGCGACGGGATCGGGCGGCTGGAGGGGCTCTACAACAGGGTCACCGCCGCCATGCCGGACGACGCGCGCACGCTGAACGTCAAATCGGTCCTGGCCATGGACAACGACCGCCCCAACGAGGCGGCCGAGCTGATCGGCCGTGCCCTGGTGCTCGAACCGGCGGAGTTCACCTATCTCTTCCACCTGGCCAAAGTCTGCGCCCAGGCCGGGTGGTGGAGCCACTGCGTCGACGCGCTGCGCCGGGCGATCTATGTCGATCCGGTCAATCCGGAGACCTGGTACGGTCTCGGCCGCGCCTTCGAGGAGTTGGACAGCATCGCCGAAGCGGAAGTGTGCTGGCGCCAGTGTCTGGCGCTGGAGCCCAAGCACATCGGCGCCCGCGAGGCCCTGGTCGCCCACGCCCGGGACTGAACCGGGGGCGGGCTGCTCCGATGCCGGCTGATCGCGCCCTTCGTCACAGCAGAACGATGGCCTGCCCCGCAAACGGGTCGGGGCTCCCCGGTTTCCCGAGGAGCCCCGATTGGTGGAGCCAAGGAGGATCGAACTCCTGACCTCTACAATGCCATTGTAGCGCTCTCCCAGCTGAGCTATGGCCCCGAATTCCGCGGCGGCTCTGGGTGCCGCCGGAAGGCCGCTTATCTATCCCCTCATTCGACGATGATCAAGAGGTTAGCGGCAAAAAATCAGGTCTTCTGTTCGTCGACCTCGTCGTCGCCGACCGGCAGCTCGTCGTCGTCATCGTCGTCGGCAAGCAACTCGTCATCTTCGTCGTCATCATCGGCCACGAGAGGATTTACGATCGGGCGCTTGGTGGCACCCTCCTCTTCCACTTCCTCGCCATCGACGGGAGGCTCGTCCTCGATGAGGTCTTCTTCTTCCTCCTCATCGGTCTCGTCCTCGTCATCCGTCTCCTGATCGTCCGCCTCTTCGTCCACCGGACGCTTCTTCGGCTTTTCCTCAGGCGGCAGCGCGCGCGTGCGGCGGCTCTTCAGAACCGCTTCCGGATCATACGGCGAGTCACAGGCCGGGCACACGATCGGCAAACGTTCCAGATCGTAGTACCGGGCACCGCAGGACTGACAGACCCGCTTGATTCCCCATTCAGGCTTCGCCACGGTCAACTCCGCGTCGCTTCATCATAAGAATTACCTTTACGGTGTGGCGCGGGAATATCCACGATAGGCAAACCATGTCAAAGGCAAATTTGCCGACCCAGGCGCGGGTCAACGCGATAGCACGCGGCCTGCGCGGTCGGGCACTCGACGCACGAACGGCAGGAAACCTGACGGCGGCGGTCGATTTGGTGCGCCACAGCCAGCTTCTGCACCCCGACGAACCGCTGCTGACCTTTTTCGAGGGGCACTGCTCTTTCACCCTCGAGCGGGGTCCGGCGGCCCGATCTGCGTTTCGCCGCACCGTCTCGCTGCAGCCGTCCCATGCCAGCGCCTGGCGCTATCTTGGCATCCAGGCTTTCACCGCTCTGGACGGTGCGGCGGCGGAAGCCGCGTGGCGCCGCTCCCTCATGCTCGACCCCGGCGATCCGGCCGCCCTCTACAATCTGTTCCAGGCGCGGCGCCAGCGCGGACAATGGGATCAGGCGATCCGCGCCGGCGTCTGGAGTTCGGTGCTCAAGCCCGAAGACGACACCGGCGCCTTCGATCTCGGCATGCTGTACCTGGCGCTCGGACGCTGGGCCGACGGTTGGCCGCTCTATGACCGCCGCATCCGTCTGAGCAGCGCCAGGCTGCGCCCGGATCGTTTCGCCCTGCCGCACTGGGACGGCCACCCGAACCCGGCCCTGCGTCTGCTGGTCTGGTGCGACCAGAATGTCGGCGACGAGATGCAGTTCGCCCAGTTGATCCCGGACCTGTGCCAGCGGGTCGGCCACGTGACCGTGGAATGCGATGCCCGACTGGTGCCGGTCTTCGCCCGGTCCTTCCCGTCGATCTCGGTGATCGCGCGCAGCGAACCGCCCGCATCGGGTACCGCTGCGGATGCCCAGATCCCCCAGGGCCATCTTGGGAGGATCCTGCGGCCCGCGTCGGACAGCTTCGCGGCGACACCCAGGAAATGGCTGACGGCGGATGCCGGTACAGCGGATCGACTGCGTCGCCGCTATCGGGACTGGGCAAAGGGGGCACCGGTAGTCGGCATCGCCTGGAAGTCCGCGAACCAGGTGTTCCGGGGCAAGAACGTGCCGCTCGAGGATTGGGTGCCGGTCCTGCGGGTTCCGGGGGTCCGGTTTCTGTCCCTGCAGTACGGCGAGGTCGCCGACGACCTCGCGACCCTGCGCGATCTCTCCGGTGTGACAGTGCTGCACGACCCGGCCATCAGCGCCCTGCACGATTTGGACGGCTTCGGCGCCCAGCTCGACGCCGTCGATCTGGTGATCTCGATCTCGAACTCGACGATCCACCAGGCCTGTGGCCTCGGCCGCCCGGTCTGGGCCATGCTGCATCTGCGCCCCGACTGGCGTTGGGGTGTCGAAGGCGAAACCTGCCCCTGGTTCCCGACCCTGCGCCTGTACCGCCAGACCACCCGGTTCGAGTGGACGCCGGTCGCCAGCGCCGTCGCGGCCGACCTCTCGCACTGGGCCGCGGCACAGCACGTCGCAGCAGAGCGGCTCGCGAGGGACGAACGGGCGTGATATGACCGCCTCCATCCGATCCCAAGCACCGAGATTTCCGTCGCCGGAGACCCTGCCATGCCCCAGCCGCTGTTCTCATCGCGCGCTCGTCCGCTGACGGGCACCGTGCGCGTTCCCGGCGACAAGTCGATCTCCCATCGCGCCCTGATCCTCGGCGGTCTGTCGGTCGGCAAGACCACGATCGAGGGTCTGCTGGAGGGCGAGGACGTGCTCGCCACCGCCCGCGCGATGCGCGCCTTTGGTGCCACCGTCGAGCATCTCGGCCCCGGACGCTGGCGCGTCGTGGGGCGCGGGGTCGGCGGCCTCGACGAGCCGGCCGACGTCATCGACTGCGGCAACGCGGGCACCGGCATGCGCCTGCTGATGGGTACGGCGGCAGGGCAGCCGATCACCACCTTCTTCACCGGCGACGGCTCCCTGCGTCGCCGGCCGATGGGCCGGGTGGCCGCCCCGCTCGCCCAGATGGGCGTGAAGATCGTCGCCCGCGACGGGGGACGCCCACCGCTCGCCGTTATCGGACCGGAAACCCTGATGCCGATCACCTACACCCTGCCGGTCGCCTCGGCCCAGGTGAAGTCGGCGATCCTACTGGCGGGCCTCGCCGCGCCTGGCGAGACCACGGTGATCGAGCCGAAATGGACCCGCGACCACACCGAAACCATGCTGCGCCATTTCGGCGCCGAGGTGCGGGTGCGCGACGACGCGGACGGCCGCCACATCACCGTGGTCGGCGAACCGGACCTGACCGGCCGGCCGGTGATCGTGCCCGCCGACCCCTCCTCCGCCGCCTTCCCGGCGGTCGCCGCGCTGCTGGTCGAGGGCTCGGAGATCACCCTGCCGGGGGTGGGCACCAACCCGCTGCGCTTCGGTCTGTTCGAGACGTTGTTGGAAATGGGAGCGGATATCGAGTTGACGAACCGGCGCATCGAGGCCGGCGAGCCGGTGGCGGATCTGATCGTGCGCCACTCCCGTCTCAAGGGGATCGACGTGCCGCCGGAGCGCGCGCCCTCGATGATCGACGAGTACCCGGTCCTCGCCGTCGCCGCCGCCCATGCCGAGGGTGCCACGGTGATGCGCGGCCTCGACGAGCTGCGGGTCAAGGAGAGCGATCGGCTGGCCGCCACCGCTAACGGGCTCGCCGCCTGCGGTGTCCGGGTCGCGGTCGACGGCGACGACCTCACCGTGCACGGCGCCGGCAACGGCGTGCCCGGCAACGCGACCATCGCGGTCGATCTCGACCACCGGATCGCCATGGCCTTCCTCGTGCTCGGCATGGCGGCCGACGAGACCGTGGCCATCGATGACGAGGCAGCCATCGCCACCTCCTTCCCGGGCTTCAAGGATCTGATGAACGGCGTCGGCGCTGCGATCGGCACGTCCGGAGCGACGGCATGATCGTCGCCATCGACGGTCCCGCGGGCGCCGGCAAGGGCACGCTGGCCAAGGCGTTGGCCGCTCATCTCGGCTATCCGCATCTCGATACCGGCGCGCTTTACCGGGCGACAGCCTTGAGCGTGCTGCGGGCCGGCGGAGACCCGGAAGACCCTGTGGCGGCCGAACGGGCCGCCCGCACCCTCGACACCGCGATCCTGGACAGCCCGGACCTGCGCACCGCGGAGGTCGGAGCCGCCTCCTCCAAGGTCGCCGCGCTCCCCGCCGTGCGCGCCGCCCTGCTCGATTTTCAGCGCGACTTCGCCCACCGTCCGCCCGGTGCCGTGCTGGACGGGCGCGATGTCGGCACGGTCGTGGTACCGGGCGCCGAGGTGAAGCTGTTCATCACCGCATCCGCCGCAGTCCGCGCCGGCCGACGTCATCAGGAGTTGCGAGACCGGGGCGAGGACAGTATATATGCGCGCGTTCTCGCCGAGATTGAGGCGCGGGACGCACGCGATGCG
>JARGOG010000031.1 GCA_029212785.1 Thalassobaculaceae bacterium
ATCACCTATACCGGCGGCACCGGCAACGACGTTGTCCTCTCGACGGTGGGCACGCCATCCAGCGGTGGCCAGGCAGAGTCGGCCACGGTCTCGGGGACGGGTGACGGAGACATGATCCTCGGCACCACCGACAATGACAGGATCAACGGGCTGGGCGGTAACGACACGGTGCTCGGCCTGGATGGCAACGACACGCTCTCCGGCGGCGCCGGTCTGGACCGGCTGCAGGGGAATGGCGACGGCGACCTGATCTACGGCAATACCGACGCCGACATCCTCTACGGCAATGCTGGCCGCGACACGCTGTATGGCGGTCAGGACGCCGATACGCTCTATGGCGGCCAGGACGGCGACGTGCTGTGTGGCAACCTCGGGAACGACGTCGCCTGCGGCAATCTCGGCGACGACAGCCTGTCCGGCGGCGCCGGCGCGGACATTCTCTACGGCAACCATGCCAACGACCGGCTCTGGGGCGGGGACGGCAGCGACACTCTCTATGGCGGGCTGGACGACGACCGGCTGTTCGGCGGCGCCGGCGATGACCGGCTCTGCGGCAATCTCGGCACCGACACGCTGAGCGGAGGGGCCGGCGACGACACGCTCTTGGGGGGCGCGGGCGCCGACATCTTCCGCTTCGCCGATGCCAGCGGAACCGACCGGATCGAGGATTTCTCGATCGGCGAGGACATTCTCGAGGTGGCCGCCGGGATCAACGCGAGTGCCATAACCTCGGCCGCGGATCTGCTGGCGCTGATCACGAACGACGCCACGGGCAACGCGGTGCTGGATCTCGGCGCCGGCAACTCCGTCACCCTGATCGGCGTCACCGCCGACCAGCTCGGCACCGACAGCTTCCTGATCGGCTGACCGGGGACCGCGCCAATGCAGATTCCAATCAAGCGTCGCTTCGGCTGAGCCAGTCCGCGGTGAAATCGCCGAAGGCGGTGACGAGCGGTGTCGGTCTGACCGACGCATAGGCCAGGCTGACCCCGACGCTCGGCAGCGCCGGCAGCGCGTCCTCAAGCACATGCAGGTCCAACGGCACGGCACACCGGGTCACCACACTGACAGCCTCGCCCGACCGGGTCACCGCGATCAGACCGGCCAGACTGTTGCTGGCAAAGGCGATCCGGTGGGCGATGCCGGCGCTCTCCACCGCGCCGATAGCAGCGGCGTGGTCCAGCGTCCCGACAGCCGACAGCGCGAGCGGCAGGGGCGAGATTCTCAGAAGTGCCGGGGCGGGATGGCTCGCCACCCATACAAAGGGCTCCCGCCGGAGGATGTCGGCGCCGGCGGTGTCGGCCGGAACCGAGACGACGGCGAGATCGATCCGTCGACGCTGTAGAAGGTGGCGCAGTTCGACGGTCGGCGCACAGACGATCTCGATGTCGATCCCGGCATGCAGGACCGAGAACCGCTTCAGCAGGTCGGGGAAATAGGCCGCCAGGTAATCCTCCGGGCAGCCGAAACTGATGGCGCCGCGCAGACCGGCGCCGGACAGATGGGCAACCGCGGCGTCATGGGTGCCCAGTATCCGCTCCGCATGGACCAGCAGCCGCTCCCCCGCCGCGGTCAGCGCCACCCCGCCCGCGGAGCGCCGGGTGATCGGCTGACCGACCACCGCTTCGAGCCGCTTCATCTGCATGCTGATCGCAGACTGGGTACGGCCGACCTGTCCGGCTGCCCGGCTGATCGACCCGGACCGGGACACGGCGACGAAGCTGCGCAGCAGAGGAATGTCGAAATCAGCCATTCTTATATCATCATTATTGATACTGATTTTTCAAACTATGAATTTGGCTGAAGTCATTATGCGACCTAGCCTTCGATCAGCGACCGAAATCGGACGGAGGCACGGCCCCATGACGACCGCATTCGAGACCACCACGCCCGACGCTTCCGACTTCTGGTCGGATGTCGATGCCCATGTGCTGCGCTACGGCCCGACGTTCGAGCGTCGGGTTATCACGCGCGCCGAGGGCAGCTACGTCTACGACACGGACGGCCAGGCAATCCTCGACTTCACCTCGGGGCAGATGAGCGCCGTGCTCGGCCATTCGCACCCCGCCATTGTCGAGACGGTGCGCCGGGAAATCGGCCGGCTCGACCACCTGTTCAGCGGCATGCTGTCCCCCGCCGTCGTCGAGCTGTCGAAGCGCCTGGGCTCGATCGAGGCGGGTCTGGAGAAGGTCCTGCTCCTGTCCACCGGCGGCGAGTCCAACGAAGCGGCGATCCGCCTGGCGAAAATCGTCACCGGACGGCACGAGATCGTCGCCTTCTCGAAGAGCTGGCACGGCATGACGGGTGCCGCGGCCTCGGCCACCTACAGTGCCGCCCGACGCGGCTACGGTCCGGCCGGTGTGGGCTCCTTCGCGATCCCCGCCCCCAACGCCTATCGGCCCCGCTTCACCCATGGCGACGGCAGCCTCGACTGGCAGACCGAGCTCGACGACGCTTTCGACCTGGTCGACAGCCAGTCCACCGGCAGCCTTGCCGCCTTCATCGCCGAGCCGATCCTGTCGTCCGGCGGGATCATCGAGCTGCCCGAGGGTTACTTCGCCGCCCTGAAGCGCAAATGCGAGGAGCGCGGGATGCTGCTGATCCTCGACGAGGCGCAGACCGGCATCGGGCGGACCGGACATATGTTCGCCTTCCAGCGCGACGGGGTGACGCCGGACATCCTGACCCTGTCGAAGACACTCGGCGCCGGGCTGCCCTTGTCGGCCGTTGTGACCAGCAGGAAGATCGAGGAGACGGCGCATGAACGCGGCTTCGTGTTCCTGACGACCCACGTCTCCGACCCGCTGCCCGCCGCGGTGGGCCTCACGGTGCTCGATATCATCGAGCGGGACGGGCTGATCGACAGGGCGCGGACCACCGGCGCGCGGCTCAAGACCGGACTGCAATCGCTGCGCCAGCGTTTCGACTTCATCGGCGACGTGCGCGGGCGCGGCCTGCTGCTGGGCCTGGAGATCGTCGCCGACCGGGCCAGCCGCACGCCCGATCTGGCGATGGGCGACCGGATCGGCGAAGCGGCGATGGCCCGCGGTTTGAGCATGAATATCGTCAAACTGCCGGCGATGGGCGCGGTGTTCCGCATCGCCCCGCCGCTGACCGCCACGGACGCGGAAATCGACCAGGGGCTGGCGATCATTGCGGACGCCTGCGAGGCGGCCCGACGGTAGGCGGCTCCCCTGTCTCATCGGCCCGTTCCTCGCCGTCGAGAAGCGCCCTGATCGGCGTGCCGATGCTTCCCGTCATTCTGATCCGGAGCGAAGACACCAAGCGGTACGCCTGCGCCGGAGCGGTGGCATGCGGGGCCGACGTCGTTCAAGGCCGGGCATCGACCGTTCCGGTTCAAGCCGGCGCGGCCGCGACGCTCTCCCAGCGGCAGGGGTCAGACCGCAGCGACCAGGCGCAGGTCCCGAGACAGGTCCGGACGAATCTCGACCCGAACGCGCGCCGGGAGCTCCCGCTTCGGGCGGCGGATCAGGATGATCGCCGGATTCTCCACCCCTTCCCGCTCAATGGTGTCGGCCAGGGCGTCCAGGGGAGTGATCACCACGCGCTCGGCGGGGCTGGCGGCCCGGCTGACGATCCGGACATCGAGATCCGGTTCGACCCCGGCGGCGAGCAGGTTTGCCCGCACCTTGGCCGCCGCACCGACCGCCATGTAGAGTGCCAGCGTCGTCCCCGGCAGCAGGTAGGAGGCCCAATTCGGGTCGCCGTCACCGGCGCGCAGTTGCCCGGTGGCGATCACCAGGGTGTCCGCTTCGCCCCGCTCGGTCAGGAAACCGGAGGTCGCCGCCGCCGCGGCCGAGGCCGCCGTCACGCCGGGCACGATCTCCCAGTTGATGCCAGCCTCGTCCAGACTTGCCGCCTCTTCCGCGCCGCGCCCGAAGATTCCGGGGTCGCCGCATTTCAAGCGGACAACCCGCCTGCCGGCGCGCGCCGTGCGGACCATCAGCGCGTTGATCCGTTCCTGCGGCCACGCCGCCGTGCCGGGCGTCTTGCCGACATAGATACGCTCTGCATCGCGCCGCGCGAGTTCCAGCAGGTCCGGGTCGACCAGTCTGTCGTAGAAGATGACATCCGCCTCCTGCAGCCGCTGGGCGCCACGCAGGGTGATCAGATCGCGCGACCCCGGGCCGGCCCCGACCAGGCTGACGAAGCCGGTCGCCGGATGGTCGCGGTCCTCGGGAAGCCTGTCGTTGGCGATGGCGTCCTTCACCAGTGCCGCCGCCTCGCGCTCGCGTCCAGCGGCATGGAGCGCGCGCGGAGCACCGTTGAAGACCCAGCGCCAGAGGTCGCGCCGGCGCCGCGGATCGAGCCGGGCCGCCTCGCCGCGCAGCCGACCCGCCAGCGCCGCCAGATCGCCAAGCCGAGGCTCCAGCATTGTCTCCAGCGTCGCCTTCAGGCCACGGGCGAGCACAGGTGCCGTTCCCTCGGTGCCGATGGCGACCACAACCGGGTCGCGATCGACGATGGACGGGGTGAAGGCGTCGCAGAGATCGGGCGCATCGACCACGTTCACCAGCACGCCGCAGCGTTGGGCCAGGGCGTGGGCTGCGGCCCGGATGGCGCCGTCATCGGTCGCTACGAAGGCCAGGACCGCGTTCTCGAAGGCCGTCTCATGCAGACCGTCGGTGTGCAGGACGATCCGTCCCTGGCGGGCGAGATCGGCGATCTCCGCGTCAGGCGCGTCGCTAACCACCAGGATCTCGGCCGATGTCTTGAGCGCCAGCCTGACCTTCTGCGCCGCTTGCTCGCCACCGCCGACGACGACGATCCGCCGGCCTTCGGTCTTCAGGAACATGGGAAACGTCTTCATCGCATCCTCCGTTCAGGCGGCCGCCCGGTCGCGGCGTGTTGTCCAAAGCGCTTCAGCCACACTCGTCGCCGCTTCCAGCGAGGTGTATCCGCCGCTCGCCAGCAGTGCCGCCGCAGCGGTCCCGACAACGACCCGATCGGCGAAAGCGTCCTCGGCCTCGCCGCGCCACAGGGCGGCCAGGCGGTCGCGACCGATCTCGACTTCCGCGAGACGGCGCTTGCCGTCGACCAGCGGCGGCGCGACGTACTCGACCGCCGTGCCGTCGCGCAGGCCGTAGAGGTCGACGGTCTTGGCCGGATGGCGCTCGAACTCGCCGCCACCGCCCTTCAGCACCAGCATGTCCCGGTCGCCAAGAAGCCCGGCCGCGTCCTGCTGCAGCAGCCGGTAGGACGGATGGAAGACCCCCTGCACCGCCGCCGGTGCGCCGGTCGGATTCGACAGGCGCAGTGTCGTGTTGATCGACGAGCGCAGACCGAGAATCTCGCGCAGGCGCAGCACCGTGAGCGCCTGCGGACAGACCGCCTCGAGCGGCAGGTAGACGATCCCCCGCCCGCCCAGAGCCGCCCGGGCGGCCTCGGGTGTCTCGGCCGTTTCGATATCCAGATCCGGCAGGGCGGAGCGCACGTCGGCAGCGCCGTCCTGATGCGAATTCCAGCCATGCAGGACCACGGGCACGCCGGCCCGGGCGACCAGCCGTGCCGCCATCAGGAACAGCGGCAACCCGCGCGACCGGCCGGCGGCGTAGCTCGGCCAGTCGAGGGCGGCGCCAAGGTCGCGCCATTCGACGGTGCGGGCGCGCACGGCGGCGACGAATCCCGCCACCTCCTCCGCCGTCTCGCCGCGGAACCGCAGCACCATCAGCAGCGCGCCGACCGCTTCGGGTGCGGCCGTGCCGTCGAGGATCTGGCCCATGGCGTCGGCTGCCTCGTCCAGGCTCAGGCTCCGACCGCGCGACGGGCCCCGCCCCACGGCCTGAATGTAGGGAGCCAGCGATGTGGTGGGCGCGCTCATTCCGCGGCCATCCTTGTCCCGGCGCTCGCCAGCAGTCCCCGCAGTTCCGGGCGACAGGAACCGCAGTTGGTTCCGGCGCTGAGCGCGCGGCCGATCTGTTCGACATCGCTCAGGTTCTGCGAGACGATGGCGGCCAGGATCGTGTTCACGCCGACATCGAAACAGGAGCACACGGTCGCCCCCGGATCGGGCTGGGCGGCGCCGGGCCGGCCGGCCAGCAGGCTGCCGTCGATCCCTTCCGCGCCGAGAGCGTTGATCACATGGGTTCGGGCCACTTCGACCGGATCGCGGTCGGCGAACAGGACCGCGCGCACCCGACCCTCGACGACCAGCGCCACCCGGGCGATGCCGCGCGCCCGGTCGATCACCGAGACGGCCTCGCCGCCTTCGATTGCGATCAACGATCGGGCGAGACCCTCCCAGTCAGCGGGCATCTCCATGCCGGCGATCTCGGCGCGCCAGCCGTCCCGGGTCCGTGCCCGGGCCCAGTAGGCGGTGTCCGGGCGGATCTCGTCGCTCGACGCGACGAAGGCATACCAGCCGGCATCGAAGCGTGAAATCCGGGCGACCGCTGCCTTCAACTCGGGTTGGCCGGAAATCGGGTCGGTGACCGGGGCGATGACCGTGCCGATCCGACCCGTAGGCGCCCATTCGCCGGTCCAGTGCATCGGCACGAACACATCTCCACGCCGCACCCGGTCGGTCAGCAGGGCGCGGACCACCGCGCGCCCCTGGGGAGTCCCGATCTCCACCAGATCCGCATCGGCGATCCCCCGGACCTCCGCATCGCGCGGATGAATCTCGATGAAGGGTTCGGCGATGTGCTGGCTGAGACGGGCGGAACGGGCGGTGCGGGTCATGGTGTGCCAATGATCGCGCACGCGCCCGGTGTTGAGCCGGAGCGGGAAATCGGCGGTCGGAACCGCGACCGGGGTACATGGCGTCACCGCGACCGCCCTTGCCGTGCCGTCTTCGGTATAGAAGCCACCATCGGCGAAGAACCGCCCCCCGCCACCGATCGGCCACTGCACCGGCTCGAGGTCGTCATAGGCCGCATCGTCGAGCGCACTCAGCGCGCCGATATCGAAGTCGCGGCCGAGTCCGGCGGCGATGGCGGACAGGGCCGCATGCTCGCGGAAGATCGCCGCCGGGCCGTCATAGTCGAACGCCGCCCCCCAGCCCATCCGCGCCGCCACATCGCACAGGATGCGCCAGTCTGCCCGCGCCTCTCCCGGTGCCGGCAGGAAGGCGCGCTGACGGCTGATCCGGCGCTCGGAATTGGTGACAGTGCCCGACTTCTCGCCCCAGCCGGCCGCCGGCAGCAGCACGTCGGCGAGCCTGGCGGTGTCGGTCTCGGCCGTCATGTCGGAGACGACGACGAACGGACAGGACGAGATCGCCGCCCGCACCGCCTCCGTGTCTGGCAGGGTGACGGCCGGATTGGTCGACAGGATCCACAGCACCTTGATGTGGCCGTCGGCACAGGCCCGGAACAGGTCCACCGCTTTCAGGCCGGGCGTCGACGCCATCGCGGGCGCCCTCCAGAATTCCCGCACCGCCGACCGGTGCGCCGCGTTCTCCAGATCGAGATGGGCCGCCAGCATGTTGGAGAGCCCGCCGACCTCGCGCCCACCCATGGCGTTCGGCTGTCCGGTGACCGAGAACGGCCCCATGCCCGGCCGCCCGATCCGCCCCGTCGCCAGATGGCAGTTCAGGATCGCGTTGACCTTGTCGGTGCCGGCCGAGGACTGGTTGACGCCCTGGCTATAGACCGTGACGACACGGGGGGTGGACACCCACATCTCGTAGAAAGCGGCGACGGCATCGCGGGCGAGGTCGGTCGCCGAGGCGACCGCGTCCAGCGTCGCCGGACGGGCGGCGGCGACGGCCGCCTCGAGACCGGTCACATGCGCCTCGACATAGGCCCGGTCGACCGCGCCCACATCCTCGATCATCCGCAGCAGGCCGTTGAACAGCGCCACGTCGCTTCCCGGCGCCAGCGCCAGATACAGGTCGGCAATGTCGCAGGTGGCGGTGCGGCGCGGGTCGATATTCACCACCCGCATTTGTGGTCGCGCCGCTTTGGCGGCGGCGATGCGCTGGTACAGCACCGGGTGGCACCAGGCGAGGTTGGAGCCGACGAGAACGACCAGATCCGCCTGCTCCAGATCCTCATAGGTTCCGGGAACGGTATCGGCGCCGAAGGCCCGCTTGTGCCCGGCGACCGAGGAGGCCATGCAGAGCCGCGAGTTGGTGTCGATATTCGCGGAACCGATGAACCCCTTCATCAGCTTGTTGGCGACGTAGTAATCCTCGGTCAATAGCTGGCCGGATCCGTAGATCGCCACGCTGTCCGGTCCATGCTCGGCGATGGCGGCGGAGAACCGCTGCGCGACCAGATCGAGCGCCTCATCCCAGCCCGCGTCGCGGCCGTCGATCCGCGGTGCCAGCAGCCGGCCCTCCAGACCGATGGTCTCGGCCAGCGCCGAGCCCTTGGAACACAGCCGTCCGAAATTCGCCGGATGCTCCGGATCGCCCGCCACCCTCACCGCTCCGGAATCGTCCGGCGCGACAATCAAGCCGCAGCCGACACCGCAATAGGGACAGGTGGTGCGGACCGGACCGGCCATCTCAGGCGGCCTCAACCCGGCGGGCGAGCGACCGGTCGACCAACAGCCGTCCACCCTCAACCCGGACCTTGAAGGTTTTCACCTCTCCCTCGTCGGCCCCCTGGGCGAGCCCGGTCTCCAGCGAGATCACCATGTTGTGCAGCGGGCAGGTCACCGAGCGGCCATGCACGATGCCGTCGGACAGCGGCCCGCCCTTGTGCGGGCAGCGGTCCTCCAGCGCGAACACCTCGTCGGCGGCGGTGCGGAACACCGCGACGCAGCCGATGGCGGACCGGATGACCCGGCTGCCGCGCACGGGCACGTCGTCCAGCGATCCGATATCGATCCACTCAGTCATTCCGCCGCCTCCATCGTCAGGTCGGCCAGCGGCCGGAACTGCCGCGCCGGTTCCGCCCGGGCGCGCTCGGCCCAGGGATCGTGCTGGAACACCTGCTGGCTGAAGTCGAAGCGCGCCACCAGCGCCGCCCGGCTCTCCAGATCCTCGACCACCCGTTCGCGCACCCAGTCGAGACCGACCTTGGCGACCCATTTGTAGGGGCGGTCGAGATACTTGGCGTTCTCCCGGTAGAGCTGGACGAAGGCGCAGATGATCTCCAGCGTCTCCGCTTCGGTCGCGGCTTTGGTGAGCGGCTCGGTTTCCTTGAGATCCATCCCGGCGGCACCGGCGACGCCGATCTCGAACCCGCTGTCGACACAGATCACGCCGACATCCTTGCAGGTCGACTCGGCGCAGTTTCGCGGGCAGCCGGAGACCGCCATCTTCACCTTGTGCGGCGTCCAGGCTCCCCACATCCGCTTTTCGATCGCGATGCCAAGGCCGGTGGAATCCTGGGTCCCGAACCGACAGTGGTCGGTGCCCACACAGGTCTTCACCGTGCGCAGCCCCTTGGCATAGGCATGGCCGGAGACCAGGCCCGCGTCGTTCAGGTCGGCCCAGATCGCCGGCAGGTCCTCCTTGCGCACACCCAGCAGGTCGATACGCTGCCCGCCGGTGACCTTGACGGTCGGCACACCGTAGCGCTCGGCCGCGTCGGCGATGGCCCGCAGCTCCCGCGGATTGGTGATGCCACCCCACATGCGCGGCACCACGGAGAAGGTGCCATCCTTCTGGATGTTGGCGTGGTTGCGCTCGTTGACGAACCGGCTCTGCGGATCGTCGACATACTCACCCGGCCAATCCGACAGCAGGTAATAGTTCAGCGCCGGGCGGCAGACATGGCAGCCGCAGGAGGTCTTCCAGCCGCATTCCTGCATGACGGCGGGCATCGACTTCAGCGCGCGCGCCTTGATCAGCCGGCGCACGTCCTCATGGGTCAGGTCGGTACAGCCGCACACCGGGCGCGCGGCCTGCTGCTCGTAGCTGTCACCGAGCGTGACGGCGAGCAGCTGCTCGACCAGCCCGGTACAGGTGCCGCAGCTCGACGAGGCCTTGGTCTCGGCCCGCACCGCATCCAGCGACGTGGCCCCACCGGAAATCGCGGTGACGATCCGGCTCTTGCAGATGCCGTTGCAGCCGCAGATCTCTGCCTCATCCGGCAATGCTGCAACGGCCGCCATAGGGTCCAGCGGACTGCCCCCCGCATAGGCCGGGCCGAAGATCAGGGTGTCGCGCATCTCCGAGATATCGGAGCCGTCCTTGAGCTGGCCGAAGAACCAGGTCCCGTCGGCGGTGTCGCCATACATGACGATTCCGACGATGCGGTTGTCCTCCAACACCAGCCGCTTGTAGACGCCGCGGGTGGCGTCGCGGAACACGATCTCCTCGCGCCCGTCCCGGTCGGCGAAGTCGCCGGCGGAGAACAGGTCGATGCCGGTGACCTTGAGCTTGGTCGAGGTGACCGAGCCCTCATAGGCCGCCGCCTCGCCCAGCAAGGTACGGGCGGCAACCTTGGCCATGTCGTAGAGCGGGGCGACGAGGCCGTAACACATGTCCCGGTGCTCGACGCATTCGCCAACCGCCAGGATGTCGGCATCCGACGTCACCATGGCGTCGTCCACATGCACCCCGCGCCCGACGGCCAGACCGGCCGCCTCGGCCAGGGTTTTGTCCGGGCGGATGCCGACCGCCATGACCACGATATCGGCCGGGATCTCGGTACCGTCGTCGAGACGCACGGCCTCGACCCGGTCGGTGCCGACGATCTCGTGGGTGTTGGCCTTGCAATGGACGGCGATGTCCCGCCCCTCCAGCGCCTTCTGCAGCAGGTAGCCGGCCGCCGGATCGAGCTGGCGCTCCATCAGTGTCGGCATCAGGTGGAGGACGGTGACCTCCATCCCGCGCGCTTTCAGGCCCGCCGCCGCCTCCAGCCCCAGCAATCCGCCGCCGATCACCACCGCTTTCGCGCCGGGACGCTCCGCCGCCATCAGCATGGCGTTGACGTCATCCAGATCACGGTAGCTCAGCACACCGTCCAGATCCTTGCCCGGGATCGGGATGATGAACGGCTGGGAGCCGGTGGCGATCAGCAGCTTGTCGTAAGGCGTTTCCCCGTTATCGGTCACGACGACCTTGCGCGAGCGGTCGATTGTCTCGACCTTCTCGCCGAACCGGCACACGACCCTGTTGTTCGCGTACCAGTCGCCGTCGTGGGTGACGATCTCCTCGTAGGTCTTCTCGCCGGAAAGCACCGGCGAGAGCATGATGCGGTTGTAATTGCCCCGCGGCTCGGCGCCGAACAGGGTGATCTCATAGGCGTCACGATCAGCCCCGATCAGGTCCTCCAGGACCCGGCCCGAGGCCATGCCGGCGCCGATGACGACAAGCTTGCGTCTCATGCCGCGCCTCCCGCCGACGCCGGCTGATCGCCATAGGCCGCACCGATCATCGCGCCGGACAGAATGCCGTAAGCATTGGTCCAGGCCTGCTCGACGTCCGGCGTGAACTTCTCGCCAAGGCCCTGGCCGAGGGTCCACAGCAGAGCGGTGCCGACCGGGGTGTAGTGTTCGGGCTTCACGCCATAGGCGACGTGCCGGTCGGCCAGTTTGGCGGCGACGGGCACGACGGCGTCGAGATTGCGCAGTCCCTTCACGACGAGGCCGAGGGTCGCCATCAGCTTGGCGCCCTGCTCGGCCATGTCACTCTTGAACAGCGGCCTGACCTCCGGGGCGATCTCGAACAGGCGGGCGTAGAACAGGGCCGCCGCCTGGTCCTTGATCGGCACCACGTCGGCGAAGCTGTCTTCGATCAGGGTGATCTGGTCGGACGTCAGGGTCATAATCGGTCTCCTTCTCTGTCCGGTTGCTCAGGCGGCCTTGGCGTGGGCACCGCGCTCGTACTCCTCGAGGAAACTCAAAATTTCCTCGCGGTAGCCGTAATAGTCGGGGTGCTCCAGCAGGGCTTTGCGGGTGCGTGGACGCGGCAGGTCGACGTCCAGGATCTTGCCGATGGTGGCGCGCGGGCCGTTGGTCATCATCACCACCCGGTCGGCCAGCAGGATCGCCTCGTCCACGTCATGGGTGACGCAGACGGCGGTGACCTTGGTGCGCGACCACACCTCCATCAGCACCTCCTGCAGCTCCCAGCGGGTCAGGCTGTCGAGCATGCCGAACGGCTCGTCGAGCAGCAGCAGCTTGGGGCTCAGCGCGAAGGCGCGGGCAATGCCGACGCGCTGGCGCATGCCGCCGGAAAGCTCGGCCGCCGGCTTGTCCATGGCATCGGCCAGACCGACGCGCTCCAGGTAGTATTCGACCACCTCCTGGCGTTCGCCCTGGCTCGCCTTCGGATAGACCCGGTCGACGCCGATCGCCACGTTCTGCTTGGCGGTCAGCCAAGGGAACAGGGACGGCGCCTGGAACACCACGGCGCGCTCCGGGTCGGCATCGACCACGTGACTGCCGTCGAGAACGATGCCGCCGCCGGAGATGCCGTTCAGGCCCGCCGTCATCGTCAGGACCGTCGACTTGCCGCAGCCGGAATGGCCGATCAGGGAGACGAACTCGCCCTTCTTCATGGTGAGGTCGAACTCCTCGACCACCGTGAGCGGGCCGGTCGGCGTCGGGTAGACCTTGGAAAGCTGCGAGAACTGGAGATAGCGGTCGTCGGCCACCGATTTGGCCGCCTCGGCATAGGCCTTGGGCGCCCCATGGATCGGGGTGACGTCCGGCAGGTTGCGGGTCTCGACCACCTTGGCAGCGATGCCGACGTCCATGAGGTATTGGGTGACCTTGGCCCGCAACTGCTTGAAGGCCGGATTGTGGTTCATCGCCGTGCGGTCGCGCGGACGGGTCAGGTTGACCTCGAACGCCTCGCCCAGCGTGCCGTCCGGGTTCAGCGGAATGATCCGGTCGGCCAGCAGGATCGCCTCGTCGACATCGTTGGTGATCAGCACCACCGTCTTGCGGTCGGCCTCCCAGATCCGCTCGATCTCGTCCTGCAGGTTGGCGCGGGTCAGGGCGTCGAGCGCCGAGAGCGGCTCGTCGAGCAGCAGCACTTGCGGGTTCATCGCCAGCGCCCGGGCGACGGCGACACGCTGGCGCATGCCGCCGGACAGTTCCGCCGGCCGCCGGTCCTTGGCATGGCCAAGGCCGACCATCCCGATATAACGGTCGACGATCGCCGCCCGCTCCTTCTTCGACTTCCCCGCGGCGACGGTATCGACCGCCAGCGCTACGTTGCCGGTGACCGTCAGCCACGGCATCAGCGAGTAGGACTGGAACACCAGCCCGCGCTCCGGGCCCGGCCCCTCGATCGCGGTGCCGTGGAACAGCGCCGCACCGCTGTCCGGATGCTCCAGCCCGGCCAGGATGTTCATCAGCGTCGACTTGCCGGTGCCGGAGAAGCCGAGGATGGCAACGAACTCGCCGTTCCCAACCTCGAGATTGACGTTGCGCAGGACGTCCTGGCGCGCGTCGCCCTCGCCGAACCCCTTGGAGACATTCTTCATCGACAGGATGCTCATGGCGCTCACCGCTGGTTCGAGAAGCTGACCGCCGACTGGATGGCGTACATCATCCGGTCGAGCAGGAAGCCGATCAGGCCGATGGTGAAGACCGCGACCATGATCTTGGCGAGGCTCTGGGAGGAGCCGTTCTGGAACTCGTCCCACACGAACTTCCCGAGGCCCGGGTTCTGCGCCAGCATCTCGGCGGCGATCAACACCATCCAGCCCACGCCCAAGGACAGCCGCAGGCCGGTGAAGATCAGCGGCAGGGCCGAGGGCAGCACCAGCTTGGTGATCTTCGTCCAGGTCGACAGCTTCAGGACGCGGCCGACATTCACCAGATCCTTGTCGATCGACGCCACGCCATGGGCGGTGTTGATCAGGGTCGGCCACAGCGAACAGAGCGTCACAGTGATGGCCGACGTGAGAAACGACTTCGACATCAGCCCGTCATTCGTCGCGTAGGCTGCCGAAACCACCATGGTGACGATCGGCAGCCAGGCGAGCGGCGAGACCGGTTTGAAGATCTGGATGATCGGGTTGATCGCGGCATTGGCGGTCCGCGACAGGCCGCACAGGATGCCGACTGGTACGGCGACGGCGGTCGCCAGCAGAAAGCCGAAGAACACGGTCTGGATCGAGGTCCAGATCTGGTCGTAATAGGTCGGCGCGCCGGTATAGTCGCGCCACTTCACTCGGTCGTCCTTGCCGGCGGCAACCAGCTTGGCGTTGCGCGTCTCCTGACGCTCCATGAAATCGGCCTGCTTCTCGCGCTCGCGCACATAGTCGGCATGCAGGTTTTCGGCCTGCTCCCAGACTTCGAGCGGGCCAGGAATGGCGCCGAGCGAGGTCTGCACCGTCGGCGCAAGCTGCGACCAGGCAATCAGGAAGACCAGGATCGACAGCATCGGTATACCGAGTTGGCGCCAGACCTCGCGCATCTGCGCCATCGGGCTGTCGCCGGCAGCGGCCCGCAGCAACGGCGTGATCCAGCCGAGGCCGAAGATCTTGAGGTAGGAATCCACCCGGCTGATCCGGGCATGCAGCCGGGCTCGGCGCGCCGCGCGCTGCTCGGAGACCGGGCTGTCGGAGTCGTCGGTGATCGCGGCCATAGGGGACCTCACGTGTGGGACTGCGTTGGGGGAGGCCGTCCGCCGCATCGGAGCCGGCGGACGGCAAGGGCGTGGATCAGCCGCTGACGGCGTTGCCGACGACGCGCTCTTCGCCTTTCAGGCCGATCGGGAACAGTTCCAGATAGGCGTTGGGAGTCCGGCCATTGAAGGTCACGCCGTCGATGAACTCGCTCTGCGGCGCGCGGTAGCCGTCGCTGTCCCAGGGGAAATCGGCCGACGCCACAAGCCCCTCGTCGACCAGCAATTTGGCCGCCTTCAGATAGATGTCCGGGCGATAGACCTTTTGCGCCACCTCGTCGTACCAGGTATCCGGTTTCGCCTCGCCGATCTGGCCCCAGCGGCGCATCTGCGACAGGTACCAGACCGCATCCGAGTAGTACGGATAGGTGGCGAAGTGCCGGAAGAAGACGTTGAAGTCCGGCACGTCACGCTTGTCGCCCTTCTCGTATTCGAAGGTGCCGGTCATCGAGTTGGCGATCACCTCGGCATCGGCGCCGACATATTCGGAGCGCGCCAGAATCTCGACCGCTTCCGGCCGGTTGGCGTTGTCGTTCTCGTCCAGCCACTGGGCGGCGCGGATCAGCGCCTTGGTCACCGCCAGGGTCGTGTTGGGATACTTCTCGGCGAACTCGGCGGTGATGCCGAACACCTTCTCCGGATTGTTCTTCCAGATTTCGTAATCGGTGATCACCGGCACGCCGATGCCCTTGAACACCGCCTGCTGGTTCCACGGCTCACCGACGCAGTAGCCGTAGATCGTGCCGGCCTCCAGCGTCGCCGGCATTTGCGGCGGCGGGGTCACCGACAGCAGCACGTCGGCGTCGATCTGGCCGGTGACGTTCTCCGACGAGTAGTAGCCGGGCTTCAGGCCGCCGGCGGCGAGCCAGTAGCGCAGCTCGTAGTTATGGGTCGAGACCGGGAACACCATGCCCATGTTGAAGGGCTTGCCCTCGGCCTTGTACTTCTCGACCACCGGCTTCAGGGCCGAGGCCGGGATCGGGTGCACCGGCTTGCCGTCTGCGCCGATCGGCACGTGCTTCTTCATCTCCGCCCAGACGGCGTTCGACACGGTGATGCCGTTGCCGTTCAGGTCCATGGAGAACGGGGTGATGATGTGGGCCTCGGTGCCGAAGCCGATGGTTGCCGCCAGCGGCTGGCCGGCCAGCATGTGGGCACCGTCGAGCTGCCCGTCGATGACGCGGTCGAGCAGCACTTTCCAGTTGGCCTGCGGCTCCAGGGTGACGAACAGCCCCTCGTCCTCGAAATAGCCCTTCTCATAGGCCACCGCGAGCGGCGCCATGTCGGTCAGCTTGATGAAGCCGAATTTCAGCTCGTCCTTCTCGACATCGAGCATCTCCGCCTGGGCGCCTGAGACCGTCATCGAGACCGCGAGGAGCGCGGCTGCGCAGGAAACAAATTTCATTGTCTCACTCCTTACCTTCCGCCGAACACGCGCCGGTCTCCCCGGAAGCGCGAACGAAAAAAGGCCGCACGAACAGCGTCGTGAGACCCTCACGACTGTTCGAGCAGCCTTGCTCAAAACCCGCAGCTTTGTGGGAAGTGGCGCTGGACGGCGTTGCCCTGCGCTGCAATTACGGTGACACTATTGCAGCGCAGCATCAAGCGGAAAATCGTCGATCTTTTGCGCCTCCGTCGATGAGGTCCAGATCAGTTGGATATCGCCGGATCGAAGACTTTGTGATCAAAGAAGAAATCCGGACCCAGCACCATCTGTCCTCGCGACGAGCCGACGGCGATCCGTTCGGTGAGACTGCCCTCGAGCTTTTCCGACGCCGCCGGCGTCTCCGCGCCAAGCGGACCGAGCACAGAGCGATAGAGGTCGGAGCGGAAGCAGCCGCGCGCCACCGCCACGGATTCGGCCCGGTCCATCCCCATACGCTCGGACAGCCGGGTCGCGATCCAGGCCGCCTGGCTGCGCCAGGGGAAATTGGCCGCGCATTCGAAAAACTCGAGAAACTGCGGAACCCGGCGCTCTTCTCCGTGGGGGCTGATCTCCAGTCGCCCGGTGAGCGCCCGATCGACGATGTCGGTCGATACGTCCACATAGCCCGGCCGGCTCAGCAGCTCCGATGCGATCACAAGATTGTCCGGCACGGCGAGCCAGCGGGCCGCCCGCCAGACCGCCCGCATCAGGGCGCCGGCCAATTCTGGCTTCTCCTCGCTCCAGGCACGGCGCACGGTCAGCACTTTCTCCGGCGCGAACCGCCAGATCGCACAGCCCGGCAGCACCATGTCAGCGACGCCGGCTTCGACCGCGATGCTGCCCCAGGGCTCGCCGACACAGAACGCGTCGATCTCTCCGGCGGCGACGGCATCGGCCATGCGCGGCGGCGGCACCGTGCGCACATCCAGATCCTTCGGCGCCTCCAGCCCGAGCGCCTGCAGCCAGTAGTAAAGCAACTCGGCATGCATCGAGAACGGGAACGGCACGCCGATCCGCAGTCGGCTTTCGGCCGCGTCAATGAGCGCCCGGCCGGTCGTCGCGGCATCGAGGAAGTCCCGCGCTCCGCCCTGTTCCTGCATCCGGGCGGACAGCGCCCGGGAGACGCCAACCGTGTTGCCGTTGACCGACAGGACGAGCAGCACGTCGAGCGGCACCGCCATGCCGCCGAGCCCCATGGACATGGCGACTGGCACCGGCGCCAGCATATGCGCCGCGTCGAGCACGCCGAGCGCCAGCTTGTCACGCAGCGCCGACCAGGTCGGCTCCTTGTGCAGGACGAGGTCGAGCCCCTCCTCCTCGGCAAACCCCATCTCGCGGGCGACGACCAGCGCCGCGCAGTCGACCAGCGGAATGAACCCGCAATCGAGTCGGGTCAGCGTCATTTCAGCAGGTCCGAGGCGGTGACCAGGGCGGCGGCCACATCGGCGACCTTGCGGCCCTGGTCCATCGCCGTCTTGCGCAGCAGCGCATAGGCCTGCTCCTCGGACAGCCCCTTCGCCTTCATCAGCAGGCCCTTGGCCCGATCGATGGTCTTGCGCTCCGCCAGCGCCGCCTTGGTCGCGGCAAGCTCGACCCGCATGCGCGAGATCATATGGAAGCGGGCGATCGCGGCATCGAGGATCGGCTTGATCCGCTCCTTGCGCAGTCCGTCGACCACATACGCGCTCACGCCGGCCTCGATCGCCGCCTGGGTCGCCCGATCATCGGTCCGGTCAACGAACATGGCGACCGGCCGCTCCATCGGACTGGAGGCGAGGGTGAGTTCTTCGAGCATGTCGCGGTCGGGATTCTCGAGATCGATCAGAACCACGTCGGGATTCAGCATCGCCAACTTGCGCGCCAGACCGGAATCCTCGCCGATGACGGTGATGTCGTGGTCACCCGCCTCCATCAACCCATCGATGATCTGGATCGCGCGATCACGGTCCCGTTCGACAACGGCAATTTTCAATCCAGTAGCCAATCGGGGCCCATCCAGACGGTTAGGCCGATCATGTTGCACTGCACAATCGCCCGATGCAACCGCCATCGGGCACATCGGCATCAAGTGTTAGGTCGGCGGGTCGGAGATCCGACGCTTTCCCTCGGTCGGTATTTTCCCGATGCTGACGGTCAAGCGGGCGACAATCGGAGGCGGTGTGGATCAAGGAACGAGGAATGTTCGGCGGCGCGATCCGGTCGCGACACGGGCGGGGTTGCTGGAAGCCGCGACCCTGGAATTCGCCCGCTACGGCTTCGATGGCGCCCGGGTCGACCGCATCGTCAGATCCGCCGGCTGCAACACGCGGATGCTCTATCACTACTTCGACAACAAGGAGAAGCTGTACCTCCAGGTGCTCGAGGCGACCTATCACGACATCCGCGAGAAGGAGCAACAGCTCGATCTGGCGACCCTGGCCCCGAGGGACGCGCTGCTCCGGCTGACCCGCTTCACCTGGGACCATTTCCGCGCCAATCAGATCTTCATCGACCTGACCCGCAACGAGAATCTCACCGGCGGGCAGTTCATCCGCCAGTCCGCGGCCATCGCCGAGATGTCGTCCCCGCTGATCTCGATGATCGAGGACACGATCGGCCGGGGCCTGATCCTCGCCGACTTCCGGCACGAGGTCGATCCGTTACAGCTCTACGTTTCGATCGTCGCGCTCAGTTCTCACCATCTGAGCAACGCCCATACCCTGTCGGCGGTATTCAAGACCGACTTGACCGCGCCCGACTGGCTGGAAGCCCGCTACGCCCACGTGGAGACGCTGGTGTTGCGCATGGTCGGCGCCCAGGACCCCTGACGCGATGCCTTGTCGATCCGTTCGCACCAGTTTAGTAATCAATTGATTACTTGATGGTATCGGAGGCGCGCCATGGGCTGCCAAATTCTGGACAAGCTGGCGAAACTGGGCCTGTCACTGCCGGATCCCAAGCCGCCGCGCGGTAACTTCTTGACCCATAACCGGGACGGCAATCTGGTGATCCTGGCCGGCCAGACCTGCGACTGGAACGGTACGGTGCCGTATGTCGGCCCGGTGATCGCGCCCGACCAGACACCGCCGGCGGACGGCCCCCACGTCTCCGTGGACCAGGGACGCAAGGCGGCGGAGATCTGCGCCCTGAATCTGCTGTTCCATCTCCGGGCCGCCTGCGACGGAGATCTGGGGCGGGTGCAGTCGGTTCTACGGCTCGGCGGGTTCGTGAACTGCCTTCCAGGCTTCGACCGGTCGCCGCAGGTGATCAACGGCGCGTCCGACCTGTTCATCAACCTGTTCGGCGACAAGGGCCGCCACGCCCGCACGGCGGTGGGGGTCAGCGGACTGCCGGCCAACGCCTCTGTCGAGGTCGATGCGATGGTGGTGATCGCGTGACCGAACGGGCGGTCTAAGCGGCGCCGGGCAGACCCGGAACCGGCGGGCGGGGCATCGCTCCGTTCAGCCGGCCGGCCATCTCCATCAGATCCCGGTCGCGTCCGGGTGCGGCCCCCAGCAACAACCCAAGCGGCATGCCGTCGCCAGTCATGCCGGCGAACAGGGACACCAGCGGCCCGCCCAGCGCCGTCCAGGGTGTGAGGTAATTCTGATCGCCCGTCGTCGCCAGGCCGACCGGGGCCGCTCCGGGTACCGGATAGGCGAGCAGCAGATCGAAATCGGTCGCCGCATGCCAGAATGCCGCGCGGGCCTCCGCGATACGGCTCGCCGCCTCGACCCGTGCACCGTCCGGTATCGCTCGCCCGGTGCGCAGCCCGGCGGCCAGTTTCGGGCCGATCCGCTCCTCGCCGCCTGCGACGATCGAACCGACGGCATCCACCGCCTCGCGGAGCATCACCGTGCGGTGCCAGGCGATCAGGGCGGCGAAGTCCACCGGTGGTGCGACAGCATGAACCACATGCCCCTGGCGCCGGAAGAGATCCACCGTCCGAGCCATCGCCGCCACCATCTCCGGCTCCGGGGTCTGTTCCGATGGGACGACCAAACCGATACGCAACGATTCAGGGATCGACCGCCGCTCCGACGGCAGAGCGACCGCGTCCAGATCGGCGAAAGCGGTGTCGAGCACCTCGAACACCCGTTGCAGCCAGTCCATCGAGCCGGCGATGACGCCGACGGCGTCGAAACTCGGCGACAGCGGCGCCATGCCCGTGGTCGGGAACCGGTCGATCCCCGGCTTGTAGGAGAGCGCCCCACAGTAGCTCGCCGGCCGGCAGAGCGATCCCGCCGTCTGGGTCCCCAGCGCGAACGGCACGACGCGGGCGCCGACCGCCGCCCCGGAGCCGCTGCTCGACCCGCCGGGACTCCGGCCCAGGTCGTAGGGATTGCGGGTCGTGGTCGGGTCGACAAAGGCGAATTCGGTGGTGCGTGTCTTGCCAACCGGGACGCCGCCGGCGGCGCGCAAGGCGGCAACGATTGGAGCCTCCACCGGCGCGGGAGGGGCCGTCGCGAAGAGCCGGCTGCCGAAGCGGGTCGGCATGCCCGCCACGTCGATCACGTCCTTCACCGCGAAGCAGGCGCCCGCCAGGAGACCGGGATGTTCAGCCGCAGGCGGATCGGACAATCGAGCGTCGGATACATGACTCCAGGCGTCGATATGCGGTTCCCAGAGGCGGATCGCCTCCACGACGTTCTGGACCGAGGGTCGCTGTAGTTCCACCACGCGCTTCGTTCCCGTTCCCAATTCACCGTTCATCGGACTTCTGCCGGGGACTTCTGCCGGGGACTGCTGCCGGTCGCCCGGCCCGACGCCGGACCTGTCCCATCACTCACCGGAGCGGAATCTGGCACAGATTTCGCTAGTAAGTAATTACATACTTACTTAATGACCTGATAATCGCGGTTTCGACCGATTATCAGGCACCCGCAGTCCAAACATCGGGCACCCGCCTGTTTTTTGGGCGCAACCCTGAGGAGGCGAGCATGCGAACCATCCAGAAGACGTTGAGGCAGACCCTGATCGCGGCGGCGGCCGTAACGGTCGCGGCATTCGGAGCGGCGCCGGCCGAGAGTGCGGAATTGAAGCTGCTGTCCAGCTTCAACAGCACCCAGAAGCCGACCTATGCGGTCCTGGAACGCTATCTGGAGAATGTCGCCAATATCGGTGGCGATGCGGTCAAAATCACCATCAGCGGGCCGGAGGTGGTGCCAATCTTCGAACAGCTCCAGCCCGTGGTCGCCGGTGTGTTCGACATGCTCTACACTCATCCGGTCTTCCACGCTGGCGAAGGTGGGCTGGCGCTGACCGTGGATGCGATCGACGTCGACCCGATCGCGCGGCGGGAGTCCGGTGTCTGGGACTACGTGGACTCCTTCTACCAGAAGCAGCACGGCCTCAAGATGGTCGCGATGATGTCGGTCAGCATGTACGGCTACCACCTGTTCACCAAGGAGCCGCTGTCCGAGGCCGGTGACCTGGCGGGCCGCAAGGTGCGCGGCACCCCTACCTATCACGGCGTCATCCGGGCGCTCGGTGCGGAGCCGGTCGTGCTACCGGGCTCGGAGATCTACTCGGCCTTGCAGAAGGGCATCGTCGACGGCGCCGGCTGGCCCGCCGCCGGCATGGTATCGATGAAGCACTTCGAGGTCGCCAATTACCGTCTGCGGCCGACCTTCGGCGCGGCGACCCAGCCGGTCTTCGTCAACCTCAAGGCGTGGGAGGCTCTGAGCGCCGAGGAGCAGTCCGTTCTGCTCGAGGCCGGCAAGCTCACCGAACTGGAGATGCCCTGGATCGGCAACGGCATCCAGAATGAGGAAGACATGAAGCTCGATGAGCTCGGCGTAAAGGTCGAGACCCTGTCGCCGGCAACCGCGGCGAAGGTGCAGACCGCGTTCATCGAGAGCATCTGGGCACTCGGCGGAGACTGCTGCGGCGAGGCGGCGGGCGCGTTGCGCACAATCGCCCTAGACGCCGGCCTGACCCAGTAGGTCGCGCGCCGGTGACCGTCCGCTTGCCGCTCTGGGCCGGCCCCGTCTCGGCCTTCGCACGCAGCCTCGACGGGCTGCGTGCGATCGGCGTCCTCATCGCCAAGTTGGCCCTGGCCGGCATCACCGTGGTCTATGTCTACGAGGTGGTGGCGCGCTATGCCTTCGGCGCGCCGACCTGGTGGTCGGCGGAGCTGGTGAAGTACCTGCTGTGCGTTCTGGTCTTCACCATGATGCCCCAGGTCACGGCGACCCGCGGTCAGGTCGCGGTGACCGTGGTGCTGGAAGTGCTCTCGCCGACGGCGCGCGACGGCGCCGAGCGGCTGATAGCCGGTGTCGGCTTCCTGGTCTGCGGCGCGATCACCGTCTTCGCCGCCGAGGAGACGGCCCGCCAGATCGCCCGCAACATCCAGATGATGGCAGCCCAGCCGATCCCGAAATGGTGGGTGTCGAGCTGGATCGTCTTCGGCGTCTCGCTGTCGGCGCTGGAGTTCCTGCGCCTGGCGCTGGCACCGCGTGCGCACGGCGACGACGGCGCTCCATTACCGAACCCGGAGATCTGATCCATGGAGTGGTGGCTCATCCTGGCGATCGCCGGCACGCTGCTGCTGGCGCTGTTCGCCTCCGGCATGCCGATCTTCCTTGCCTTTCTCGCCATCAACGTCGCCGGCGTGCTCGCGTTTCTGGGGCCGGGCGCGTTCTCCATGGTGGTCAATTCGATCTTCGACACCACGACCACCGGCACCCTGACGGCGATCCCGCTCTTCGTGCTGATGGGCGAGCTACTGTTTCGTTCCGGCACGACGACCGTGCTCTTCGAGGCGGTCGACCGCGCCGTCGGCCGGGTCCGGGGGCGGCAATACGTGCTCGCCATGGTGCTTGCGACCATCTTCGGCGCCCTGTCCGGCTCGAATATGGCGGTGGCGGCGATGATGGGTCGCACGATCTATCCCGGGATGATCGCGCGCGGCTACGACCCGAAGCTCTCCATCGGCGTGATCCTGGGTGGCGCCAGCCTGGCGCCGATCATTCCGCCGAGCGTGCTGGCGATCATCATCGCCACCCTGGCCAACGTCTCCGTCGCCGGTCTGCTGATCGCGGGCATCCTGCCGGGGTTGCTGCTCTCGGGACTGTTCCTGCTCTACGCTCTGGGCCGCTGTGCGCTTCAGCCCGCGCTGTCGCCGTCCGTCGATTTGGAAGCCCCTGCGGACGAGGCCGGCGCCGAACTCTGGCGCCACCTGCTGCGCTGCCTGCCCTTCGGGCTGATCATCTTCAGCGTGATGGGGTTCATCCTGGCGGGCGTGGCGACCCCGTCGGAATCCGCCGCAACGGGCGTCGCCGGAGCACTGCTGACGGCCGGCCTGTTTCGACGCCTGTCCTGGCGCCTGATTTGGGACAGCCTGACCCAGGCCGCCTATATCGCCAGCATGATCCTGGTGATCATGGCCTCCTCGACGATGTTCAGTCAGCTACTGGCGTTCAGCGGCGCCACCGGCCAGCTCACCGAAGTCGTGGCCCAGTCGCACCTGCAGCCGGCCACCATGTTCCTGGTCATGATGCTGCTGGTGTTCGTGTTCTGCATGTTCATCGACCAGGTCGCCCTGATGCTGGTCGTCATCCCGATCTACGAGCCCATGGTCGTCACACTCGGCTTCGATCCGATCTGGTTCTGGCTGCTGATGTTGCTGAACGTGACCCTGGGCGGCATCACCCCGCCGTTCGGCTATGCCATGTTCACCTTCAAGGGAGTGGTGCCGGATGCCGACCTGCGAACGATCTTCCGCGCCGTCCTGCCGTTCGTCACGCTTTTCATCATCGGCATGGTGATCATCTACGCGATCCCGCAGATCGCCACATTCCTTCCGGGCCTTCTTTAGACCTGCCCGACCGTCCATGGCGGCGCTCGGCGCCACAACCCCTTGGATCCGCTGCCGGAAGCCCTCCACACCGTCCGCAAACTCTCGCCACGATCAGGGCCTCGTTCGCGGTACTCCCCCGAGACAGACCTAACTTCTGCACGAAGACGATACCGGGAGCGGGCCACGCGCAGCGCCCCTGAACAACCGATTCCAACTGTGAAGCAGCGCGGCCCGAAACCTATGGTTTTTCAGGCCTCGGCACAGGGCGGATAATTTGACCAATCGCAGAATCACGGTAATAACGTCAAATATCTCCCACGCAGAAAGCGACCGGAAGCTATCTATGATCATGAACGGTCTGCAACGCGATCTGATAGCCGCCGTTGCCGTTCTTCCAATGGCGGTCTGCACGCTAATCAGCTCTGCCGCGGCCGATACAGCAATCGGATCCGCCTCCCTTCACCGGATCGCAGAGCACCTCGCCGCCGCAGACGATGACCTGCTACTACCGCCGAGCGTCGGCGACCGGACGCCTCCCTCTCAGAGCGACGACCTGCTGCTCCAACCGATCCCGACACAATCGGACGACCTTCTCCTTCAACCGGCTCCGACACAATCGGATGACCTGCTGGTCCAGCCTTCGGGCGGAGACGATCTGCTGCTGGTGCCGACGCCGGATGACAACGCCCCATCCGTCGCGCCGGCGATCGGCTCTCCCGTGCCGGCGGAGACACCGAGCGACGCGGCCGGGAGCACGGCGGACGCGGCGGCGGAGCACGAGAAGCTGTTCGCCGAGAACCGCTTTCCGGCTGCCTCCACCTGCGCCACCTGCCACCCCAAGCAATACGGAGAATGGTCCGCCTCTCAGCACGCCTATGCCCAGCTCAGCCCCGTGTTCCTGACCATGCAGGCGGCGATCAACGCCAAGACCAGCGGCACCAACGGGGACTTCTGCGTGCGCTGTCACTCGCCGGTGGGCATGAACCTGGAAGAGTCGGTCTATGTCTCCAATTTCGAGCGGCACCCGACCTCGCGGGAGGGGGTGACCTGCATCACCTGCCACCGGGTCGACCGCAACTACGGTAAGATCAGCGGCCGTCTCGCGATCGTCGAAGGCGACCTGTACGAACCGGTCTTCGGCCCCCGGGGCGACGAGGAGCTGAAGCGCGTGCTGGACGCGCCGGAAACCTATCGGGTGTCGACCGACCGAGATACGCCCGGCCGCGGCATCCATACCGAGGTCGAGCGGTTCTTCCCGCTGACCACGCCCGGTTTCTGCGCCACCTGCCACGACGTGACCCTGGTGAACGGCTTCCGCCTGGAGGAAGCCTTCGCCGAGTACCATCAGTCGCCGGCTTCCCAGGCCGGGGTTACCTGCCAGGACTGCCATATGGGCAAGGAGCAGGGCGTGGCGTCCGGCTACGAGGAAGGTCCGGCGGCCATCGTCGGCGGCGAGCCGACGCGGCCCCGCAAACTGGCCAGCCATTTCTTTGCCGGTCCTGACCATTCCATCCTTCACCCCGGTCTGTTCCCGCTGAACGTGAAGGCTCAGAGCTTCAAGACCATGCGGGAATGGATGGCGTTCGACGATGCCGCCGGTTGGGGGACCGACGCCTTCGAGAACGCCGCCCCGCGCGACGCCCCCTTTCCCGAGGCATGGCGCTCGATCGACGACCGCTATGACGGCCGCAAGATCGTCGAGGAGCAGAAGCGGCGTCTGGCGAAAGCCGAAGATCGTCGATTGGAGGTCCTGCGGAACGGTCTGGCGCTCGGCGAGATCCGGATCACGGCGGCGGCGGACGACCTGTCGTTTTCGGTGACGGTCCGCAACATCACGGACGGCCACGCGGTGCCGACCGGTTTCGATGCCGAACGGCTGATGTTCCTGGACGTTACCGTGACCAATGGCGACGGGGCTGTGGTGTATCGGTCCGGCGACCGCGATCCGAACGGCGACCTGCGCGACACCCATTCCGCCTATGTCCATGCGGGCGAACTTCCGCTCGACGAGGATCTGTTCAACCTCCAGTCCAAGTTCCTGGTCCGCCTGCTGCGTGGCGGCGAGCGGGAACAGGTACTGCCCATCAACACCTCCCAGGGCGTGCTGCCCTTCGTGCGTCCCGAGGCATTGCCGACGACGATCTACGGCCGGCCGCAAACCGCTCGCAAACACAAGCAGACCATCGATCCTCTCGGCCGACGGACCGCCGACTATTCGGTGCCGGCGGAGGTGCTCTCCGGGTCGGGGCGCTACGCGATCAGCGTGCAACTCAAGGCACAGATGGTGCCGGTCAACCTGATCCTGGCGATCCAGGACATCGGCTTCGACTACGGCATGAGTCCGCGCCAGGTCGCCGATGCCGTCGTCGCCGGCACGCTGACCATCGCCGAACGGGAGACGGTCGTGACTTTGGGCGACCAGAGCCGGGCGGCGGTCCAATGAGGCGCATGATCCGCTGGGCGCAGTTGCTACCGGCTGCCGCGCTGTTGTTGGCTGCCGGGTCGGTTTCGGCCGAGGTGAAGACGCTTTCCGAAGACGTGATCCCCTACAGAGGCGACGACCTGCCGGAGCGGGCGACGCCGCTGTTGGAGATCGGCCCGGACCTGCTGGGTACCGGCCCGCTGGATCCCGGCTTCGAGCTGCCGACCGGGGCTGTATGGCAGCCGGCACTCTGGGTTTTCGGCCAGTACCGCACGGGAGTTGGCGTCTTCAGGAACGGCACCGCCACCGAGGTGCAGGAATGGGCCAATCGGCTCGACCTGTTCGCAAACCTGCGGCTGAGCGGCACCGAGCGGGTCCTGCTCGGGCTGTCGCCGCTACGCGACGGCGGCAGATATAGCGGCTACCATCGCCGACCGGAGGCGGATGAAGGCTTCGACAATCAGTTCAGCGGCGAAATCACGGCGCTTTTCTTCGAGGGTGAGATTGGCGAGATCTTCCCCAATGCCGACCCGTTCGATGCCGGTGGCCTCGACATCGGCTTCACGGTCGGGCGCCAGCAGCTCCTGTTTCAGGAAGGCCTGCTGATCAACGACACTGTCGATGCCGTCGCCGTCACCCGGGATACCCTGATCGTCCGGGACGTCTCGGTCGACACCCGCCTCACCGCGCTGTTCGGCTGGGGCAACATTCACCGCAGCGACAACGAGCGCGACGACAAGGCCAAGCTGGCCGGTCTGTTTTCCGAGACCGACTTCCGAGCCTCGACCGTGGCGCTGGACGCGGTCTGGGTGACCGGCGGCGAGGATGGCGGCAGCGGAACCGACGGCCTGTTCCTGGGCGCCGCCGCCACCCAGCGCCTCGGCAAGGTGAACACCGCCTTCCGCCTGGCCCAGTCCGTCGCCCTCGACGAGGCGTCCGACGCGGTCGACACCGGCACCGTGTTCCTGGCCGAGCTGTCCGGCGATCCGATGGGCAATGACGATGTGCTTTACATCAACGCCGCCTGGGCCCTGGACCGGTTCACCTCGGCGGCCCGCGATCCGATCTCCGGTGGACCGCTCGGACCGGTCGGCATCCTCTTCGCCGCCCCCAATCTCGGCGATTTCGGCACGGCCTTGAGCAATCGGGCAGACGACGTAGTCGCCGCCGCCGCCGGCTATCAGATGTTCTTCAACCAGGAACGCACCCAACTCGTCGCCGAGATCGGCATCCGGATCGCAACCGACCCGGACCATCAGGATGCCGCAGCGATCGGCCTGCGCTTTCAGCAGGCGCTGGGCGCCCGCTTCGTCTTGCAGCTCGATGGATTCGTGTCCCGCGAAGAAGCCCGCGATCTCGGCTACGGCGCGCGCTCCGAGCTGCTGGTGAGGTTCTAGCGATGCTCGAAACGCTCGGTTATGTCATCGTCGCCGGCACCGCCGTACAGATGGTGCTCAGCCTGTATGGAACCTGGCGGCGGGGTTGCCTGGAGCGACGCAGTTTCGCCGCCGAGGCCCGCTTGTTCGAGCGCCGGGTCGAGTTGTCGCTCCGACGCGCCGAAGCGGAGCGCGACCTGACCGTCAATGCCTGGAGCGGGTTCCGCAAACTCAAGGTCGTGCGCAAGGTCCGCGAGGCCGAAGACGTCCATTCCTTCGAGCTGACCGCCCATAACGGCCGCTCCCTGCCGCGGTATTTGCCGGGCCAATTTCTGACATTCCAGTTTCGCATCCCGGGCCGGGCCAAACCGCTGGTTCGCTGCTACTCCCTGTCTGATGCGCCAACCGATGGCGGGCGCTATCGGATCAGCGTGAAACGGGTGGTGGCGCCGGACGATGCGGCCTGCGATCCGGGAATCGTCTCGGGCTATCTGAACGACGTGGTGCGCGAGGGCGACATCCTCGATGTGCGTGGGCCCACCGGCTCTTTCATCAGCGATCCCGCCTCCGATCAACCGATCGTGCTGATTGCCGGCGGCATCGGCATCACGCCGTTGCTGAGTATGCTGAACGCGATGTGCGACGGCCAGACCGAGCGGGAGATCTGGTTGTTCTACGGTGTGCGCAATCGCGGCCAGCACGCCTTCGCCGAACATATCGCCGGATTACGTCAGCTCTATCCGACCCTGCATGTCGTCACCTGCTACAGCCGGCCGACCGAGTCTTGCGTCCCGGGCCGGCACTACGACTGGCCGGGCCGGGTCGATCTGGCGCTGCTGAAGAACGCTCTGCCGTCGACCAACTACGTGTTCTATCTGTGCGGTCCGGCGGCGATGATGGAAACCCTCGCCGATGGCCTGCACGACTGGGGCGTGCCGGCCAATGACATCCGGGTCGAAGCGTTCGGCGCGGCCACCGTGCGCCGCCAACCGAGCGAGCGCCCCGCTCCGGCCGCCGAGCCGGGAGTGGAGATCCGCTTCGACCGCTCCGACAAGACTCTGACCTGGGACGGGTCGGCCGGCTCGATTCTCGCCCTGGCGGAAAGCAATGGCGTGGCGCTGGAGAGCGGCTGCAGGGCCGGCCATTGCGGCACCTGCGTGGTCGCCGTCAAAGCGGGCACGGTAGATTACCCGGCCGAACCCGCCGTGGCCCCGGAGCCCGGCACCTGTCTGGCCTGCATGGCGGTGCCGCGCGGCAGGCTGGTGCTCGACGCATGACCAAGCTGAAAGAAGACGGAATGAAACCGACGGAGGACGCAACGATGCACAACTCAACGAGCAAATCGGCCCAGGGCCGGCTCGCCACGGCAGTATCGTTGCTTGTCTCGACCCTTGTCGTCGCAGCGGCGCTGGTCGTCTCTCCCGCCGCGGCGCAGACCGGCGACGGGACGTTCAAGGTGATCGGTCCGGCCAAATGCGCCGAGTGCCACAAGACCGAAACCGAAATCTGGAAAGGCACTCACCATTTCTCGACCTTCACCGAGCTGACCCGCAAGAAAGAGGCGAACGACATCGCCGAACGCATGGGCATGCGCCGGATCAAGTCGGAGAGCCTGTGCCTGAACTGCCACTTTACGACGGTGGACGCGACCGGTGGCGCGTCCGAGGCGGTGGCCGGCGTCTCCTGCGAGAGCTGTCACGGGGCCGCCAGCGCCTGGCAACCGGTCCACAGCGGCTTCAGCGGAAAGAAGGAAGGCCAGGAGAGCCAGGAGGAGATCGCGCTGCGCTGGCAGAAGGCCGAGGCCGCCGGCATGATCCGCCCCAAGGACATGTATAGTTGGGCCAAGAACTGCTTCTCCTGCCATGTGGTGCCGAACGAGAAGCTGGTGAACACCGGCGGTCACAAGGCCGGCAGCGCGTTCGAACTGGTCACCTGGTCCCAGGGCGAGATCCGACACAACACTTGGCACAACAAGGGCGCCGCCAACGCGCCCGCTTCGCTCAACGACAAGCGGTTGATGTTCGTCGTCGGCCGGGCGGTCGAGTTGGAGACGGCGCTGCGCGCGGTCGGCAAGGCGACCCAGAAAGCATCCTACGCGGTGTCCATGGCGACCCGCGTCCAGGCTGCGCGCCAGGCGATCGCCGCCCTGGAGGGATATCTGAAAATCGAGGAGCTGGGACAGATGGGGGCGGCCGCCAACAGTGCCGGGCTCAAACTGAACAACGACGCGGCCCTGTCGGCGGCGGCGGACAAGGTCGGCGCGATCACCCGCCAGATCGTCGAGACGTACGACGGCAGTACCTTCGGCGCCATCGACCCGGTCCTGCCGCCGGACACCGCCTACAAAGGCACGCCGGCGCGCTGAGGATCGTACAGGTGCTCTCCCCCGCCACGGCGATCAGCCGCCCCCGACGTTGGGACAATCCGTTCGACCCGGATCTGGCCGTGGGCGATGTCCAGCGGATCCTGGCGGCACCGGTGTTCCGCGATCTCGATCCGGATCGGTTCCCGCCGGGCCATCTGCTGGCCGACATCGTGCGCAACGATGCCCGGATCAACCGCTACCAGCGCGGCGACATCGTCGTGCGCGAGGGGGATTACGGAAATTCGGTCTTCGTGATCCTCACCGGCACGGCCTGCGTCCTCTATGCCGGTCTGCCCGACAGCGGCCGCGCGATGCCGCGACGTCGCCGATCGGTCTGGCGGGCGCTGTCACAGCTCTGGCGCAATTCGCCGGAGATCGAAACCCGTGCCCTGGCGCCGCGACCGGGTGCTGTACATCTGCGCGCGGACCGGGACCGGGCCTATCTGCCCGACATCGACCGGGTGATGGCGGAGCAGTCGATCATTCCGCTCGGTCATGGCGATATGTTCGGCGAGATATCCGCCCTGTCGCGCACACCCCGCACCGCGACCGTGTTCGCCGGCACCGACTGCGAGCTGATCGAGCTGAGATGGCAGGGATTGCGCGACCTGCGCGCCCGCGACCCCGGCCTGCGCGAGACCGTCGACCACCTGCACCGCACCCGCAGCCTGCTCGCCCATCTGGCGGAAAGTCCGCTGTTCGCGCATCTGGACGCGGAGACGACGGCGCTGGTCGCCGAGGAAATCCGCTTCGAGAACCACGGAACCCAGGAACTGTTTCCCACCGGGGAGGTGCCGTCGGAGCGCAACGAGGCCCTGGCGGGAGAACCGTTGATTGCCGAGGAAGGCAGCCTTGCCGACGACCTGATCATGATCCGCGCCGGCTTCGCCCGGGTGACCGAGCATCTGGATCACGGCGACCGCACCGTCGGGTATCTGAAGAACAACGACGTCTTCGGCTTCGAGGAACTGGTCCGGCAATGGCGCTGGGGAACGGCGTTGCCGCTGCGCTACAGCCTGCGCGCGATCGGCTATCTCGATATCCTGCGGGTTCCGGCGGTGGTGATGGAGCGTCATGTCCTGCCCACCCTGCCCGAGCACCTGTTGCCGACAGCCACGCCGGCGGACACGCCCTCAACACCGGTCTGGAAGCGGGACGAGAGCGCCAGTGGAATCGAGCAGCCGCTGGTCGATTTCCTGATCGACGAGCGGATCATCAACGGCACCCAATCCATGGTGATCGACCTCGACCGCTGCACCGGCTGCGACGATTGCGTGAAGGCCTGTGCGGCCACCCATGACGGCAATCCGCGTTTCGTGCGCCAGGGGCCGTCCCATGGCGACGTGATGATCGCCCATGCCTGCATGCACTGCGTCGATGCCGTTTGCCTGATCGGTTGCCCGACCGGTGCGATTCACCGCGACCTGTCCCTCGGCGACGTTCATATCAACGACGAGACCTGCATCGGCTGCGGCACCTGCGCGCGAAGCTGCCCCTACGACAACATCGTCATGGTCGAAATCGCCGACCGCGCCGGTCAGGTGATAACCGACCGCGAGACCGGGACGGCGATCCACCGGGCGACCAAATGCGACCTGTGCTCCGGGCAGCTTGGCGGGCCCGCCTGCCAGCGCGCCTGCCCGAACGACGCCCTGGTCCGCCTCGACATGAGCGACCCGGGAGAGCTGGTGGCATGGCTGCGCCGTTGACCGGATTCGCCCGACGCCGGATCCGCAACGGCACGGTTGCCGCCGCAGCCGCCGCCGTACTCGTGGCCGTCGCCCATCTGGCGGAGACGACCCTGCACGACACCCGGTTCGTCACCGGCTGGATCCTGCTCATGCTGATCGCCGCGCTTGCCCTGTTCGAGTTGCGCCGACGCATCCCGGTGCTGCCCCTTGGCACCGCGTCGGCCTGGGAGCAGGTGCATATCTATGCCGGATGGTTCGCGGTCGCGGTGTTCCTGACCCATACCGGGTTCGGCCTGCCGGACGGCCCGTTCGAGGCGGCACTTTGGATTCCGTTCGTGGCGGTCGCGATCAGCGGGACCGTTGGGATCTGGCTGAACCGGGTCCTGCCGAGGCGCATGCGCGACCACGGTGCCCGCGAACTGTACGACCGGATCGCCGCCCGTCGGGCCGAGATCGCCGCCGAGGCGCAGACACTGGCCATTGCCTCGGCTCGCGACACCGCGTCGATCACCATCGCCGACTACTACCACAAGGAATTGAGCGCCTATTTCCAGCGGCCCCGCAACGCGCTTTCCCACCTGACCGGATATCACGGCCATCTGCGCCGCCAGATCCAGCAGATCCGCTCGCTCCACCGATATGTCGATGCCAGCGGGCGCGTCACCCTCGACCGGCTCTGTGAACTGGTCGAGGCGAAGGATGACCTCGACTATCAGTACGCCGCCCAGTCGGCGCTGCGGATCTGGCTGTTCGTCCATGTCCCGCTGGCCCACGCGCTTCTGCTTCTGATGACGGTCCACGCGGTCCTCGCCTATGCGTTCGTCGTGGGGTCGTGATGCGCGGAACGGGCACAGATGGCAGCGCCGGTTCCTACGACCGCCCCGACCGGCAATGGCGGTGCGGCCGGCTCGCCCTCGGCCAACCTTGCCCGCGTGGACCCGATGCCGCCGGTGGTTGCCAGGGCGCGGCCGACTGCGCGCCGGTGCGACGGGGCGACCGCTGGCACTGCACGCGCCCGCCCGGTGCCGGTGGCCCCTGTTCGGCCGGTCCGCTACCCGACGGCGCCTGCTCGGTTCAGCGCCCCCCCTGTGTCCCGGCGCGCAGTCTGAGCGCCGTACGTCGCCGGGTCACTCGCATGGTCCTTGTTGTGGTGATCGGACTGATCATGATCGCGCTGACGGGCACCGACCGCGAAGCTCTGCTGTCGCCGGGACCGCTCACTTTCCAGCACAGCGTGGTCGGCGGCTGCGCCGGCTGCCACCAGGGTTTCGACGACGGGCCCGCCGGCTGGGTCATGACCGCCTTCGGCAAGGCGCCGGAAGGCCATGGTGACGGCGCCTGCCACACCTGCCATGACCTCGGCGAGCATGCCGAGCTGCCGCATTCCCGGCCGCCGTCCGTGACCGCCGCTCTGACCGACGCAGCCCGGACCCATCGGACCGAGCACGACAGCAAAACGCCGCTCGAGTTCAGGGTGTCGGGATGGTTGTTCGCCGATGCCGATGCGCCGACTTCGGCCGTAGGGTGCGCCACCTGTCACCGCGAACACCGCGGCGTCGAAGCCCACCTCACCGAGATGCCGGAGGGCGCCTGCCAGACCTGCCACACCGCTCGGTTCGCCTCTTTCGCGAACGGCCATCCGGAATTCGACAGGCCACTGTTCGACCGCCGCGCCCGCATCGCCTTCGATCATGCCGCCCATCTCGACCGACATTTCGGCGCCGCCGAAAGCGCCGGCAAGGCGCCGGAAACCTGCACGGTCTGCCACCTGCCCACGGACGACGGACGGGCCATGCTGACCGGTAGCTTCGAGACCATGTGCGCGTCCTGCCACCTAGCCGATATCGCCGGAACCGGGGCGATCGGACCGACCGGGATCGCATTCCTGGCGGTGCCGGGCTTGGATCTGTGGGAGCTGAAAGCGCGCGACGTGGATATCGGTGCCTGGCCGGAATGGTCGGAGGAGCCGCTCAGTCCATTCATGGTGCGCTTGCTCGCGCGGGATGCGGCGGTCGCCACCGACCTCGACCGATTGGAGGGCCTGGACCTTCTGGACCTGCGGGACGCGGCTCCCCAGGACATCCGGGCGGTTGCGACCTTGGCCTTTGCGGTAAAGCGCCTGATCGGCGATCTGCTGGCCAACGGCGTCCAAGCGGCGGAAACGAGGCTGGCGCGCGGCGACACCGACCCGGATGTTGCCGACCAGGCTGTCACCAACCGGACAGGCAACCTGCTCGGCCATCTGCCGATGGACGTGCTCGCGGCCGCCGCCAAGGACTGGTTCCCGACCCTGGCAAGCGACTTGGCCCGACCGTTCCCGGAGTTGCCGGACACGATCGCCGGGCCGGCATCCGCGCGGATCGATACCGCCCCTCCCCCATCGGCGCCGGATCAGTCGACGATCCTCGCCCCCTCCAGTGGTGCCCAATCCGATATCCTGGCCGGCGCGCCGTCGACAGACCAGTCGGACATTCTCGCCCCCGTACCGGACCAATCCGATATTCTTGCGGCACCGGTGTTGGATCAGTCCGACATTCTCGCCGCCCCGTCGGGCGATCTCGCACCGGCCATCGGCCAGTCGGACATACTGGCCCTCCCATCGGCCGATCGGTCCGACAGTCTAGCGCCTCCCCTGGCCGGCGGCCTGAAGACCTTTCAGGCTCCCAAGGTCCCGGCGGGCGAAGCTCTTGCCCCACCGCCGGACAAGGCTCCGACACCGCCGGTCACGCGGGCCGAGGTCGCCTCGCCGCCGACCCGGATAGAGCCCAACGTCTCTCCGGAGGACTGGATGCGGGCGGGCGGCTGGTACCGGGGCGAATTCGCGCTGAGATATCGGCCGACCGGACATACGGATCCGTTCCTGCGAGCCTGGATCGATATCGCTGCCGCCGCGCCGCGCAACGCTGACGGCAGCGGACTACTGGCCACTTTCGACGGCGCGCAGGCGCCCGGTACGTGTCTGCGGTGCCACAGCATCGACCGGTCCGAGGCCGCCCCCCTGGCCGGGGTGGGCGCCGTCAACTGGTCGCCGATGGACTACGATCCCGATATCCGGGAATTCGTGCGCTTCGCCCACGCTCCGCATTTCAGCCTGATCGCGGAGTCCGGCGGATGCCAGACCTGCCACGCCGTCACCCGACCGGGCGGCACGGATCGGGTCGCCGCTTTCCAGGAGCAATACCGACAAGGCGATCCAAAGACCGGCGTGGTCGCCGGATTCAGTCAGCCGACCGTCGCCACCTGCTCGGAGTGCCATGCTCCGGGACGGGCCGGAGACAGCTGTACCCAGTGCCACGCCTACCACGTCGGCACCTTCACGACGCCGACCGTTCCGACCCGGATGCAGGTCCTGACTCCGCGCGAATAGCGGCAGAGCGGTCCGCACATTTCAGTTTGATATACGAATTTCGTATATCCCTCTCCTGCAATTGCAGTTCAGGGCAACGCCCGTCCACCTGCATGCTCGCCCGACAAGCAATGCCAGCCTGTGGGAGCGAAACGCATGTCTATCGAGATCGCCTATAACGACGCGCCGCTCGGTCATGAGATCCGCGGCGTCGACCTCTCGGAGGACATGGACGACGCGACTTTCGCCGAGATAGAGGCGACCTATGACAGATATGGCACCATCGTCCTCCGCGACCAGCGCCTCACCCCCGATCGGCAACTCGCCTTCAGCCGGCGGTTCGGCCCCTTGGACCGCTATGTTCTGGAGCGCTACAACCACAAGAAATGGCCGGAGATTTTCGTCATCTCCAACATCATCGGCGACGATGGAGAGCCGATCGGCATGTCCGATGCCGGCCGCTACTGGCACACCGATATGTGGCTGACGCATAACCCGCCCCGGGGCTCGATCCTCTACGCGCTGGAGATACCGCAGGAGAATGGCGAGCCGCTGGGCGACACCTATTTCGCCAGCACCGGCGCTGCTTACGACGCCTTGCCCAACACCCTGAAGGTCCGCCTGGACACCACCAAGGCCGCCTTCAGCAAGCGGCAATACGCCGAGTTCCGCGCTCGCACCAACAAGGAGATCGACCGGCCGTCCGGCCAGGCCTCCCAGCAGGCGCTGAAGGATCTCGGCGATGAGGACATCATTCACGACATCGTCCGCGTCCATCCGCGCACCGGCCGCAAGTGCCTGTATCTCTGTGAGGGGGTGGTCAGCCATCTGATCGGGTGGGACAAGGCGGAGTCGGACTCGATGATCGCCTTCCTGGAACGGCACGTAACCGACCCGCAATTCGTCTATCGACACCGCTGGCGGGTCGGCGATCTGGTGATGTGGGACAATTGCGCCTGCCTGCACAAGGCGACCGGCGATTTCGAATTGCCGCTGCGCCGGCACATGCACCGCACCACCCTGTCGAGCGCGAGGCCCTCAGCATGACCCTCGCCATCGAACGGATCGAGACCCACCTCGTCTCCACGCCGCTGGAGCCACCGATCGTTCACGCCTTCCTCGGCGCCCGCACCCGCTTCGTCAGCCTCGTCGTCCTGATCCACACCAAGAATGGGCCGACCGGCTTTGGTTACATGACGGGCGAGAGTCCGCGCCAGATGGCGGCGATCGGCCAGATCGTCGAGGACCTGGGCGAGCGGCTGATCGCCGACGGTGCCGACGCCCGTCGCCATCTCTACCTGTACGACAAGATGTGGAATTGGACCGTCGACCTGCTGCACGAGGGGGCGGCCACCCTGGCGATGGCGGCGATCGACATCGCACTCTGGGACATCAAGGGCAAGGCGGCCGGCGAGCCGCTGTGGCGCCTGCTCGGCGGCAGCCGCCAGACCGTGCCGGCCTATGCCAGCGAGACCCTGTGGCGCCACCAGAGCATCGGCGAGCTGGAAGCCGCCGGGGCGGATTTGGTCGCGCGCGGCTACGACGCGATGAAACTGCGCCTCGGCAACCGCCCGATTTCCGAGGATGTGGCGCGCGCCGTCGCCCTGCGCCGGGCCGTCGGCCCGGACGTGAAGATCATGACCGACGTGCTCTGGGCATCGCGCCCGGACGAGGCGATCCGGCTGGCCCGAGCGATGCGGGACAGCGAAGCCGACCTGTTCTGGTTCGAAGAGCCGGTCCGCGACGGCAACTGGGACGGCCTGCGCCGGGTGCGTGACGCGAACGTCATCACGGTGGCTGCCGGCGAGCGGATCTCCACCCCGGCTCAGGCCCACGAGCTGGTCGAGTCGGTCGACCACGCCATTCTCGACGTCCACCATATCGGCGGCATCACCCCCTGGCTGCAGGCGGCGGCGATCCTGGATGCGGCGGACCTGCCGATCTCGGTGCATATCGTGCCGGAGGTGCAGGCCCATCTGGTCGCCGCCCAACGCACCGGCGGTTGGGTGGAATACATGCACTGGTGGGACCCGATCTATGAAGAGCCCTTGCAGGCCCATAACGGCAGGCTGACACTCAGCGAAAAACCGGGCCTGGGAGTGGAACCATCGCCAGAGGCATTGCGAAAGCTGCGGATCGCCTAAACGCCGGATCGTTCCGGGCGTGGCGATGACGCCCGACGAGTTGCGCTCCTTCCTGACCGCCTACGAGCTTGGCAGCCTGAAGAAGGCCGCCGGCCAAATGAATCTGACCCAACCGACCCTCAGCCGCCGGATCCAGCGGCTGGAGGATGTGCTGGGCGTGATCCTGTTCCTGCGCAGTCCCAGCGGGCTGACGCCCACCGCCTATGGACACGCCCTTGCCCGGCGCGCGCGCCTCGTGGTGCAGGAAATCGAGTTGGCCCGGCGCGAGATGGCCCGCATCCGCACCGCCGCCGGGGGCTCGGTGGCCTTCGGTGCCAGCCCGGGGGTAGCGGTGGGTTGGCTGCCCGCCGCACTCGACCGGCTGGCGCATCGCCACCCGGATACGAACCTCACCGTCGTGGAGAGCGTCTCGGAGAGTCTGGTCGACCAGGTGATCGAACGGCGCATCGACTTCGCGGTCTGCACCGCGCCGCTCGACCCGTCTTCGGATCTCTCGGTCGAACATCTGGGCCGCGATCCCTTCGTCGTGGCCGCCCACCGCACCCACCCGTTGCTCGCACGGGCGCCGGTGCCGCTGGCCGCGACGCTCGAGTTTCCCTGGATCATGGCGACCTTCCGCGGAGCGGTCCGCCATTGGGTCGAGACACGCTTCGAGGAGAACGGCCTGCCCGCCCCGCCGGCGCGGATCGAGACCTCCTCGATGATGATGCTGAAGCAGGTCCTGGATGACGCGCGGCACCTGTCCTATCTGCCGGCGCGGCTGATCGCGGCGGATTGTCCGGACATTGTCGCCCTGCCCTGCAATCCGGGGATGGTGCTGCAGCGCGACCTGGCGCTGATCCGCGTCTCCCAGCGCGCGCTCAGTCCCGCCAGCGACCGGGTGATCGACGTGCTGCGCGAGACGATCGAGGACCTGCCCCCGCTCAGGATTCCGGGGCTCTGACGTCTCGCGCCCTGACGAAGCGCAGGGCGAGCGGCGACAGCGGCATGATGATGAACAGCCGCACGATATGGAAGGTGGTCACAAGCGCCACTCCGAGCCCCATGGCCTGCGCCGTCAGGGACATCTCCGTGATGCTGCCCGGGGCCGCCGCCAGCACCAGCGTCGCCAGCGGCAGGCCGTCCACCGACGCGATGCCCCAGGCCAGAGCCGAGCAGCCGGCGATGGTCAGCAGCGTGACCAGGGCCGAGACCATCACGAAGCGCGGCGCGCCCCGCAGCAGTTCGCGATTGAAGCTGAGCCCGAGCGACAGGCCGACCATCAACTGGCCGGCGAAGATCAGTGCCCGCGGGTAGTCGATATGTCCGTCGGCGATCAGCGCCAGCGCCGATGCCGCGGTGAGCGGGCCCAGAAAGAACGGGCTGACCATGCCGATGCGCCGCGCCAGCAGCGCACCGGCGATCGCCAGCATGATCGCCACCGGCGTCATCGCCCCGAACACCAGGAGGTCGTGCCGCTGGGCCACGATGTTGGTGATCGGCACGCCGGCAAGTTGCAGGGATGCGGGGATGATCAGCACCACCAGTGCGATCCGCAGCCCCTGCACCAGACCGACCAGCGGCCCGTTACCGCCCCCGGCCTCGGCGAGCTGTGCCATCTCCGCCGGCCCGCAAGGCACGCAGGCGAAGAACGCGGTCGCCTTGTCGGCGGAGGTCGCCCGATACAGCACCGGCGCCAGACCGATCGCCAGGATCGCGCTGCCGATGGCGATCACCAGCATCTCCGGGATCAGACCGGCCACCTCCATCACGCCGGCATAGGTGAGTTGCAGGCCGACGGCGGTGGCGACGATGTTCTGGCCGACGATGCGCATCTGCCGCGGCATCGCCACCCGGCGGCCGCTGACCGCGACCACGGTGCCGACCACCATCGGGCCAATCATCCAGGCGAGCGGCATGCCGGCGAGGCTCGCCAGTTCCGCCGCGACCGCCGCCGCCAGCACCAGCAGCAGCGCGCGGCCCGCCCTGCCGACCAAGGACATGGATGGCGGGGTTGCCGGCCTGTCCCTCATATCGCGGTCAAGCAGCGCCGACCTCGATCACCACCTTGCCGACATGGGCCTGCGCCCGCAGATGGGCAAAGGCGTCCGAGGCCGCCTCGAACGGAAACACGCGGTCGACCACTGGCCGATAGGCGTGGTGAGCGATCGCCCGGTTCATCGCCTCGAACTGGGTCCGCGGGCCGACATAGATCCCGCGTAGCGCGATATTGCGGCGGCGCAGCGGGGTCGGGTCGATCTGTCCCGAGGACTGGGCACCGATCAGGTGGATCTGTCCGCCGTTACGCGCCGCTTGGCCCGCCAGCGCGACGTTCTCACCGCCGACGACCTCGACCACGTGATCGACGCCACGACCGTCGGTCAGCGACCGCACGGCCGCCGGCCAGTCCTCTGTCTCGGGAATGGCCAGCACCGCGTCGGCACCGAGCGCAAGCAGCCGATCGCGCTTCTGCGCGCGGGTCGTGATCGCGATGGTGCGGGCACCGCCCATCCGCGCGAAAGCCAGCGCGAACAGCGAAACACCGCCGGTTCCCTCGAGCAGCACGGTCTCGCCCGGCAGCATCGGCTGGCCGCCATACAACGCGTTCCAGGCCGTCACCGCCGCGCAGGGCAGCGTGGCAGCCTCGGCGAAGTTCAGATGCTCCGGCACCTGGACGACACCGTCCTGATGGGCGACGACGTACTCCGCGAGCATACCGTCGGCCCCGCCGCCCAGCGCCGACGCGCCGTAGATCTCTTCGTAGGGTCCGCCTTGCCAGCGCGGCATGAACTGGCAGGCGACCCGGTCGCCGACCGCGTGCCGATCGACACGGCTGCCGACCGCCACGATCTCGCCGGCCCCGTCGGAGCACGGCACCAGGCCCTCGCGCACGCCATCCTGGGCATAGCGGCCGCCGAACACCATCAGGTCGCGGAAGTTCAGCGAGACCGCCCGGACCCGGATCAGCACCTCGTCCGCTCCGGGTTCCGGCACATCGGCGGCCGTCGCCTCCAGCTTGCCCGGACCGAAAAGCTGATAGCGCCTCATCGGATCACCTTGCCCGGATCGGTCGGCCGCAGCAGTTCGAAGACCGACTCCACCCCCGCATAGTCACGATAGCCGCACCGGCCGAGCGGCCGAGCGGCGGCGGTGTCGAACCGGCCGTCCTTGATCAGCCGATCGTCGATATAGGTGGCCACGACCTGACCGATGATCTGATAGCCGCCGGTCTCCTTGCCGTCGAGATCGAGCAGCGCCTGGGAGAAGGTGGTCTTGCATTCCAGGGCCGCGACGGCGGCGGCCACCCGCGGCGGCTTGACCACCCTTGACGGCGCCGCCTCCAGCCCCGCGAGTTCGAACTCATTCACGCCGTCCTCGACCTCCTCGGACGACTTGTTCATCTCGTGCAGCAGGTCGACCGTCGACAGGTTGAAGACGAACTCTCCGCTCTCCATCGCATTGCGCGCGGAGTGCTTCAGGGTATCGCTGGTGAAGCCGATCATGTTCGGCCGGCTGGAGATCGCCGAGAAGAAACTATAGGGCCCGAGATTAGGTACCCCGTCCTTGTTCAGGGTCGAGATCCAGCCGATCGGACGTGGTGCCACAATCGCCTTGAACGGGTCGAACGGCAGGGGCCCATAGCCCTGTTCCGTCGTATAATGCATCTGCCTTGTCCTGCTCCGGTGTGGTCGTCTCTCGGCGTCAGTGGGTGCCGAAGAAGCGTGCCTCCGCCCCATTGGCCTTGGCCAGATCCGATTGCAGGATCCAGTCGGCCATCACCTGACACCGCTTGATCAGCCGCGGCTCGTCCGCCCGATAGTCGGCGACGGCGTTGTGCATGGTGCCGATATTGTCCCAGACCAGAACGTCGCCCTCGGTCCAGCGGTGGGTCGCCTGGTACTTCTCCTGGAGCTGGTGCTCGAACAGGTAGCGCAGCAGGTCGTCGCTCTCCTGCTGACTCAACTCGTTGATCCGCTCCGCATAGCCCGGATTGGCGTAAAGCACTTTCTTGCCGGTGATCGGATGGATCAGCACCAGCGGGTGCACCACTGGCGGCTTCTTGGCCCGCTGCTCCGGGGTCAGCGGCGGACGGGAGCTGCCCTTCTCCCGGCGCATCATTTCCCAGAACTTATTGAAGTCGTGGGTCGCGGTCAGACCTTCGATCCGCTCCTTGATGTCGTCGGGCAGATCGTCATAGGCCTGCACCATGTTGGCGAAGCTGGTACCGCCCAAAGGCTTGCCGTCGCGGCGCGGGATCTTGATGCCGTGGAGCACGTTGAGGAACGCGATCATCGAGCTATAGGACATGTCGGTGTGCCAATCCTGGCCGGCATCGCCAATACCGATCGGCTTTCCGTTTTCCACGATGTTCGACAGGATCATGATCTCGGGGATGCCCGGCTCCTGATACGAGCCGGCGACGTTGATCTCCAGCGATCCGAACCGTTCGGCAAAGGCTTTCTGTTGCGCCGCCGACAAGGCCTGGCCGGGGAAACAGACATAGCCGTACTCACCGAGCGCCTTAAGGACGACCATGAAGTCGTCGTCGGACAGCGGCTCGGACAGGTTGGCGCCATGGATCCTGGTGCCGAGGATCTGATCGAGAGGTTCGAGTTCCAACATGACTGTCTCCAACATGGGGTTGGGGGAGCGGCGCCCGTCGGACGGACGCGTGCGGGAGGTGCCGGTCAGGCGGCTGTATCGAGGACGAACGGGACGCCGAGACTGTCGGCGATGCCCTTGAGTTTCTGGGTGAGGTTCGGAGCGAGCGGAATGCCGTCGGCGAGGCGGCGTTTGAGCACCCCTTCCTCGATGTCTCCGGGCAGCAGGACCGGGCGTTCCGGATCGGACGGGACCGTGCCGCGCAGCGACGTCTCCACGTCGTCCACATCGGACAGAAAGTCGCCCATGGCGCGGAAGGCGTCCGGGTCGATCGCCAGGAAGAAATGACCGATATTGTCGCCCTCGCCCTGGGGGTGGTCCGGATTGCGCGAACCGGAGAACCGTCCGCCGGCCAGCGTCCCGCCGAGAAAATGCACCATCAGCGCGAGGCCGTAGCCTTTATGCGCGCCGAGAACCGGGGTCGCCCCCAGCGGGGTCAGCCCGCCGGGACCGCGCTCGTAGATCAACCGATTGGCCTCTTCCGGGTCGGTCACGGACACGCCCTGTCCGTCGACCACCCAGCCTTCCGGCACCGGGGTGTCGGTGATCTGGTGCAGGCGGACCTTGTTGCCGGCGGCGGTCGAGGTCGCCATGTCGAAGACGATCGGCTCGCCCTCGCCGCGCGGCACGCCATAGGCCAGCGGATTGGTGCCGAGCACCGACTCGGACGCGCCGGGCGGCACAACGCAAACCACCTTGGTTGAGGTCGCGACCATGCTGATCACACCCTCCCGCGCAGCGATCCGGGCGTAGTAGCCAGCGGCGCCGAAATGGTGGGAATTGCGGACCGTCACCGCGGCAACGCCGTTCTCCTTCGCCTTCCGCGCCGCCAGTTTCGCCGCTCGGACCGACACCGCGAAACCGAGGCCGCCCTTGGCGTCCAGCAATGCGCTGCTCGGTCCCTCGCGCACCAGTTCGGCCCGTGCCGCCAACTCGAACCCGCCGCCCTCGATCCAGCCCGCGTATAGGGCGAGGAGCGAGATGCCGTGGGTGTCGATGCCGCGAAGATCGCAGTCCAGCAAGGCGTCGGCCGTCGCCTCGGCATCCTCCCCCACCATGCCCCAGCCCTTCAGGATGTGAAGAGTCTGGGTCCGCACCATCTCGGCGGTGAATGTCGGCTTGGCGTTCATCGTCGCTATACCTTTCGGAACTGCCGCAATCTCGGATGAGTTCTCAGATGATGGGGTTTTCGATGGCGCCGATGCCGTCGACCCAGCAGGTCACCCGATCCCCAGCCTTCAGGTAGACCGGCGGATCGCGGAAGTGGCCGACGCCGGAAGGCGTGCCGGTGGCGATCACGTCGCCCGGCTCCAGGGTCGCGTAGCGGCTGATGTAGGAGAGGATGTAGGCGCAGTCGAAAATCATGTCGTGGGTATTGCCGCGCTGCATTTCCACGCCGTTGACGTGGCAGGTCAGATCGACATGGCCGGGGTCGCCGAAGGCATCGGCCGTGACCATCACCGGGCCCATCGGCGTGAAACCGTCATGACTCTTGGCGAAGGTGGTCTGCGGCGGGCTGACATCGAACTGGAATTCGCGCGCGCTCAGGTCGTTCAGCACGGTGTAGCCGGCAACGTAGGACAGGGCATCCGCCGGCGGCACGTGCTTCATCGGCTTGCCGACGACGATGGCGATCTCCACCTCCCAGTCGAACTTCACGATCCCCGCGGGGCAGGCCACCGGCACGCCCGAGGCCACCACGGAACTGCTGAACTTGGTGAACAGACGCGGCTCCTCCTGTCGGCCGAGAGCACCCTCGGCGGCATGGGCACCGTAATTGCGGCCGACACCGATGACCTTGCCGGGGCGCGGCACCGGGGCGAGACGCTCGATGCCGGCCGGATCCATGGCCGTCGGCGCCGTCGTGGCGGCCGCCGCATCGCGAAACAGCTCGAAGTCATTGGCGGCACGCGTCAGGAACAGCACCATGTCCGACGGGACGCGCCAGGCGGCCTCACCGGCCGGGTCGGCCGAGCCGCGATCCGCCAGGTGGGCGGCGACGGCGGCGCGCAGGTCGACAACGCCGTCGCCGGTCTCCACGCCGATCCGGGCGTCGCCAGCGTCGGCATAACTCATTAGTCGCATGGATCTTCTCCTCCAATCGGCATGGCGATCCGCCAGGCCGCTCAATACATGCGGCGCCGGAGCACCGCTGCTCCCGTGCTCAACCCGCCAACAGGTTCGGAACGAACATCACCATTTCCGGGAACGCGATCATCGCCGCCAGCATGATGAACTCCGCGACCAGGAACAGGACGGCGCCCTTGAACCCCTTGCCCGTCGGCACCCCCGTGGTGGCCGAAGCGATGAACACGTTGAGGCCGAGCGGGGGCGTGACCAGTCCGATCTCCGCCGTCTTGACGATCAGCACGCCGAACCAGATGCCGTCGAAGCCGAGTCCGGTCATCAGCGCGTAGGAGATCGGCACGGTCAGCACGATGATCGCGAACTGATCCATGAACATGCCGAGGATCAGGTAGAAGAACACCACCAGCAGCAGGACCGCGTGCGGCGAGAAGCCTGACACCTGGATCCAGGCGAGCATCGCGTCGGTCATCTGGGTCAGCGACATGAATTTGCCGAACAGCAGGGCGCCGAAAATGATCGTCGCGATCATCGCCGAAGTCCGCAGCGTGTTGGCCACCGCTATCGTGAAGGCCTTCGGCCCGATGCGGCCGAGCGCCACGCAGATCAGGATCGCGCCCAGGGCTCCCAGCGCTCCCACCTCCGTCGGCGTGGCGATGCCGGAATAGAGCGCGCCCATGATCAGCACGACCAGCAGCACCACCGGCCAGACCCGACCATGCTGCTCCTCGACATCCGGAACCCCGCCCGAGGCGGCGACGGGTCCGCCGAACTTCTCCTTCAGCGCCGGCGCCAGATGCGGAAACAGTCGGACCGCCACCGTGATCGTGACGACGTAGCCGAGCGCCGTCAGCACACCGGGCACCAGTCCCGCCATGAACAGGCTGCCGATCGATTCCTCGGTGATGATCCCGTAGACCACGAAGGCGATGGACGGCGGGATCATGATCGCCAGCGTTCCCGACATGGAGATCGTGGCGATCGAGAAGCCGTCGTCATAGCCGAGCCGACGCATCGTCGGGAATGCCGCGCGGGACAGGGTGGCGACCGAGGCGGTGCTGGAACCGGACGCCGCCGCCAGCACCGCTCCGGCCAGCACGCAGGCCATCGCCAGCCCGCCCCGGATTCGCCGCATCAAGCGGTTGCACGCCAGCATCAGGTCCGTCGCGATACCGGAGGCGGCCAGCACCTCGGAGATCATCACGAACATCGGTATGGTGAGAATGACGTAGTTGGCCACCGTGTGGTGGACGACCTGCCCCGCCAAACCGTGAACCATAGGCATCGGGGCGTAAATCAGCAGGCTGAGAACCCCGGCCACGCCCAGCGCGAAGCCGACGGGCATTCCCAGGACGATCAGGCCAAGCAGGATGGCCAGGCCGATGACGACTTCCATGGTCAGACCATCCTAATCGTGTGCGAAACCGATGGGGCGGAGCGTCGGCGCCAGCGTATCGAGGAGCAGCCGGGCCGCCAGAAGAGCACTACCGGCCGTGACCCAGATCCAAGACAAGCTCACCGGCCAATCGACCACCCCCATCACCACCTCGTTGCGCTCCAGCGCGCGCAGGAACAGGAGAGAGCTGCGCCAGGACAGATAGGCGATATAGGCGGCAGAGGCCGCCAGGAGTGCCCTGGTCAAAGGTCCGACCACCTTTGGCGGCAGGACCGAGATCAGCACCGAAATCTGGATCGCGCCGCCGGTACGGTAGCCCCATGCCAGCGCCATCATCAGGCTGGCGGGTAGCAGGTAGAATTCCGAGACGTGGAGCTGGAAGGCGAGCGGCGCCGCGATCAGGTACCGCATCAGGGCGTCGGCCGAGACGAGCAGCATTGCGCTCACGACGGCAACTCCCGCGATGGCAAGTGCCGCCACCTCGATGCGACACAGGCCCGCGTCCAGCCGCGCATGCAGTCGCGACAACATCGGCCACTCGCCTCCCTGTTTGCTCTACGAATGCTCTGCGGTCACTGCTTCGCCAGTTCGGCCCGATAGGCCTCCAGCACCTTGGCCGCCGGAAGACCGCGGTCCTCCAAACGCTTGGTCCAGTCCGCATGAACGGTGCTGAGCGCGTCGTTCAGGGCGGCAAGCTCGTCCGAGGAGAACTCGAACATGTCGATGCCCATCGCCTTGAACTCTTCGGCCAGAACGCTGGACTCGGAGTCCATCTTCTCGGACAGCCAGGCTTCGGTGTCGGCACCGCACTGCCTCATATCCGACTGGATTCCAGACGGGATTCCGGCCCAGACATCGGCGTTGACGGCGAACACGTTGGCAAAGGTGCCGAAGGCGCCGTTCAGGCTCATGCTCTTCATGAGTTCCTGCACGTTGTACGGCTTCACGCTGTTGATGCCGGAAATCGTGCCGTCAACCGTGCCGCGCTGCATCGACACGTAGAGGTCGGCAACGACGATTTCGGCCGGGGCAGCGCCCAGGGTCTCGATGGTCAGCGTCAAGGTGCCGCCGGCGGACCGGATCACCTTGCCCTTGAAGTCCTCCAGCGTGCGAATGGCGGGCCCCGAGGAGACGATCTGATACGGCGGGAAACCCAAGACCCACAACGGCACGGCGTTGATCTTGGCGTATTCCTCCGCCAGTGCCTCGTTATTGCGGATCATGCTGGAATAGGTGCTGATGATCGCGGTGGCACTGCTGCCCATGCCGGGCAGCATCGAGACGCCGTTCAACGGCAGTTTCTCCGATGCGTAGCCCACCGGAATCGGCACGGAGTCGGCCACGCCATCCTCGAGGCCGGGCTGCAATTCCCGCAGGGAGACGAGCTGGCCGGCCGGATAGTAGCTGAACGCCACCTTGTCGCCCTGGGCCTTGGTCACGCATCCCATCCAGTGCTCGACGCCCTGGGAGATGATGTGCTTGGGCGGACTGCCGGTCACCACGCTCATGGTGACGTCCTGTGCCTGGGCGGCCACCGCCGCAGACAGAAGGCTGCCGCCGACCATAATCCCGACGAGCGACTTGGAAACCCGTGTCGTCTTCATGCTATCTCCTCCTCTGGGTAGTTATATTATTGTTTTAATTTATTGTTTTCTTGATTCACTGACCGCCGCATGGCGGGTCGGCGGCATGATCCGCAGCGATTCAGACGCCGCTCCAGGTCAACGGCAATCCGGGAATGGTGCGCTGCATGGAGTCGCGGGCCGAAAACCGCTCATACCAGCGGGCCAGCGCCGGGCGCGCGCCAAGCCAGTCGACCGAAGGATGGCGCAGCATCAACCAGGCGACGCAGCAACCCGCTCCGATGGTGCCGAGATCCGCGGCGTCATCCCGATCGGCAAGCAACTCCTGAAGGCGGTCGACGGCACGCCCGGCAGTCGCCATCTGCTTCGCCATGTCGGTCGGTGACTGCTCGCTCTCCGGCCGCGTCTTTTCGAGGCGGACCAGCATCCCGGCATCCATCGCGCCATCGGCAAGCGCGGCGAGGACCCGAATGTCCCAGGGGTCACGGCCCGTCGTCTCGAGCAGCCGGCCGTTGCCATGTTGCTGGATCAAGTATTCGCAGATCACCGGGCTGTCATAGATCACCCGTCCGTCATCCAGCTCAAGAAGGGGAATCTTAGCCAGGGGATTCAGCTTCCAGAATCCAGTATCCGCATCTCGCGGATTCGTATCTATCAAATCAATATTACCCTGAACGCCAAGTTCCAGGGCAACAACACGTACTTTTCTACCGTAAGGGGAGTTTGTGGAATTGTATAACTTCACGTAACGTTTCCCTTTAGTTCTTTATAAGCACGATTTTTCTTGAATATTGAGTAACACCCGCCCTGAACGTGGACAATACGGAAGTTCTGATCTATTGATCAGGAAATCTGATTATTTTGCAGTGCACAATCAGAATTTCGGCATAGTGATTGCTCCCCGCCTGTCCGTGTCGAGCCCGGAGGGATGCCGCGACCCGCGCGGCAAGCGGCGGAACGACAGGGGCCTCAGCGCCCGCCGCCGACCCGCAGCGTCGTTCCGACCACGTAGGAGGCGGCATCCGACAGAAGATAGAGCGTCGAGGCCGCGATCTCGGCCGGATCGGCCACCCGGCCCAGCGGGATCGCCGCGCCCAACTCGTCCAGGCTCTGCTCCCGGCCGTTACGGCTGTGGATCTCGGTGGCCGTCACCCCGGGCGAGATGCAGTTCACCCGGATCCCGTCGCGGGCGACCTCCTGGGCAAGCCCCAGGGTGAAGGTTTCGACCGCGGCCTTTGCGGCGCCGTACCAGACATAGGCGTTGGGCGCGCCGGTACGCGCCGCCCCGGAGGAAACGTTGACGATCGCCCCGCCCCGTCCGCCGCGCGACACCGCCATCCGAGCAACCGCCGCGCGGCAACAATCCATCGCCCCGGTGACGTTGATGCGCATTACCGCCTCGATCGTCTCTCTTTCCGCATCGGCGAAGCGGCCGCTGCGGCCGGTTATCCCCGCATTGTTCACCAGCGCGTCGAGTGCCCCGAAGCGGTCGTCCACCGACCGGAACATCGCCGCCACCGCCGCCGGATCGCCCACATCCGAACGCAGGGCCAGCGCCTCCGACCCGAGGTCGCCGCACCGATCGACCACGTCCTGGGCCGCCGCCGCATCCGAAACGTAGCTGAAGGCGACGCGATATCCCTGCCCCGCCGCGGCCAGACAGATTGCGCGGCCGATACCCCGCGCGCCGCCGGTCACCAGAATCACTTTCGGTTGCGGGTTCATGTGTCCCCCTTTGTAATCGTCTGTTCCAGGCCGAGGCTCCGGCCCTCTCGCTCCGCCGTCTCCACGAGGACGTGAACGAAGGCATTGACCGGCGGCGAGAACGCCTCGCCTCGACGGGTGATCAGGCCCACCGTCCGGAAGATCCGGGTGTCGCGGAACGGCACCGCGCTGAGGTTGAGGCCGCGCAGCAGGTTCGTATTGACCAACGGCATCACCGTGGCACCGAAACCCGCCGCCGCCAGGGCGAACAGGGTGGGATACTGCACCGCCTCGAACCGGGTATCGATGGCGATCCCGGCGCCACGCACCGCTTTCTCCAGCACCTCGCGCGCCGTCGTCCCGATGGGCGCCCACAATATGTCGAGGTCGTTCAGGTCGGCGACCCTGGCGTGACCGCGAACCGCCAGCGGGTGGTCGGAGCGCACGATGACGAAGAATTCCTGCTCGAACAGCGGCCGGAAGGAAAGGGTGTCCGGCACGTTGTTATAGGGACCGATGCCGACATCGGCCGCACCGTTCTGCACGGCGGCCAGCATCTCGGCGCCCAGTTCCTCACGCAGCTCCACCCGGATGCCCGGATAGTCCTGCACGAAAGTCTTGAGGACGGCCGGCGTCAGACTGAAGGCCGTGGTCGGCGAGAACGACGCGACGACCTGGCCCTTGAGCAGCGCCGCTTGGGACTGGATGTCGCTGACCAACCGGCGGGTATCGGTCAGGACCTTTTTCGCACGGTCGAAGAGTTCCACCCCGGCGGCGGTGAGACGGACCTGGCGGGTGGTCCTGGTCAGCAGGGCGACGCCGACATAGGCCTCTAGCTCCTTCACATGGGCGCTCACCGCCGGCTGCGACCGGCCGAGCATTTCCGCGGCGCGACGGAAGCTCAGGGTTTCGGCAACCGTGACGAACGTGGAGAGCTGGCCGTAGATCTGCCGTGGCAGGTGCTTTTCCGTCATTACTGTCCTGTATGGGCAAGCGGCGTCTGCGCAGCCGGCTCACCTTGGACCAAGACATACCGGCCTTGAACCCCAACAAATTTGAACGACTTTCACGCCAGGAACGGGCGGCCGACCCGAGGCGACTATTCGAGAAATCTCTTGTCGACGGGTCTCTTTATGACGTTTCAAACGTGGCGTCGAACTGATCGATCGGCGTCGGCCGTCCGAGCAGGAAGCCCTGGCCGACGGTGCAGCCGAGGAACACGAGCGCCTGACGCTGGGCCTCGGTCTCGATCCCTTCGGCGACGCAGTCCACCGCCAGTGACTGGCTCATTGCCAGCACCGTCGCCGCCAGGGAGGTCCGGGCGGTGACGATATCGAGCTCCTGGACGAAACTCCGGTCGATCTTGACGACCTGGATCGGCAGTTCCCGGAAATGGCTGAGGGACGAGTAGCCGGTACCGAAATCGTCCAGCGAAATCCGGTAGCCGGCGTCCCGCAGCGCTTCGGCCTGGTTGATGGCCCATGGCGTCGTCGCCATGGCGATGCTCTCGGTGACCTCGAACTCGATCAGGTCCGGCCCCATACCTTCCAACCGCACACAGTCGTTCAGCGCCTCGACGAAACCGAGGTTGTTCAGATCGAACATCGACAGGTTGATCGCCACCGCGAGAGGCGGCAGCCCCGTCCGCTCGCGGTTCCAGCGACCGATCTCCCGGACTACGAGCATGGTCAGTTCCCTGGTCAGGCCGCTGGCCTCGGCGATCGGGATGAATTCCGCGGGAGAGACCGCCTCGCCCTCCAGCGTCCAGCGCATCAGCGCCTCAGCGCCCACCGGCTTGGACGTCAACAGGTCGAACTTCGGCTGCAAGGCGACAGAAATGCCTGAACCGGTGCAGGCGGCGTCCTTGAGCGCTTCCTTCAGTCGACGGGCGCGGTCATGGCGCGCCTGCATTTCCTGATCGAAGAACGCCGTACTTCCGGGCCTTTGCTGCTTCACCGCGATCAGTGCCGTCACCGCCTTGCGCAGGGCCTCGTCCGGATGATCGGGCAGGTCGGCGATCTCGATGATCGACGTGGTCGCCGTCGCGGTTATCTCGATACCGTCGACGATGAACGGCGCCGAGAACAGGGCCTCGAACGTCGCACAATCGAAGGCCTCCTTCGGCCCGACGAGCGCGAAGGTCGCGTCGGCAATCTTGCCCACGGTGGTCTCCGGCCCAACCTTGGCCGCGAGATCCTCGCAGATACCGAGTAGCAGGGTGTTCGTCATCAGAAGCCCATATGTGGCCACGATGTTCTGAAGGCCGTCGATCCGCAGCAGCGCCATCCGGGAACTGCCCGGCGCCGTCCTGATCTTCGTCGACAAGAGCTGCAGGAGCGCGTTCTGGTTGGGGATTCTGAGGGTCGGATCCTCATAGGCGAGCTGGTCCAACTTCTCCACCAGGGAGAGGTTCTCGAACCCGATGGCGATATTGGTGGAGAACAGCCGCATCAGCGCCAGATCGTTATCGCCGATCGGACCAT
>JARGOG010000032.1:0-21881 GCA_029212785.1 Thalassobaculaceae bacterium
CCGGATCAACCGATCAGGCCGCCGTCGTCACGCCTGATGGCGATCACACAGGACCGCGGCACCGAGCCGCCGCCGCCGGGGAAGTGGCTGTTGCCGTCTTCGCCCGGATGCTGGATGCCGACGAACAGGGTCTTGCGGTCACCGCTCCAGGTGATGCCGGTCACCTCGCATTCCTTCGGGCCGACCAGGAAGCGCTTGATCTCGCCCGTCTCCGGATCGCCGACCAGCATCTGGTTGTTGCCCATGCCGGCGAAATCGCCGGTGTTGTCGTAGCTGCCGTCGGTCTCGATCCACAGCAGGCCGGTGCTGTCGAAGGCGAGGCCGTCGGGCGAGTTGAACATGTTGTCGGCGGTGACGTTCTTGGAGCCGGCATAGGCGTCGGAATGCACCGTCGGATTGCCGGCCAGCACGAACAGGTTCCAGGTGAAGCCGGCAGCGGTGTGGTCGCCGCCCTCGGGCATCCAGCGCACGATCTGGCCGTAAGTGTTCTTCTCGCGCGGGTTCGGCCCCGCGGCCGGGGTCGCGTCGCCGCCGGCATTCGGCTTCACGCCACGGTTCTTGTTGTTGGTCAGGCAGCAATAGACCTCGGCCTTGTTCGGATTGGCCGAGACCCATTCCGGGCGGTCCATGGTGGTCGCTCCCACCGCCGAGGCGGCGAGGCGGGTGTGGATGCAGATTTCGGCCTGGGAGGCCATGCCGGTGGTCTCCGGGGTCAGCGCCAGCCAGGTGCCGGTGCCGTCGTCGTTGAATTTCGCGACGGACAGTGCGCCCGACTCCAACAGGTCGCTGTTGTCGCCACCGATGCTGTAGGTGCCGTCGGAGACGAATTTGTAGAGGAACTCGCCGCGCTCATCGTCGCCCATATAGACGACCGCGTGGCCCGATCCGTCGATCACCAGCTCGGCGTTCTCGTGCTTGAAGCGGCCGAGCGCCGTGCGCTTCTTCGGGGTGGAGGTCGGATCGAACGGATCGATCTCGACGATATAGCCGTTGCGGTTCGGCTCATTCGGATTCTTCGAGATGTCGAAGCGCGGGTCGGTCGTCGCCCAGGCGTATCCCCAGTCCTCGTTGCCGACTCCATAGCGGCGGAGGGCGGCGCTCGGCGTGTAGCCGGCGTCGGAGGCGGAGAAGTAGCCGTTGAAGTTCTCCTCGCAGGTCAGATAAGTGCCCCAGGGCGTGCGGCCATTGCCGCAGTTGTTCCAGGTGCCGAGCGAGGCGGTGCCCGTGGGGTCGGCCTCGGTTTTCAGCAGGGCGTGGCCGCGGGCCGGGCCGGTGATCTGCATCGGCGAGTCGGCGGTGATGCGGCGGTTGTAGGGGCTGTCCTTGACGATGTTCCAGCGGCCGTCGGCCTCGGTGATCTCGACGACGGAGACGCCGTGGGCGGCCTTACCCTTGCGCACGTCGTCGGCATCGACCGGTTTGCCGTCCGGGCGGTTGCCGAAGGAGATGTTGAGGTTGGTGTACTCGTTGTTCACGGCGAGGATGTGGCGGGTGCCGTCGGTGAACAACGCCATGCCGTCATTGTTGTCGCCGAAGGCCAGCTCCTGGCTGGCGCCGGTGCCCCGGGTCTCTTGATCGAAGGTCGGTGCGTGAGACCACAACGGGTCGCCCCAGGCGGCGACGACCTGCCAGCGGTAGCCCTTCGGCACGGTAATGGTGTCGAGCGTATTGGCGGCGACGGCGTCGAAGGCGAGGCGGGAGGCGGCACGGGCCGGGGTCAGCGCCGAGGTCCCCATCAGGAATGCGGCGCCGCCGACCAGGGCGAGACCGCCGAGAAATCCGCGGCGCGACAGCGCCCGCTCGACCACGGTGTCGAAATCCGTGATGGCGGGCGGCGGGGACTGCAACTCGTCCCACGCGTCGAAGGACAGCTCCTGAGCGGCGGTCGGACGATCGGTATCTTGCAAGCAAACCATGGGTATGTCTCCCTAAGGCCGGATACGGCGTGACCTGTCCGCGGGACCGGAATGGTCCGGGACGGTCGTCGAAGCGAGACGCGTCTGAATGCGCGTCTTTACGGCGTTCTGGATACCGGTAGCGCGTGACGCTTTCGTTGCGCGCACCCTACAAAAGAACGAAATCGGTCGGCCGCGACAGCGCGCCGCGGGAGGGGTGATGAAACTTCTGCTTTTGCCCGGCGACGGGATCGGTCCGGAGATCTCGGACGTTGTCGCCACGGTCCTCGACCGTCTGGAATCCATCTTCCATCTGGGCCTGGAGATCGAGACCGGGCGGGTCGGTCTCGCCGGGCTGAAGCAGGACGGCATCACCGTCAGCGACGAGACCTTCGCGCGCTCGACCGCCGTCGACGGCGTGATCCTCGGCCCGGTCGATACCGCCACCTACCCGCCGCCGGCCGAGGGCGGCCTCAATCCGTCGGCCGAGTTCCGCAAGCGGCTCGATCTCTATGCCAATATCCGGCCCTCGCGGACCCGCACCGGCGTGCCGGCGCTGGCGAAGTCGATGGATCTGGTGATCGCCCGCGAGAACACCGAGGGCTTCTACGCTGACCGCACCATGCATATCGGGTCGGGCGAGTTCATGCCGACGCCGGATCTGGCCCTGGCCGTGCGCAAGATCACCCGCCAGGGTTCGGAACGGATCGGCCGCACGGCGGCGGCGCTGGCGGCCGGGCGGCGCAAGAAGCTGACCATCGTTACCAAATCGAACGTGCTGAAACTGTCCGACGGCCTGTTCCGCAATGCCGTGCAGGCGGCGGCGCGCGAGGAGAGCGGCATCGAAGTGGAAGAGGTGCTGGTCGACGCCATGGCCTCGCTGCTGGTGCGCGAGCCGGAGCGGTTCGACGTGATCTGCACCACCAACATGTTCGGCGACATTTTGTCGAATCAGGCCGCTGAATTGGCCGGCGGGCTCGGCGTGGCCGGATCGCTCAATGCCGGCGACAAATACGCCATCGCCCAGGCCGCCCACGGCACCGCTCCGGACATCGCCGGCCGCGGGATCGCCAACCCGACCTCGCTGGTACTGTCGACCGCCATGCTGATCGGCTGGATCGCGCGGAACGCCGGCGACGACACCGCACTCCGGGCGGCCATGGCGTTGGAGGATGCGGTCGACGCGGCCCTGGCCAAGGCGTCGGGCCGTACCGTCGATCTCGGCGGCACCGCCTCGACGGCCGAGGCCGGCAAGGCGATCGCCGACGCGCTCGGAGCGGCCGGGTGAGCGAGCCGGTCGCGGTCCGGCGGGACGGTGCGGTTCTCCGCCTGTCGCTGAACCGGCCGGAGCGCAGCAACGCGCTCGGCCCCGACATTGTCGAGGCGCTGCTGTCGGCGGTGGAGAGCGCGCCGGCGGAGGGGGCCCGGCTGATCGTGCTCGACGGCGTCGGCAAGCATTTCTGCGCCGGCTTCGACCTCGGCGACCTCGATGCGCTGAGCGACGGCGACCTGCTGCTGCGGCTGGTGCGGATCGAGACGCTGCTGCAGGCGGTGTTCCATGCGCCGGTGCCGACAATGGCCGTGGTCCGGGGGGCTGCCATGGGGGCGGGGGCGGATCTGGTCGCCGCCTGTCGCCGGCGCCTGGTCATCGACAGCGGCCGTTTCGCCTTTCCGGGGGCCGGCTTCGGGATTGCGCTCGGCACCCGACGGCTGGCCGGACGGGTCGGGCCGGACCGCGCCCTGGAGATTGTCGCCAGCGGCCGCCGTCTCGATCAGGATGAGGCGCTTGCTCTCGGGCTGATCGACGCGGTGGTCGCCGAAGAGGCGGTCTCGGACGAGATCGAACGGTACGGAGCGACGGCGGCTCGGCTGGAAACCGGTATTCTGGCGACGGTCGGGGAACTCACGCGTGAAGACGGGCGGGCCCGTGACATGGCGGCTCTGGTCGCCTCGGCATCGCGGCCCGGGCTGAAGGACCGCGTGGTGCGCTACCAGGATGCGGTGGCCCGCGCCCGCGACGCACGAGGGAGGGGATGATGAGAACCGTGACACTGCCGGGTGGCGAAAGCGTTCCGGCACTTGGCCTCGGCACTTGGCATATGGGCGAGCGGGGTTCCGACCGGGCGGCGGAGGCGGATGCCCTGCGCCTCGGAATCGACCTCGGCATGACCCTGATCGACACCGCCGAAATGTATGCGACCGGCGGATCGGAGGAGGTGGTCGGCGATGCCATCGCCGGGCGCCGCGACGGGCTGTTCATCGTCTCCAAGGTGCTGCCGTACAACGCCGACCATGCCGGCACGATCGAGGCCTGTGAAGCCAGCCTGCGGCGCATGGGGATCGACACCATCGATCTCTACCTGCTGCACTGGCCGGGCTCCCACCCCCTGGAAGAAACCTTCGGCGCCTTCGACCAGTTGCAGCGCGACGGTAAGATCAGGCATTGGGGAGTGAGCAATTTCGACACTTCCGAGATGGAAGATGTGCGCGCCGCCGGCGGTGACGCCTGTGCGACCAACCAGATCCTCTACAACCTCACCCGCAGGGGACCGGAATACGACCTGATGCCCTGGTGCGAGCGTCACGGCATGCCCGTCATGGCCTATTCCCCGCTGGAGCAGGGGCGGCGGGCCGGCCAGCCGGCGCTGCAACCGATCGCCGCGAAGCACGGTGTGTCGGACCTCGTGATCGCGCTCGCCTGGGTGCTGCGGCGCAAGGGGGTGATCGCCATACCGAAGGCGGGCCGCGTGGAGCATGTCCGGGACAATGCGACCGCCCTCGACGTCACTCTGGACGACGCGGATCTGGCCGCTCTCGACACCGCGTTCGCGCCGCCGAAAGCCAAACGATCGCTTGAGATCCTATAAACCAGACCGGAAATCCGGGTATCGGACTTACTCGCATTCTCATGTAGACTGCCCGCGTTTTCAGAAAACCGTTCGAAGAATTCGGAAGTGGGGACCATGAGGAGAACCTTGGTGGTTGCTGGGCTCGTCCTGGCAGCGTCTCTGATCGATGATGGGAACGCCGCCCAGGCGCAGCAGATCAAGGGCCGTCCTAAGGTCATGTCGGGGGACACGCTGTATGTCGGTCGCGACCAGGTGCGGCTGTCCGGGATAGACGCGCCGGAGACCGATCAGTACTGCGAGAACGAGTTCGGCCGGCCGTACCAGTGCGGCATGCAGGCGATGGACGCGTTGCGTGAACTGGTTGGGCGCAATGATGTGGTCTGTGTCCCGGAGGGGGCGGACGAAAACGGTCGCATGATCGGCACCTGCTATGCCGGCGACATGAACCTGAACACCCGCATGGTCCGAACCGGCTGGGCCGTGGCTCTGCCGGAAGAGCGTCCGGACTATGCGACGCTGGAGAAGATGGCCAAGCGCGAAAAAGCTGGGATCTGGGGACTCAAGTTCGAGCTTCCCTCCGTCTGGCGCCAGCAGAATCAGTAGACGCCCGGGCTTCCCGGGGCGGGGCGTTCCCGACCCCCGTACCGCTCACTTCTTGTAAAAGAACGCGTCGATGCGGCGCTGTACCGCCGGGTTCATCGGATCGGCGACCAGGGCGCTCGAATAGTCGTGTGCGGCCTTGTCCGCCCGGCCGAGCTGTTCCCAGGCGATACCCCGGGCGAGATGAAGCTGGGCCGGATAGGGAAACGCTTCCTCCTCGGCGATGTCGAAAGCCTCGACCGCCTCCATATAGCGGTCGAGCTGAAGCAGGGCGGCCCCACGGTTGAAGGCGGCCAGCGACCGCAGGCGATCGCTGGCGGCGTCACTGCGCATCACGTCGGCAAGGATCTGCTCGGCGGCGGCGAACTCGCCGGCGGTGTAGTGGGATACCGCCCGGTCGACTTGCTGTTCCAAGGTCTGGGCGGCCCGGCTCTCCACGCCCCCTGTGCCATCCCCAGCGGCGGGTGCGGCCGCCTGGGCGGCGAAGGGCAGCGTCAGCATCAGTGCCGCCGCGGCGGCGACGCGGAACAGCGACTGGGTATTCGGCATGTCAGCCTCCGATTTCGCATCAGAATGATGTCATCGAACCGACACAATAAGCGCACCAAGTGCGCAAACCAATCAAAAATGCGCACGACGTGCGTAAATATCGGCTGTGGCCGCAAGTTTTCAGACCCGGCGCGGGCTCAGGAGCACTTGAAGGGAAACCAAGTGTAGGTGAATTCGCGGGCATCATGCGCCGACTCGAACCAGAAGACCGGCGCCGATCCACGCACGACCTCGACTCGCCAGGGCTGCGCGCACTGCTCCCTGCACCAGTCGCGGCGCAGGATCATGTTGGTGTCGCTATAGACTTTTTCCTCCGGGAAGCCGCCGCTGCCGCGGGATTCCCATCCGGAGGGAAAGCGGACCGGGTGCCAGCTCCGGTACATCTCGTCGATGCCGTCGGAAACCCGGTGGAACTTGCCGGCCGCGTCGGCGGCGGCGACGATGCCGCCGGCCGCGGGGTCGGATGCGGGAGCCGCCAGCCGGTCGAGGCGGAACTGACGCAGGGTCATGCGCGCGGCGAGGGCAATCAAACCGGCAAAAATCACCAGGGGAATCAGGATCTTCATCGCCGAACTCCTGCAACACATCGACGGACAACGCTATCGGAGCCTGCCGTTGGCTTCAATCGTCCTGGATGCGGTGGGTTTCCAAACGCGCGGGCTGAGTGAGAAGGCACTTTAGGTTCGGAATCAGATGTGCCGGATTCAACACTCTTCGGTGGTCTTCAAAATCAAATTCACTTGCGCGACTCGCTCGAATCAAGGATTCTGGTTAACGGTTGGTAATGGTGAGTGTCCCAATGGGGGCGTTTGGGTGGCCGATGGCTAGAGCCGAGAGAGATCGCAAGGCGTTGGAGATTCTGGCGGATGCGGTGGACCGCACCATCGGAACCGGTTTCGTTCATGCCGCCGTCGTCAAAGCCGCTCACACACTGGCCGAGACGGATCGCCGGCATGCGGGCAAAGCCTTCGACATGCTGAACTCCCGCGAGTCCCGGAAGGTCAAGTCGACGGCGATCGAATCCGCCGAATTGTTCCGTCAGTTCGGCGACATCGACGACCCGATCGGCGATATCGCACCCGATCCGCGCTTCTCCGATATCCGTTCCCGCTCCGCCAAGCTCGGGACCGGTTGATCGCGCCGGCCGCAGGGGCGTTTCGGCGAATTCCCCGCTTCGTGATTTCCGTTGAAGGCATGCATTGCCGCATTGTTCGGACATGCTGATCCTTCGCCTCCTGACCGTCGTCGTCGCGGCCCTGCTCCTTTTCGGTCTGCCCGCTCTGGCCGGCAATACGTGGGAGCATGATTGGCCCAGGACCGATTTCTCCAAATGCGCCGTTCCGCTGGACGAAATCAGCTCGGGCGGTCCCGGCAAGGACGGCATCCCCTCGATCGACAACCCGACCTTCGCCAGAGTGACCGAAGGGTTCGCCGATCTGGCGCCGACCGAACCGGTGGTCTCGGTTTCGATCGCCGGCGATGCCCGGGCCTATCCGCTGCGCATCCTGATCTGGCACGAGATCGTCAACGACGTCGTCGGCGGGGTGCCGGTGGCTGTGACCTTCTGCCCGCTCTGCAACGCCGCGATCGTGTTCGACCGCCGGGTCGAAGGACGGGCGATGGCGTTCGGGACGACGGGCAACCTGCGGAACTCCGGCCTGATCATGTATGACCGCGAGACCGAGAGCTGGTGGCAGCAATATACCGGCAAGGCGATCATCGGCGCGCTGATGGGCGAGCGCCTGCGGTCCGTCCCCGCGCGCATGGAGAGTGCCGAGCGCTTCGCCGAGCGCCATGCCGACGGCAAGGTGCTGGTGCCGAACGACCCGGAGATGCGGCCTTACGGGATCAACCCCTACAAGGGCTATGACAGCATGCCGGTGCCGTTCCTCTATGACGGCTCGATGCCCGACGAGCTGCCGGCGATGACCCGGGTGGTGGTGATCGGCGATATGGCGTGGAGCCTGCCGATGCTGCGTGAGAAGGGCTGGTGGAGCGACGGCGACCTGAAAATCACCTGGGAACCGGGCCAGAATTCAGCCCTCGATACCCGAAAGATCGCCGAAGGCCGGGATATCGGCAATGTCGTGGTCACGCGCGACGGCACCGATGTCGCCCATGAAATCACCTTCGCCTTCGTGTTCCACGCCTTCAGGCCGGATGGCAAGATCGTCTACTGATCGACCCTACTGGCCCGCTTCCGCCCGTGCGGCGCGTCGGGAAACGCCGAGACAGGCGACGCCGGTGGCGGCCAGACAGGCCGAGGCGAAGAAGGTGGCCGAATAGCTACCCGTGATCTGGTACAGCATCGAGAAGACGACGGGGCCGAACAGCACGCCCGAGAAGGTCACGAACAGGACCCCGCCGGTCACATGGCCGATGGCACCGGGCGGGCTGATGCGCGCCGCCTCGCTGGCGAAGACGCCGTTCCAGCCGACGGCGACCAGGCCGAAGGCAAAGAAGAAGACGAACACCAAGACCTGCGGCCAGGCGGCGCCGATCTGCGAGGCGATCAGGCTGGCAAGCGCCATGGTGCTGCCGATCATGATCAGCACGGCGGTGCTGGAGCGGAGCTTGTCGGCGACGACGCCCCAACTCACGCGGCCGATCACGCCGGCCACCTGTACGCAGGACAGGGCTACGCCGGCGGTCACCAGGGTCCAGCCCACCTCGTCCACCAGCAGGGTCACCGTGAACGACATCAGCGAGAGCTGCACCGCGGCGAAACAGAGTCCGGTGAAGGCGAAGAACCGTAGCGCCCGCGATCGCAGCACGAGACGCAGGCCGGAGAGCGGGTCGCGGATCACGGTCGCGTCGCTCTGTCGGTTGGCGTCGAACTTGGCACGCAGCGGCTGCATGGCGGCGAACAGCACGAGGCCGAGCGCGCCGACCACGAGCATCGTCGACTGCCAGCCGATCGCCAGAGTCAGCGACGGGGCCACCAGGCTCGCCAGCACGCCGCCGATCGGCACCCCGGTGAACCGCACCGAGAACACCAGATTCCGGTTGGTCGGCGTCACCACCCGATTCAGCAGGTCCATCGCCGGCGGGTTCATCATGCCGTAGCCGAAGCCGGTGGCGAGCGAGCCGAACACCATCAGCTCCAGATGGCCGCTCATCAGGATCAGGTGGCCGATCGCCAGCATGCCGAGGCTGCTTTGGCTGGTCCGCCAGGCGCCGAAGCGCTGAACGAAACCGCCGACCAGCAGGCTGGAACTCATCGCGCCGATATAGGCCAGGGTGAACTGGTAGCCGACGAGGGAGGGCGAGATCCCGAGGTCCTCGGCGACCGCCGGCGCGATCGCCGGGATCCACAGCACCGCCATGCTGGCCAGTGTCATGACCATGGTGGTGAAGAACACCACCAGCAGCAGGTCGCGCAGGCTTGGCTTATTCTCGGGCGATGGATCGGAGGTCTGGGCCATGTGCGGCACTAAACAGCGGCCTGCCCGACCGCGATAGTGCGATTGATGCAAAGTCGGAAATGCCTGACGCGCAGGAATCGATTGGCGAATGCCGCCGGCGGCACGCGGAAAGGCGTTTCGCGCCGCATCGTCCCGATCTAGCATCCTGGCTATGACCAAGATCGCGCATGAGGGCTATCGCCCCACTCTGTTCGAACGGTTGGCGGCAGCGCCGCACCCGTCCGTCTCCTTTCAGTCGTCGTTCTGGCACGCGACCGCTCCCGCCGGTCCCGATGCCGGACCGCTCCACGGCGAGGTCGAGACCGATGTCGCGGTGGTCGGCGGCGGCTATCTAGGCTTCTCGACAGCCCTGCACCTGGCCGAGGCGGGCGTCGAGGTCGTCGTCCTCGAGGCGGACGAACCGGGCTTCGGCGCGTCCGGGCGCAACACGGGATTCGTTGTGCCGAACCTGCTCACTGGCCTCGACCCGACGGTCCTGCGCGAAACCATGGGCGCGCGGTACGGCCAACAGATCGCCGAGATGATCGGTCAGGGCGGCGAACTGGTGTTCGAACTGATCCGGCGCCACGGCATCGAGTGCGAGGCGCGGCAGAGTGGATGGATCCAGCCGGTCCACACGCCGGAGAAGCTGGCATGGCTTGAGGACCGGGTGGCGCAGTGGAAGGCGCTGGGCCGGCCGGTTCAGGCCCTGTCCCGCGACGAAGCGGTCTATGAGACCGGCTCGGACGTCTATCACGGCGCCTTTCTGGATCCGACCGGCGGCCATCTGAACCCGCTCGCCTATTGTCGCGGGTTGGCGGGGGCCGCGACCAAGGCCGGCGCGCGCCTCTTCACGAATTCCCGGGCCCGCAGTGTCATGCGTCACGGCGACCGCTGGCGGGTGACGACCGACAGAGGCTCGCTGGTCGCCAAGCGTCTGCTTTTGACCACGAACTCGACCGGCGGCGGGTTGGCGCCGGCGCCGGAAGGAACCCAATTCCCGATCACTCTGTTCCAGGTGGCGAGCCAGCAACTGGACCCGGCCCTGCGCGAGAATGTGCTGCCGAAGGATCGGGCCTCGGCAGATACCCGCAAGGAACTGATCGCCTATCGCTGGACCTGGGACAACCGCATCGTCACCGGCGGCCTGCTGGCCTCGCCATTCGGATCGGCCGAACGGGCGAAGACCTATCATCTGGACCGCCTGCGCGAGATGCTGCCGCAATTGCCACCGATGGAGCCGGCCTATGCCTGGCAGGGACGGCTGGCGGCGGCCCGGGATTTCCTGCCGCGTCTGATGAAACTCACCGAGCACGAGGGCGATCAGGGTTGGTCGGCGATCGCCTGCAACGGCCGCGGCATCGCGATGACGACGGCCCTCGGCCGGCGCATCGCCCAGTGGCTTGCCGGTGGGTCGAACGAGGGCCTGCCGGTGCCGGTCACCCGAGCGGATCCGGTCGCCGTCCCCGCGCTCGCCTCGGTGGCGTTCTCCGTCTGGCTGCCCTGGAACCGCCGCGTCGACCGGGCGGAACTGAAGCGGGCGAAATAGTCAGGCGGCCTCCACCGCTGACAACTCGCTGTAGCTGCGGATCGACCGCAGACGGCTGAGGGCCGCGGCGGCGAAGGACAGGGCGTAGATCAGGGCGACGAAGACCAGCGCGCTCCTCGGCGAGGTCGCGGCGACCAGGAACCCACCGCTGAGCGCGCCGAGCGGCCGGGCCCCGTAGATCGTCGTCTGGATCACCGCGTTGACCCGGCCCAGCATGTCGCGCGGGCTGACCAATTGACGCACCGTGTGCTGCGCGATCAACCACATGGATGGCCCGAACCCCAGCAGGAAGAACGCGGCATAGATCGGCAGCGGCGAGCCGGCCGGCGTGACCGCCAACAATAGCAAGGCCGCCGGGACCGAACTGCCCGGACCGAAGAGCAGGACGATGTTCGGTCGGATCCGCCCGGCGAACCGGGCCGCCAGCGTCGAGCCCAGGAAGGCGGCGAGCCCGAATGCGGCCATGGCGATGCCGAAGGTGCCGGGATTCATCCGATAGACCTCGGTGATCAGCGGCACCATGGTGGCCAGAAGAGCCGAGAAGGCGAAGTTCCAGAACAGCGCGCAGGCCGAAATCGCCAGCAGGAACTCGTTGGCGAGCACGAATGCGCCGCCCTCGGCGATCCGGCGCAGGAGGTTCTGCCCGTTCGGGTGGCTGGGCGCGAAGTGGGGCAGGCCGATGGTCACGCCGAGAGCGAGCAGCGGGCCCGCCGCCGCCACCACGAAGACCCAGTTGACCGTGCCGGTGGAGATAACCAGGCCGATGGTGAGCGGGACGAGGAGCGACGCGGTGGAGCGCGGGATCTCGATCCTGGCATTGGCCTGGACGAGCTGCTCCGCCGGTACCGCCTTCGGCAGCACCGAGAGGGCGGCAAGGGTGAACAGGACGATGCCGAAGCCGGCGACGGTCACACAGAGCCCGAACCCGATCAGATTGCCGGCGGACACACTCATCGCCGTGCCGGAAAAGCCGAGCAACGAGATCAGCACCGCCGCCAGGGCCACCCGCCGGGGATCGCTGCGGTCGATGATCAGCCCCGAGGGCAGGGATCCGAGAAGATGCGCCATGGACTGGCAGGCCACAAGAATCCCGATGGTCCCGGCGGAGGCGTCGAACGCGAGGGCGGCGACGAGAGGAACGCCGACGATGGCGATCTGATCGGCCAGATGCATTCCGCACCCGGCGAGCTGTAGGCGTCCAACAACAGACATGGCCTGATCTCCGAAGTTGTTTCGGAGGTCAGTACGCGACGGTACGGACGCGCACTATCCGTGGCTTGCTATCCATTCCCGTGCGGTCAGGCGGCACTCTTCCACTTGATCGAGCATCCCATGGACGGGATCTGGTCGGCCGGGCCGCGACCGGTCTCGGCGACCGCCAGCATGGCTTCGCGCAACTCGCGCCGCGCGTCGGGGACCAGCACGGTTTTCGACTCGTCCAGCCGTCCCCGATACTGCAGGCCGAGATCGGCATCGAAGCCGAAGAAGTCCGGCGTGCACACCGCGTCATAGGCGCGCGCTACGTCCTGGCTCTCGTCCACGAGGTAGGGGAAGGGGAAGCGGTGCTCGGCGGCGAAGGCCCGCATACGCTCCGGCGAGTCGGCCGGATAGGCATGGTAGTCGTTGGACATGATGGCGGCGATTCCGATGCCGGCGGCCTGCAGCACCCTGGCATCCTCGACGACGCGCCCGATCACCGAGCGCACGTAGGGACAGTGGTTGCAGATGAACAGGATCAGCGTGCCCTTCGGTCCTCGGATGTCGGCCAGGGTGACGGTCCTGCCGTCGAGGTCGGGAAGGGCGAAGGTCGGCGCAGGGGTGCCGAAACTGCAAACGGAGGGCGTGGCGGCCATGGTGGTCTCCCCGGTCCGGTGTTCGCGTTATGCGGAGATATCACCCGATCGGCGCGCAGGGCGTCGGATCGGGTGGGGTCAACTCAGATGGTGCGCGACCGGCCGCCCGAGATCGGACGCCCGGAACAGGCGTCCTGGATCAGACGGCAAGCCTGATCATGAGCCATGCGGCGGCGGCGACGGCGGCTGCCATCATCGTGCCGACCAGGACGGTGTCGGTGAATTGTGAGTGGGCGGCGCGGGCTGTCAGCGCGGCTCGGCATTGGCAGCGGCGGATACGATCATTCATGGCATCCTCCTATCGGACGGAGACCCGGCTTGAATCCGCCGGCTGGTCACTCCGGTCATCTTGTCTATCATGTCCTACTCTTCTCAGCAGTTAAAGCTCACTCCCGAAAAGGGGCAAAAACATGGCGGCCTGGCGACAGCTCCCGACGGCGGGAGAGACATTCCTCGATCACCTCGGGCACTTCGTTCCGGACATGGACGCGGCGCATGTGGAACTCACCCGTCTCGGCTTCCTGCAGACGCCCTATGTGCTGCATGCCTTCACCGACGAGGCCGGCCAACGCCATCCGATGGGCACGGCGAACCGGTGTGTGATGCTGCGCGAAGGCTATCTCGAGGTCCTGACCGTCACCGACGCGTCGACGCCGACCGGCGATCGCACCCAGCGCCAACTCGACCGCTACACGGGCGTTCACATCGTGGCGATGACCGATCCGGACGCCATCGCGCGGCGCGCGCGCCAGGCGGCGGCGGGCTTCCATCCGCAGGAGCCCACACCGCTGAAGCGCCCGGTACCGGTATTGACCGAGGACGGGACCGAAACCGGTTCCGGCGAGGCGGCGTTCACCGTCATCAAGAACCCGGAGACGGACATGCCGGAAGGCCGGGTGCAGGTGTTGAGCCACCACACCGAGGCGCTGGTCTGGCAGGAAGCCTGGATGCGCCACGAGAATGGCATCGTGGCCCTGCGCGACGTCATCATCGTGCCGCAGGACATGCGCGAGGCGGAGGACCGCTATGCCCGCTTCACCGAGGTGGCGCCGGTGCGATTGGGCGAGGGGCTGATCCGCTATCCGCTGGCTCGTGGCGGCATCCTGCTGGCGACGCCGGAGCGGGCGGCCGATCTGCTGCCCGGCGCCAAAGTTCCGCCGTCTCCGGGCGTCGCCGGATATGCGCTGCTGTCGGACGATGTGGCTGCGACCCGGCGGTTTCTCGAGGGCCGTGGCTTTGCGCCGACGGACACGGCTTGGCCGGGCGTGTTCTCCCTGCCGCTGTCCGGCGTGCTCGGCAGTTGTTGGCTGGTGGCACAGGATCCGGCGGCACTGCCCTGGAACAACTGACGCCGTCGCCAAACCGTCACACCCTTGTGCTAGAGACCGGCCGTTCACCATGTCGGGGGAGGCACGGGCATGTCCGATACGATCACGCTGACGGCGACGATGATGAACGCCCGTCGCGACGCCGAGGGCTCGTATGATTTCGAGGCGCCGGCCGACACCTTCGAGACCCGCACGCCGGTGCAGATCGTCAAGCTGTTCGCGGAGTATGTGGACGCTCAGATCTTCCCCGACGACGTGATCGACTTCGAGGTCAATGGGGCCTTCAAGAACCTGGAACACCGGGTGGTCACGGCGATGGGACAGATGATCGTCCATCGCGGCCGCCATGACGGCGCCATCCCCTTCATGGTGATGATTTCCGAGAAGAAGGACTGAAGGCGTCCTCTGGTGGTCAGCCGGCCTCAGCTCTTCGCAGGGCGCCGGCCGTGGCTCTTCTGCGGCGTGCCGGGGTTGAGGGAGACGTGGGTGTGCACGCCCTTCCACTCCTCTCCGACCGCCGTCCGCGCGAAGGCGACCGTGCCGCGTCCCGGCCGGTCGAAAGGCGATCCGTTCTCGGCGGTGCCGGTCGAGGAGAAGGTGATGATGCCGAGGGCGAACAGCCGGTCCGGCGATACGCCGACCTTGAGCGTCTCCAGGTTCCAGCGGAAGTTCTCGATCGTCGGCCACACGTTGCGCCACTGGTTGCCGGCCAGGGCGTCCAGCCCCTCGACCACGTCCATGTGTGTTCCGAAGCTGGCGATATTGTCCGCGAACAGGTCCAGCGCCGGGGCGAAATCGACGGCCGCCACTTGACCGCTCCAGGTCGCGAACCACCGCTCGATGGCCGCGCGATCTTCTTCCGGCGTGTTCCAGGTGAAGGTCATGCGACGCGCTCCGATCGGTGGGGTTGCCTGAACCCTGCAGTATCCGCCGTCCCGAACCCGGTTCAGGACGACGGGTGAAAGAAAGCTCGGATTATGGCTGGATCGCGCGCTCCTCGCCGAGCAGGTTGATGCGGAAGCGGGTCTTCACATAGCCGCCGTCGCGCGGCGGCACCGACATCGGCAGGTCCTCGTCCACCACCTTGACCACGGCACAGACCGGGCCCGGCTCGCGGAACAGAAGCTGGCCCAGATCCTTGGCCTCCGCTTCGGTGCGGATCATCGCGGTCCGGGCGAAGCCGCAGGCGGCGGCGACGGCCGAGAGATCGGTGCCAAGGCCGGTGGCGGTCGGCTGCCGGCCGGTTTCCGTATAGGTCTCGTTGTCGATGACGCAGACCGCCAGGTTCGAGGGGCGCTTGGCGCCGATGGTGGAGAAGCTGGTCATGCCCATCAGCATTTCGCCGTCGCCGGTGACGACGACCACCCGGCGCTCCGGCTGAGCCAGCGCCAGGCCGAGGCCGATCATCGTCGCGTTGCCCATCGCGCCCCAGAGATAGAAGTTCTCCGGGCGGTCGCCGAAGGAGGCGAGGTCCCAGGTCGTCGAGCCGAGGCCGGAGACGAACAGGGTGTCGCCGCGCTCTTCCATGGCGGAAGCGAGCACGTCGCGGCGATGCAGGGTGATTGCACTCATTGGTTCACCGCCTTTCCGGCCGTCCAGATCTTCGAGCCGATCACTTTCTGGCCGACCAGAACGGCAACCGGGGTGTCGGTGGAGTAGGCCATGCGCAGGCCGGACTCGATCATCATGTCGACCGCCTCGGCGGTCTCGGCGAGGAAGGTCTTCACACCGACCGCCTCCAGGGTCGGCACGACGGCCTGGCCCATCGGGACTTGCCACGGATTCCCTTCGCCCCACTGCCCGCGCATCGTGACGATCGCGAAGAGCGGAAAGTTGGCCGAAGAAACCAGCGACGCAATGGCGTTGATCGTATTGCCGACGCCGCTCGACTGCATCAGCACCGCCGATTTCTGGCCGCCGAGCCAGGCGCCGGCCGACAGCCCGATCGCCTCCTCCTCGGTTGCGCACATGACGGTTTCGATCTCGTTGTCGCCGAGGCAGCGCTCGATCAATAGGCGCAGACCGCCGTCCGGCACGTAGCCGATCTGACGCACGCCGGCCGCTTTCAAGTGACGGTGGGCCGCCACGCTCCAATGTTCATCCATGGGCTGTCGGATCCATTTTGCCAAGGGAATCCGAAGGCTAGGCGTCTCGACTCCGGTCTGTAAAGATGGCGGTATGCATCTGCATACAATCGACGATCCCCCCTGACCGACACATTCGGACCGCTATGTTCCCGCTCCCCACCGCCGGCGCCGGCTATCTCGACGATCTCTACGCCCGCTTCCTCGCCGACCCGCTTTCGGTCGACCCGTCTCTTTGGGCAGTCTTCGCACCCTATGCCGAGCGCACCGCGCCTCGGGGGGGCGCCGCTGCGGGCGACGGACGGATCGCGGTCGCCTGCGAGCGCCTGACCAATGCCTGGCGCACCCATGGCCATCTCGCCTCGGCTCTCGACCCGCTCGATCTGCGCCAGCCGCCGGGCCATCCGGAACTGTCGCTGGCGGCGCACGGTCTCTCGCAGAGCGATCTCGACTTGCCGGTCGCGGGCACCACGCCGCGCGCGTTGGAAGCCCGACTGCGGGCCGCGTGGGGCGGGCGCTTCACCGCCGAAATCATGCACCTGGAGGATCCGGTGGCCCGCGACTGGCTGATCGCGGCGGTCGAGGGCGGCCTGTTCGCCGATGCCGCGGCAGCGGAGCGGCGCGACCGTCTCGACGCGCTGCTGGCCGCGGACGCCATGGAAACCTTCATGAACAAGCGCCTGCCGACCAACAAGCGCTTCGGCATCGAGGGGTTGGAGGCGCTGGTCGTCCTGCTGGAGGCGATCGTCGGCGACGCTGCCCGCGCCGGCATGGACAAGGCGGTGATCGCGCCGATGCACAGGGGCCGGCTGACCCTGATCACCCGGTTGGTCGGCAAGCCGCTGACCGCGGCCTTCTCCGAACTGCTCGGCACACCGCAGGTGCCGGACGGAACCAAGGCCTCCTCCGACGTCCCCTATCATCTGGGCTATGGCGGCGAGCGCGTGTTCACCGACGTCGACGGGGTGGAGCGGCGGATCCGGCTGACCATGCCGTCCAACCCGAGCCATGTGGAGATCGTCTCCGCCGTGACTCTGGGCAAGACCCGGGCCAGCCTGGATCTGCGTCGCCGTGCCGGCGAGGACGCGCCGGAGGCAAAGATCCTGCCGTTGCTGATCCACACCGACGGCGCCTTTTCCGGGCAGGGCGTGATCGCCGAGCTGCTGCAATTCGCCGGCCTGCCGGCCTATGGCGTCGGCGGGTCGGTGCATGTGCTGGTGAACAACCAACTCGCCTTCACCGTGAAGCCGGAGCATGGCCGCTCCTCGCGTCACCCCAGCGATGCGGCCAAGGCGATCGGCGCGCCGGTGATCCATGTCTCGGCCGAAGATGTGGATGCCTGTGCGCGGGCCGGGCGGATCGCGCTCGCCTACCGCCGGAAATTCGGACGCGATATTCTGGTCGACATCGTCGGCTTCCGCCGCCGCGGCCATAACGAGCTCGAGGAACCGATGTTCACCGAGCCGGTGCGCTACACCCGGATCGCCGAGACCGCTGCCACGCCGCAACGCTATGCCGAGAGCTGCATCGCCGACGGCGTGGTCGACGCGGCGGCGGCGGCGGCGATGGCCGAGCGGCACTGGACGGCCCTGGATCAGGCGTTCGATGCGGCGAAGACCTTCAAGCCGAACTCGACCGATGCGCTGCAGGGGCGGTGGTCGTCGCTGTCGCCGCGCGGGGCGGGGGCTGCGCCGGTGACCGGTGTCGGCGCGGCCCGGCTGCGCCGCCTGGCGGCGGCCAGCGTCTCCGTCCCGGAGGGGTTCGCGCTCAATGCCAAGATCGCCCGCCAGTGGCGCGAGCGGCTGGACAACCTGGACGCGGGGGTCAATTTCGGCACCGCCGAGGCCCTCGCCTTTGCCTCGCTGCTGGAGGACGGCAAGACGGTGCGCCTCACCGGACAGGACAGCCGGCGCGGCACCTTCTCCCAGCGCCATGCGGTGGTGTTCGACCAGCAGACCGGTGAGGAGCACACGCCGCTCGCCGGCCTCGCCGCCACCCCGGATCACCTGACCGTCGCCGACAGTCCGCTGACCGAAGAAGCCTGCATGGCGTTCGAGTACGGGATCTCGATCACCGACCCGGAGGCGCTGATCTGCTGGGAGGCGCAGTTCGGCGATTTCGCCAACGGCGCCCAAGCGGTGATCGACCAGTTCCTGGTGGCGGGTGACGACAAGTGGCTGCGCCAGTCGGGCCTGGTCCTGATGTTGCCGCACGGGCTGGAGGGCGGTGGACCGGAGCATTCCTCCGCCCGACCCGAGCGCTTTCTGCAGATGGCGGCGCGCGACAACATGTCGGTCGTGGCCTGCGGCTCGCCGGCCAACCTGTTCCACGCCCTGCGCCGCCAGTTGCTCGCCCCCTGGCGCCGGCCGCTGATCCTGTTCACCGCCAAGTCCGGGCTGCGCCACGGCGAGGCGGTCTCGACGCTCAGCGAGATGGGGGCGAACACCCGCTTCCGTCCGGTGATCGACGACGACACCGTCGAGGCCAAGGCGCGCAAGCTCGTCCTGACCTCGGGCAAGCTGTATTTCGAGCTGGCCGCGGCCCGCCGCGAACGCGGGATCGACGATGTGGCCCTGGTGCGCATCGAGGAGCTTTACCCGGTGCCGGAGCAGGCGATCGCCGAGATTCTGAAACGCCATCCGAAGGCCGAGATCGTCTGGGCCCAGGAAGAGCCGGAGAATATGGGGGCCTGGCGTCACCTCGACCCGTATCTGGCACGCCTTCTCGGTGGCTTGCGCGCGTCCGGAGCTCGTGCCACCTATGTCGGACGTGAGGCCGCACCCTCTCCCGCCGTGGGTTGGGGCGTGTGGCACAAGGCGGAGCAGGCGGCGGTCATCGACGCCGCCCTCGCCTAAGGCCCCTGCGCGGGGCCGCCGCGAAAGGACGGACGAGATGAGCACCGCGATCAAGCGCACCCTGATTCCGACCGCAACCCATTGGGGCACGTATTTCGCCGAGGTCGAGGACGGCCGGCTGATCACCGTGCACGACTATGACAAGGACCCGGCCCCGGCGATCATCGGCCCGGGCATCGTCGACGCCGTCACTCACGAAACCCGGGTCGGTCGCCCGCATATCCGCAAGGGATGGCTGGAAAACCGGCACCGGAGCGACCCGGCAGGCCGCGGCGCCGAACCGTTCGTCGCCGTCCCCTGGGATGAGGCGTTGGACATGGCGTCCGAGGAACTCGCCCGGGTGAAGGCGGAGCACGGCAACGGCTCGATGTATGCCGGCTCCTACGGCTGGGCCAGCGCCGGGCGCTTCCACCACGCCAATTCCCATATCCACCGGTTCTTCAACCAGCTCGGCGGCTATGTCTCGCACCGCGGGACCTATTCCTACGCGGCGGCCGAGGCGATTTCGCCGTATGTCGTCGGCCCGTTCCGCGACGTGCTGAACACCCACACCACCTGGCCGGTCCTGGCCGAGCATTGCGAGCTGCTGGTGATGTTCGGTGGCATGCCGGTCAAGAACGCCCAGGTCACCTCCGGCGGCGTCGGTCGGCACACGGTCTATCACGGGCTACGCGACTGCGCCGATGCCGGCTGCGAGCTGGTCTATCTGAGCCCGATCCGCTCCGACCTGCCGCCGGATCTGGGCGGCGAATGGATCGCGCCGCGTCCGGGCTCCGACGTCTCCATCATGCTGGCGCTGGCCCATACGCTGCTGAGCGAGGGCCTGCACGACACGGCGTTCCTGGAGCGCTACACGACGGGGTTCGCCCCGTTCGAGGCCTATCTGCGCGGCGAGACCGACGGCCAGCCGAAGACCGCCGATTGGGCGGCGGCGATCAGCGGCGTGGATGCCGATATCATCCGCAACCTCGCCCGCCGCATGGCGTCGAAGCGCACCATGATCAACGCGACCTGGTCGATGCAGCGTGCCGAATACGGCGAGCAGCCGATCTGGATGACCGTGGTGCTGGCGGCGATGCTGGGCCAGATCGGTCTGCCCGGCGGCGGCTTCGGGCTCGGCTACAGCTCGGAGAACGGCATCGGCAACCCGGTGAAGCAGTTCCACTGGCCGTCGGTGTCCCAGGGCATCAACAACGTGGCCGACTTCATCCCGGTCGCCCGCGTCTCCGACATGTTGTTGAACCCGGGCGACCAGTACGACTTCAACGGCGAGCGGCGCACCTATCCCGATATCAAGCTGGTCTACTGGGCGGGCGGCAACCCGTTCCACCACCACCAGGACATCAACCAGCTCGTCCGCGCCTTCCGCAAGCCGGACACGATCATCGTCAACGAGATCTTCTGGACGTCGATGGCGCGTCACGCCGATATCGTATTCCCGTCGACCACGGCGCTGGAACGCAACGATCTCTCGATCACCCATTGGGAGCCGCTCTCCTCGGCGATGAAGCAGGCGATCCCGCGGGTGGGGGAAAGCCGGCCCGACTTCGAGATCTTCACCGGCCTGTCCGAGCGTCTCGGCTTCGGCGAGCGCTATACCGAAGGTCGGGACGAGATGGACTGGATCCGCCATCTCTGGGAGCAGTCGCGCCAGCGCGCGGCGGAGGCCGGGTTTGAGCTGCCGGATTTCGAGACGTTCTGGGAGCAGGAACATGTGGAGCTCCCCGATCCCGACAAGCCGATGGTCATGCTGGAGGACTTCCGAGCCGATCCTGAGGCAAATGCCCTGCAGACTCCGTCGGGCAAGATCGAGATCTTCTCTGCGACCATCGAGGGTTTCGGCTACGACGACTGCCCGGGCCATCCGGTCTGGCGCGAGCCCGACGAGTGGCTTGGGGCGAAGAAGGCCGAGGACTTCCCGCTGCACCTGATGTCGAACCAGCCGCGCACCCGCCTGCACAGCCAGCTCGATTGCGGCCAGGTGAGCCAGGGCTCCAAGGTCGCGGGGCGTGAGCCGATGACGATCCATCCCGACGACGCGGCGGCGCGTGGCATTGCCTCGGGTGACATCGTGCGGGTCTGGAACGACCGCGGCGCCTGTCTCGCCGGCGCGATCGTCAACGATCAGGTGATGGCCGGCGTGATCCAGCTTTCCACCGGCGCCTGGTACGACCCGCAAACCCCGGGCGGCCTCGAGGTCCATGGCAACCCCAACGTGCTGACCCGCGACCGCGGCACCTCCCGGCTCGGCCAGGGCCCGACGGCGCATTCCACTCTGGTGCAGGTGGCCAAGCTCGACGGCGTGGTCCCGGACGTCACGGTGATGCGCAAGCCGGCGGTGGAGGGCTAACGCACCACCGCCGGCCGACGACAAAGGCCCGCGCGAAGCGGGCCTTCTCGGCGGCGATGAACGCCGGTGGTGTCGGGCCGGGTCAGGCCGGCGATGCGTCGGGAGACGGGCCGTCCGGGCGTTGGCGGCGTTGCGACATGAACTGGTCGAACTCGGCCTTGTCCTTGGCCCGGCGGAGCTGCTCCAGGAAGTCCTGGAACTCCTGCTGCTCCTCCTCGAGGCGGCGCAGGGTTTCGGCCTTGTAGTCGTCGAAGGCGGCATTGCCGCTCGACCGCGTCTCGCTCTTCCACCACTGGCCGCGGCTACGTTTGAAACACCCCATCCGTCCACTCCACATCATGTAACCGAGGATCGCGAGGCCAACCGGCCAGAACAGGACAAAACCGGCCGCCATAAGGGCGATCCAGGCCGGTTTCCCGTAGTTGTCGAGCTTTTGAACGAGCTCCATGTGGCCTCCAATGTGAATGTTTATAACATTTACATAAGCGCATCGCTTCGACGTATCAAGAAGTCCGGATAGAATTTTTAGAGGCCCGATTTTCGGCGGCTATGCGCCGTGGACGGG
>JARGOG010000032.1:21981-50735 GCA_029212785.1 Thalassobaculaceae bacterium
GCCGTGGACGGGTAGGCCGAGCCCTTGAAGATAGACCAGGACACCGGCCTCCAGCAGGTCCTCCGGCGTCATCGGCAGGGCGCGGGCATCGGCGTCGCTGCGGGTGAACAGCGAGGCGACCCCATGGGCGAGGCTCCAGATATGCAGCGCCACCATCAGGGCCGGTGGCCTGCGTCCCTCCGGGGCCAAGGCGCATAGTGTCTCCGCCGCGCGCCGCAAGACGGCGAAAGCCTGGTCCGAGGCGCGCCGGAGTTCCGGTGTTGCGTTGCGGTCGATGCCAGCCTCGAACATGGCGGAATAATGCGACGGCTCCTCGCGGGCGAAGGCGAGATAGGCCTGGCCGGTACGCTCAAACGCCTGGAACGGGTCCGGCCTGCCGTCATCCCAGGCTGTGTTGAGTTTCTCGGCGAAGAGCGTAAAGCCGCGCTCTGCGACATCGGCCAGCAGCGCGTCGCGGTCCCGGAAATGACGGTAAGGGGCAGCGGCACTCACTCCGGCGGCGCGCGCCGCGTCGGCAAAGCTGAAGCCGCCGGCGCCTTTCTCGGCGATCAGGGCCAGCGCGGCCTGAATCAGGGCCTCGCGCAGATTGCCATGATGGTAGCTGCGGCGACCGCCGCCGGATGCGTCTCTCGACCAGCTCATGCTGCCTAATTAGGCCATCGCCGTCGGAATTGCAGCCGCAATCGGCCCGGCTCGACCGGCCCCGACCTCAGTGTTGTCCGGTATTGGAATCTTCCGAGCGGTGCCCGCCCGTCAGGAACTTCATCGCGATCCAGACGGCGAAATTGGCGAACAGGAGGATGCCGATCACGATCAGGACTTCGGCTTCGACGATGTGAAGGAAGGATTGCATATGACGTGCCCATTCAGTGCGCGGGCGAAAATGCACCCGATGCCGGACGGACCGAAAGAGTCATCTCGTCGCACCCCGGCGATGCCGGCGCGCCCGCGCCCGGGCGGTTGACGGGAGGCCGCGCGGGTAGCATTGCTGTCGGACCGACTGACCCGCTGGCGAGGGCGCGATGGCGACCATCCTGAACTGCTTTCCTCTGACCGTGTTCAAGGACCGGCTCGGCCTGGACCAGACGTACCGCCGGGAGATCGGCGAGGCGGTGATCAACGCCTATCGCACGGGGTCCAAGGAGGGGGTGACCAAGACCAGCGCCTGGACCGGTGATCGAAACGGTCGCGAGTTCCTGCACCTGGAACCGGCCATGGCGCCGATGTTCAAGGCGGTGCATGCCCGCATGGTGGATTATCTGCGGGCGTTGAAGATCAACCCGGCAAAGCTCGACCTGCACTACACGCGATCCTGGGGTACCGTGAGTGCGCCTGGGCAGTCGATCCGCCGGCACCGCCACAACCAGAGCCATATCTCGGTGGTGTATTATCCGGTGAAGGACGCGGGCACCGGCAATCTGGTGTTCCACCTGCCGGACCCGCTGAACGAGTTCTCGCCCGGCCTGTTCGAGCAGCATTCCCGCGAGATGGGGCTGATCACCGAGAGCAATATCCTGAACTCGGAGATGGTCGACCTGCCGGTCGACGAGGACGATGTCGTGATCTTCCCGTCGAAGACCTATCACGGCACCGAGCCCAACAACACGCCGGGCACGCGGATCTCGATCGCCATCGACGTGGTGATCACGCTCAAGGACAGTGGCGGCGTGGAGTACCTGATGCCGCCGGCGGAGAAGTGGCGGAAATCGGAGGACGTGTAGAGGGTTATTGCCCCTCGACCGTCACCGGGTGGAAGAACTCGGATGAGAAGGTGTCGTTCGGCGACACGGTCAGGTCCACGCAGAGCTTCAGGCTGACCACCAGGACCATCAGCGCCAGCAGGCCGCGCAGTTGTTCGCCGCGCAGGTTGGCGCCGAGCCGTGTGCCGATCTGCGCGCCGATCACGCCGCCGATCAGCAGCAGGATGGCCAGCACCACGTCGACCGTCTGGGTGTTCACCGCTTGCAGGAAAGTGACGTTGGCCGTGACGAAGATGATCTGGAACAGCGAGGTGCCGACGACCACGCTGGTCGGCATGCCGAGCAGATAGATCATCGCCGGCACCAGGACGAAGCCGCCGCCCACACCCATCATCGCGGTCAGCGTGCCGATCGCCACGCCGATACCGAGCGGCAGCAGCACGCTGATATAGAGCTTCGACTTGCGGAACCGCATCTTCAACGGCAGTCCGTGCAGCCAGGTGTGCTGGTGGATCTTGCCGCGGCGCGGGGTGGCCGAGCGGGTGCGGCGCATGGCGCGGATGCTCTCGTACAGCATCAGGCTGCCGATGCTGCCCAGCAGAATCACATAGCTCAGGCGGATGACCAGATCGATCTGGCCGATCGAGCGCAGCGCGTTGAACAGCACGACGCCGATCGAGGAGCCGATCAGGCCGCCGATCAGCAGCACGAAGCCCATCCGCAGGTCGACATTGCCGCGCCGCCAATGGGCCAGGACACCGGAGACCGACGCGCCGACGATCTGGTTGGCACTGGTGGCGACCGCGATCGACGGGGGGATGCCGATGAAGATCAGCAGCGGTGTCATCAGGAAGCCGCCGCCGACCCCGAACAGACCGGACAGGATGCCGATCGCGCCGCCGAGACCGAGAATCACCAGCAGGTTCACGGAAACCTCGGCGATCGGCAGGTAGACGTGCATGGCGGCGCTGTCCGGTTGACGGAACGGGTCCCGCACTTATGCGCCCGTTCCGGTGGGGGCTGTCAATGACCGGCGGCCTTCGGCCGCGTCCCGCCGGACGATTCCAAGCCGGTTGTGCCCCCCTTGCCCCGGTCCCGTCATCCGGCGATCCTTGCTGAAACGACGGGAGGAAGCGGCCATGTCCACAAGTGCCGCCGTCATCAAGGCCGACGCGGTCGAACAGGCCGCCTATGACGTCATGGTCAAGGCCGGGATCGAGATCCCGGACGACTATCTCGGCGGCATCCAGGCCATGGCGGATACCGAGGAGGGCGATCTCTCCGCCTTCGTGCTCCGAGCGATGCTGGAGAATTACGAGGCGGCCAAGCAGGACCGTCGCGCCATGTGCGCCGATACCGGCGTGCCGCGCTTCTACGTGAAATACGGCAACGAGGCGGGGGTCGAGGGCGGACCTGTCGCGGTCGAGCACCGGATCCGGCGGGCGACGGCCCGGGCGACCCACGAGGTGCCGCTGCGCCCGAACCGGGTGCATCCGCTGTCGCGCCGGGATAACGACAACAATGTCGGCATCAACGCGCCGGAGATCGAATACAGCTTCGAGCCGGATGCGGATTGGGTCGACATCACCACCGTGCACAAGGGCGGGCTGTTCGGCACCGACTACCGCATGCTGTTCCCGGCCGACGGGATCGACGGCATCAAGCGGTTCTACCTCGACACCCTGGTGGCCTTCGGCAAGCGCGGGCTCGCCTGCCAGCCGGCGATCGTCGGCATCGGCCTTGGCGGCTCGAAGGACACCTCGGTCGTGCTCGGCAAGCAGGCGGCCTGTCTGCGCACGGTCGGCGACCGCAATCCGGACCCGGAGATCGCCGCGCTGGAACTGGAGTTGAAGGAGATCGGCAATTCGATCGGCATGGGGGCGATGGGCTTCGTCGGCTCCTCCATGGTCGTCGATTGCCATATCGAAGTCGGCTACACCCATACCGGCGGCATGCCGATGAGCGTGCATTGCTTCTGCCTGTCCTCGCGGCGGGCGACGGCACGGCTGTTCCCGGACGGGCGGATCGAGTACCGCACCGATCCGCAATGGTTCACGCCCTATCTGCGCCGCGACAGCGTCGACTGGGCCCCGGGGCGGATGGAGGCGGCGGAATGAGCGGTATGTTGAAGGAAGTGCGCCTGAAGACACCGGTGCGCGACGAGGACCTGCGCCGGCTGGAACTGGGCAACGTCGTCTATCTCGACGGGCTGATCTATACCGGCCGGGAGGGCGTCTACAAACGGGTGCTGCAGGAGGGCATGGACCCGCCGGAAGACCTGCGGGCGCTGACCAACGTGAATTTCCACTGTTCCCCCGCCGCGTCGGTCAACGCCGACGGCAGTTTCAACGTGGGCGCGGTGACGGCAACCGCCAGCTTCCGCTTCTCGAAATGGCTGCCGCAATGGTTCGAGGTCTCCGGGGCGAAGGTCATCATCGGCAAGGGCGGGATGAGCGAGGCCGACTACCGCTCCGTCTTCGTGCCGGCGCGGGCGGTCTATCTGACGACGGTCGGCTACGGCACCGGCGCGCTGCTGGGACGTGGAATTCGCAAGGTCCGCGCGGCCCACTGGCTCGACGATCTCGGCATCGCCCAGGCGATGTGGGTGCTGGAGGTCGAGAAATTCGGCCCGCTGCTGGTCGAGAGCGACCTGGACGGCAATTCCCTGTTCGAGCGCCAGAACCGGATCGTCAACCAGGGCCTCGCCCGGCTCTACGAAGGCCTCAAGCCGCCGAGCCTGTCACGCTACGGCGAAACCGACGATCGAGGCGAGGAACTGATCGGTTAATCTAGAATGAAGTTTGTCTTGGTAAATATTATCAAAATATATCAACGACTTGCACCTCAGTCTTTGCGAGATCGCTGTCGATATGAACCTTCTTGTTCCAACTACGCCTTACTTGCTCTCCAAAAGTATCCAACGACAAAAGCCGTTGCAAATATCATAGGCCGGCTCTCCCGTTGTAAGGCCCCCTTCGGCGGAATAGACTATCCTTAAGGTGTTCAGTGGAGGAAAATTTCGATGATTGATCGTGTAGCGTACGAATATCGTTGCGTCGCAGGACCCACAACGATTGCTATAAAGAAGAAAGAAGACCAGACCCAGGCTGTTGCCGCATTTCAGGATATCATCAACCGTGAGGCCCACGAAGGATGGGAATACGTGGGGATAGACGAGTTTCAAACAGCAGAGGCGCCGGGCTGTCTTCAAGGTAGTGCGCCGAAGATCACAATATTCAAAATGCTTGTATTTCGACGGCCCCGCGATTGATGTCAGGTGTCCATTGCGGGTGCTGTGATGCCGATCCTCAACCGGACGACCATCAGCGGCCAATTTCCGGCACGCCGGCGCCGATATCGAGGAAGACGCGCTCGATCACGTCTGTGACCTTGGCGACTCCGGCGTTGCGGAAGTCGAAATCCGGTTCGTCGGCGGGCTCCGTCGTCGAGCAGGAATAGATCCAGCGAATGCCGGTATCGTCACGCACCGGAAAGTCGAGGGATTCCCGATTCATTATCAGACCGCGCCAGGCGACCGAACGCATCCGGGTGTACATCCCGCAGGGATGCGTGCAGGCGAGGACGAACGGCCGGGACGCCGCCTCCCGGCGTTCCGGGGCGACCATGTCGAGGTAGTTCCGCCCGGTAATCTCCTCGTCATAGGCCCTGGCGATATCGGATCCGACGAGACGCAGGCGGATATCCGTCGGCGAGATGAGTTCATGGATGATCATGTGGGGCAGTGCGCCGCCGAGCTTCTCCGGCCGGAAATCGCGCCGGTCGGGGACGTGGCCCGATTTGGGTAGGGCGGTCCAGTGGTCGGCGAAAACCCGCAGCGTCGGGTTTATGTCGAGATCCGCCACGGAACGGCCTGCAGCGCCGTCGTCCCGTCCGGAATCGGGGGTCAATCGGTGAACTCCGGGATGCCACCGCCGATATCGATGTAGCGCCGGTCGAGGACCTTCATGATCGCCAGCGCATCGCGGTCTTCCTGATAGGCCGTCCGCTCGACCGGCGGGCTCGAGCAGAAATAGACCAGTCGCGCCCGCCCTTCCTCGTCGCGCATGGGGAAGGCGACCGACTCCCGGGTCAGTAGTTTGCCGCCTTCGGATATGGATCGCAGTTGCACCAGCATGGCGGAGGGTTGCTCGCAGATCAGGAAAATGGCGCGCGATGCCTTGGGTCGGCGCGCCGCCTCCACGAAATCGAGATAGTTCCGGCCGGTGATCTCCTGGCCGTAATCGGCCACGACCGACGTGCCCACGAGCCGCAGCTTCAGATGCTCCGGCGACACCAGTTCGTGGATCACCAGGTTGGCGAGCAGGCCCGGGATCCGCTCCGGCGCGAAGTCGCGGCGCGAGGGGATCAGGTCCGCGGTCGGCATTGACAGCCAGTAACGCGCGAACGCGACGGTCATGTCCGTCGCGTTCTCCAGCCCGGCCAGCACGGTGGCCTCTCGTGTCATGCGCACCCCCACGGGTCGTGGTGCGCGGTCGCGGCCACTATCCCCGGTTCATCCGGTTTTCGACCAGATCGTCGACCACGGCCGGATCGGCCAGTGTCGACGTATCGCCGAGTTGATCGTGCTCATTGGCTGCGATCTTTCGCAGAATACGACGCATGATCTTGCCCGAACGGGTCTTTGGCAAGCCCGGCGCCCACTGGATCAGGTCCGGAGAGGCGATCGGCCCGATCTCCTTGCGGACCCATTGCACCAGTTCCTTGCGCAGCGCGTCGCTCGGCTCCTCGCCGACATTGAGCGTCACATAGGCGTAGATGCCCTGGCCCTTGAGGTCGTGCGGATAGCCGACCACGGCGGATTCGGCGACCTTGGCATGGGCGACCAGCGCGCTCTCGACCTCGGCCGTGCCCATGCGGTGACCGGAGACGTTGATGACGTCGTCGACGCGACCGGTGATCCAGTAATAGCCATCGTCGTCGCGTCGGCAGCCGTCACCGGAGAAGTAGCGGCCGGGGAACGTGGTGAAGTAGGTCTGGATGAACCGCTCGTGGTCGCCGTAGACCGTGCGCATCTGCCCCGGCCAACTGTCCTGGATGCACAGATTGCCCTCGGCCGCGCCTTCCAGGACATGGTTCTCGCCATCGACCACGACGGGCTGCACGCCGAAGAACGGTTGGGTGGCGGATCCCGGTTTCAGCTTTGTCGCCCCCGGCAGCGGAGTGATCAGGATGCCGCCGGTCTCGGTTTGCCACCAGGTGTCAACGATCGGGCAGCGCCCGTCACCGACCTCGCGGTGGTACCAGAGCCAGGCTTCCGGATTGATCGGCTCGCCGACGGACCCAAGCAGGCGCAGAGACGACCGGTCGGTTCTCTTCACCGGGTCGACACCCTCGCGCATCAGGGCGCGGATCGCCGTCGGCGCGGTGTAGAAGGTGTTGACCTTGTGCTTGTCGACCACGTCCCAGAACCGGCTGGTATTGGGATAGTTCGGCACACCCTCGAACATCAGTGTGGTGGCGCCGTTCGCCAGCGGGCCGTAGACGATGTAGCTGTGCCCGGTGACCCAGCCGACATCGGCGGTGCACCAGTAGACCTCGCCCGGCTTGTAGTCGAAGACGTACTCGTGGGTCATCGCGGTGTAGACCAGATAGCCGCCAGAGGTGTGCAGCACGCCCTTCGGCTTACCGGTCGAGCCCGATGTGTAGAGGATGAACAGCGGGTCTTCCGCGCTCATCTCCTCAGGCGGGCAGTCCGGCGAGGCCGCCTCGGTGATCTCGTGGTACCAGTGGTCGCGCCCGGCCACCATGTTCACCGCGTCGCCGGTATGTTGGACGACGATCACGGTCTTGCAGTCCGGACAGTGCTCCAACGCGTCGTCGGAATTTTTCTTGAGCGGGATCTGCCGCCCGCCGCGCTTGCCGCCGTCCGAGGTGATCAGCACCGTGCTGCCGCAATCCTCAATGCGTCCGTGCAGGCTCTCCGGCGAGAAGCCGCCGAACACCACGGAATGGACCGCACCGATCCGCGCGCAGGCCAGCATCGCGTAAGCGGCTTCCGGGATCATCGGCATGTAGATGGTGACCCGATCACCCTTCTTGACGCCGAGGTCCTTCATCGCGCTGGCCAGCCGGCAGACCTTATCGTGCAGTTCGCGATAGGTGATGATCTTGCTGACGTCGGGCTCGTCGCCTTCCCAGATGATGGCGGGCTGGTCCGCCTTGTCGGCCAGATGGCGGTCGATGCAGTTGGCGGCGACGTTCAGGGTGCCGTCCTCGAACCAGCGGATGTGCAAATCGCTGGCGTCGAAGGAGACGTCCTTCACCTTGGTGAACGGCTTGATCCAGTCGATCCGCTTGCCATGCTCGGCCCAGAAACCTTCCGGATCCTCGATCGAGCGCGTGTACATCGCCTGGTACTTGGCGGTGTCGACCAGGGCGCTGGCGGCGAACTCCGCTGGTACGTCAAGGATGTCTGTGGACATGCGATCGCTCCCTCTGCCCTACGTGTTACTCCTCCCCAAGGGTGGAGAGGTTGTCAGGGCGCAGTATCGACATCGTGCGGGTGGTTAACAAGGTGCGCGGCCGAGATTTCACTGGTTCCGCCTGGATTCTGTCAACGAACGCACGAGCTTGATCGCGGTTCAGTCAAGAAATTGACGGGCGCGTTTACACGGTCTCGCCGCGCATGGCGTCTTCCAGGGCGTCGGCATCCGGCAGATCCAGCACTTCTCGGGCGATGTCGAGGGAGAACCCGGCTCGGGCGAGGGCGGCCATATCCCGGTCGCGTCGATCGGGGCGGTCGCCCGGATCGCGTAGGGGACCCAGCCGGCGGCGGCGGGCGAAGCGGCAGGCGGCGGCAAGCTCCGCGGCCCGGCCGTCGGGTCCGTCCTCCTCTTCGAGCACGCTGTCGATCAGGTCGCCATCGACCCCCTTCTCGCGCAGCTTCATCGAAATGCGCCGTGCCGATTCGCCGCGTCGGCGCAGGCTTGCGGCCCGACCCTCGGCGAAGGAGCGGTCGTCGACGAGTCCGGAAGCGGCGTAGCGGGCGACCACCTCGTCGACCCAGGGTGCGGCCTCGCCCGGATCGCAGCGTTCCTCGCGGGCGGCCTTGTCCACCCGGCGCATCAGGACGCGGCGCAGCCCCTCGACGGAGCTGGCGTAACGTTCCAGGTAATGCAGGGCGGCGCGCTCCAGATAGGCCTTGGTCAGCGGGCCGCGTGTCTTTCCGCGCATCGGCTTGCTCATGAGCGGAGCCTACCACGCGGCGCCGGCCCTTCGACACGCCCCTGCGGGGCTGCTGGGATGAGGCGTGGGCGCCGGGACCTGGGTGCACCGGCTGCCTCACTTCAAAGACGGGTGAGCGTGCCTGAGCAGCCCCGCAGGCGCGCGTCGACGGGCGGCGGCAAAGATTAACGACAACATCACGTGGTTCACGTTGACAAGCACGGGGTGCATGCTGAGTATCGCCGTTTTCGCCGGTCCGGGGGCGATTCGCGCAGACCCGGCGGCAACAACCGAGGAGTATTGTGTCGTGGTGACTAGCGTGATGCCGACCTATGGCCGGATCGACATCGCCTTCGAGCGGGGCGAGGGACCCTACTTGCATAGCACCGACGGCCGACGATTCCTCGACTTCGCCAGCGGTATCGCCACCAATTCGCTCGGCCACGCCCATCCGGCGCTGGTCAAGACGATCGCCGATCAGGCGGCCCGGCTCATGCACGTCTCCAACCTGTACCGGATTCCGGAGCAGGAGGCGCTGGCCGACAAGCTCGTGGCGACATCGTTCGCCGACACCGTGTTCTTCTGCAACTCCGGGGCTGAGTCCCTGGAAGGCTCGATCAAGGTGGCGCGGCGCTATCAGTTCCATGTGGGACAGCCGCACCGGACCAAGGTGATCTGTTGCAACCATGCCTTCCACGGGCGGACCCTTGGCACCCTGTCGGCGACCGACAAGGAAGCCTATCGCGAGGGCTTCGGGCCGCGCGTGCAGGGCTTCACCCATGTGGCGTTCGGCAATCTGAACGAGATGCGCGACGCCGCCGCTGCCGACGATGCCGCCGCGATCCTGGTGGAGCCGGTACAGGGCGAGGGCGGCATCTTCGTCGCTCCGCCGGAATACCTGCAGGCGCTGCGCGAGATCGCCGACGAGTTCGGCCTGATGCTGATCTTCGACGAGGTCCAGTGCGGCATGGGCCGGACCGGCAAGCTGTGGGCCCATGAGTGGTCGGGCATCGTCCCGGACATCATGGCGTCGGCCAAGGGTCTCGGTGGCGGTTTTCCGGTCGGTGCGGTGCTGGCCAGCGAGAAGGCGGCCTCCGGGATGAAGCCGGGACTGCATGGGTCGACCTATGGCGGCAACCCGCTGGCGATGGCCGCGGCCAAGGCGGTGGTCGACATCATCGCCGAGCCCGCCTTCCTCGACCACGTGGTCAAGACCGCGGCGTCGCTGCGGGACAAGCTGCAGACGCTGCCCGCGAAATATCCTGGCGTGATCGAGGAGGTTCGCGGTTCCGGCCTGCTGATGGGGCTGAAATGCGTGGTCCCGACCGGCGATCTGCAGACCGCTCTCCGCGAGGAGCAGGGTCTGCTGACGGTCGGTGCCGGCGAGAATGTGCTCCGGCTGCTGCCGCCGCTTACCATTGACGAGAGCCATGTTGCGGAGGCGGTCGGGAAGATCGACGCGGCATGCGCCGGGTTGGCCCGCCATGCCGCTTGACCGGGTAGGTGAGCCGATGCCCGATGGGGTGAAGCATTTCCTCGACCTCGATCGCATCGATGCCCCGGCGTTGCGCGAGATGATCGAGCGCGCCAAGGCGTTCAAGCGCGGCGAAGGGCTTGCCGATAGGCCGCTGGACGGCAAGGTGCTGGCGCTGATCTTCGAGAAGCCGTCGACCCGAACACGCGTCTCGTTCGAGGCCGGCATGAAACGTCTCGGCGGCGAGGTGGTGGTTCTTAACGGTTCGGACCTGCAGCTCGGACGCGGCGAGTCTGTGTCCGACACGGCCCGCGTGCTGTCGCGCTATGTCGACTGCATCATGATCCGGACCTTCGCCGAGGCCACGCTGCTGGAACTGGCGGAGAACGCCACGGTGCCGGTCATCAACGGGCTCACCGACGTGACCCATCCCTGCCAGCTCATGGCGGATGTGATGGCGTTCGAGGAGCATCGGGGACCGATCAAGGACAAGGTGATCGCCTGGTCCGGCGACGGCAACAACATGGCCGCGTCGTGGATTCAGGCGGCCGTGCAGTTCGATTTCGTGCTGCGCATCGCCTGTCCGCCGGACCTGATGCCGCCACAGGCGGTGCTCGACTGGGCCAAGGCTCAGGGCGGGCGCGTGGAGATCACGCATGATCCGGCGGCGGCGGTCGACGCCGCCGATGCGGTCGTCACCGACACCTGGGTTTCCATGGGTGACGAGGATACCAATCGCCACAACCTGCTGGCCCCGTATCGTGTCGACGCGGCGCTGATGAAGAAAGCCAGGGCGGATGCGGTATTCCTGCACTGCCTGCCGGCCCATCGCGGCGAGGAGGTGACGGCGGAGGTGATCGACGGACCGCAGTCCATCGTGTTCGACGAGGCCGAGAACCGCATGCACAGTCAGATGGCGATCCTGCACTGGTGCCTATCGGAGACGAGATGAGAGAACGCGAGACGCTGTTCGAGAACACCGGTCGCGACGACATCATCCTGCCTTTCCAGATCGACCCGTACGGGCTTCGCGGACGTCTCGTGCGCCTCGGGCCTGTCGTCGACGGTATTCTCGGCCGTCATGCCTATCCGGAGGCCGTCGCGGTGATGTTGGGCGAAACGGTGGCGCTCGCCGCCTGTCTTGCCGGCTCGCTCAAGTATGACGGCGTGTTCACCCTGCAGACCAAGGGCGACGGGCCGGTCGGCGTGCTGATGGCGGATATGACGACCGACGGCGCCGTACGTGCCTATGCGACCTATGACGTGGATCGGGTGGCGGCGCTTGACCCGGCGGACGTGTCGGCGCGGTCGGTGCCGCGTCTGCTGGGCGGCGGCTACATCGCCTTCACCGTCGACCAGGGATCGAGCACCGATCGCTACCAGGGCATCGTGGAGCTGTCCGGCCAGTCGCTGTCGGAATGCACCCACGCCTATTTCCGGCAGTCGGAGCAGATCGACGCCGGCGTCATGATCGCCGCCGGTCGCCGGGACGGGGGCTGGCGCGCGGGCGGCATCATGGTGCAGCGCCTGCCCTATGCCCGGGACCTGCCGGGACGGCCGAGCGAGGACGAATACGACGACCTCTGGCGCTCGGCGGTCGCGCTCATGAGCAGCACCCGGGCGCAGGAGCTGATCGCCAGCGACCTGTCGCCCGACCAGTTGCTATACCGCCTGTTTCACGAGGCCGGCGTGCGGGCCTACGAGGCGCAGCCGGTGACGGATACCTGCCGGTGCTCCAGCGATCGGGTCGAGCGCGTCCTGGTGTCGCTGAGCGATACCGATATCGACGATCTGAAAGTTGATGGCGCGGTGATCGTGAACTGTGAGTTCTGCAAGCGCGAATGGCGCTATGATGATGCAGCGCTCGACGCGTTGCGGTCTTCCGCAGAGCGTCCGGCCTTCTGATCTCCCACCGACCGAGGACCCGAGAAGTGGACAGCCCCATGCGCCTCGACCGCCGTACCCTGATGCTGTCGGCCCTTGCCGCTGCCGGTGTTGGCCCGATCGCCGCCTGCACGACGCCGGATCCGACCCCGGTCTATCCGGACCTGACCTTCGTCAACCGGCAGCCGATTCGGCTCAACGTCGCCGATATCCAGATCATCGACGAGGTTGTTCCGCCACTGGCGCCGCCGAATGTCGAGCATCTGGCTCCGGTCACGCCGGCCGCCGCGATGGAGCGCTGGGCGCGTGACGTGCTGCAGGCGGCCGGGACCTCCGGGCGTGGCGTTCTGGCGGTTCGTCAGGGCAGCATCGTTGAGGAAAAGCTGAAGACGAAAACCGGCCTGACGGGCGCCTTCACCACCGATCAGTCCGAGCGCTACATCGTCGCCATGGCCGGTCAACTCGACCTGTTCAACGGTGCCGGTCAGCGCCTGGGTCAAGCGATCGCCGAGGCCGAGCGCTCGCGCACCATCGCCGAGGATGCCTCGCTGAACGATCGCGAGCGGCTCTGGTACAATCTGGTGGAGTCGACGGCCCGCGATTTCGCCGCTGCCATGGAGCGGGCGATCCGGCGCGAACTCGCCGGCTATATCGTCTAGAAGCTCGACTTTCAGCGGGCGGTTAAAAAGGCCGGCTCCCGCGGGAGCCGGCCTCGTCATGTGCGGGGGCAGGCGCTGGTCAGGCGGCCTTCGTGCCCTCGAGGCGCTTGGTCGCGATGCCGCTGGCGATCTCGACCTTGCGCGGCTTCTTCTCCTCCGGAACCTCATGGACGAGGTCGACGTGCAGGAGGCCGTTCTCGACGCTGGCGCCGACCACCTTGATGGCTTCGGCAAGCTGGAAACGGCGCTCGAACGCCCGGGTGGCGATGCCGCGATGCAGGAAGCTGCGCTCGGACTCCGCCTCGTTCTTCTCCACCTTGCCGGAGATCACGAGCGTGGTGTCCTCGATGGTGATGTCGAGATCCGCCTCACCGAAGCCGGCGACCGCCATGGTGATGCGATAATCGTCCTCACCGAGCTTTTCGATGTTGTAGGGCGGGTAGGCCGGGACATTCGCGGCGTCGCCGGCCCGCATCATGTCGTCCATCAGCCGCGCCATGCGGTCGAAGCCGACGGTGGACCGGAAAACGGGAGTGAAATCGATGGTACGCATGCCACATCCTCCTCAGAAGCGATATGGTTGGAGACACTTGCCCGCCGATTTGGCCGGGCGGTTCATTGCCGGCACCCGATCATCGGCGCCCCGGCACTGTTCCAGATAGGAACGCCAGAATTTCCGTTCAAGGGGGCTTAGCGCCTTGGCGGTGCCAATCTCATGCGCCATACTTGTTTTGATGGCGAAACAAATTAACCATATGACCTCGCCTGGCGTGGTCGCGGTCCTGGACGGCCCGTATCGGGAGGTTATGGACCTTCTTGAGCAAGCCCGAAGTCACGCGGAGCGGGCTCGACGAACAAGTTATCCCCGACGGACACCTTCGCGTAATCGGACCCGGTCCAGTTGCGAAGCGCTGCGGGTGACCACCCGCCTGTCCCACTGCCTTGCCTGGCTGATGATACAGAAAGCGATCCATGCTGGCGAGCTGCCGCCGGAGGCGGCCCTGGATCCGGACAAGCGCCTTGACGGGCATGAGGTCTGCACGGTCACCGATGCCGAAGGCGATCCGGAGATTTCCGACGAGCTGCGCAGCCTGCTGACCCGCAGCCGCCGGCTGTTCGAGCGGGTGTCGCGGCTGGACGACCGGATCGGCAACGCCTAGCGCAGCGGCTGCCAGTCCGGACCGGGCGCGCTGTGCGATCCGGCACCGATCCAGCAAACGAAAACGGCGGCCCGAAGGCCGCCGCTCGTCATGCGAAGCGTCAGAGGAGGATCAGACGCCGAGGCCGGCGAAGCGCTTGTTGAAGCGCGCGACCTGACCGCCGGTGTCCATGATGCGATGCTGGCCGGTCCAGGCCGGATGCGACTTGGAGTCGATCTCGAGCTTGAGCACGTCACCCGGCTTCCCGTAGGTCGAGCGGGTCATGTACTCAGTGCCGTCGGTCATCACGATTTTGATCTCGTGGTATTCCGGATGGATATCGGCCTTCATCGGGTCTCTCCCGTCGGATCGTCAAGGCGCCCCAAAGGTCGCCTGTTGATTTCAGAACGCGGGTAAATACCCGACCGGGACGCCTTGTGCAAGGGGGATCGGCGTAATTTCCGTCAGCGCTGCGTCAGTTTCAACTCGATGCGGCGGTTGCGGTTGATGCGGTCCGTGTCGATCGGTTGAAATTCCCCGTATCCGGTGGCCGACAGACGGCTCGCCGGAATGCCCTGCTCGATCAGGAACTCGACCACGGAGATCGCGCGGGCGGCAGAGAGTTCCCAGTTATTGGCGAACTGCTCGTTGTAGATCGGCACCGTATCCGTATGGCCCTCGATCTGCAGAATCCAGTTGATGTCGGTCGGGATCCGCGCGGAGATTTCCTTCAGGGTGGCGGCAAGCTGGGCGAGGGAGCCCTGGCCATCGGTCCCGATCTCCGCCGATCCTGATTCGAACAGCACCTCGGACTGGAAGACGAAGCGGTCACCGACGACGCGGATGTCCTGACGCCCGGACAATACCTCGCGCAGGCGGCCGAAGAACTCACTGCGGAAGCGGGCCAGCTCCTGCACCTTCGTCGCCAGGGCGGCGTTGAGCCGGCGCCCCAGATCGACGATGCGGGTGCGTTTGTCCTCGTTCTCCTGCTCGGAGATCTCCAGCGCCTTCTCGATACGGGCAAGCTGCTGGCGTAGGGCGGCGATCTGGGCGTTCAGCAGCTCGACCTGCTGCTGCGCCTCGCTGGAGACCTTCTCCTCGGCGGTGAGGGCGGTGCGGGCCTGCACCAGGCTCTCCTGGGCGGTGTTCAACTCGCTGAACAGCTCCTCCAGGCGGATGTCCCGCGCCTCGATCTCGCGCTGGGCGAGCAGGGTCCGCTCGGTCTGGTCGGCGAGCGTGGCCTCTAGGGCCTTGGTCTTGTCCCGCTCGGCACCGAGCGACTGGTCGAGCCGGGCGATCTTGTCGGCCGCTGCGGCCAGTTCCGCGCGCAGGGCCTTGCGGGTCGCCTCCAAGGCCTCGCGCTCGGCCCGAAGCTCCTCCGCGGTCTTCTGCTCGGACGCGAGATCGGATTGCAGGCTCGCGACCTTCTGGCCGGCTTTTTCCAGATCGACCTCGAGACGCGCGCGCAGGGCGGCGAGGCTGGCCACCTGGTCCTCAAGATCGTCACGGGTCTTGCGCAGGGCGACGAGGTCACGGCGCAGACGCTCCAGATCCTTGAGCTGAAGCTCGATGGTGTCGCGGTTGGCGTTGACCACCTGGATCGCGCGTTCAAGGTCGGCGGCGATCGCATCGCGTTCGGAGGTGGCGATGCGCTCCTTATGCTCGACCTCGGCCATCTTGCCGAGCAGGGCATCGCGCTCCTTCAGCACCTCCAGCAAGCGGGCGTCTATGCCGGTGCGCCCCGCCTCCAGGGTATCGATCCGGCCCTGCAGCACGGCGCGTTCGCGGGTCAGGTCCGCCAGTCGGCTCTCCAGGGTCGACTGGGCGGCGGTCAGGCGATCGACCTGGGCGCTCAGCCGGTCGCGGGTGGCGAGCGAGGTCTGCAACTCGGCCGAAAGCTGGGCGACGGTGACCCGCAGCTCGGCATTGGCCTCGCGCTCGAGCGACAGCAGGTCTGTCAGCTCGGCCAATTGCTGATTCAGTCGGGCGAGGGTCTCGTCCTTACCGGAGAGCAACTGCGTCAGGTAGAACTGGGCGACGATGAAGATCATCAGGACGAAGATGATCACCATCAGCAGCGACGCCAGCGCGTCGACGAAGCCCGGCCAGGTGTTGGTGTCGCGGTTGCGGCGGCGGGCGAGCGCGGACATGGATCAGTCCCGCCGTTCTTCTTCGGCGAGTGCCGCGATGGTGCGCGCCACAAGCCGGATCTCTCCCCGCAGTTCCTCGGTCATCTGCGCCCGGCCGTTGCCGCTGTCCTCGAGCAGCCGCGCCATATAGGCCTCGATGTTGCGCAGGTGGCTGCGCACGATCTCGTCGCGTCCGCCGCCGCTGGCATCGGCCAGGCGGGAGAGGACGGGCCGCAATTCGTCCTGGCTGGCGACCAGCCGGTGCAGCACGTCGCGGTCGGTGTCGAGCTTGTCGGTGAGTTCGCGCAGCTGTTCGACCAGGGCGACCATGATGGCGTTGTTCGAACGCCGGTCGTCCTCGCCACGGGACATGATGCGCTGGAGCTTGTCGAGAGATTCCGCCGTTTGCTCCATCAGCGCCTGCTGGTAGGCGGTGGCGGAGTGCTCGCCATCGCCGAGGATCGACGACCCTCCGAGCCGGGTGAAGCTCGACAGCCATTCCTCGAGCTCATTGTAGAACCGGTTCTGGGCCTTGCCGAGTTGCAGGTCGAGGAAGCCGAGCACGAGAGAGCCGGCAAGTCCGAACAGGGACGAGGCGAAGGCCGTTCCCATGCCGGACAGCGGTGACTGCAGGCCCGACTTCATGTCGCTGAACACGGTGCCCAGATCGCCGCTCTCGATCGTCAGGCCGTTGATCACCTCGCTGACCGCGCCGACGGTCCGCAGCAGGCCCCAGAACGTGCCGAGCAGGCCGAGGAAGATCAGCAGGCCGATCAGATAGCGCGAGATGTCCCGCGATTCCTCCAGCCGCACGCTGATGCTGTCGAGCAGCGAACGCAGGGACATGGCCGACAGGGTGCTCTGGCGGCCGCTGGACTGGCGCTCGTTCAGCAGCGTGGCGACCGGCGCCAGCAGTACCGGGTCGCGCTGCATCGACATCTGATTGCGGAACGAGTCGATCCACGCCGCTTCGGGCGCCAGCAGGAACACCTGCTGGAAGACGAAGAGGATACCGATGACGGCAACGCCCAGGATCACGCCGTTCAGTGCCGCGTTGGCCATGAAGGCGTCGAGCAGGGGGACGAACAGGACACCCGCCACGACCAGCACCGCGACGAGGAAGATGATCATGCGGACCAGGTAGCGACGCGGGTCGGTCACGAGGCGTTACGTCCTTTTTTCCGTCGGCCCCCGGTGACGGAGCCGGTGGCCGTCAGGCCATCCGTCAGCGGTTGATCACGACCAGATCGACCCGGTCCGCCGGACCGTCGTCCGACCGGTTGCCGAGCGCGCGCACATCCATCCGCGTGCTGGCGATCTCGTTGTCGATCAGATAGGCGCGCACCGCCAGCGCCCGTGAAAGCGACAGCCGGCGGGCTTTGTTCGCCCCGTCCTGATCGCCATTGGCATAGGCCATGAGCTGGACACGGAGACCGTCATCCTGCTTCAACTGCGAGATCACCTTGTCGAGTTTCGCGGCGGCATCGCCCGGAAGTTGGGACTGGCCGCCCGGGAAGGCGATACGGGTGGTATCGCCGCCGGCACTCTGTGACGACGATGAGGGCGCGGTCGACGCGGCCGGAGCGGCGGGGGCCGAGGTCTGCACGACCTCCTCCTTCTTCGGCATCTCCGGTGGCGGGGGGGGCGGCGCGGCCGATGCGCTCTTGGTCGGCGCCGGCACGCTTGGCGGCGGCGGTGCCGCCGGAGGCGTTCTGGCCGCCGAATTGCTGGACGGGGCCGGTGGGGGCGGTGGCGGCGGCGGTGCGGCCGATGCTGTCTGCTGCGGTTTCGGCGTCGCGGGTTTCGGTGTGGCCGGCTTCGGCTGGCTCGCCTGAACCGGCGCCGGTTTCGGCGTGGGCGCGCGCAGCGTCGGCGCCTGCTGCGCCGGGGCGCGGGCGGACGGTATGGCGGCCATCGAGGTCGACGGCATGCTGCCGCTGCGGCCCTGGATCAGCGCCTGCACTTCCGGCGGCGGCGCCGCGTAGCGCGGTGCGTCGGGGCGGACCAGGAAGGTCGGCACGCCGGCGGCGGCACCGGTGGTGACACCAGGCGCCGCGTAGGTCCCGGCAACGGCACCGCCGCCAGCATAGCCCGGGCGCAGCATATCCGGCACGGTGGGCGCGCCGTTGTAGCCGTCGAGCACACTCAGATCGACCGTGACGTTGGGATTGGGTTCTATGTATGGGCTCGTCACCGTCTGCGCCCAGACAGGAGCGCTTCCGCCCATGGCGGCGATGGCGGCGGCAATGAGCGTCAGTGCGACATGCGCGCGATGTCCCCGCATCGTTCCTCCCGAACCAGTGATTGCCCGCCGGTTATACCAGAGGTGGGGAGTCCCACAACAGCGCCACAGATGGTCACTGGTCGCTAAATGTCGCTAAATGCCGGTAAATAACGGCCTAAGCCTTCTTCGCGTCGCGCAAAAGCTTCAGGAAAGGCAGGTGGAGCTGGTCGTTGGCGGCGACAATGTCGCCCGATTCGAGCACATCGGTCCGTCCGGCGAAGTCGGAGACATAGCCTCCCGCCTCTTTCACCAGGAGCAGGCCGGCGGCGATGTCCCACGGCTTCAGCTTGTGTTCCCAGAACCCGTCGAAGCGGCCCGAGGCGACCCAGGCGAGGTCGAGGGCGGCGGCGCCGAAGCGGCGCACCCCGGCGGTCGCCCCCATCACCGCGCGCTGCTCGGCAAGGAAGCCGTCGTGATCGCCGCCGAGGCCGGTCACCGGGATTCCGGTTCCGAACACGGATTCCAGCATGTTGCGCCGGCCGGAGACGCGCAGCCGGCGGTCGTTCAGATAGGCGCCGGCGCCCTTTTCCGCCCAGTAGAACTCGTCGACCAGCGGCTGATAGACCGCACCGGCGATGATCTCCCCCTTCTCCTCGAGCGCGACGGAGATCGCGAAATGCGGGATGCCGTGCAGGAAGTTCAGCGTGCCGTCCAGTGGGTCGATGATCCAGCGCTGCTTGTTCGGATCAGTGCCTTCGACCGTGCCCGATTCCTCCATCAGGAAGCCGTATTTTGGTCGGGCGTGCTTCAGCTCCTCGTACAGCACCTTCTCGGCCTGGCGGTCGGCGGTCGACACGAAATCGGCCGGCCCCTTCTTCGAGACCTGCAGATTCTCGACCTCGCCGAAATCACGGCGCAGGCTGCGCGCCGCCTTCTGGCAGGCCTTGAAGACGACGTTGTACAGGGCCGAACGGACGGCCATGGGCATATCCTCGATGGTTGGGCGCCGGTTGGTTCGGCGCCGGGGCGTTCCGCGTCGGGTCCGCCGGGTGCGGACCGCCCGCCGTTCAGTCCTTGGCGCGCTCGACGTAGGTCTGGTCTTCCGGCTTCACGACGATGCGGGTTCCGGCCTCGATATGCGGCGGCACCATGACCTTCACGCCATTCTCCAGAACCGCCGGCTTGTAGGATGAGGAGGCGGTCTGCCCCTTCACCACCGCGTCGGCCTCGACGATCGTCATCACCACCGTGTCCGGAAGCGTCACCGAGAGCGGCTCCTCCTCGTGGGACTCGATGGTCACGATCATGCCGTCCTGCAGGAAGGACTGCTGGTCGCCGACCATCTCGGTCTTGACCATGACCTGCTCGAAGGTCTCGCTGTCCATGAAATGCAGGTTGTCGTCATCGGCATAAAGGAAGGTCGCCTGACGCTGCTCGAGCCGCACGCGCTCGACCTGCTCGTCGGCGCGGAAGCGCTCGTTGAGCTTGGTCCCGCTGCGAATGTCCTTCATCTCGACCTGGTTGAAGGCGCCGCCCTTGCCGGGCTTGACCGCCTGCGTCTTGGTGACGACCCAGAGCCGATTCTGGTGCTCGACCACATTGCCGATGCGCACCGCGTTGCCGTTGATCTTCATCGAAGTCCCGTCCGCGAAAAGAAGTACCGGAAATCGCGGCGGCTTTTATCAGGCGGGGGGCGCGGTGTCCACGCTTTGGCCCGGCGGCGGCCGTGACGGCCTTGGCACAGCGCGACAGTGATCTTCGCCACCGACGGCGCCAGGCGAAACCATGTCGGATTGGCGGGCGCTCATCCGGGCCGGGCACAGCCGTTCGAATGCGCGCCGGAGACTGCGTTGCGGAGGACAAAACCGTGGAGTCCCGGATACTTGATGTTGTTCTGGTATCATAGGTGTACACTCAATCATCCAAGCTGCCGGCGATTTCGGAGGCCCCCGACCATGGTTCGTGAGTGGCGCAAGTTCCAAAGTCTGGATGAAGCGACCCAGCGCAGTCTGACTGTTCTGGCCGACGCCACGGCGGAAGTGGTCGGTCGTGGCGAGGTCTATCAGGCGATCATCAAGGTCGCGTCGGAAGGCAGCGAAGATAGTTTCGAGTCCGCGCGGGAGAAGTTCGACCACATGGATATCGGCGACCGTGCCCGCATCCGTGCCCAGGCGATCGAGACGCTCGGCGAACCGCGCGAGGAGGTGCCGGCCGAGCCCGAGCAGCTCGACTGGGCCAGCCAGATGATGCGGAGTTTCCCGAAACTGTCCGAGGGCCTGGACGGCAACGGCTGACCGCCCGGTTTCCCACGCGGTCCGTGATCCGCCGGACGTCGGCTCTTAGCCCTTCAGCACCGCCTCGAACGCCTTCACACCGGCCGCCGCGCCGTCCGGGTGACCCCAGACAGCACCGATGACGGCGAGAAAGTCGGCGCCGGCCTCGACCAGCGGGCCGCAGTTATCCGCCGTGATGCCACCGATGGCCACCGAGGGCACGGTCATCATCTGCGACCACCAATCCAATATCTCGAGCGACGCCGGGGTGGTGACATTCTTGGTGCCGCTGTGGAAGAAGGCGCCAAAGGCGACGTAGTCTGCCCCGGCCTCGCCGGCTTCCATCGCCAGGTGACGGCTTGCCTTGCAGGTGACGCCGATCTGCGCCCCCGGGCCCATCAGCTTGCGCGCCTGAGCGTAGGGCGTGTCCTCCTGGCCGACATGGCAGCCGTCACAGCCCGACGTGACGCCCAGGTCCGGGCGGTCGTTCATCAGCAGCGGCACGCCGCGCTGGTGGCAGACCGGCAGGATCGCGTCGGCGGCGCGCAGGATCTCGTCGTCGTCCACGTCCTTCAGGCGCAGTTGCAGGCAGGCGACCGGGCCGGCGTCGAGCGCCGCCCCCAGCTCCTCGCAAAACGCCGCCACGTCGGGAAGACGCGGCGGCGTGATCAGGTAAAGCTCACTGGCCATGGGGCCGGGCTCACTTGCCCTTGTAGATGTCGATGATCTGATCGAGCATCGCCAGCGCTTCCTCGCGGGGGCGCTGGAAGGTGTTGCGGCCGATGATCGAGCCGTTGGCACCGCCCTCGTACAGACCGCGGACCTCTTCCATCAGCCCGTCCAGGCCCTTGGCGTCGCCGCCGGAGAACACGACGATGCGTCGGCCGTTGAAGCTGGCCTGCATGACGTGCTTCACCCGCTCGGCCAGGGTCGCGGTCGGGATGTTGTTGCTCTCATAGGCCTTGCGCGCGGCCTCCAGGCCGATGCCGGCCTTGGGCGGCTTCACCTTGATGATGTGCGCGCCCATCAGCGCCGCCATGTGCGCGGCATAGGCCGAGATGTCGACCGTGGTCTCGGCTTCCTTCGACAGGTCGCCGCCGCGCGGGTAAGACCACATGACCACGGCGAGACCGAAGGCCTTGGCCTCCTCGGCCATCTCGCGGATCTGACCCATCATGTCGAACTGGGAGTCCGAGCCCGGGTAGATCGTGAAGCCGATCGCCGAGCAGCCGAGCCGCAGGGCGTCGCCGACCGAACCGGTGATGGCCTGGGTCGGGCCTTCCTTGTCGCGGGCGAGGCTGTTCGAGGAGTTGACCTTGAGGATGGTCGGGATCGCACCGGCGAAGCTGTCGGCGCCGGCCTCCAGCATGCCCAGCGGCGCGGCATAGGCGTTCAGGCCCGCGTCGATCGCCAGCTTGTAGTGGTAATGCGGGTCGTAGCCTTCCGGGTTCGGCGCGAAGCTGCGCGCCGGGCCGTGCTCGAAGCCCTGGTCGACCGGCAGGATCACCATCTTGCCGGTGCCGCCGAGCTTACCCTGCATCAGGATCCGGGCGAGGTTGCCCTTGGTGCCGGGATTGTCGCTCTCGTAGCAATCCAGGATCTTCTTGACCTTCTGGGTGATCTTCATGGGTTCTCTCCTAGGATCGCTCGTGTCTTAGAGGGTTTTCGCCAGCGCAGCGGTGGTGTCCAGCATGCGGTTGGAGAAGCCCCACTCGTTGTCGTACCAGGACAGCACTCGCACCAGCTTGCCCTCGAGCACCTGGGTCTGGCCCAGATCGAAGGTCGAGGAGTGGCTGTCATGGTTGAAGTCGGTGGAGACCAGCGGTTCGTTGTTGGTGCCCAGGATGCCCTTCAGCGGACCGGCGGCGGCCTCGGAGATCACCTTGTTGACCTCCTCGATGCTGGTGTCGCGCTTCGGCACGAACTTGAAGTCGATCAGGCTGACATTGGCGGTCGGGACACGCACCGAGGTGCCGTCGAGCTTACCCGCCAGCTCCGGCAGAACCAGACCGACGGCCTTGGCGGCACCGGTGGAGGTCGGGATCATCGACTGGGAAGCCGCGCGGGCGCGGTGCAGGTCCTTGTGCAGGGTATCCAGCGTCGGCTGGTCGCCCGTAAAGGCATGAATGGTGGTCATGTAGCCGCGCTCGATGCCGATCGCGTTGTTCAGCACGAAGGCGACCGGGGCAAGGCAGTTGGTGGTGCAGGACGCGTTGGAGATGACCTGGTGCTCGGCGGTGAGCTGGTCGTGGTTCACGCCGTAGACGATGGTCATGTCGGCGCCGGTCGCCGGGGCGGAGATGATGACCTTCTTCGCTCCCGCCTCGATGTGCTTCGCCGCCTGCTCGCGCTTGGTGAAGATGCCGGTGCAGTCCAGCGCGATGTCGACGCCGAGCTCCTTGTGCGGCAGGTTCGCCGGATCGCGCTCGGCGGTGACCTTGATCTTGCCGAGGCCGATATCCATCCAGTTCTCGCCGGTGGTCACGGTGCCGGGGAAGCGGCCATGAACCGTGTCGTAGCGGAACAGATGGGCGTTGCTCTCCACCGGACCCAGATCATTCACCAGGACAACCTCGATATCGTCGCGCTTCGCTTCATACAGCGCGCGCAGCACGAGGCGGCCGATCCGTCCGAACCCGTTGATCGCAACCTTCGTGGCCATCGTTTTTCTCCTCAGCGTGTCGTCACAGAATGATTGGTTAGGTGGGGATATGGGTCAGATCGACGCCAATAACACCACTAGAGCCGGGCCTTGACCGCACCGGCCACGTCGCCGGCGGTGATGCGGAAATGCTTGTACAGATCCTGATAGGGGCCGGATTCGCCGAACCCGGACATGCCGATGAACACGCCCTGGTCGCCGATCAGGCGGTCCCAGCACTGGCGCATGCCGGCTTCGATCACCACGCGGACGCCGCCGCCGAGGACATCCTTGCGGTAGGACGGATCCTGCGCGGCGAAGAGCTCGAGCGACGGCATGGAAACCACCGCCGTCGGCACGCCGTCGGCATCCAGCGCCGCCTTCGCCTCCAGCGCGATCTCGATCTCGCTGCCGGTGGCGATCAGGGTCGCCTGGCGCGGTCCCTCGGCCTCGGCCAGCACATAACCGCCGCGGGCCGACAGGTTGGAATCCTCATGCACGGTGCGCACGGTCGGCACGTTCTGGCGGGTCAGGGCGAGCACGCTCGGCCCCGACACCCGCTGCAGGGCGAGTTGCCAGGCTTCGGTGGTCTCCACCGCGTCGGCCGGCCGGAACACCGCGAGGTTCGGAATGGCGCGCAGGGCGGCCAGATGCTCCACCGGCTGGTGGGTCGGGCCGTCCTCTCCGAGGCCGATGCTGTCATGGGTCATCACGAAGATCGCGCGGATGCCCATCAGGGCGGCGAGGCGGATCGACGGGCGGCAGTAGTCGGTGAACACCAGAAAGGTGCCGCCATAGGGAATGACGCCGCCATGCAGCGCCATGCCGTTCATCGCGGCGGCCATGGCGTGCTCGCGCACACCGTAATGCAGGTAGCGGCCGCTATAGTCGTCCTTGGAGAGGATCGACATGGAGCCGACCTTGGTGTTGTTCGATCCGGACAGGTCGGCCGAGCCGCCAAGCAATTCCGGCAGCGCCGGGGCGATGACCTCGATCGCCTTCTGCGAGGAAACGCGCGTGGCGAGCTTCGGCAGTTCCTCGCTCAGGCTCTTCTTGTGGGCGGTGATCGCCTCGGCCAGGTCGGCCGGCAGGGCGCCGGAAAGGGCGCGCTCGAAATCGTCCTTCTTGCCGGACTTGGCCAACCGGTCGGTCCAGATGTCATAGGCGGTTGCGCCCCGGTCGCCGACGGCGCGACCGATCTCGGCGACGGAATCGGGGATCTCGAACGGCGCGTGCGGCCAGTTGAGCGCCGCGCGGGTGCCGGCGATCTCCTCGGCGCCCAGCGGGGCGCCGTGGGACGAGGCCTTGCCGCTCTTGGTCGGTGCGCCGTAGCCGATGGTGGTCCGGCAGGCGATCAGCGACGGGCGCGGATCGGCCGCGGCAACGGCCATGGCCGCCGCCAGCGCCTCGGTGTCGTGACCGTCGCAGGAAACCACATGCCAGCCATAGGAGGCGAAGCGCGCCTGCACGTCGTCGGAAAGGGTGAGGTCGGTCGGACCGTCGATCGAGATCCGGTTGTCGTCCCACAGCACGTTCATGCGTCCGAGACCGAGATGGCCGGCCAACGAGGCCGCCTCGTGGCTGATGCCTTCCATCAGGCAGCCGTCGCCGGCGATGACCCAGACCCGATGGTCGACCAGATCGTCGCCGAAGCGGGCGTTCAGGTGACGCTCGGCAACCGCCATGCCGACGGCGTTGCCGAATCCCTGGCCGAGCGGGCCGGTCGTCGTCTCGATTCCGCTGGCGGCACCGTATTCCGGGTGACCCGCGGTCTTCGAGCCGAGTTGACGGAACTTCTTCAGCTCCTCGATCGGCATGTCGGCGTAACCGGTCAGATGCAGCAGCGAATACAGCAGCATCGAGCCGTGGCCGGCCGAGAGAATGAAGCGGTCGCGGTCGGCCCAGTCCGGATGGCTCGGATCGAACCGCAGGAAGCGCGAAAACAGCACCACCGCGGCATCCGCCATGCCCATCGGCATGCCGGGATGACCCGATTTCGCCTGTTCGACGGCGTCCATGGAAAGTGCGCGAATGGCGCTGGCGAGGCTTGCGTGATCGGCGTCCGAGAGAGGGGCGCCGGAAATCGGTGCGGAAGCGGTCATGGTGCGGTTCGCGGGCTTTTTGGCGGGCGTCCAGCGACCGCCGGCGCCTCGGTGGCGCGGAACATGCCGAGGTGGGGCGGTTCCGTCAAGCGCGGTAGGTGCCCGCGGCGGGCGTTTCTGCGGAGTATGGAAGCACACGTGCCGGTTTGATTGACGGTCCGCATCCCCAACGCATATCATGCGGTACCTCAACGACGGGGCTTAACCCCCTTGTTTCAGGGGCTACATCGCGGGCGATGCAATTCGAATCGTCGGCGGTGGGCGGGAGCGGCGGACCAGGACGGCGGGTATGTCTCGGCTGAATACGGCACGTGAACGGCTGGATAAGGCGGTCGCCCGTCTTGAGAAGGCACTGACGGGACTCGACGCCTCCGACGGCGTCGATGCGTCGGCGCTGAAGGGTGAACTCTCGGCCGTGCGCCGGGATTATGCCAAGCTCTCCAAGGCGGCGGACCAGGTCGAACAGCGACTAGACAAGGCGATCGGTCAGCTCAAACTCGTTTTGGAGCCCTGATCGGTGGCACAGGTCGATATCAGCATAAACGGCAAATCGTACCGTATTGCCTGCGAGGACGGGCAGGAGGCGCGGCTGACCGAGTTGGCGCAGATGGTCGACGCCCATGTCGCCGATATGGTGGACCAGGTCGGACAGGTCGGCGACACCCGCCTGCTGGTGATGGCCAGCCTGCTGGTGGCCGACGAACTCATGGATCTGCGCGACGCGGCCAACGAGGTCGACGAGGGCGACGAGGAATTCTCGCCGAACGAAATCGAGGACATCTCGTTCGCCATCGAGGGTCTGGCCGAGCGGATCGAGCGGATCGCCGGGCGGCTCGAGGGCGCCTGACGGCGCGAAATCGGCGCCCCTGCTCTAATTCATTGAAATAGAAATGCGTTTTCTCAGAAGGAAGATGCCTGCATCTTCGCTTGAATTTAACGGTTCCGGGGTTACCTTGGGATCAGCGACGGGGCTGCGCGGTTCGTCAGGCCGCACTTTACCCCTGGGGCTATAATCTCTCTAAGGGAGCTGCCTCTTCCGGAGCCGTGGTTCCGGAATTGCGGCGCCCACCTGCTATGCAGGCCACAGAGGGTATGCATATGCCAACGGCCGAGGTGGCTCCGTCGCGCAGCGATCCCTCGGGCTCATGCCCGACCCATTTTGCCTAGGGCACCTGCCCGACCCATTATGCCTAGGGCGCATGCCCGCCCGGCCGCGCCCCGAACCGTGCGGTCGATCTCGTGCGGTCGAACTGCGGCAGTCCTTTTCACCTGACCCTAGAGCGGTAATGACAGACCCAATTCTCGATCCGGACGAACTCAACCGCGCCAAGGCCGAGCTGCGGACCCGGATGAGCGCGCGGCGCCAGGTGATGGCGGGTGAGGCCGCCGACGCGGCGCACCGTCTGGCGATGAATCTCTCCGCGGTGATTGCGCCATCCTCGGGCACCATCGTCTCCGGTTACTGGCCGATGCGCGGCGAGATCGACCCGCGCCCCTGCCTGACGGCGCTCTGGTCCGGCGGCTGCCGGATCTCGCTGCCCGTCGTGCCCGACGACAAGCAGGCGCTGATCTTCCGCGAGTGGGAGCCGGACGAGGAACTGGTGCCCGGTCCCTTCGGGACGTCGGAGCCGGCGCCGGAGGCCGAGACCGTCTATCCGACTTTGCTGCTGGTGCCGCTGCTCGCCTTCGATCGCGAGGGCCGGCGTCTAGGCTATGGCGGCGGTTACTACGACCGCACGCTGGCGGCCCTGCGCGAGTGGCAGAGCGTGCAGGCGATCGGCGTCGCCTATAGCGGGCAGGAGATCGACGCGGTGCCCGCCGGCCCGCATGATGCGCTGCTGAACGGTATCGTGACGGAAGCCGGGTTCATCGAAATTTCGGAGTAGAGCGTGCGCCTGTTGTTTCTCGGCGATATCGTCGGACGGTCCGGCCGCGAGGCGGTCCTTCACCATCTTCCCGCCCTGATGCGCGACCTCGACACCGACTTCGTCGTGGTCAACGGCGAGAACTCGGCCCACGGCTTCGGCATCACCGCCAAGATCTGCGCCGAGCTCTACGATGTCGGTGTCGACGTGATCACCACCGGCAACCATGTCTGGGATCAGCGCGAGATCCTCGACGCGATCTCCGACGACAACCGGCTGGTGCGCCCGATCAACTTTCCGCCCGGCACGCCCGGCAAGGGGGCCGTGGTGCACGAGACCCGCGACGGCCGCCGGGTGCTGGTGATCAACGCCATGTGCCGGCTGTTCATGGATGCGCTGGACGACCCGTTCGCGGCGGTCGAGAAGGCGATCGACGGGGTGGCGCTGGGCGGCGATGTCGACTTCATCCTGATCGATGTCCATGGCGAGGCGACCAGCGAGAAGATGGCCTTCGGCCACGCCTTCGACGGCCGGGTCTCGCTGGTGGTCGGCACCCACACCCACGTGCCGACCGCCGACGTGATGGTGCTGGCCAACGGCACCGCGTATCAGAGCGACGCCGGCATGTGCGGCGACTATGACAGCGTGATCGGAATGAAGAAGGAGTACCCGGTCAAACGCTTCACCACCAAGCTGCCGACCCCGCGCCTGGAGGCGGCGGACGGCGAGGCGACGGTCTGCGGGGTGTTCGTGGTGACCGACGACCGCACCGGCCTCGCCATCAGCGCCGAGCCGGTCCGCGTCGGTGGGCTGCTGGCGGAGACGATGCCGGTGGGGTGAGGGGAGACCACCGCCCCACCGCTCCTGACCCTTTCCTCCCCCTCCATCCCGCTGTCATCCCGGTTTCGCCGTCAGGCGAAGACCGGGACCCAGTGCTGCCGCACCGGCGGCTGGGTCCTGGATAGCGCTGGCACGCTTCCAGGAAGTCGGCTTTGGCGGCGCGGATCACTTCTGGACGACCTCTGGGCCCGCCTCTGGCCGACTTCTTGGACGGCCCGAAGGGGCGATCCGGGATCCATTGCGGATGAAGCCTTCAGGCTCGCCCCCCATCTCTCAAGATTGTACGCTGCGCCTGATACACGCGGGTGGGGTGGACAGCGGATTGGTCGTAATCCGAGACAGGGATGAACTTGAGGCGTGGCTTAAGGGCCGGCCACGCGAGGCGGCGGTGGCGATCGCCGTGCGCGCGGCCCTTCGGGTCTTGCCGCTACTGGCAACCGACCGACGAGACGAGGCCCCCTCGGCCCTGATTCTGCCTTGTTGTCGTGCTATGGCTGGTGCCTGGGTTGCGGGCACATGGCCAACCCAGGCAGCAGAGGTGAGAGACGCCGCCGCCAGAGCCGCCGACGCCGCCGCCAGAGCCGCCGACGCCGCCGCCAGAGCCACCGACGCCGCCGCCAGAGCCACCGACGCCGCCGC
>JARGOG010000132.1 GCA_029212785.1 Thalassobaculaceae bacterium
CGAACCGCCGCCCGCGCATCCCTTCCATTCTACAACAATGTCAAAAAACTAGGGCTCTCACCCTGACATCCGGCGCGACGAAGCCCGTGGCGCGCCTTACGCGCCTCGACCCCCCTCTTTGCGGAAGCCGCAACCGGCATGGCCCGTCGCGGAGACCGGTATATAGCCAAGGCGCCGATCCGGTGCAAGCGCAAACCGCACAAAAATCGTCATACTCGACATACTGACTTCGCCGCCCCCGTCTGGCACTATATCTAGCCTCGATTCAGGCGCCCGCGAGGATGGGCTTTTCCAAGGATTTGAGCCGCCATGACGCGATCTCGGACATCCGCGGCCCTGGTTACCGCCGTTCTTCTGGCGGTGCCGGTCGGCGGTTGCGTGACCAACCCCTTCGGCGACGGCGTTGCCACGACCGGCCGCAAGGCCGCGCCCATCGCCGGGACCGAACCCTCCAAGGGCGACGGCCGCGCCAATAGTTTCTCGCAATTCGACGACATCCCGATCCCGGTCGATGCCGATATGGATCTGGGACAGACGCTGATCCTCGGCGACAACGAGGGCTGGATCGGCCGCCTGTCGCTCGATGTCGGCCACGCCATGACCGACATGTATTCGTTCTATGAGCAGGAGATGCCGCGCTTCGGCTGGGAGCGGATCACCACGGTGCGCGCCCGGATCTCGACCTTGACCTATCAGCGGGGCGCGCGGATCGCGACCATCACCCTGCAGCCGACCCTGACCGACGGCACGCTGGTCGACTTCACCGTTGCCCCGGCCCGCGCGGGAAAGACCGCTCCCGTCACGGGCATCGGCGGCTGACGCCGAAGCCGCGGTTCTAGATCAGCCCCAGCGCCCGCAGCTCGCGGCGCATCTCCTCCGGCATCTCGTCGCCCTCGTCATGGCCGCTGCCGCGCAGATCCGCCGGCGCATCCGCCGCGTCGAGATAGCGCCAGCCCTGGAACGGACGGTGTGGCCGGGGGTCGACCCGGATAAGGTCCGGCTCCAGCACCAGGGCGCAGCAGCGCCGGCCCTCGTGATCGACCGCCTCCTCGATCGCGTGCAGCGGCTGGCGGACCCGGACCTCACGACGGATCACCCAGAACAACGCCCCGGGCGGCCCGTCCGACGGTTCCATGATCTCCGCCGCCCGGCGTGGAAAGTTGCGCGTGAGATGCCGGTTGTAGGGCGGCAGGCCGGCGGCCAGGAGTTCACCGCGCCGCCGTTTCTGAAAGACGACGAGTTGGTCGACGGTATCGATGCCGACGCAGAGCTTGATCAGGTTCAGTGCCATGCGGCCCGCCTCCCCGTCCGGCCGCTCAGGGCAGCAGGCCGATGATCCGCCACCAGAAATAGTTCAGCGGCATCAGGATCAGCACGGTGAAGAAGGCGGTGATCAGGGCTGTGCGCACCGCTGCCATAGCCGGGATACCGCCGAGCTGCAGCAGCACGATCAGCGGCGGCACCTGGTAGGGGAACAATACCGTCGAGAAGCCGTTCACGAAGGTCATCAGCACGGTCTTGATGGGCAGGCCGGACGCGGTGGCGATATCGCCGGCAATCGGCGTCAGGATCGCCGGGATTCCCGGCATGGTCGACACCGTCCCCAGCAAGGCGGTCATCAGCGACAACGCGAAGAAGGCCTTGGCCGGGTGCTCGCCGTCCATCGCCACGTTGTCGAGGACGATATGGGCCAGCATCTCGCCGAGGCCGCTATGCGCGACCAGCGCGCCGACACCGAGAATGCCCGCGACATAGATCAACGGGTTCATCGGCACCTTGTCGCGGAAGGTCTGCGGCGGCACGAGGCCGACCACCGGCAGCAGGCAAATCAGGCCGGCGGCCAGACTGATCCAGGCCGGCGACACCCCATGCACCGCGTCGGTCGCCCAGAGTGCGAGCGCCGCCGCCAGCAGGATGGCGAGCCGCGCCTCGTCCCGGCTCCAGTAGCTGGGCTCGGTCGATTCGACCGCCTCCTCCGCCGTCCGGGTCGGGCGATCGTTGAACAGCCGCCAGACCACCAGCACCAGCAGCACCGATTTCAGCAGGCCGAGCACCGGGAAGTGGATCAGCAACCAGTCGAAATACTGGATCTGGATGCCATGGAAGGTCTGGGCGGCGCCGAGCAGGACGTTGTTCGGCACATTCGCCGGCAGAATGGCGACCGGGCCGAGATAGGAGCCGAAACCGGTGGCTATCACCAGGCCGGTGCGCCCCCGCGTGCCCTCCGGGTATCCGAGCCGGTCGGCGAGCGCCAGGACGATCGGCAGCAGCAGCACCAGCCGTCCCATGGTCGACGGCATCAGGAAGCCGAGCGCCAGACAGACCGTCACCACGCCGGCCACGGTGGCGAGATAGCCGCCGGTGAACCGGCGCACCAGGGTGCGGGCGATGCGCCCGCCGAGCCCCGTGCGGTCGACCGCGGCGCCAATGATCAGACCGCCGAAGACCAGCCAGAAGGCCGGACTGGCAAAGCCGGAGAAAATCACCGGCGGGCTGGAGATGTGCAGGATCATGGCGGCGAGGAAGAAGGACACCGCCACCAGATGCTCCGGCAGCAGCACGCTGGCCCAGGCGCCGATCGCCAGCACGACCAGGGCTGCCGCCTGCATGATCTCGGGCGTGGCTCCCTCCGGCACCGGCATGAACCAGAGCGTGCAGGACAGGGCCGCCAGGATGACGATCGTGATGACGTGGCGGGGCGAGGCGGTCACGCGCGGTTCTCCGACGGGGCGTCCGACGCTTCGAACATCACCAGGTCTTCCCCCTCCTCCACCAGATCGCCGGCGGCCACCGGGAGGCTGGCGACGGTGCCGTCGGCCGGGGCGGAGATCGTATGCTCCATCTTCATCGCCTCCAGCACGATCAGCGTCGCGCCCTTTTTCACAACATCGCCCTCGCTGACGGCGACGGAGACGACCTTGGCCGGCATCGGCGCCACCAAGCGCCCACCGCTCTCGGCCGCATCGTCGATACCGGCAAGCGGGTCGACCAGAACGACGGTCCAGGACCGCCCCTCGGCCAGCACCGTGCGGCGGTCGCGGTCGCCGACCACCCGCACGGAACGGCGCACCCCGTCGATCGTCGCCAGCAGCGTGCCGTCCGGGCCGTCTTCGGCCGAAACCGCGACGACGGCCTCGCCGACCCGGGCCCGCCATCCTGGGCCGGCCGCATGCATCTCCAGGCGACACTCGTCGTCGCCCTGGCGCCAGCGGATGTCGTGATGGGCGCTGTCGTTCAGCCGCCAGGCATCGGCTCGGGCCCAGGGCGAGCGTGGGTCACAGGTCCGCGCCGCCCGTGCCTTTGCATCGGCGTTGAGCGCCCGCATCTCGGCGAGACCGGCGAGTGCGAGCACCCAAAGCGGCGCCATCAACGGCGGCGGGGCCAGATCGGCAATTTCTCGGCCGACAAAGCCTGTATCGATCGGCCCGGCAATCACGTCCGGATGCTCGACCAGGGTCTTCAGGAAATCCCGGTTGGTGGTGACACCCACGACCTCGCATCGGCCGAGTGCCGCGGCCAGACGGGCCAGCGCCTGGCGGCGGTCCGCGCCATGGGCAATGACCTTGGCGATCATCGGGTCGTAATGGATGCTGACCACTCCGCCCTGCTCGACGCCGGAATCGACCCGCACCCCCTCGCCTTCCGGTAGGCGCAGGTGCACCAGCCGACCGGTCTGCGGCATGAAGTCCCGCGCCGGATCCTCGGCATAGAGCCGGACCTCGACCGCATGGCCGGTGATGGTCAGAGCGTCCTGGGTGAAGGGCAGCGGCTCACCCGCCGCGACCCGGAGCTGGAGGGCCACCAGATCGAGGCCCGTGATCAGCTCGGTGACCGGATGCTCGACCTGCAGGCGGGTGTTCATCTCCATGAAGTGGAAGGACCCGGACGCGTCCATGATGAACTCGACCGTGCCGGCGCCGACATAGCCGACCGCCTCGGCCGCGGCCACGGCCGCCGCTCCCATCTCCGCCCGCAGGGTGGGATCGAGATCGGGGGCCGGCGCTTCCTCCAGGATCTTCTGGTGACGGCGCTGGGCCGAGCAGTCGCGCTCGAACAGGTGGAGTGTGTTGCCGTGGCGGTCGGCGAAGACCTGAACCTCCACGTGCCGCGGCTGTTCCAGGTATTTCTCGACGATCAGCCGGTCGTCGCCGAACGAGGCCTTGCCTTCGCGCTGGGCGCCCTCGATCGCGGCGATCAACTCGGCCTCACCGCGCACGACGCGCATGCCCTTGCCGCCACCGCCGGCCGACGCCTTGAGCAGAACCGGGAAACCGATCTCGATCGCGGCCGCCGACAGACGATCCGTCGATTGATCGGCGCCGTGGTAACCCGGCACCAGCGGCACGCCCGCCTTCTCCATCAATGCCTTGGCCCCGGCCTTGGAGCCCATGGCCTCGATCGCGCCGATCGGCGGGCCGACAAAGGCGATGTCGGCGGCGGCACAGGCCTCGGCGAAACCCGCATTCTCCGACAGGAAGCCGTAGCCTGGATGGATCGCCTCTGCCCCCGATCGGCGGGCAACCTCAAGGATGCGCTCGGCCACCAGATAACTCTCGGCGGCGGCGGCCGGGCCGATCGGCCAGGCCTCGTCGCAGGCGCGGACATGGGGGGCGTCGCGGTCGGCCTCGGAAAAGACGGCGATCGTCCGCAGTCCCATGGCACGGGCGGTACGGGCGATCCGCACGGCGATCTCGCCCCGGTTGGCGATCAGCAGACTGGAGAACATCGACTCACGTCCTGAACCTCGGGGCCGGATACTCGGGGAGGTGAGCATAGGAAGCCGGGCCGGGGAATTCAAAGGTGACTATAGGGCAGTCACCGCATCTCCCCCTCTTGCGGCGCCCGGACAACGCGGCGGTGGACGCCGAGCGGGCGACTCGGACATATGAAGCCTTGCCCATCGGACCGTGAACCACGCCATGCCGACACCCGAACAGTCCTTCCGCTTCACCCATGCGATCCTGCGTCGGCCGGCGAACAGCATCGTCGACGGCCTGCGCGCGATCGATACCGGCACGCCGGACATCGCCCTGTTCCGCGAGCATCACGCGGCCTATCAGGCAGCCCTGGCGGCGGCGGGGCTCGCGACCACGGTGCTGGAACCGCTGGAGGAGTTTCCCGACAGCGTGTTCGTCGAGGATGCCGCCCTGTGCCTGCCGGAAGGGGCCGTCGTGCTGCGGCCGGGGGCGCCGAGCAGACTTGGCGAGGCGGTGATGATCGCGCCGGCCCTGCGGGAGATGTTCGGTGATGTGCGTCACCTCCCCGCCCTGGGCGATCACGGTCACGGACGCATCGAAGGCGGCGACGTGCTGGTCACCGACCGTGAGATCCTGGTCGGCCGCTCGGCCCGCACCAACGGCGCTGGAATCGAGGCGCTGCGGATCGCGGTCCGCGACTGGGGCTATACCGTGCGCGAGCTCACGACCCCGCCGGACGTGCTCCATTTCAAGACCGATTGCGGGTTGCTGGACGGCGACACGATCCTGACCACCCGGCGCCTCGCCGCCGGCGGGCATCTGGACGGCTACGCCCTCGTTCCTGTCGCCGAGGGCGAGGAGGCGGCGGCAAATGTCGTGCGGATCAACGATGTCGTGCTGATGCCGGCCGGGTTCCCGAGCACCGCCGAGACGGTCCGCGACGCCGGATACGCGGTGGTCGAACTGGCGAATTCCGAGGCGGCGAAGGTCGATGGCGGCATGTCGTGCCTGTCCCTGCGGTTCCGCGGCGCGGATTAGTGTAATGACGTTCTGTTAGGCTTCGTGTTGTCGCATGCAACCGTGAGCGATCGCATGCGTTATACTGAGGGCTATATCCGTAGGTGACGGCCGGCCGTTCCCGAACGGATTGCGCCGTCGTTTTCAGGAAGGGGGGACCAAAATGGACTTCACGCTCATCGCTTATGGGGTGTCCGTGTATGTCGGCGTCCTCGCCCTCACCACCGTCGCCTATTTCGGGACCTGGGAACTCCAGGCCCATTCCGTCCCGCCATATCTTGCAGATCAGGGCTACACGCCGAAGATCTTCATCAATCAGGTGATCGACGAGATCGACCAGATCCGCCGGGAGACCGCGTCGGAATCCCAGACCGATGTGCTGGAGAGCGGCCGGGTCACGCCGGCGGACGAGGTTGCGAGCTATTTCGGCGTAGCCAGTTTGATCAGAGCGGGCCAGTCGAGCTTCGGCCTCGCTCCGCCAACGATCGAGATCGAGGTCATCCAGCGTGACAAGACCGCCTATTGGCGGATCCGTGGGACCCACGCCCTCGACGGTCCGAGCGTCAAATCCGGTGAGCTCAGCACCGAGAGCACCGATCAGCTCTTCGAGACCGTGGCGCATAACTCGATCTCGTTCCTGTCGCCGTTCGAGGGAGCGGCGCACGATCTGGTCGCCGACTCGCGGATCGGCGACTACACCAAGACGATTGCCACCACCTCGGCCCTGCTACGCGGCTGCGAGACCCGACCGACCGCGGTCTGCTCCCAGGCGAATGTCCGTGTCGGCCACACCATCCGCGGTCTCGCCAACCTGAACTCGGGCGATATCCGAGCCGCGTTCGAGGATCTGCAGTCGGCCAACAAGATCGGCGGCAAAAATGCGGTAGCCACCGCTTTCCTGGGTGACGTGCTGCGCCATCTCGACCAGGAGGACGGCGCCCGAGAACGATACCAGGAGGCGCTCGCCCTCGACGACGAGGTCGGTCAGGAATTCGTCAACTTCGCGAAAGGCCTTGCCGAGGCCGGCAACTACCCGCTGGCGATCGAGCGCTATGAGACCGCCGCGATGCTGAATGTCGAGAGCCCGGACTTCCTGGCAAGCTGGGCCGACAGTCTGGTCGCCATCGGCGACTCCAAGGCCGCCTTGGCGAAATATCTGCAGGCCGAGAACCTGGATACCGAGACGGAGCTCTACGCCGAGAAGATCGAGGAGATCCGCAAGACCGTCTCGGAGGTGGAGGCGACCAAGAAATCCGATCCGACGCAACTGCCCGGCAGCAGCACCAAGTCGGAGTAAAGACTGACGGCGCTCGTATGAGCGC
>JARGOG010000033.1 GCA_029212785.1 Thalassobaculaceae bacterium
GGCATGAACGTGGTCGGCGACCTGTTCGGCGCGGGCAAGATGTTCCTGCCCCAGGTGGTGAAGTCGGCCCGCGTGATGAAGAAGGCCGTGGCCGTGCTGCTGCCCTTCATCGAGGCGGAGAAGGACGAGCACCAGAGCGCCAAGGGCAAGATTCTGATGGCGACCGTGAAGGGCGATGTCCACGACATCGGCAAGAACATCGTCGGCGTGGTCCTGCAGTGTAACAACTACGAGGTCATCGACCTCGGCGTGATGGTGTCCTGCGCGAGAATCCTGGAGGTCGCGGCCGAGGAGAAGGTGGACGCGATCGGCCTCTCCGGCCTGATCACGCCGAGCCTGGACGAGATGGTCTATGTCGCCTCGGAGATGCAGCGCGAGGGCCTGGACCTGCCGCTGTTGATCGGCGGGGCCACCACCTCGAAGATGCATACCGCGGTGAAGATCGAACCCGCCTACAAGGGGCCGATTGTCCATGTGATCGACGCCAGCCGCGCCGTCGGCGTGGTGCAGGAGCTGCTGTCGCGGGAGCGTCGCGAGGCCTTCGCCGCCGGCATCCGCGCCGATTATCAGCGCATGGCCGAGGGGCGGCGCAAGGGCCGGGTCGATCGCGCCCGTATCTCCATCGCCGACGCCCGTGCGAACAAGGCGAAGATCGACTGGTCCGACTACCAGCCGCCGAAGCCCGCCTTCGAAGGGGTCAAGGTGTTCGACGACTACCCGCTGGCGGAACTGGTCGAGCGCATCGATTGGCAGCCGTTCTTCGCCACCTGGGAACTCAAGGGTCGCTTCCCGGACATCCTGGACGATCCCATCGTCGGCGAGGCGGCCCGCCCGCTTTGGGATGACGCCCAGGAGATGCTCAAGCGCATCATCGACGAAGCTTGGGTCCGTCCGCGTGCGGTGATCGGGTTCTGGCCGGCCAACTCGGATGGCGACGACATCCGCCTGAAGACCGGGGCCGGAGAGAAGGTTGTTCACACCCTGCGCCAGCAGATGCCACGCGGCGAGGACCCCGAGAATCGGAAGGCCAACCTGGCACTGTCCGACTACATCGCGCCGCACGGCGCGGACTGGCTCGGCGGATTCATCGTGACGTCCGGCAAGGAGATCGAGGTCAAGGCCAAGGAGTTCGAGGACGCGGGCGATATGTACAGCTCGATCCTGGCCAAGGCACTGGCCGACCGGCTCGCCGAGGCCTTCGCCGAGCGTCTGCACGAACGGGTGCGCCGCGAGTTCTGGGGCTATGCCGCCGACGAGAACCTGAGCAACGCGCAGCTGATCGCCGAGGGGTACCGAGGTATCCGCCCGGCACCGGGGTATCCGGCCTGTCCGGACCACACCGAGAAGGGCACGCTGTTCGAGTTGCTGGGAGCGGAGAAAGCGGCGGACGTAGTGCTCACCGAGTCCTTCGCCATGACCCCGGCGGCCTCGGTTTCCGGCTGGTACTTCTCCCATCCCGAGGCCCGCTATTTCGGACTCGGCCGGATCGAGCGCGATCAGGTCGAGGACTATGCCCGGCGCAAGGGCATGAGCCTTGAGGAGACCGAGCGCTGGCTGTCGCCGTCGCTCGCCTATGACGCCGACGAGGAACGCAGCAAGCGCGAGGCCGCCTGAGGCCTCCGCGCCCAGGCGACCCGCCCAAGAGATCTGGGTCCCGGACACCCTTGCGGGGTTCGATGAGACAAGGGGAAGGCCTCACCTCTCCGGCTCATCGAATGTGCGAAAGCACAGTCCGGGACCTGGTGCCCGTTCAGAGCAAGGCGCGGTTCGCGCGCCACGCGCCTGGATGTCGATTTCGGTCAGATGTTGGGCGTGATGTCGGATGCTCCGCCCTCTGAGAGCGGCAAATCTCGTCGGCCCATCAGTCGATGTTGCAGCGTTCCCCCAGGCATGGTTGAACGGTCGGGTCACCGAAAGTCGCCGCCTGTTCCATGCTCCGCATTCTCCTGTACGTCGATCGCCTGAGCGCTGCCGCCCTGCATCTGTGCCGGGCGCGGATCTTCCTCGCGGCGGTCGCGCTCTACTACGCCGCCGCCTGGCTGATCCGTATGGGCTTGCTGTCCGGATCCTCCGGCGACGAGGCGCAGCTTATGCTCTACGGGCAGGGCTTCGCGCTGGGTTACGATTTCGGCAATCCGCCGATCGCCGGCTGGCTGTCGGCCCTTGCGGAACGGATCTTCGGCCCGACCCTGGGGGCCGCCATCGCCATCCGCTACGGCCTGCTGGCGCTGTTCTTCGCCGCGATGCTGGCGGCGGCGCGCGAGGCGATTGCCGACCGCCGCCTGGCCGCCGCCGCCGCGCTGTCTCCGGTGGCGTTCTGGTTCCTCGGCTGGGCCTCGCTCACCGTCTACATGGACAGCCTCGCCCTGATCGCCGCCGTAGCCGCAACGGTGTGGCTGATGCTGCGGCTGGCCCGGCGGCCGAGTACGGTCGGGTTCGCCGCCCTGCTGCCGGTCGTCGCCGTCGGGCTGCTCGGCAAGTTCAGCTACGGACCGACGCTCGTGCTGCTGGTCCTGGCCGCGCTCGCGGTGCCGCGGATGCGCGCGGTGGTGATCGACCGGCGGTTCTGGATGGCGGTCGTCGGCGGCGTGATCCTGGCCGCTCCGGCTTATGGCTACGTGATCCTGGAGATGGAAACCTGGCTCTCGGTCGCCGAGGCACGGGTGCTCGAAGGGGCGATCGCCGATACGCCACCCGAAGGACCGATGGAGCGCGGCCTGTTGGCGCTCAAGGCGGCGGTCGATTTCTCCCTGCCGTTCCTGCCGCTGTTCCTGCTGATCTTCGCCGGTGCCGTGTGGCGACTGCGCACGCAGCCGATCCCCACGGGCCAGCATGTGGTGGTGCAGTGGCTCGGGCTCTGGCTGGTCCTCGTGCTGCTGGCCTTCGCCATCGCCATGGCCGCCGCCGGAATGGACAAGCTGCGCGAGCATTATCTGTTCGTGCTGGTCCCGCTGCCGATCCTGCTGTTCGCGCTGCTGCCGGCGGAGGGAGTGGGGTCGCGGATGGTCGGGGGATATCTCGGCCTGCTCTGCCTCCTGGCGGTGACCGCGCTCGGCGCGCTCGCGGCTCAGGCGGTGGTGCAGCCGATCGACTGCTCCAAATGCCGGCTGGTCATGCCCTGGTCCGCCTATGCGGAGAAGCTCCGGGCGGCCGGGTTCGATGGCGGTACGATCGTCAGCTTCGACTCGCCGTCGACCGATGCCGGACCGAACCTGCGGCGGTACCTCGATGGCACCCGGGTGTGGACCAACAAGCGCCCATTCTATTCGCCACCGCCGCTCGACGTGCCGGGCGGTTGCGTCGTGATCTGGAACGACACGCGCTATCCCGACACCATCGAGTCATTGCGCGTGGCTCCTGTCGCCGAAATTGGCGGTCCGTTGCCGGCGGACGCGGTGATCGGACGGATTGAAACCGAGTTGGTGCTGACCGGCCGGCCGGCACCCGCCCTCGGCTATGCGCTGATCGCCGAGGGGACCGGCGGTTGCCGGTAGTCGCGCTGGCGTGCGGCTTCGACCAGGGACGAAAAGACGGAGCGGTGCCGACTGCTCCAGGGCAGCAGCTCCGGGTGCCACTGCACGCCGAGCCGCATCGGCCCCTCGGTTGTCTCGACCGACTGCACGAATCCGGCCTGCTCCCGCGCGGCGACCACCAGGCCGCTTCCGACCCTATCGACCGCCTGGTGGTGCAGGGCATTGACCTTGAGGGGGGCGGGGCCGGCGACGCGGGCCAGCAGGGTCTGCCCGGTGATCTCCACCATCTTGCAGGGCAGAACCGAGCGCTTGTTGCGGTAACCGGGCTTGGCGGCGACGATATCGTTGAGCAGGCTCCCGCCGCGATGCACGTTCAGCAGTTGCATGCCGCGGCAGATGCCGAGAATCGGTGCGCCCTGCGTATCGGCCCAGTTGATCCCGGCCAGTTCCAGCGCGTCGCGGGCCGGGTCGTAGGGCCACTCGTCGCTGGTATCGATACCGTATAGCCGGGCCTCGATATCCACGCCGCCGCCGATGATCAGACCGTCGAGCCCATCGAAACTCTCGCGGATACCGGGGCCGATGGTCACCGGCCAGCCGCCGGCGAGCAGCACGTTGAACGCGTTCGCAAGCCGCATCGCCCGGCCTTTGCGCTTGCCGGTCGTGATCCCGATGCGCGGTCGCATCAGATGCGTTCCAGCCAAGGTCGGGCGCGGTCCTGAGCCCAATGATCGATCCGCTCGCGCAGGCGCAACTCGTCGGTGGCGAGCGCCTCGACGGACAGCCACCTCTCCCATTCATGGGAGATCGACCAGGACGGATTCTCCAGATCCGCGTTCGGCAGACGCCAGTGGAAGGTCGGACGACTGGAGATCTTCTGATCCGTCAAGCGGCTGCGCACCCGGTCGCCGTCGATATGGGCGAACACCGGCAGCATGTCGAGTTCCCGGTTTCGGGTCGGATTGAAGGTGATGTAGTCGTCGATCAGCCCGCTCATGTTCGGATCATAGTCCGTCCGCAGCAGGTGGCGTAGGTAATCGTCGCCGAAGGTGGCGACGAAGGGCAGGATCGACCGCGTGAAGTCGACCTGGATCTCCTCGCGCAGGGTCGGCGACATCAGGACATAGGCCTGCAGGACCTGGCGCAGGCTGCGCATGTTCAGATCGCCATCCCACAATTCCGGGTTCAGGTGCAGGCCGAAGCCGTTCAGCAGACCGGCCCGTGTCCCTTTCGCGCCGTTGGCGGCCAGCGCGCGGACCAGCTTGTCCAGTTCGACGATCCGTTCACCGTCCAGGGGCGGGGCGACGACCTCGGTCGGCACCACGTCACGGCCGAGCTCGGCGAGGACTTCCTTGGTCTGATCGATGATCCCGCCGTCGTCGCTCGCCTTCTGCATCCACGTCCAGTCGAGTTCGACCGACACGTCGCCGATCTCGGTATCGCGGACGGTTGCGGTATGCGGCCCCGACCGGTCGACGGTGCCGCCGAACCGATCGCAGATGATCCGGGCGGTCTCGATGGTGCCGATGCCGCCGAATTCGATCTCGACACCGACTTTGCGGCCGGCGTTGCGGCCAAGGGCCGAGGGGGGATGGTCAGACATAGCTGGGAGATATGGTCTGAGCCTTTCATGTCAACCGCATGGTCCTTGCGTGACAGGGTTTTGCGGCCGGGTTTGACAGGCTACCGGCCGCGCGCTACCGCAACGGCAATGGCTGAGATCCCTGTCCCCGTCGCCGCCCCCGCTGCCGGCGTGTCGTCCCCCACCGCTGCGCCCGATCGGGCGGCAGACCGCCACCGTATGGTCTGGCTGAAGCGGCTCGGACGCGGCCAGGCGGTCGCACTGGCGACGATGATCGGTGCCGGACTGCTTTCCGCCGCCGCCGCGGTGGGCCAGGCCTGGGTGATCGCCGGCCTGATCGCCGATGCGATCGGCGGCGCGGCGCTGGATGCTCTGTGGACACCGGCGTTGGCTGCACTTGGACTGATCGTCCTGCGGGGCGTGCTCTCCGTCCTTTCCGAGGTCGCCGGCGCCACCGCTGCCCACCGGATCAAGCGGGCGGTGCGCGGGCATGTCCTGTCGGCGCTGACGGCGCTTGGCCCGGCCTGGTTCGACCTGCGGGCCAGCGGCGCGGTCACCGCCACGGCGGTCGATCAGGTCGAGGCCCTGGACGGGTTCGTCTCACGCTTCTATCCGGCCCAGATCCTCGCCGGGCTGGTGCCGGTGGCGCTGCTGGTGCCGGTTTTTCTGGTCGACCCGCCGTCCGGGTGGATGCTGCTGGCGGCGGGGGCGCTCACGCCGGTGATCATGGCGGCCGTTGGCTGGCGCACGGGCGTACATGCCCGGTCGCAGATCACGACCATGAAGCGCGCCAACGGGTATTTCCTCGACCGTCTCCAGGGCCTCGTGACGCTGAAGCTGTTCGGAGAGATCGGGCGGGAGCGGGCGCGCATGCGGGCGGTTTCGGACGACCTGCGCCGGCGCACCATGGGGGTGCTGCGCTTCGCCTTCCTGTCGGCGACGGCGCTGGAGCTGCTGTCGTCGTTCGCCCTGGCACTGGTGGCGGTGCATTTGGCGGGCGGCCTGTTACGGGACGATGGCATGGCGCTCGCCGAAGGGCTGTTCCTGCTGATCCTGGTGCCGGAGATCTTCCAGCCGCTCCGCCGCCTCGGAACCCACTATCACGACAAGGCGTCCGCGGTCGCCGCGTCCGAGGCGATCCTGGAGATTCTCGATGCGGCCGGGGCACTGCCGGCGGAAGCCGCGCCGCTGGCGATCGAAGCGGCGCCGGGCGTGACATTCGACGGTGTGTCGCTCGCCTATCCAGGCGGGCGACGGGCGGCGCTGGACGGTGTCACCTTCGAGGTCGCCCCCGGTGAGGTCGTCGCCCTGGTCGGGGAGAGCGGGTCGGGGAAGTCGACGCTGCTTTCGATCCTGCTCGGACTGCGGCGCCCGACCGCCGGAGAGGTCCAGGTGAACGGCGTGCCGGTCACCGGTCGGGCCCTGGTGCCGTCGCTGGCCTGGGCCGGACAGCGGGTGCGGATCCTGTCGGCACCCCTGCGGGACAACCTGACACTGGGCGGCTGCGATGCGGATGACGACAGGATTGCCGATGCCATCACCGCGGCCGCTCTCGGTCCGGTCATTGGTCGGCTGCCCGGTGGGCTCGACACGATGGTCGGCGAGGGCGGACGGATGCTCTCGGGCGGCGAGGCCCGGCGGGTGGCGCTGGCCCGCGCCCTTGTCCGCGACGCGCCGCTTGTGCTGCTCGACGAGCCGACGGCCGATCTCGACCGGGACAGCGAGGCGGCGGTGCTGTCGGCGCTGCGGGCTCTGGCGGCGGGCCGCACGGTGATCGTCGCCACCCATTCGCCGGCGGTGGTCGCCATGGCCGACCGGCTCGTCCGGCTGGAGCAGGGCGTGGTCGTCGAGAACCGGCCCGCGGACGGTCATCCGGATGACTGACCTTCTCTACTTTCTGCGGCTGACGGCCGGCCGGGTCGGATGGATGCTGCTCGGCACGGCGTTGGCGGTGCTGGTCGTTGGCCTCGGGCTCGCCTTGCTTGGTCTGGCGGGGGCGGTAGCCGTCGGCGTTCTCGCCGGCAGCGCCTGGCTGCTGCGTCCGGTGGCGCTCGGCCGGTCGGCGGCGCGGTACTTCGAGAAACTGACGACCCATGAGGCGACGTTCCGCATTTTGGCGGATATCCGGCTCTGGTTCTTCGACCGGATCGCCCCGCTGGTGCCGGGGCGGGTCGGGGGATTGCGGGCAGGCGACCTGCTCTCGCGGCTGGTCGGCGATGTCGATGCGTTGGACGGTCTTTACATCCAGTTGCTGACACCGAGCGTCGTCGCGCTGATCGCGGCGTTCGCGCTGGCTTTCATCCTCGGCGCCGCGGCACCGCTGGTGGCGATCGCCGTGCTGGCGATCCTGGCGCTGGCCGGGCTCGGCGTGCCGGTCCTGACCGAGCGCGCCGGCCGATCCGCCGGCCGGTGTCAGGTGCAGCGGGCGAGCGACCTGCGCCAGCAGGTGATCGACCTCACCCAGGGTCTGACCGACCTGATCGCCAACGACGCGGTCGGCTCCGCGCTCGCCGAGGCCGATCGGGCATCCGATCGCTACGGCGTGATCATCCGGCGCCAGGCGCTGGTCGCCGCGATCGGAGCGGCGGCGACCCAGGTCCTGACCCAGGCGGCCTTGGTTTGCGTGCTGCTGGTCGGTGTCGGGATGGGGGCAGGGGGAAGCGGCGCCGAAGGCGGCGTGGGACCGATCCTCGCCATCGGCGCCTTCGTCACGCTGGCGGCGTTCGAAGCGGTGGCGCCGCTGCCGCTCGCCTACCAGATGCTGGGCCGGACCCGCGCCGCGAGCCGGCGCCTGCGTGAGGTGGCGGAGATGCGCCCCGCCGTCTGCGACCCGTCGCGGGCGGCGGCCGTCCCGGTGGAGACGGATATCCGGATCGAGGCGGTCCGCTTCACCTATCCCAATGGCGACGCGCCGGCCCTGAACGGCATCGATCTGACGGTCGCGGCGGGAGAGAAGGTGGCGATCGTCGGTCCTTCCGGATCCGGCAAGTCGACGCTGCTCGCCCTGTTGCTGCGGTTCCATGATCCCGATGCCGGGGCTGTGCGGATCGGTGGTGCAGATCTGCGCGACCTCGCCCAGGACGCCCACCACGCCCGCCTCGGCGTGTTGTCCCAGGGCACGTCGATTCTGGCCGGCACCCTGCGGGACAATCTGCTGCTCGGCGCGCCCGGCGCCGGCGGAGAGGCGGTGGCGGACGCTCTACGGATCGCCGGGCTGGAGCGGTTCGCCGCCGAGCTTCCCGAAGGATTGGACACCTGGCTCGGCGAGGCGGGGGTGGCGGTGTCCGGCGGCGAGGCCCGGCGCATCGCGCTGGCCCGGGTGATCCTGCGCGCCGCGCCGATCCTGCTGCTGGACGAGCCGACCGAGGGTCTGGACGCCGATACCGAGCGTGCGGTGCTCAAGGCGCTGGAGGCGGTGATGGTCGGCAGGACTGTCGTGATGATCACCCATCGCCCGGCGGTGGCCGAGGCGATGGAGCGGGTGGTCCGCATCGAGGGTGGAAGGCTTTTCGAATAGGGCCCGGTCTTTTTTCCGGCCTTGCGCCGGGACCCAGGGCGATGCTTGCCGGGAGGGCGGAGAGAAGTCGGAGACGCGCCAATCGCTCTTATTCCGGGCCCCGGCTCGAGGCCGGGAAGAGGGGGAAGGCCGTCCCTACTCCCAGCCCTTGAAGCCGGCGACGCGCCAGACTTCGAGTCGCTTGGTCCGACCGTAGCTGGTCACCGAGATCACCCGGACCTGCTCGCGCACCTCAAAATGGTCGAGGATCGGTCCCGGGTCCTCCCAGTCCGTGATCATCAACGCCCGGTCGGTGGTTTCCGGATCGAACGGCACGGCGAGCTCGTAGTGATGCTCCGGCCGGCGGTTCCAATCCCAGACATAGACCGGTCGCTTGCCCGGCTGCAACGTGCCGACGCCGAGCTGGTCGCGCATGTAGTACAGCATCGACGCCCTGACGATGCGGTCGGTCCTAAGCACCGGCAGGTCGGGATTCGTCAGCACGTCGGGCCGGGTGGCCTCGGCCATTTCCTCCCAACCGCTCATCCGCGAGAAGCCGCGGTCGGTCATCGGGATGCGCAAGGTCGGCCAGACCGCGACGACCACCGCGAAAGCGAGGCTAGCGACCAGATGCGGCGCCACCGTCGCATAGCGCAGCCAGCGTGGCGCCTCGGCCACCAGCCAGAGCGCCACCAGCACCGTCGCCGTCGGATAGGCGGTTGCCGCCCAATTGGCGTTGGCTCGCGACAGGAAGGCCTGCACGGTGATCACCGCCAGCGGCGGCAGGGCCATGGCCAACAGATACGTCTCGGCCTCGCTCGCCCGGCCGCGGGCCCAGGCGACGACGCGCCAGGCCAGGATCGCGAACGGGATCGGCCCGAACACGCCGGCCTGTTCGCCGAGGAACTGCAGCGCCTTGGTGATCCGGAATTTCTCTGACGGATCGGCGCCGAGATTCGTGTTGTCGCCGAGATGGGCGACCGTGGCGAAATGGTGGGCCGCGTTCCAGTACAGGTTCGGCGACAGGATCAGCAGCGCCAGGGCCAGGATCGTGCCGCCGCGCAGGTCGCGCAGGATCCAGCGGTCGCGGGGGCAGAGCGCGAGATGCAGGGCGAGGCCGAGAAAGGCATAGGCCATCGCGTATTTCGCCAGCATGCCGAGGCCGATGGCGAGACCGGCGACCACGGTCCAGCGCCACGATCGCGTGTCCAGCATGCGTCGGCACGCCGTCGCCGCCACCGCCCAGCAGAACAGCAGTGGGACGTCGGTCGACACGATCAGGCTGGAAAAGGCGATCGACGGGAGAGTGATCCAGATCAACGCCGACCATAGCGCCACCCGGCTGTCCGCCACCGCCCGGCCGAGGGCGTAGAGCGCCAGGGCGGTGCCGGCATGCAGCAGCGGCGAGGAGGCGCGCACGCAGGCCTCGCCGTCGCCGCAGATCGTGGTCGTGGCGGCAATGATCCAGGCGATCAGCGGCGGTTTGGTGAAATAGCCGAGGTCGAGGGTCTGGGCCCAAGTCCAGTACTGCGCCTCGTCGCCGTAGAGCTCTAGCCCCGTCAGCGTGTTGGCGAACAATCTCAGAATGGTCAGCCCGATCACCCAGGCAAGGGCGATGCGCAGATGGGTGAACTCGGAAAGGATCGGGGCGGATGGCGTCGCGGGGGAGGTCATGCAGCCTCGGCGTCGGTCAGGATCGGGCGTCGGTCAGGTTTTCGTGTCCCGCGTGGCGCGCAGCACCGCCTGGAAGCCGAACAGCAGCAGGATGATGCCGGCGACGATCTGCACCGCCACCACGGCGCGCACCGCGTAGGTGAGCGGCACGATGTCTCCATACCCCACCGTCGACAGCGTGACGATGGAGAAGTAGAGGCTCTCGGCGAAACCGATGTCGCGGGCGGCGCCGGAAAAGGTGAAGGTCGCCACCCCGTCGAACCGGTCGATCAGGCGATAGAGCGCGGCGAAGACGACCGTGATCAGCGAATAGAACGTGAGGAACGCGAAGGCCGGCTTAACCAGCCGGGTCGCAGTCAGGTAGAAGTCCTCGAACAGCAGGCCGGTATCGACCAGGAACACCGCCACACTGTGACCGGCGAGGAAGATGACGACGGCGACGACCGACATCGATCCGATCAGCCAGGCGCCTCGCACACTGTCGCCCCAACTGTCGAGCGGCACGAGGAAGTTCAGCACGCCGATTGCCATGACCGGCAGCAGCCAGAGAAAGTCGCGGCCGAATCGGGTCTCGATGCGCGGGTGCTCTGAGAGGATGACCGAGCGGATGCCGCGACGCCGGACATAGACGGCGATCGCGAAGCCGAGGATCGGCAGCAGAAAGGCGACGACCTCGACCAACCGGTTCGCCGGCTCGAACCGGGCTTCCAGGAACGAGACATAGACGCAGGCATAGACGCTGATCGCGTTGGCGAAGGTGATCGAGAAGAACCGGCTGCCCGGCAGCAGACGGTGCAGCAGGGCGACGACAACGGCGACCGTTACCAGCACCATGGCGGTGAGCTGCCAGTTGGCGCCACCGGCCGAGGTCGCGACCAGCACCAGCAGGATCACGGTCGCGATCGCGGGGGCCAGCCATGAGGGGCGATGAGTGTCACGCGGGCTCATGGCGTCCTTTTGCCATCATGCGGGTGCGGGGTCACGGATTCCGCCCCGGGGGCGCCGCAACCCTCTGGCTGTTGTTTAGCCCTGGCGCCGGGCCGGGGAGTGCGGAGAGTGACGCCTCTCCCTAGCCCGTTGCCGCGTCGACCGCGTCCCACAGCGCCCGATAGGCCCCGGCGGCGGCCGTCCGCGGGGCGAAGGCGGTCAGTGGCGCGCGTTCCACGCCCATGCGCTCGACGGCACTGGCATAAGGGATGGTCACACCCAGGGTATTCTTGTGACTCTTGGGGAAGCTCTCGATGATCTCCCGATGCAGGGCCTTGCGGCGGTCGACCATGGAGAAGAACGCCAGCAGCTTCAGCCCCTTGATCTTCTGCTCACCCTTGAACGCCTCGAGCTGGTCGTAGGTGCGCAGGGACAGCGTGGTCGGGATCAGCGGGATGATCAGCGCGTCGGCGGCCTCGAACACCGCCTCGGAGACCAGGGAGACGCTCGGCGGGCAGTCGAGCAGAATGATGTCGTACTCGTCGCCCAGCGGCTTCAGCAGCTTGCGCAGCCGACGGGTCGATTTCTTTTCGGCCTCCAGCAGCAGGTCGAGATTGCGGAAGCTGAAATCGGCCGGGATCAGGTCCAGGTTCTCATGGTCGGTGGCCTTGATCAGGCCATCCAGATCCCGCTTGCCACTGACCAGGCCCTTGCCGCCGCCCTTCACCTTGGTCTTCACCCGGAAATAGAAGCTGGCGGCACCCTGCGGGTCGAGATCGATGACCAGCACCCGATGGCCGCGTTGGGCCGCCACATGGGCCAGGTTCACCGCCGCCGCCGTCTTACCCACGCCACCCTTGATATTGTAGCTCGCCAGGATCCGCATCAGTCCTCCTTGGGGCCGCGGGCCGGTGTCTTGCCCGTGGTGGTCGTGCTGCCATGGCGCGGGTCGCCCCGGCCATTAAAAATGCCATGGAACAGCGCCTGCGTCTCCTTGGCGGCGAAGGTTTCGAACGCCTCGGCGAACTCGGCACGGGCGGCCCGGCGGTCGCGCTCCAGCTCCTCGCTCCAGGCGCCGATGGCCATCAGCGCCTCGGCGGTGTCGCCCTTTCCGGATGCAAGCGCCCGTCCGTAGCCGTGCAGAGCCTCGACCTGGACCTCGCGGTCCTGCACCCGGCCGAGTACGTCCTGCAGGCCCTTGAGCGCCCTGATCGCCGGCTTCGTCGTCTCCCGCGGCAGAACCTCGCCGAGGAACTCGGTGACATAGCGCAGCTTCTTCATGCGCTTGCGCAGGTCGTGCAGCATCTCGGCTTCGCTGTCCGGTCCGATCCGGCGGCCGTCGCGCAGTGCCTTGCGCAGCAGGTTTTGCCCACGGCTCGATACCACCTCGGTGAAGGGCGCACGCAGCGACGCGGTCGCCGTCCAGTTCGCGCTCGACGGGCTCAGGCTGTCGCGCCAGCGTGCGACCAGAGACTGGAACCGGGTGCCGGAAAGTTCGAGCGCCAGATCGCGGTGGGCGGCTGTCTTCAGGGCGAGCAGATGACGTTCCAGCGTGTCGAGCGCGGCCGGGTCGTCATCCGACCTGGCACGGCGTCCGGCGAGATCCAGGAGTTGGACGTCGAGATCGCGCAGTGGGCTGGTGACCCGACCGAGCCAGCGGAACCCGTCGATCGCGTCGGCCCGACCCTCCAGTGCGATCGCCTGGGAAAGCTGCGAAAGGGCGGAGCGGCTGCGTCGGATGGCGACGCGGAACTGGTGCAGGTAGTCCGGATGCCGGTCGGCCAGCACCCCGGACAGCCGGTCCTCGAGCACGTCGAGCTGGGCCGACAGGATTTCCCGCATGGCCGGGCCGGCCGGGTCGTCGGGACGCAGGTCGGCGCCGATTCTTCCCGGAACGGACACGATCGCGGGTTGGATCCGCGCGATGGCCGATACGTCCGTGGCCGGCCAAGCCAGGTCATGCTCGAAGGTGGCGCGGACCCGGCGTGCGTCGGCCTCGTAGCCCTTCAGCGCACGTGTTTCGACGTCAACGGCACGGTCGCCGTCGGGCGCCGTCGCCAGCGTCACGACGATGCGGCAGCGGATTTTACCTTCGGCGTCACGCAGGGCGGTGACCGTCTCTCGCACCTGCAACTCGGCAACCGGATGCAGGGCCCGGCCACGGCTCAACGCTTCGAGATGACGGCGCAGGGGGCCCATCGGCAGTTCGTTGTCGAAGGCCGGTGCCGGGCTTGGGACCTCCGCCGATGCGAGCGCCGTCCCGCTGAGCGTGGCGAGGCTCCACGTCTCCCGATCGCCGCCGGCGGGAAAGCTGGCAAGTCGGTGGCCGCCGCGGGTGAGCCGATAGTTGGCGCTGTCGCGCAGGGTCAGCGGATAGGTGCGCACTTCTGCCGGATCCGCGCTCAGTGATCCGCGCACGGCATTGATCGCGGCCGTCAGGTCGTGTTCGGATTCCGGCCAGCCTACGGGCGGTATGAAGGCGCAAGGAGAGGTCATCAGCAAAATGGTGCCGCTTATGCCGCGACCGAGGAAGAGCCGCCGTGCGAAAGCACCGCGCGCATCCAATGGCCGATCCTGGCGAAAACGGTTTCCGGTCGAGCCCTGTCGTCGTCATGCCGGGAGAGCCATCGCAACTTCTGCTCAATCCGGCGGGCGCGTGCGGGTTCGAGCAGGCGGGTGGCGAGTATGGCCGCGATCAGGTCACGCTGAAGTAGCTGACTCGCTCGATCCTGCGGTGGCGTGCCCGCGCACCGCAGTCGGCGCTCGATCCCGGCGAGACGGCGCTCCAACTCGCGCAGCGGCATCAGAGGACGGAACCGCAGCCGGTTCGCCGCCACAAGTCGCAGAGTCGGGCGACACTTCGTCTGATTGTCATTGTCGCTCATGCTTTCCTCCATCGCTCGATTTAAGCGCACAAAGTGCGCATTTCAAGCAGGATCTGCGCACCCCGTGCGCTTTGTTGAAAAATTACGTCAACCTACTGAAAAACCAGGAAAATATTGGTAAATCCAAGCATTTGGCGTAAAATGCTGTGCATCTTGACCAGAGAATGGCGGAGCCGGTCTTGAAGAAACACGCGCTTGCCGTGGCCCGGGCCTTGCTGTGGCCCGGGCTGTTTTTCGCCTGTCTGACAGCGGTGGGAACCGGGCTGGCATCGGGTGCGCCCGCCGTCGCGTTCAACACCACATACCTGCTTCTGGCGGCGGCGCTGGCGGTGCTGGAACGCCTGATGCCCTACGAGCGGCAATGGCTCGCCTCGGATGACCAACTGCTCCCCGACCTGCTGCACACGGTGCTGACCAAGGGTTTCGTGCAGGTGGTCGTGCTGATGACGGCGGTGATCGGCGTTGCCGACGTATTGGCGGCCGAAGGCGGTGTCTGGTGGCCGCGCGCCTGGCCGCTGGCGCTTCAGGTCACGCTCGGCCTTCTGGTGGCGGAATTCGGTCTCTACTGGGCCCACCGCCTGTCACACGAGTGGCCGATCCTGTGGCGCTTTCACGCCGTGCATCATTCGGTAGAGCGGCTCTGGTTCTTCAATACCGGACGGTTCCATGTGGTCGATACCGTCGTCAGTCTCGCTTTTGGCCAGATCCTGCTGATGCTCGCCGGCGCGCCCAGGGACGTCGTCATCTGGACCGGGGCGGCCACCGCCTTCATCGGCATCCTGACCCACTGCAATGTCGACATGCGGACCGGCTGGCTCGACTACGTCTTCAACACACCACGCCTGCATCGCTGGCATCACAGCCGCAATCCGGAGGAAGGGAACAGCAACTACGGCGAAAATCTGATGATATTCGACCTGCTGTTCGGAACCTTCCTGCGGCCCGAGCGCCGATCGCCGGTGAATATCGGCATCGACGGCCCGATGCCGCGCGGGTTCCTGGGCCAGCTCGCCCAGCCGTTCCAGCGCGACGGGTCCGAGGGACTCGTGGCCGAGCCGTCAGTCGGCCGCCCCAGCCCGCCCTGATCAGGGCGGAATCAGGTTTTCTGGCCGCGCTGGCGCATTTCCTGCTGACGCACCGGCATGGCGTCGACGGTCTGGAACAGCTCGTCCGCCGTCAGCGCCTTGTCCCGGCGCAAACTCTCTTTGCCGTCCTTGCCGATCAGGATCACGGTGAACTCGATGATCGAGGTCCCGAACTCCTTGCGCAGCGCCTTGGCGTTCATCTCGATGGCGATCTTGCCATCGATGAAGACGGAATCCTGAATGACCTCTACGACGGTCATCTCCCGTTCTTTCAGGCCTGCGGTGGCATCCTTGAGCCGCTGACGCTGCACCACCAGGTTCGGGTGCGGTTTGACCGGCGCGAAGACGAGCAGCAGCCGGCGTTTCCAGCGGTACTTGTCCAACAGGCCGGCTGAGGCCGGTGTCGCCACCATGGCCAGGAGCCCGGACCCCGCGAGCGCCAAAAGTTCCCTCCGTCGCATCGCCGCATTCCCTTTCCTTTGTGCCGGTGCTGAAATCAACGAAACGCCGATAGCGGCCCGGGCTGGTTATTCGCGGTTCGATATGGGCATTGAGCCAAAAAAAGCGAGGGAGGACAATGATGGCTGCCTATAAGCCGTTCGACGCGGTCAGACGGATCGCCGTTCTGGGCACCGGAACGATCGGGGCGAGCTGGGCCGCGTACTTCCTCGCCCGCGGCTATGACGTGATCGCCTGGGATCCGGGCGATGGCTGGAAGCAGCGCCTCCAGGCCTTTGTCGACAACGCCCGTCCGCAACTGCAGGCGATCGGCACGACGGTCGGCGCGGAAGGCAGGCTCACCCTGGTGGACGATCCGGCGACGGCCGTGGCCGATGCGGATTTCGTGCAGGAGAACGCGCCGGAGCGCGCGCCGATCAAGCTCGACCTGTACCGACGGATCGACAATGCCGTTCCCGAGCACACGGTGGTGGCGACCTCGACCTCGGGTCTGATCCTGTCGGACCTGCAGGACGGCATAGGCTTCGCGCCGCGCCTCGTCGTCGGCCACCCGTTCAATCCACCCCACCTGATCCCGCTCGTCGAAGTGGTGCTCGGCAAGGCGACGGAGCAGGCGGCGGCGGAGTGGGCGCATGGCTTCTACGGCCATATCGGCAAGCACGCGATCTATGTGAACAAGGAGGTCCCGGGGCACCTCGCCAACCGGCTGCAGGCGGCCCTGTGGCGCGAGGCGGTGAACGCGGTCGCCGACGGTCTCGCCAGCGTCGAGGACGTCAACGCTGCCATCGCCCAGGGTCCGGGGTTGCGTCTCGCGTTGATGGGGCCGCACATGGTGTTCAATCTGACTGGCGGAAAGGGCGGGTATGAGGCGATGCTGGAGCAGTTCGGCCCGCCGATAGAAGGCTGGTGGAAGGACATGCAGAAGACGCCGACGCTCACGCCCGACCTGAAGGCGACGCTGATCGAAGGGATCAGACAGGAGATGGGCGCGCGCACGATCGACGACCTGGAGCAGCAGCGCGATGCGCGGCTGATCGCCCTGTTGAAGATGCTGAAGGAGACCGCATCGTGACATCGCCCGCCTCCGGCGCCCCGAAACGGATTTTTGTTGTCGGCGCCGGCATCGTCGGCGTGGCGACCGGCCTGATCCTCCAGCGCGAGGGGCATTCGGTGACCCTGGTCGATCCGGCCGCGCCCGGCACCGGCACATCCTTCGGCAATGCCGGCTCGATCGCCATTGGCAGCGTTTATCCCACGGGCAGCCCCGGCAACTGGAAGCAGGTGCCGAAGATGCTGCTGAACCCGGCCTCGCCGTTGAACATCCGGCCGTCCTACCTGCCGAAGATGCTGCCCTGGTTGGTGCGGTTTCTGGCCGCCAGCACGCCGAAGCGGGTGGAGGAGATTTCCCATTCCCTGCGGGCGATCTCCAAGGACGGGTTGGTCGCGCACAAGAAGCTGATCGCCCTGTCCGGTGCCCATGACATCGTCCGGCCGGTCGGCTGGCTGAAGGTCTATTCGAGCCAGCAGAGCTACGACAAGACCAAGGACGAGCGCGAGGTCATGACCAAGCGCGGCGTGAAGTTCGACGAACTGACCGCCGACGAGATCCGCCAGCTCGAGCCCGGCCTGAACCGCAAATTCACCCACGGCTACAACCAGCCGGAAAACGCCTTTGTCAGCCAGTCGATCAAGCTGACCGAAGCCTATTTCGCCAAGTTCCGGGAGCTTGGCGGGACGTGGCTTCAGGAGAAGGTGCGCCGCTTCGAGACCGGCCCCCAGGGCGTCACCAAGGTGGTGACCGACCGGAGCATGCATGCCTGCGACGCGGTGGTGATCGCCGCCGGGGCGCGCAGCCACGAAATCTGCGCCATGCTCGGCCGCAAGGTGCCGCTGGATACCGAGCGCGGCTATCACCTGAACCTGAATGTCACCGAGGGACCGGAGCTGCGCCGGCCGACAGTGATCGGCGACCATGGCTTCGTCCTGGCGCCGATGCAGGACGGGTTGCGCCTGACCACCGGGGCGGAATTCGCGGGCGTCGACGCGCCGCCGGACTTCCGCCGGGTCTACCGCATGCTGCCGATGGCCGAGGAGGCACTGCCGGGGCTGAAATACGAGGTCACGCGGGAGTGGCTCGGGTTCAGGCCGTCGACGCCGGACAGCGTGCCGGTGATCGGCAAATCGCCGGACCATCCCAACGTGTTCTACGGCTTCGGCCACAGCCATATCGGCCTGACCCTGGCGGCCCGTACCGGCGAGCTGATCGCCGACCAGATCGCCGGCCGCGACCCCGGCGTCGACATGGCGCCGTATCGGATCGAGCGGTTTTGAGCGGCCTCAGTCTGCGGGACGAGATTGTGGCGCTGGAACAGCGGCTGCTCGATCCGCGGACCCGAGCGGATCGCGCCGCCCTGGAGGCATTGCTCGATCCGGACTTCGCCGAGATCGGTCAGTCGGGGCGATTGTGGGATCGGGCCGATGTCCTGTCGGTTCTCCCCGACACCCCCGGATTCGATGGCCCGCGCACGGTGAGCGACGCCGCCCTGCTCGAAGTGGGGCCGGGAGTGGCGCTGCTGACCTACCGGATCACCGAAACGGGCACCCGCCGCAGCTCGCTTTGGCGCCGGGGCGAGACCGGCTGGCGGCTGGTGTTCCACCAGGGAACACCGAGACGGTAACCGCCCAGTGCCTGTCCTTCCACGTCGTCCCGGCGCAAGGCCGGGAAGATGGGAGGGGGAGAAGGAGAGACCTCACCCCTGCCGCGCGAAGGCTTCCAGCTCCTCGATCATCCGGGTGATCGCCGCCTTGGTGCCGGCGAAGCGTTCGCTGCGGGTGATCGCGGCCTCGTCCATGTAGATGCCGCGATTGACCTCGATCTGTAGGGACTCGCGGCTCTTGGACGGATCGGAGTAACGCTGGATCAGTTCCACGCCCTTGAACTTGTCGTTCACCCCGACCGAGTAGCCGGACGCCCGCAGGCTCTCTACCACCAGTTCGGTGAAGGCGGCTCCGGCGGTGGTGCCGTCGCGGGTGCCGACGATGAAGTCCGCCCGGCGCTGGCCGTCGTCGCCCCAGCGTGCGTCGCCCCATTCCGGCATGGAGTGGCAGTCGATGTGATAGACCCGACCGAACCGGGCATAGGTCTCGTCCAGCGCCTGCTCAAGGGCGGCATGGTACGGTCGCCAGTAGGTTTCGATCCGGGTTCGCACCAGATCGACCGGCAGCTTGCCGTCGTAGATCGCGGTCTCTCCGTCGATCACCTTCCAGATCAGCGAGGCGCCGCGGCGGGTCTTCTCGGTGGCGTTGACCGGGCCCGGCCAGTCGCCCTCGACCATGGAGATGTCGAGATCGGTGGCGTCGCGGTTCGGGTCGATATAGGCGCGGCGGAACAGCGCCTCGATCAGGATCGCACCATGTTGGGTGCAGGCGCCGAACAGTTCCTCGACGAACCAGTCGGCCACCCGCTCGCAGGTGTCGAGCGGGATCTTCGGTCTGAAATCGTCCGGGAACAGCATGCCGGTATGCGGGCTGTCGAAAACCAGCGGCGACGGCTCGCCGGTCGGATCGGTCCGCCGGACCACGCCCGGGATCTCGGTGTTCGCCATTGCCGTTCTCCGCCGGATGATAGGGAGACCCGGTTGTACCCCGGCGCGGTTCGGGGCGACAACATTTCAGCGCGATATGCGGGGTGCAAAAGCCGCCGTCACGAGAACCGCGCGAGACCCTGCAGCGTCTGGCGCAGAACCTGCCGGCTGCGCCACAGCACCATCTCCTTCCAGTCATCCGCTACCGGATAGTACTGGGTGCGCAGCTCCATCTTGATCTCGCGGGTCTTCGGCGCGTTCCAGTCGAAGGCGCCCTGGTTGTGCAGCCAGTGGTCGGCGCGCAGCGCCTTGCGGCCCCGTTCGGTGTTGTAGGTGCCGAACTCCAGGGCGACATAGGTGTAACGGTCGTCCAGGCGCGGCTGCCAGAACGCGCGCTGGGTCCCGTGCAGCGGGATCGAGAAGGACTGCCCCTCCGCCGGCAGGCCGGTGGAATCGCCGTACATCGACAGCACCCGCTCCAGGCCGACCGTGCCGCGCTTGTGGCCGCAGATCGGCTCGCCGTAGCCGAACGGGCCGAGGCCGGTATGCACGTCGACGACGCTGACCACGGCGCGGTCGCCGAGCCGGTAGTCGTCGAAGATCCGGGTCAGGGTGCGGCGCGCCCAGGTTTCCTCGAAGCCGCCGAAGAAGACCGAGTGGGCGTGGCGGTATTGGCCGGCCTTGCGCGCCGACTGGAAGGCGAGCTCGCCATGCGCCTCGCGGTAGTCGGCGATCTTCTTCTCGCCGGCCGCGATGGTCGCCGGGTCGAGCGAGGCGGGGACGAAGGCGTCGACCAGGTCGTCATGGCCGGGATTGTCCGGCACGCCCTGGGAGAAGTCGATGAAGTTGCGGTTGAGGTCGCAGCCTTCCTCGGTGACCCGGCGCCACCAGGCAAAGCCATGGCAGTTCAGCGCGTGGACGATCAGTACGGCGACGCCGTCTGGCAGCCCGTCGGGGCCGCCGTCGGTCAACCAGTCGACCTGAACGCCGCTGCCGCAGAACCCTTCCACGCCATGGGTGGCGCTGATCAGCACGAGAACCTTGGCGGCGTCCTCCGGGCCGATCCAAGCGGTCTCGCAGGCGAGATCCTCGCCGGTCGGTCCCGTGTTCGGGTTGGCGTAGACGCGCGGGGCGAGCCCGGTCGGAGCGAGGGCGGCGAGAAACTTCTCGCGGGCCTCGCCATAGGTCTCGGCGAAGCTGCCGGCGACGGAGGAGTGCAGATCCATGGGGCAAGCGGTTAGCACCGGCAAGCGGTGGCGGCAATCCTCGGACTGCGGAGGATCGTGCGGTTGCGCCGGCCCCCGCCGCCCGGCGTGGTTCCGGCCCGTCTCCCACATCCGGGGGAGTTCGATGCCCGCCAGCGCACGCCCTGCGCGACGACCGCTACGAATACGTCCATTTCTCCGGTCTGCCGTGACCGCTCTTAGACCTCGGCCGCGGCCCGCACGAACTCGACAATCGGGCCGACGATGAGGACTATCGGGATATCCGCGCGGTCTATGCCGGGCGTAAGCTGTCGCGGCGCGCGGTTCATCAGGACCGCACCTTGACCGGCTGGGACCTTGCGGCGCCCGGCGAACCCCTGCATCGCGCCCCGATCGGGGGCAGTGGTAGTAACCTGCGGTAAGACTTTGAAAAGGAGGGAGACTTGGCCGACGACGAGATCTGGGTCGATCCGGACATGAGACAGGCGATGGCGCGTTCGGCGGAGATCGCTACGGAATACGGGTTGGCGGCCGACCGCTCCAAGCTGACGCCGGAACAGGCACGCGAGCGCATGGAACTGGACCGCAAGTGGTGGAACGAGGAGCGCCCGCAGATGGCGCGGATCGTCGATACGACGGTGCCGGGCCCGGGGCGCGACGTGCCGGTCCGCCTGCTGTATCCGCGCGATGGCGAGACCTTGCCGGTCATCGTCTATCTGCATGGCGGCGGCTGGGTCGTCGGCTCGCTGGAGACTCATGCCCGGTCCATGCACCTGCTGGCGCTGGCGTCTGGCTGCGTCGTCGCTGCCGTCGATTATGCACTGGCGCCTGAAATGAAGTTCCCGGGCGCGATCGAGGAAACGGTCGCGGTGATCGACTTCATCGCCGCCTCCGGTGCGAGTTGGTCGGTCGATCCGGATCGCATCGCCCTCAGCGGAGACAGTGCGGGTGGCAATCTCGCCGTCGGCACGGAACTGGCCTTGCGCCAGCGCGGGACCTCGCCGGTGAAGGCGCTGGGTCTGGTCTATGGTGTGTTCGGCGACGATTTCGACACGGCAAGCTACCGCGCCTTCGGCGCCGGCGCCTGGGGGCTGACCACCGCCGACATGAAAGGCTATTTCGGTCACTATCTGAGCGGGCCGGCCGATCATGATGATCCGCGCGCGGTGCCGATGAAGGCCGATGTCACCGGATTTCCGCCGTGTTTTCTGCAGTCTGCCGGAGTCGACGTGCTGCGTGATGACTCGCGGCTGTTCTATGAGAAGCTCAGGGCGGCGGGCGTGACGGTCTCCCACACGGAACATGCGGGCATCACCCACGGCTCGATGGGCCAGAACCGGATGGTCGGCAAGTCCCGCGATCTGATCACCGGACTAGGCGCCCAGTTGGCCGGCGCGCTGGGGGAGTAAAACTATGAGTAATGTCGTTCTCTGTTCCACCGACAAGCGTGGTGTGGCGACGGTCACCCTGAACCGTCCGGAGCGCAACAACGCCTATAACGGCGAGGTGATCGAGGCGCTGATCGCAGGGGTCGAGGCATTGGCCGTCGATCCGGCGGTGCGCGTCGTCGTCATCCGCGGCAACGGCAAGCACTTCCAGGCGGGGGCTGACCTGTCCTGGCTGAAGGATATGGGTCAGCTCAGTCCGCTGGAGAACATCGAGGTGTCGCGCCGAACGGCGAGCGCGATCCAGGGGCTGACGGAATTCCCGAAGCCGACCATCGCCCTGATCCACGGTGGCTGCTTTGGTGGCGGTACCGGGATCGCGGCGGCGGCCGACATTGTGATCGCCAGCGCCGACGCGGTGTTCTCGATCACCGAGGCGCGCTGGGGCGTGATGGCGGGTATCATCGTGCCGCACCTGAACGCGGCGATCGGCGTGCGCAATGTCAGGCGTTACGCGCTGACCTGTGAGCGGTTCGGCGCCAGGACGGCGCGCGAGATCGGGCTGGTGCATCAGATCTGTCCGGAAGGCGGCCTGGACGAAGCCGCCGCACCGGTCATCGACAACCTGCTGATGAGCGCGCCGGAGGCTTTGGCCCAGACCAAGCGCCGGGCGCTGATCGAGGCGGGGCTCGACCTCACCGGCGCGCATTTCACCGAACTGGTGGAGGAGCACGCGCTCAAGCGTCAGAGCGACGAGGCGAAGGAGGGGCTCGCCAGCTTCCTCGAGAAACGCCCGCCGAACTGGTATCCGGGGGACGCGGGCTAACTCCTCCTCTTCCCGGGCCTGCTCCGGGACCCGGAGTTCCGCTTGCTGGGGCATCGCGGCACGGTGTGCGACCCTCCAGCAAGCTTTGCTCTGGACCCCGGCTCAAGGCCGGGGAGACGATGCGCTGTGAACGCGCTAGGCCCGCTTGGTGTCCGGCAGGCGCCAGGCGAGCAGGTTGGTGATCAGCATCGTCCCGGCCAGGACGTAGAAGGTCACCACCAACCCGTAGGCATCGGCGACGATACCGCCGACCACCGGGGCCAGGATCGACAGGCCGGTCTGCGCCCCGAACATCAGGCTGGTGGCCGAGCCGCCGAGATGCGACGGGGTCAGATCCATCATCCAGGAATGCACCACCGGCCGGATGGCGTAGAGCGCGAAGCCGAGCACCGAGACGCCGGCGATGAAGGACAACTCGTCGCCGAGCAGGGTCAGCGCGGCGATGGCGAGGGTCGACACGCCGAGGCCGGCGAGCACGATCTGCCGGCGTCCGACCCGATCGGACAGCCGCCCGGCAATCGGCGTGGCGATCAGGCCGCCGACCTGAAGGGACGCCAGCGCGATGCCCATGATCAGGGGCGAGACCGCCATCTCGTGGGCGAGGTAGAGCGGCAGGAACACCATCAATCCGTTCTGGGTCATCGACCGGAAGGCCGACATCAGGCAGAGCCCGAGCACCGCCTTGTCCTTCACCACGGCGGCGAGGCCTGAGAGATACTGGGCGAAATCCATGCCCTTGCCGCCGTCGCCATGGCTGGCGGCCGGCGCGCGGCCAAGGAACAGGGCGATCACCGCCGCCACGACCAGAACCGGCAACGAGGCGTAAAGCGCCACCCCCTCCCAGCTCAGCGCCGCCAGCAGGGCGCCGGCGGCCAATGGGGCGATCGCGTCGCCGAGCCCGGCACCCAGCGCATGCACCGACAGCGCCCAGCCGCGCTGCCCGGGGAACCGGGCCGACAGGTAGCTGATGGCCGGCGGATGCCAGAGGTTGTTGGACACGCCGATCACCGCGACCAGCCCGGCCACCGCCAGCAATCCGGCGGCGAGCCCCAAGGTCGCCAGCGCTGCCGCGCCGAGCAGCAGCGACAGCACCTGCAGCGCCACCCGCCGGCCGGTGACGTCGGTCAGCGGTCCGGAGCCGAAATTGGCGAGGAAGGCGCTGACATGGAGGATCGAGACCAGCAGGCCGGTGGCCGCGTAGTCGAGACCGAGGGTGGTCGAAAGGCTCGGCAGCAGCAGGTAGAAGGTCGCGGCCACCCAATGGGTTGCCCCGTGACCGAGGCCGACGATGGCGATCGGGGTGTTGTCGCGGGCACTGAGCCCGGTCAGGCGTTCGGCGATGGACACGGGTTTCGGCGGGGTTCGTTGCGGGTGCGCAGGTTAGCACGATGCGCCCCGCTTCCAAGGCGTGGATGGACTTGGATATGGGCGTCGAATCGATCCGCCTCGTCGCCTTGGGCTTGCTTCGGGGATCCCGTTGTCGCTGGCGTGCATTTTGACGGATGGGGAGGTGGAGAGGCCTTGGTCACTTCCCGGCCCTGGGTCGGGGACCTACGGGTCCGTGCGGGTGGATACGGTCCGCCACCGACCGGGTCCGCTCGACATCCCGGCGGCCGATGGCTAGAACGGCGCTCCGACGCGGTGAGAACGATGGGAGAGCGGTGCCTTGGCAGATTGGCTCGACAGCATCACCGGCGAGGCGAGCGTCTCTCCGTTCGAGACGGTTCTGCTCATCGTCCTGCTCGCCGCTGTCCTGGTGATCCTGTTCTACGCGATCCGCACCGGTGTGCCGCCGCAATCCTCCAGTCGCGACGCGCGCCGGGCGCTGCTTCATCTGCTGCCGGAGACGATCGACGGCCCGATCGTCGATCTCGGATCCGGTTGGGGCGCGCTGGCGGAAGATCTCGCCGACCGCTACCCGGAGAACCGGGTGGTGGGTTACGAGTTGTCGCCGATCCCCTACTGGTCCTCGTTGCTGCGCCGCAAGCTGAAGCCGCGCCCCAATCTCGACTACCGCCGGGCGAATTTCCTGCGCGCCGATCTGTCGGAGTACCGGGCGGTCGCCTGCTATCTGATGATCGGCGCCATGCGGCCGCTCGCCATCAAGCTGCAGGAGCTGCCGGACGGTGCGGTCGTCGTGTGCAATGCGTTCTCCCTGACCGACTGGGAGGCGGACGAGATCATCACCCTGTCGACCACGGGGGCGACCATGTACTACCGCTACATCGTGCGCCGCGGCGTCGTAGCGTGAGCGGTCGCCGTCCGGCGGACGGCCTTTCAGGGGCGTGACGCCCGCACGGGTGCCGCGATAGGCTGCGGTTTACCCACCTGGAGGACCCCATGCCTAAGATCAATGCCGAGCGCCTGCTCGCCGACCTGGACCATCTGCGCACCATCGGCGGTGTGGAAACGGGTGTGATCCGCACCGCGCTCAGCGAGAAGGACATGGAAGGTCGGCGTTGGTTGAAGCAGCGCTTCGAAGAAGCGGGGCTGGAGACCACGATCGACGGTGTCGGCAATGTTCTCGGACGCTCCGCCAAGCCCGGCCCGGCGTTGCTGATCGGCAGCCACTCCGACACGCAGCCGCGCGGCGGTTGGCTCGACGGCGCGCTCGGCGTGATCTACGGCCTGGAGATCGCCCGCGCCCTGGCCGAAGACCCGGAGACCGAGAACCTGGCCGTCGACGTCGTCTCCTGGCAGGACGAGGAGGGCTCGTTCCTTGGCTGTCTCGGCAGTCGCTCCTGGTGCGGCGTTCTCGATGCCGAAGCGGAGACGGCGGCGGTCGGCCGCGACGGCACCAAGCTGACGGACGCCATCGCCGCCGCCGGCCTGACCGACGTGCCGCGCCTCGCCATGGAAGAGAACCGCTATCTCGGTTATCTCGAAGCGCATATCGAGCAGGGCGCCTATCTCGAACAGGCGGCACAGCATATCGGCGTGGTGACCGCCATCGTCGGCATCCGCGCGATGCGCTTCAAATTCTACGGCGAGCAGAACCACGCCGGCACCACCACCATGGCCCGACGCAAGGACGCGGCCACCGCGCTTTTCGAACTGGCCCACCGGGTGAACCAGGAATTCCCGACGGTCGCCGGCGACCGCACCGTGTGGACGATGGGTCGCGCATCGATCCAGCCGGGGGCGTCCTCCATCGTCCCGGGCTATGCCGAGCTCGACCTGCAGTTCCGCGACCAGGACGAGAGCATCCTCGACCGTTTCGAGGAGATCGCGGCGGGGATCGCCGAGGACATCAACAGCCGCGGCAAGGCCAGGGTCGAGTTCACCCGGTCGCGCCAGCCGGTGCGCCCGTCGATCATGGATGACGGCTTCCAGAAGCATATCGCGGCGGCGGCCGAGGCGACGGTGCCCGGCAAATGGCAGGCGATGCCGTCGGCGGCCGGTCACGACCCGATGGTGATCGTCGCCAAGCTGCCCTGCGCCATGCTGTTCATCCCGTCGATCGGTGGCATCAGCCATGACTTCGCCGAGGACAGCGACCGGGGCGACATCGCCATCGGCTGCCAGGTGCTGGCCGAGGCGGCGTCCTCGATCCTGCAGGAACGGCGCAACGCATGACGCCCGACCGTCAGACCGACCTCGCCGATCTGCTGGCTCGAGCCCGCACCGGCGGCCCGGCCACACCGCAGCCGCCGGCCGAGCTCGAACCGGAAAGCGTGATGGAGGGCTACGGCATCCAGTCTCGGGTCCATGATCGGTTGGAGGCCGCCGGGTTCGGCGCGCGCACCGGACACAAGATCGGCTGCACCACCCCGGTGATGCAGGCCTATCTGAAGATCGACCATCCCTGCGCCGGCGAGGTGTTCGCGAGCACCGTCCACGAGCATATGGCGGACCTGCCGCTATCCCGGTTCCACCGGGTCGGCGTCGAGTGCGAGATCGCCGCGCGACTCGGTGCGGACTTGCCGCAGACCGGAATGCCCTATGACCAGGGCAACGTGAAACATGCGGTGGCGGCGTTGATGCCGGGGATCGAGATCGTCGACGACCGCTACGCGCATTTCCCGTCGCTGTCGGCGCCGGTGCTGATCGCCGACGACTTCTTCAATGCCGGCGTGGTCCTCGGCCCGCCGCTGGAGAACTGGCGAAAGCTCGACCTCGGAGAGATCGAGGGCGAGATGTATGTCGACAAGATCCGCGCCGGATCGGGAAAGGGGCGCGACATCCTGGGGCATCCGATGGCGGCGCTTGCCTGGCTCGCCAATCACCGCATCGCGCTGGGGCAACCCCTGAAGGCGGGCGAGTTCGTGATGCTGGGCAGCGTGGTGAAGACGGTGCATTTCACCGAACCCGCCGAGGTGGTGATCCGCTTCGAGCATCTGGGTGAAGCACGGGTGCACTTCACCTGATGGCGGGCGTCGGCGCCGCTCTGTCCGACGCCCTCACTCTGCCCTGCGGAGCTGTCCTGCGCTGCCGGATCGCCAAACCCGCCATGTCCGACAGCCTGGGCAGCGGCGCAGGCGACGCCACGCCGGAACAGGCAAGACTCTACCAGCGTTGGGCCGCCGGTGGGGCGGCCCTGTCGATTGTCGGCGAGGTCCAGGGCGATCCGCATGCACTGGAGAACCCCGGGAACCTGGTCCTGCACGCCGGCGGCGACATGGACGCTCTGCGGGATGTGACACGCCGGGCAACGGCGTCGGGCGCGCATCTCTGGGCGCAGCTTGGACACGCGGGGGCGCTTGCCCATGCGGGTATTGGCCGGCGTGTCGGCCCGTCCTCCCTCAGCCTCGATGGGCTTACCTGCGCCGAGATGCCGGTGGGCGAGATCGAGGAACTGCCCGCCCGGTATGCCGCGACCGCGCGGATTGCCAAGGCCGTGGGCTTCACCGGCGTGCAGGTCCATGCCGCTCACGGGTTCCTGCTGAGCCAGTTCCTCTCGCCGCTGTTCAACCGCCGAAGCGACATCTGGGGCGGCGCCCTCGACAACCGTATGCGGCTTCTGCTGACGGTCGTGGACGCCGTGCGCGCCGCCGTCGGTTCGGACTTCCCGGTCGGGGTGAAGATCAACGCGACCGACGGCCTGGCGGGTGGATTGAGCAACCAGGAGAGTCTGGCGGCGATCCGCGTGCTGGCGCGGCAGGGAATAGACTTGCTGGAGGTCAGCGAGGGCACCTATTTCCCGGGCGCGCCGTCGTCGTCGGAAAGCGAGGGTGGCGGGGTCCACGGCTTCTGTCGCCGCGTGCGCGCGGCCGTGCCGGTCCCGGTCATGGCGGCGGGCGGTTTCAAAACCCGGGTACAGGCGGTTGCCGCGCTCGAGGGCGAGATTGTGGATGTGGTCGGTGTCGCCCGCGGCCTCGTTCTGGATCCGGACCTGCCGCGCGCCTGGACTGACGGGGTGGACGAGGACCCGACGTTTCCGCGCTTTGCGGGACCCTTGCCCGAAGGCGGGGTCACCGCCTGGTACACGATGCGGATCGCCGCCCTCGCCGCCCATACCGAGGTGGGGTACGATCTGAAGCCACAGACGGCGCTCGCCGCCATGGCCGAGCGTGACCGGGAGCGGGCCGGGCGCTGGGTCGCCAGGTTCGGTGACCCGAGTGGGGGGCGGTAACCGGATTGTCGGCCGGTGTCGCGGAGAGGGGGAGCCATGCTGCGCCGGACACCGTTCCTGGTCGTCGGATTACTGATTGTCGCGGCTGCCGCACTGGCGATCACCCAGTTCGCAGGTCGGGACGGCGCCGAAAGCCGATGGTCCTCCGACTACGGGCCGCTCACGCTGAATGTCACTCAAGACGGAACGGTCTCAGGCACCTATCCGGAATTCGACGGCCGTATCATTGGCACCTTTCATCCTGAGCTGGTCCAGATATCCGGCTTCTGGCTGCAGGACGCATCCGATCTGCCTTGCGCCGAGGAGCGTGGCGGGACCGCGGCATGGGGACGGGTGTCATTTGAACTTGTCGGCAGTGAGCGTCTGCTCGGCGTCTGGTCCTACTGCGACCGAGAGCTGGATGGCCGTCAGGCCTGGAACGCCGACTTTCTCGACGGCATACACCCAAGAGAGATCCGCTGGCGTTGAGTCGAAGCGGGCTGACGCGGTCCAGAGCGAGACCCGACAGATCATCCAGGTTCGTGCCTTGCGTCCCACCGCCCCCTTGCCTCTGTTCCCGGTTCCGCCTAAAGCCTGTCGCATCCCCCCGACCGGAGCACACCGCATGACCGTCACCGACCGTATCCGCGCGATCCTCGACGCCGAGGCAGCGGCCATTCGTTCGATCTCCGTTGACGCCGGTTTCGAGCGCGCGCTGGAGTTGATGCGGGCGTGTCCGGGCAAGATCGTCACCGTGGGCATGGGCAAGGCCGGCTTCGTCGCCCGGCGGTTCGCCGCCACCCTGGCCTCGACGGCGACCCCGGCCGTCTACATCCACCCCAGCGAGGCAAGCCACGGCGATCTCGGCCTGATCGCCGAGGGTGACTGCCTGATCGCCTTCTCGACCTCGGGCAAGACCCGCGAGGTCCTGGAATGCGTGGACATGGCGGGGCACATCAACCAAACCGGCGCGGTCATCGCCATCACCTCGCATCCGGACAGTGCGCTGCGCGAGCGCGCCTCCGTCGTGCTCGACATGGGCGTGATCGAGGAGCCCTGTCCGCTCGGCCTGACCCCGTCGGCCTCGATCGCGGCCATGGGCGCCATCGCCGATGCCCTGGCCCTGACGCTGATGGAGCTGAAGGGCGTGACCCGCGAGCAATACGGCGCGCGCCACCACGGCGGTTACCTCGGTCGCAAGGCCCGGCTCGACAACGTCTGAGACGTTGACCGCGGCAGGGAGCGGCCTACCCTGCCTCCCCATGGCCGGCCACGCTTCCGCACCCCATCCCGAGACCTGGATCGAGATCCGCCCGCAGGGACTGTACTGCGTCCCCGGCGACTTCTACGTCGATCCTGTGCGCGCGGTGGATCGGGCGGTTATCACCCATGGCCACGCCGATCACGCGCGGGCCGGGCACGGTGCCGTGGCGGCCACGGCCGAGACGCTGGCCATCATGTCGGTGCGCTACGGCGCCGAGCCGGAACAGAGCCGACAGGCTTTGGCTCTCGGTGCCCCCCTGCGCATCGGTGACGTGACGGTCAGCCTGCATCCGGCCGGTCACGTGCTCGGCAGCGCCCAGGTCTGTCTGGAGTACAAGGGATCCCGGATTGTTATCTCCGGCGACTACAAGCGCTGCGCCGATCCGACCTGCGCCGCCTTCGAGCCGGTGCCCTGCGACGTCTTCGTCACGGAAGCGACTTTTGGGCTGCCGGTGTTCCGCCATCCCGACGACCGGGGCGAGATCGCCAAGCTGCTCGACAGCGTCGCCCTGTTCCCCGATCGGTGCCACGTGATCGGCGCCTATTCGCTCGGCAAGGCGCAGCGCATGATCGCCCTGCTGCGCGCGGCCGGATGGGAGCGGCCGGTCTACATTCATGGCGCCCTGCAGGCGCTTTGCGACCTGTATCGGGACCACGGCGTCGATCTCGGCGACCTGCGGCCGGCGACGGCGGGGCAGAAGGGCGTGGCCCGCGACGACTTCAAGGGCGAGATCGTACTGGCGCCGCCCTCGGCCATCGCCGATCGCTGGGGGCGCCGTCTGCCGGATCCGGTTGTGTGCATGGCGTCGGGTTGGATGCGGGTCCGCCAGCGCGCCCGTCAGCGCGGTGTCGAACTGCCGCTGATCATCTCAGACCATGCCGATTGGGATGAGCTCATGGACACGTTCGACGATGTCGGCGCGCCGGAGATCTGGATCACCCATGGCAGTGAGGAGGCTCTGATGCACGCGGCCTCGGCCAAGGGATACCGGGCCCGGGCGCTGGCTCTTGTCGGCTATGAGGAGGACGGGCAGTGACGGGGGCGGCGCCGTGAAGCCGTTCGCCGAGTTGCTCGACCGGCTGATCTACACGCCGTCGCGCACCGCCAAGATCGCGCGGCTGGTCGCCTATTTCAGGGCGGCTCCGGATCCGGACCGGGGCTGGGCGCTGGCGGCGCTGACCGGCGGTCTCGGCTTCAAAGGCGTAAAGGCGGGAGCGGTACGGGAACTGGCGATGCGGCGCGTCGATCCGGTGCTGTTCGGCTGGTCCTACGACTACGTCGGCGACCTGGCGGAGACCACGGCGCTGATCTGGCCGGAACACCCGACCAACCGGAACTGGCCGACATTGGGCGAGGTGGTGGAGCGGCTGCAGGCGGCAAAACGGTCCGAGGCGGCGGATGTGGTCGAGGAATGGCTCGATCCGCTGGACGCGACCGGGCGCTGGGCGCTGCTGAAGCTGATCACCGGCGGATTGCGGGTCGGTGTATCGGCGCGGCTCGCCAAGGTGGCGCTGGCGGAATACGGCCGCGTCGACCCGGGCGAGATCGAGGAGTTGTGGCACGGGCTGGCGCCGCCCTATGTCGAACTGTTCGCCTGGCTCGACGGGCGTGGTTCGCGTCCGGACCTGGAGGACAGGCCGATCTTCCGCCCGCCGATGCTGGCGCATCCGCTGGAGGAGGACGAGGCAGCTGGGCTCGACCTGTCGCGGTTCCGTGCCGAGTGGAAATGGGACGGCATTCGTGTCCAGATCGCCGCGCGGGGCGGGGAGACGCGGCTCTATTCCCGCACCGGTGACGATATCGGCCGAACCTTTCCGGATATCCTCGATCGCGTGACATTCGAGGGCGTGCTCGACGGCGAGCTGCTGGTCGTGGTCGATGGTGAGGTCCGTCCCTTCAACGAACTGCAGCAACGCCTGAACCGTAAGACCGTCTCAGCGGCGATGCTGAAGACATATCCGGCCTTTGTTCGGCTCTACGATATCCTGTTCGACGGACGGGACGATCTGCGCGCACTGCCGTTCGACGCCCGGAGGGCGCGGCTTGAGGCATTCTTCGCCCGGGAGCATCCGCAGCGGATGGATCTGTCGGATCTCGTCGCCTTCGACGGCATGGCGACGCTGGACGGGCTCCGGGGCGCCGCCCGCGGCACAGCCACCGAAGGCCTGATGCTCAAGCGCGGCGATGCTCCCTACATCGCCGGGCGACCCAAGGGGCTCTGGTACAAGTGGAAGCGCGGGCCGCTGACGGTGGACACGGTGCTGATGTATGCCCAGCGCGGGCATGGCAAGCGATCGTCCTACTACTCCGACTACACGTTCGGTGCATGGCGCGAGAACCCGGAGAGCGGGAGCGCCGAACTGGTGCCGGTCGGCAAAGCCTATTTCGGCTTCACCGATGAGGAACTCAAGCTGTTGGACAAATGGGTGCGCGACCACACGGTGAAGCGCTTCGGCCCGGTGCGCGAGGTCACGCAGGCGCTGGTGCTGGAGGTTGCCTTCGACAGCGTGCATCGCTCGACCCGCCACAAGTCCGGCGTGGCGATGCGCTTTCCTCGGATATCCCGGATCCGCTGGGATAAACCGGCAGGCGACGCCGACCGTCTGGAAGCGGTGGAGCGGCTGATCGACTAGCGGTGGATGTGGACCCGCGAGGGCAAGACCCCTAAAGCAGGATCTCCAGCAGTTCGCCGGCGATATTGCGGCCGAGGACCGGAAAAGTGCAGCCGATATAACGGGTCTGGGGGTCGGTCCAGATGACTTGGGCGGTCAGGGGAATCGGTTTGGACAGGCCTCCCGTCAGGATACCGATCAGGTCGTCTCCCGGTGCTGCCGCTGCGGTCCCGTCGTCATAGGTGATCCGCATGCCGCCGAGTGACAGATCGACCACGGCGTAGGTGATGTCTCCGATCTCGAACTCATAGCCCTCGATCTGAACCCGGTTGGCGTGGCGCCGCTCCTCATGGGGCGGTTCGCCGGCCGGGAGGTCAGGATCTGAGGGCGAGCTGGTCATCCCAGCGCCTTGACCGAGGTTCGTAAGAGGGTCTGGACTGTCGGGCTGGCTTTGCCGATCTCTTCGGCGAGCTGCGTCGCATCGGCGAACATCAGCGTAGCGTCGGTCAGCGCCGTCGTCGTTGCCGCATAGGCTCCGCCATCCTCGCCGGTAAGCAGGTCCAGGCGACCGAACATCGAGCCCGCGGCCAGAACCTCGCTGCCCGACGCGCCACTGGATGTCTGAACGGATCCGTCCAGCAGCAGATAGACGCGCTTTCCCGGATCGCCGCGACGGGTGATCACCTGACGGGGTTTGATCTGGCGTTTTTCGAAAATTCCAAGGTCGCTCATCGGACCGCCTCTAAATTATCCTGCGACGCGGTTCTATAATCGACCTTTGAGATAAGATAAAGAATTTGGTCCCCCGAAGGCGGTTTTCCACTGACACATGTGAAATTCCCAGCGCCTTTATCAGTCGATTTCATCAGGATGAAGCGTCGATTCGCGTCTTGAGCTTGGTCGTCCCATTGCGGGATTTCACGATGAGTTCCTTGGTCTGGGCATCGCTGAGATCGACCTCGACCAGTGTCGCGCCCGTCAGGTCGGCACCGCGGAGATCGGCTTCCGTCAAGGTCGCGCCGGTCAGGTCGGCTCCGTGCAGGTCGGCGCCGGCGAGATAGGCGCCGGTCAGATTGCAGTGTCGCAGATCCGCGCCCGAGAGATCGGCGCAGGTGAGTTCGATATAGGACAGGTCCTTCTTGAAGAACTTGGCGTCCTTCAGGATCGCGCGCTGGCCCTTGCGTCCCTCGCTCATGACCCATTCGATATGGGACGTGAGCTTGCGCTGGGTCGCCTTGTCGAAGGTGGACAGGCCGAAGAAACCCTTCGCGCCTTCCAGATCGGCGCCGGTCAGGTTGGTGCCGACGAGCTTGGTGTTGCGCAGATGTGCGCCCTTGAGCTTGGCGCCGCTGAGATCGGCACCGTTCAGGTTGGCGCCGGACAGGTTCGCGTCCTCAAGGCTCGCGTCCTTCAGCACCGCGCCTTCGAGATTGCACTCGAACAGGTTGGCGCGGCGCATGTTGGCGCCGGCGAGGAAGGTCTTGCGGAGCTCGGCCCGTTCCAGGTCGGCATCGCTCAGATCGGCGTTCTCGTGCTGGCCGACCAGGGTCGAGGTGGCCGGGCCGAGATCGGCACCGCTGAGATCGACCTTCTTCATGTTGGAGCCCTTCATCCGCACGCCGCGCAGCCCGGCATTGCGGAGGTTCGATCCCTCGAAGGTGCAGACACTCATGTCGCATAGTTCGAAGTTCGACTCCTGGAAGTTCACCCGCCAAAAGGAGCAGTTGATGAAGATCGCGCCCGTGAAGGCTGAATTGTGGATGTCGATGTCGGTTGCCTGAACGCCGGTCAACGTGGCGTCGACCAGGTTGATGCGCTCACCGGTCCTCGGGTTCTGCAGATATCGCTCGTGCTTCTTCACGAGCTCTGAGAACGTCGAGCGGTCAATTCTGCGGTTTTTCGATATCATAGCCGGGTGACTGTCCTATCCAGACGGTTGCCATCCACCAGTTCTGATTGTCTCCGTCCCTTCTGGTTCCGGATTAAATTGGACAATCCACCGGTTCAGCTTGCCTTGACGGGTTCCCTCCTGAGCGGCTGCGACAGACATCTCGGCCCACCACCGGCGAGCGTGAACATCGTCAGAGACGGATCGTATACTCGTATGCCGAGGCCGCGCAATTGGGCGTTCGTTGTTTCCGCCTCCGCTGAAGAAATCACACGATCGTTCCCAAGCGACAGGCAGTTGCCGGCAAGCCGCATCGCTTCAGCATAGGACGTTGGAATTACTGTTATACCCAGACTAGTTAACCAATTGATAATTTCCGGCTCGACGACGTCTGTGCACACCAGGGCCAGCGACTCGTTGACCATGGAAATCAGCAGATCGAGATGCAGGAAGTGTTCGGCAATGGGAATCACCCGACATTCCCAACCTTCGGCCTCGAACCAGCCCTTGGCCTGCGCTGCCGCTTCCGGCGTGGTGCGGTTGCCGGAAACGCCGATCGCGGCCACGCCCGGTCGCAGCAGGTGCACGTCGCCGCCCTCGAGCGAACCGGCGGTGATCCAGTTCCAGATCGGAATGCCCGTCGCCTGGTGGAACCGGACCGTCGGCGCCACCTCGCCGCGGCGCTGTTCGCGCTGCATCTGCCCGATCAGCACGCCCCAGGGCGTGACGATCGCCGGGTCGCGGGTATAGACGTGGTAGCGGAGCGCCGGGTCGGGCTCGACCATATGCACCCGGACGCCGGCATCCTCGAATGCGGCGACGAATTCCGCGTGCTGTTCGGCGGCGAGTTTGCCGTCGAAGGTGACGCCTTTGCGCAGGGTCTCCCTGGCGACCGCGTTGGCGCTGAACCAGCCGAAATGCTCCGGCGAACGAAGGGCGACGTCGCGCAGCACACCATAGTCGCTGTCGCAGCCCCAGGGCGAGTTGTCCATTCTGTTTTCCGTTCGGTTATTCGGCCGCCGGCGCGGCCAGCTTTCGGAGTTCGGTCTTGAGAATCTTGCCGTAATTGTTTTTCGGCAAGTCGTCCACCAGGAGATATTCCTTCGGTCGCTTGAAGCGCGCGATATTATTCAGACAGAGTGCGTCCAATTCCTCTGGCGTCACCGATTGCCCGGCATGAGGCCGCACGAAGGCGATGACCTCCTCGCCCCAGTCGGCGTGGGGACGGCCGATCACGGCGGCTTCCAGCACGGCCGGGTGGCGCAGCAGCACCTCCTCGACCTCCCGCGGGTAGATGTTGGTGCCGCCGGAGATGATGACGTCCTTGGAGCGGTCCTTGAGGGTCAGGAATCCTTCCGCGTCGAAGGCGCCCACATCGCCGGTCCACAGCCAGCCGTCGCGCAGCGATGAAGCGGTGGCTTTCGGGTTGTTCCAGTAGCCCGACATCACCACGTCGCCGCGGCAGATCACCTCGCCCGGCGCGCCGACCGGTACGGGAGTGCCGGTCTCGTCGACCACGCGGACCTCGACATCGGTGCGCGGAAACCCGGTCGACCCGATTCGCGCCTCATAGCGGGGATGGGCGGTATCGGTGAAGATGTGCTTGGGCAGTCCGGTGATGGTCATCGGCGCCTCGCCCTGGCCATAGATCTGCACCAGCTTGGGCCCCAGCAGGTCGAGGGCGCGCTTGACGTCCTCCAGATACATCGGCGCGCCGCCATAGACGATGGTCTTCAGGTTCGCGAGGTCCGCCTGGTCGATGTTCGGCGTGTTGATCAGCCGGGTGACCATGGTCGGCGCGAAGAAGAAGGTCACCCCCGGCCAGCGCTCGATCAGCGCCAGGGTTTCCGCGACCTCGAAGCCGCCTGATTTCGGCACGACGGTATTGGCGGCACGGGCCACGTGGGGCAGGCCGTAGAGCCCGGAACCGTGGCTCATCGGCGCCGAATGGATCATCGTCTCGCCCGGCAGGATGGTGTCGACATCGCCGAAATAATTCATCACCGCCGACATCAGGTTGCGGTGGCTCAGCATCGCGCCCTTGGGCCGGCCGGTGGTGCCGGAGGTGTAGAACAGCCAGGCAAGGTCGGTCGGGGCGGTGTCGGCGAGGGCGGCCGGTTTGCCGGCGGCGAGACCCGCGTAGTCGGGTCCGTCGGTGGCGATCAGGTGTTCCAGGCACGGTGTCTCCGAGCGGATCTCGGCGAGGGCGGCTGCCAGATCCGGCGTCGCCAGGCAGGCCCGGCTGCCGGAATTCTCCAGGATGAAGGCATGCTCCTTTGGGTGCAGCTTGGCGTTCACCGGAACCGCCGCCAGCCCGGCATGCCAGATGGCGTAGAGCGATTCCCAGAGTTCCGGACTGTTCTTCATCACCAGGGCCACCCGGTCGCCGCTCTGCAGGCCGAGCTCCCGCAGCCCGCCGGCAAGGCGCGCCACGCGCTCGGCAAAGCCCGCGTAGTCGCAGAGCGTATCGGTGCCCAGCGACAGGGCCGGCCTGTCGGCAAAACTCCGCGCCACTTGGGCCAGGACGATTGCCTGGTTCATGCCTGTTCCTCCTCGATTTCCTGCCCGTTCGGTCGTCGCCTGCTCTTCGCCGCAGGTTGGAGGCGACGGTACCAGCGGCCAACCTGCGGGGGTAGAGCCCACGCCTTCGCCCGCCTATCCTGGTGGCAAAACACCCGCCGTTTCCGGCGGAACAAACCGAATGGGAGGAAGGCCGATGTCCGGCAACGACCGCAGGATCGCCGATATCCGCGTGCATAAACTGCGCGCGCCCTGGATCGACCCGCCGCGCTGGTCGCCGAGCTACAGCCGACTGCGCGAACTGATCGTGGTCGAGGTGGAGACCGCGGGCGGCATCGTCGGCATGGGCTACCTGCAGATCCTGAACGGCGGGCTCGAGACCATCGCGACCGCCATCGAGGAGCTGGTCAAACCCCACGCGCTCGGCCGCGACGTCACCGAGGTCGAGGCGATGTGGGAGGAGCTGTGGCGGGCCAATTACTGGATCGGACGCATGGGCGTCACCGTCATGGCGCAATCGGCCCTCGACATCGCGCTCTGGGATGCGATGGCGAAGCTGGCCGGTCTGCCGCTGTTCCGGCTGTGGGGTGGTGCGGCCCGGGAGATCGAGGCCTATGGCAGCGGCTGCTGGCGCGGGCTCGGGGGTGACGGCATGGTCGACAAGGCCAAGCGCTACGTCGCCCGCGGTTTCAAGGCGATCAAAATGCAGGCGGGTCATCTCTATGACGATCGCACCGACGTCGCCCATGTCGCCGCCATGCGGTCGGCGCTCGGCGACGGGGTGGAGATCTGCATCGACGTCAATATGGGCTGGACGACGGACCAGGCGATCGCTGTCGGACGTCAGTTCCAGGATCATGGGGTCTACTGGCTGGAAGAGCCGGTCGACTGCGAGGATATAGACGGCTATTTCCGGATCGCCGACGCACTGGACCTTCGGGTGGTCGGCGGCGAGACGCATTTCACCCGATACGATCTGCGGCCGTTCTTCGCCCATCCGAAGATTCCGATCCTGCAGCCTGACGTGATGCGCGGCGGCTTCACCGAGCTGCGTCGGATCGCCGCGATGGCGGAGAGTTCGGGCATGCGGATCGCGCCTCACCTGTTCCCGGAGCTGATGGTCCATCTGATGGCGGCGATCCCGAACCCGCATTGGATCGAGTATGTCGACTGGATGGAGGACGCCTGGATCGAGCCGATCCTGCCGGAGGGCGGAACCTACTCGCCGCCGGAGCGGCCGGGCCATGGCCTCGCCTTCAGACCGGAGTTCCTGTCGGAATACCGTCTCGCCTGACCGTTACCATCGGCAGGTCAGGTCGTACCCGTCGCGGATCGGATCGAACGGGCCAGCATAGCTGAAGAACACGCGGGCGGTGTCTCCAGCACGGCCCGCGATCGTCGGCAACGGACCGTCATCCGGCATCTCGACGGTCGCTTCGGCGGCACCGGCGATCGCGTGGGGAAAGACCTGCAGGGTGCTGCGCCCGCGTGTCCCTCGGATCGCGCAGTTCAGCGTCAAGGGACCTGGAGGCGGCGCCACACAGAGAATATTGTAGCGACCTTCATGCACGGTGGTCGGGACACCCTCGGCCATCGCCACGCAGTCTTTCAGGGGGGCGGCAAACACTTCCGTAGCGGACGCAATTGCCAGCACTGTGAGGAAACTCACAAACGTGCCGGTGCTTTGACGGTTCTCTTCGCGATGGTAGCGTCGATCCATGGGACGAGGATGGAAGAGACCGCAGTGACAATCAACGATGGCGATCCTTCGCAACGGTCGCGGGCGGACTCGTCGTCCGCGTGGCGACTCTACGCGCCCGCTGCCGCGCTGATCCTGTTCGCTGTCGCGCTTGCGGTCGGTGCGCTTTGGTTCGCCGTGGTCGAAATTGACCGGACCGCCGCGAGATCGTCGAGTCGTCTCGCCATCACCGCGATCGAGGATGTGACCCGGGACATCGCCTTGGTGGCCAAGGATTATTCGTACTGGGACGCGACCACCGCCAATGTGCTGACCGACCTGAATCCGGAATGGGCGGACGAGAATCTCGGGACCTATCTGGCGGAAACGTTCGAGACGGCGGCGACGGTCGTGATCGATGGGTCCGACAACGTGGTCTACACCTGGGTCGACGCCACTTGGCCGTCACTGTCGCCCGAGAGCGTTGATCGGATTCTGGCCGATCTGGCCTATCCGATCGGGCTTGCCCGCGATGCGCCCATGGAGCGGCCGGAAGGCGTGCCGTGCCTGGTGCAGACCGAAATCGGCTTGGTGGTCGCCGGCGTGGCCGCGATCACACCGGAGAGCCCGCTCGGTGACGAGCTTGTTCGCCACGCCCGACCGGTCATGATCGTGCTCCGGCCGATCAGCGCCGAATGGCTCGCGCGGACGGGAGAGCGGTTCGGGCTGGACAATCTGCGGGTGCTGTTCGCGGTGGAAGAAGCATCGGACCACGCCGTCACGCTGTTCCGGTCGGACGGTTCCGTCATCGCCGCTCTCGACTGGAAGGCGCCCAAGGCGGGCCTGAACGCCCTGCGGGACCTTGCGGTGCCTGCGGCGGTGCTGCTGATCCTGGCGCTGGCCGCGAGTGTGGTGGTGATCTACCGAGCGATCCAGGCGCAGCAGTCTCTGGTGGCGCGCGCCCAGGACCTGTCCGAGGCGAACTCGGACCTGGTCACCCGCGACCAGCAGGTGCGGTCAGCCCTGCAACGGGCCGAGCATGCGACCCGCGCCAAGAGTGCGTTTCTGGCGCGGATCAGCCACGAGATCCGAACGCCGCTGACCGCGATCATCGGCTTCTCTCAGATCCTGAAGCTGCAGCATCGCCCGAACCGGGAAAAGACCCGCGAGCAGGAATACGCCGAAATCATCCACGAGAGCAGCCAGCACCTGCTCGCGCTGGTGAACGACCTCCTGGATCTGTCGAAGATCGAGAGCGGAGGCTTCGAGATCAACGAGAGTTGGGTCGACATATCGCGCGAGATCTCGTCGATCCGCACGGTGCTGGGGGTCGAGGCCGACCGCAAGGGGGTGGCTCTGACCGTCGACGTGCCGGACGACGTGCCGGCCCTCTATGCGGATTCCAAGGCGATCCGACAGATCCTCACCAACCTCGTGTCGAACGCGCTGAAATTCACCCCGCAGGGTGGCAAGACGGTGGTCCGGTTGCTGCCGATGGCGGATGGCGGGCTGACACTGGCTGTCGCCGATACCGGGGCAGGGATCGGCCCGGAGGATCAGGTGACGATCTGGGAACCGTTCACCCGTGCCCGCAACCCGGCCCTCGCCCAGGCCGAAGGCACCGGCCTCGGCCTGTATCTCGTCAAGATGTTGGCCGAACTCCACGGCGCGGAAGTCGGCCTGGACAGCGAAATCGGCAAGGGAACCGTGGTCAGTGTCGTCTTCGGTGCCGAACGGGTGCGTGCCGTCGCTGCCTGAGGCGGAACCCTTCTAGAGCAGTCCGAACGGATCGCTGGACAACTGGCCGTCGGACAGCAGGGCAACCTCGACATCGCCGAAAGTGCTGGCGTGGCGGTCGGCGGTGTCGGCCCCGGCGGCGAGATCGCTCAGCGACGATACCGAGGCCGAGGTCACGTCCAGCGTGTAGCTTCCGGTGTAGTGGGAATAGCCGTCGACCTCGAGATAGTACGTGCCGTTCGTTGTGACGGTAAGCGCCAGATAGGCATCCCAGCCGGTGCCGTTGTCGAAGTCGTAGGTCAGGAAGTCTCCTTCGCTGTCATAGACATAGAGCTCAGGATCGTACAGCGTGCCGCCGCCGCTGGCCGCGCCCCGCACTTGGATCACGATGGTTTCTCCGGCGGTGAGTTCTGTCGCGAACCAGTCCCGGTCGCCGTCGTAACCGATCGTCCCGGTCACCGTCTGGCCGACACCGACACAACCCTCGCTCCAAGGCCCGCGCGCGAGATCCGAGCTGCCTTCCGAGATGGCCGGTTGTTCGTTGACCGCGGGCGTGGCGCCATTGGTCGCCCGGCCTTCGGCAGCGCCGTTGTTGATGTAGTGCAGTGTGGCCTGGTCTGGATCGCCGCCCACGGCCGCCGCCACGTCCGGGTTGGCGGCCATGTACGCCTCGGCATCAAAGGTCGTGGCCCGGCCCTCGGCTCGGCCGGCATCAAGGAAATGGCTGGCGCCGGCAGCCCGATCGCCGCCGAATGCAGCCCGCAGGTCACTGTAGGACGCGATGTACTCGAGCCCGTCGAAGCTGGACATGCGTCCGTCCCAGGCGCCGGTTTCGATGAAGTGGCTGCGCGCGCCTGTGGCATCACGGCCAAAGGCGGCTTCGATGTCGCTGTAGGAGGCGATGTACTCGAGCCCGGAAAAGGCCGGGTCCACATAGGTCTGCAGCACGTAGTTCACGGATCCGGCGTGGTCGTGCAGGTAGTAGGTGGTGGCATTGTCGGCGGGGTCGACGGTCGATCGTGGACCGGCGCCGCCCTGCTGCAGCGCATCGATGACTTCGGCGAAGCTGAGCCGATCACCGGTGGCGCCCTCGACCAATGCCTGCATCGTGGTCACCGTGGCGGTGACCTGGGGGGCTGCATAGCTGGTGCCGTAGTCGTCATTGCCTGGAAAGTTTTCTCCGTCCGCCAGAATATGAACACCGGTGTCGCTGTTCTGCGAGAACCAGGACGGATTGCCGGAACCGTCGTGGCTTCCGACGGAGATGACATAGTCCAGACCAGCCGGATAAATCGGCGTTTCGATACGTGTGTCCGATCCGCCGTTGCCGGCGGCGGCGACGGTATAGATCCCGTCGTTGTTGAGGAGGGCGATCTGGCTCCGAAAGCGGCTTGTCCAGGAGTAGTAGTCGCTACCGAAGCTCATGTTGACGGCGCCGACGTTCCATCCCTGATCTGACAGGTTGCCCACCGTATTCAGGGCGGAAGAGATGGCGCTGGACGACAGGACCGTCGCGGCGTTGTTCGTGATCTGCAGATCCAGGCGCTCAAGGCTGGAATTGGTCAATTCGACGGCTGCGGCGACGAGGGACCCATGGGAGGTTGAACGCCCGCCGTCGGTATCGCTGTTCCAATTGTAGTAATCGAACTCGTAAGCGTTGGCGCCGTATGCGGCCTCTGTTTCGTCGGTCACGCCACTATCGACGATCGCTGCAGACCAAGCCCCCAATGTCCCCTCCACCAACAGAGCGAGCAAATGTCGCCAAGAACTCAGGGGAACTTGAGTGTAAAATACAATATAAATACTATATATTCAGAACGTCGACGTCCCCAGCCGACTATGCGCAATTCAATCGTAAACTGACTCGCGCCCCTGAATTCTTGTCCCGGAAAAATTGTAGCGAGTACTGCTTTGGGAAGTCGAGTGCTCGAAATGTGAGATGAATCACGCAAAACCCATATTCTATTGTGTGTATTTCTCGTGAGCATTTCCCCCTTTCGAGTGGAGCCCGGTCGGTCGGTTGCCTGCCGGCGGCGTCCAGCCAGGTAACCCTGTGTTAACGATGTCCGCATAGACTTCGCCCGACACTGTTCGCACGATCGGCCGGCACTGCTCACACGACCGGATTGTGCGATTGACGAATGTACGCGCGGAGACCGGATGATTTCGCTGAAACGTCCTGCTGCAAGCCCGTCGCTCGGCAAATCGACCCTGCATGACGTCGTCGAGCGCTGCGACCACCCGATGGTCTCCGGCTTTGCCGAGATTTGGGAGGCGAAACGCGGCGCCAGGGCCATGCCGGATCGAGGCGATTTCGAGATCGAGGACCTCGCTCCCTGGTTCGGTCACGTCATCATCATGGACATCATCGATGGCGGAGCGAACTTCCGATACCGCTTGGTGGGCACGACGATCACCAAGTTTCTGAACCGAGACTACACCGGCCGGACGGTTTTGGAATGCAACTACAGCGGCGCGCAGGGCAAGATTCTCGATACCTTTCGGCGGCCGATCACAGAGGGCGGACCGGTGTTCCGGGACGGCCACGTCGCCTGGGCGGCGGACAAGACCTGGCGGAACTATCAGAGCGTTCATTGTCCGGTCGCGGCCGGAGGCAGTGAGCCGGCGATGACCATCGGTGTGCTGTATTTCGGGAACGATCCGGTCACCGGCCCGAACGGCTCGCGCTGGAAATCCTGATCTGCTTGCAATAGGCGCTCCCTCAACTCGGTGTCTTGCGGCATCCGCGGCGTTCGATCACGCTTGCTTCAACCAATGACGGGCGTCCCGAAGAGGATCTCGCGAGGGAGAAGCGACCATGACAGCATTCACTATTGCACCCCTGCATGACGAATTCGGCGCCAGCCTGACGGGCGCCGATCTGAAGGCTCAGCTCGACGACGCCGTGATCGCCGAGATCCGCGACGCCATCGACGCGTATTCCTTCCTGGTTTTTCCGGGCCAGCACCTGCAGGACGACCAGCAGCTCGCGCTGACCCGGGCGCTCGGTGAACCGGAGGCGAACCACGTCACGCTGGGCACCAGCGGCCAGGTCGAGCATTTCCACACCATCGGCAACGTGCTTGAGGACGGCACCAAGCTCGGTAATGCGCACCAGCGCACGGTGTTCCAGACCGGCAACAATCTCTGGCACTCGGATAGCTCGTTCCGCTCGGTGCCGACTTTCGTGTCGATCATGTCGGCCCACGAGGTGCCGGCGGAGGGTGGGCAGACCGAGTTCATCAGCGGCCGCGCCACCTATGACCGGCTGCCGATCGCGGAGCAGGCGCGGCTCGACCCGCTGGTCTGCATCCATGACTACGTCTACTCGCGCTCCAAGGTGGCCCCGGTATCGGACGGCCACGCCGCCTCCCTGCCGCCGGTGCGCCAGCGGCTCGTGCGTGCCAATCCGTCGACCGGCGCGCGCAACATCTATATCGGCTCCCACGCCAAGGAGATCGAAGGCTGGGACCATGACGAGAGCCGGGTTCTGCTCGACGCGCTGTTGGCCGAGGCGACCCGACCACAGTCGATCTACCGTCACCGCTGGCAGGCCGGCGACCTGGTGATCTGGGACAACCGCTGCCTGCTGCACCGCGGCGCCGGATACGATGCTGATGCCTATCGCCGCCGCATGCGTCAGACCCGGGTGATGGGCGTCTGCAACACCATGGACGAGGTCGTGCCGCCACTCGCGGCTGAGTGATCGCGCCGATCGAAAGACTTATGCCGAATTGGAAGCTTTCCGCCGGCCGGTGCCGGATGGATGATCGCGGACCGTTAACCGCCAGTGTGATCGCATGGCGGAGACAAGAGGGAGACCGGAATGATCTATGAGTTGAGGACCTACACCACCCCGGCCGGCAAAGCGCCGGAATTGGCCAAGTACTCTGGCGAGATCGGTCGACCGATCCGTGGCAACGACTACGGCACGCTCGAAGGCTACTGGCTGACAGAGATCGGCGCGCTGAACCAGGTTCACCACCTCTGGTCCTACAACGACCTGAACCACCGCGCCGAACGGCGCGCTGCCCTGGGCGAGAACGCCGACTGGAAGAACAAGTACCTGACCCAGGCCGGCCCGCTGATCCTGCGCCAGGACATCCGCCTGCTGAACCCGATGAAGCCGCTGACGCCGCCATCCGGCGACGGCCACCTCTACGAGTATCGGTACTACCGCACCAAGGTTGGCAAGGCGAAGCCGTGGCTGGAGAAGTTCCTGGCCGTGCAGCCCGCGCGCGAGAAGTATTCGAAGAATGTCGGCATCTTCCACACCGAGGCGGGGCAGCCCAACGAGGTCTCGCATCTGTGGGTCTATGACAGCTTCGAGCACCGCATGGAGGCCCGCAACGCCTGCGCGAAGGATCCGGAGTGGCAGGCGTTCCTGAAGGAGGCCGGCGGCTTCCTCGACGAGATGCACTCCCTGCTCATGTTCCCCTCGGCGCATTCGCCGATGAAGTAAGCCCAGTGTAGCGGCTGACATGATAGACACCCCCGGGCAGGCTCCTGGGGGTGTTTCGTTTTCGGGGTGCCGTTCCGAACAAACCATCCCTCCTTCTCGCACTCCCCGGATTTATTCCAAGGCCCGCCCTTCCGCTTCTCAGGCGGATGGGATCGCGCGCGGCACCACCGACGACCCCGGAACAAATCCGGAGGGTGAAGAGGGGAAGGACGGAGGTGCGTACTCAGTTGAACGCCGAGAAGTCGCCGTCGACGATCGCCTCGGTCCGGGTCGCCGGTGCCAGTTCCGGCGGGCCGAACAGACGGACGGTCAGCCGGATCAGCACCGACATCCCTGCCATCAGCAGCAGGGCGGGCCCGAGGAACATGAAGAACTTGATGACCCAGCGCTCACCGATGCCGTTGGTCTCGCCCGCCGTCTCGTCATGCACCCAGGCGATCCAGAAGAAGTCGAAGCAATCGGCGGTGAAGATCACCAGGAACGGCATCAGCAGGAACAGACCGCCCAGCAGCTCGACCCAGAGCCGCCCGGTCCCGCCGAGCCGGCCGCGGAACATGTCGAGCCGCACATGGGCGTTGCAGGCACAGGCATAGCCGAGCGCGCAGAGCATGATCATCGCGTGCAGATGCCATTCGGCGTCCTGAAAGGCCGGCGAGTTCAGATAGAAGTGCAGGTCGCTGTCCCTGACGAACTCGAACTTGCGCAGATAGCGCCGGGCCAGCGCGTCGAACAGAATGATCGCGATCAGCGGCAGGAACAGCCACGACACCGTCTGCCCGGCCCACACCGGCGGCCGCTCCAGCGCATCGGCGATCCGCAGAAGCGGACGCCAGAGGGCTTGAGGGTTCAGGCGTGCGGTCATGGCCCCTCTCCTTGCGTCGCTTTGTTCATCTTCTCTTCCGGTTTCCTGGACGCGCAGAGCGCGATCCGGGATCTATTGACCGACGCCGGGACACGGTCCTGGATCGCACTCTGCGCGTCCAGGAAGTCGATGAGTGACGGATCGCTCATGCTCGCCTCCCTAGTCGATGAACAGCCAGTGGGGCAGGGCGGTCACCAGCTCCGGCTCGGCCATGACGATGGCGACGCAGAGCATCTGCAGGATCACGAACGGGATGATGCCGACATAGATCTGGCGCATGGTCACCGAGGAGGGGGCCACGCCCTTGATGTAGAACAGCGACAGGCCCATCGGCGGGGTCAGGAACGAGGTCTGAAGGGTGATCGCCACCAGCACGGCGAACCAGTACAGCACGTCGCCCTGGGCGATATGCGGGCTGAAATCGAGCGGGGCGATGATCGGGCCGAAGATCGGAATGGCGATCAGCATGATCTCCAGCACGTCGAAGAAGAACCCCATCAGGAAGATCAGCACGATCACCATGATCAGGATGCCCCAGGCGTCGAGATCCGCGGCGTCGATCAGCAGATAGACCACCTCGTCGCCGCCGAGGATGCGGAACACGAAGGCGAAGCTGGTGGCGCCGATGAACAGCGTGAAGATCATGCCGACGGTCATGGCCGAGCGGTGCAGGCTCTCGCGCAGCCTGTCCCGGTCGAGATTGCCGCGTATCCAGGCCAGCAGCAGTGCGCCGCCCGCCCCCACGGCGGCAGACTCCGTGATGGTCGCCAGCCCCGACAGGACCGAGCCCATGACCAGGAAGATCAGGATCGCCGGCGGCACGATACCGCGCGCCAGCACGCCCCAGAACACGCGCCGGCTCTGGTCCACGGGCGGCGGCGGCAGACGGGGCGCGGCCCCCTTCACCAGGAAGGCGTAGCCGGCGATGTAGATCAGGTAGAGTAGGGACAGCAGCAGGCCCGGCCAGATCACCGCCGCGAAGAGATAGCCGAACGAAATCTGCATCATCTCGCTCAGGAACACGATCAGGATGCTGGGCGGGATCAGGATGCCGAGCGTCGAGGACGCGGCGATGGTGCCGAGCGCCAGGGACGGGCGGTACCCGGCTTTCAGCATGGTCGGCAGGGCGATCAGCGTCAGCATGATGACCGAGGCGCCGACCACGCCGGTGATGGCGGCGAAGATCACGCCCATCAGGGTCACCGCCAGCGCCATGCCGCCGGGGATCGGCCGCAGCAGCATCTGCAGCGCCTCCAGCAGGTCCTGGGCGATGCGCGAGCGTTCCAGCATCACGCCCATGAACACGAACAACGGCACGGCGATGATCTGCAGGTTCTCGGCGATACTCCAGACCCGGGGCACGAAGACGAAGAATTCCGGAAAGGAGAACACGTCGAGCGCCATGCCGATGAATCCGAACAGGATCGCGGTCCCCCCGAGCGCAAACCCGATCGGGTAGCTGGTGAAGACGAGGCCCATCAATGTCAGGAACATGAAGAGCGGCAGTAGATCGATGATCAGATCGGTCAAGCGGGTGCCCGGAGAAGGAGTACGGTGCCGGTCGATTAGGCCCGTGGATGAATACCGCCGCAACCGATCTTGCGCCCATCCGTTTCGCAATGCGGATCGGGACCAAAAAACCGAAATGGGCGCGGCAGCGCCGCCGGTGCCGGATCCGACATTCACTTCCCGGCCCACGGGTGCTTCTCACTGACCGACCGGATGCGGTATCTGTCGACGCTGGTGGCCGACGAGCCGCCGACAGATTGATGGGTGCCTCGAATGACATCGCCGCGGGACCGCCGCAACACAACGTACAAGACAGATCCGCGGATTGCGGCGCGTTTCGCATGGCCGCCTGTGGTCCGATGCGCCGTCGGTGGACCGTGGATCTGATGGCGGAGGATACCGTCGCTCAGATCACGGCCCGGACCGCCCTGCTGGTGAGACCGGACGACCCCGAGGCGATCGAGAATTACGTTGTCGTACTTGGAGCTCCCGAGCAGGCGTATCGCTGGTTCCGGCGCCGGCTCGTGGCGTCGACATCGATGATCGCCGCCGACGTGTACCGCAAGGCGATCAAGGCGACGGCCGTGATCGGGCTGCCGGAATTGAGAAACTTGGTGAATTCGGCGTCGGCGGGCGATAGTCGCGCTCAGGACTTCGTTGGAGCCGCGCTGCTGGCGGCCGGGCGCTTGGACAGTGACGCGCTGAGAGCGAAGCCGGCTCTCTATTCGGCGGGCCGCGACAATTTCGAGCGTCTGATGAGTATCGTATCGGCGACGACCGTACCGACATCGTTCCTAGAAGCGTTTCGGATCATGGTCGAAAAGCAGGGGATCGCAGCGGCGTTGAACGGCGCCGGGTATTTCGACCTGGCGACCGTGATCGGGCGCGATCTCTCGACCTATATTCGGCGCATTCGCCGCAATCTCTACGGCACGGGGTTTCGAGGGTTCACGCACAAATGGACGAATGCGATCGGTCACATGGTCGTGCTCGCATTCCTGATCAGAGGCCAGAGTGCCGGACTGATGGATTTCGATGGCGTGAGGATCTGGGAGGGTAAGGCCGCCAATCCCTATCTCTGGGAGCGCATGCGGGCACTTTCCGACAACCTTGAGATCGTGCCGCGCTGGTCGATTTTCGCCGACAATCACCTCAGTATCCACAGCGAGTGGATGGACAGCGCATTCGTCGATTATTTCGAGGCCTGCGGCATCATTGCCGACCGGGCCGGAAGCGCCGACGGTGGGATACTGGCCCGCCCCGCCGCCGCCGATCCGACGCTCAAACGGTTCTTCTCGGAAACCGGCATCGCGCCGGCAAGCCGTGTCGTGACTCTCCACATGCGCGGCGGCGGGTATCGGGACCTGCGCGGCGCCGGGTATCGGCCGGGCCGAGGAAACGACCTGCGCAACGCGCCGATCGCCAGCGTCGTGCCGGCCCTGAAGATGCTGGTCCGGCAAGGCTACCGTGTGGTGCGGCTCGGTGACGCGTCGATGGAGCCTCTGCCGCCGGTCGACGGAGTCTTCGACTATGCGGTTTCCGATCTGAAGACACCGGAGTTGGACGTCCTGCTGCCCGGCGCGGCGGCATTCCATATCGGTTCCAGTTCCGGCCTGTCCCTCGTGCCGCTGCTGTTCGGCACACCCTGCCTGTACCTGAACTGGCATCCGGTCGAGCTTCTGCCCTGGGGGCGGGCCAACTGGACCGTTCTGAAGCCGATCGAGACGCTCGAGGACGGCCGGGCGGTGGTCGACAAGGCGAGCGTGTCCCGTCTGGGTCGGTTGCGCGACCGGCGGCTCCTGACCGCGTCCGGTTTCGACATCCGGGACCTCACCGCGGCGGAAATCGTGCTGGCGGTGAAGGGATTCGTCGCGTCTCGGGCAACCGGAAATCCGGGGAAAACCGGCCGTAACCTCAGCCGTATCCTGGTCATGAATGACGACGGTACGTTGCGCGATTTGTCGTAGAGAATGCTCGCTTCTTGGCTTCGTAGCCGAAGATCCG
>JARGOG010000034.1 GCA_029212785.1 Thalassobaculaceae bacterium
CCTCTTCGCGCAGGGTCTCTTCGGCGGCGGCCAGAAGCTCGCCCCGGTTCGGCCGGTCGCTCATCAGCCCTTCTCCTCAAGTTCCCGGATTCGGGTCAGGACGTCGAACTCCATCTCGACCGCCTTGCGCCCGGTAAGCGCCAGCTCCATCGAATGTTCCTCGCCGGACAGGTGCCGCTCGCCCTGGTGCAGGGCGATGATCGCCCAGCGCACCGTGGCCAGAACTTCCCAATAGCCGACATGGGCCCAGTCCAACCCGTGCCCGGCCTCTGCCTCGTATCCCCGTCGCAGATCCGCGAGATCGCCGATCCCGCCGACGGTGCGGTCGTCGACGCCGAAGCGCCAGCAGCGTGCGCAGATCCAGCCGACATCCTCCATCGGATCAGACCAGCTCGCGAACTCCCAGTCGAGCACCGCGGTCACCACCGGCCCGTCCACCATGATGTTGCCGCAGCGGAAGTCGCCATGGCCGAGGACGGAGGCGCTGTTCGCCGGTGTGTTGATCTCGAGCCAGCGGATGGCCCATTCCAGCGCCGGATAGGCCTGGGGCAGGGCGTCGAGCTGGGACCGGAATTCGTCGAGCCGACGGGTGACGGGCGGGCGCGGATCCCGTGTCAGAAACGCCAGATCGTCGCGCGGCGGCGTGACCGAGTGGATGCGCGCGAGTTCCCGACCGATCGCCGCGGTGAGTGCCGGGCGATGCGGATCCAGACTCTTGTCCCGCGAGAGGATGCGCGGGTTCGCGGTGCCGGTGGCCCGGCGCATCAGGTAGAACGGCTTGCCCAGCACCTTGCCGTCACCGTCCAGGGCCAGGGGCTCGGGTACGGTGGCGCCGGCGGCGAAGGCGGCCTGCAGCAGGGCAAATTCATGGGCGCGCGGATGACTGACCGACACGCCCGACGGCGCGTCCGTGCGCAACACCAGGGCCAGCGCACCGGCATGTGCACCACCGACGATTTCTGCGTCGAGCTTCCAGTTCTCCTGGATCGCACCACCGGACATCTTGGTGGGCGGGGCGAGGTGCACGGACGTGGCGCCAAGCGTCTCTGTCATCCAAGCGGCGAGCGCATCAAGTTGGTCCGGTCTCACGGGTTGGCGCTCCCGATGGGCGTGTCGACGGTCGGTGGGCAGGTGAATGCACGAAACGGGCAGGGCGTGTCCATCAGGGCTCGCTCGACAGGTGTGTCCTTGGGTAGGATGGCGGCGCCAACCTTAACGGCCTCGCACGCTAGCGGCTAGGTCACCCGAAAGAGCAGATCAGAAGGAACGATGCGATGAGCATTCAGCGCTTCCAGACCGGCCAACGTATGAGTCAGGCCGTGGTGCATAACGGCACCGTCTACCTCGCCGGCCAGGTCGCCCAGGACAAGCAGGGCGCGAGCGCCGGCGAGCAGACCAAGAACATTCTCGATCGGATCGACGCGCTTCTGGCCGAGGCCGGCTCGGACAAGAGCAAGCTGCTGTCGGCGACGATCTGGCTGAATACCATGGACGACTTCGATGCGATGAATGCCGAGTGGGATGCCTGGGTTCCGGCCGGTGCCGCTCCCGCGCGCGCCTGCGTCGAGTCTCCGCGCCTCGCCCGTCCGGTCTTCACGGTCGAGATCGGTGTGATCGCCGCGGTGGCCTAATCAAGCTGGGCGTCGGGGAAGCGGCATGAGCGTTATGGCCAGCGGCAGTCTCGACGCCCAGAAATCTCCGGCCCTGCAGGCCCCGGACTTCTTCGACACGGGGGGCATGTCGGGCCGGTGTCGCCGCCGATAGGGTGGTCCACGGGCATCTGGCTGCCCCAATCGATCCGGACTTCTACGGCACGATGTGAGGCGCGCCCGGTTCAGTCGGGCCGGTCGGTGCTGCGGGTGACCAGCCAGGCTTCCTGACCGGCGGTCTCGATCGCCGCCGGCCGACTTTGGCGGACCAGGGCGATGGCATCGGCCGGCGCCATTCCGCCGGCGATCAGCAGGGCGGCGGCGATCGTTCCGCTGCGCCCTCTGCCGCCGCGGCAATGAACGAGCACCTTGCCGCCGCTTTCCAACACGTCGAGCGCTTGCCGGCGATGGTTTCGCCAGCCGGACTCGAACGCCTCGTCGGGGTTGCCGTAATCGACGATCGGGGCGCGGATGATGGCGATGCCGACCCGCTTGAAGGCTTCGGCCAGGTTTGGCATGCCCGCGCGCTCCGCCTCCTCGTCCTCGACCAGGGACAGGACGAGATCAGCACTCCAGGCGCGAATCTCGTCGAAATCCTGTTCGGCTCGGGGCAGAGGGGCAATTGCGAGGCGGCCCGGCCAAGAGCCGCCTTGGATGGTGGCAAACGTGTAGGTCAGGCGACCTCGCGGATGAACTTGGTGATTTCCGGAAGGATGTTCTCGCGCCATTTCCGACCGTTGAAGATGCCGTAGTGCCCGACGTTCTTCTCCAGATGATTCCGGCGGCGATTCTCCGGGATATTCACCGTCATTTCGTGCGCGGCGAGCGTCTGGCCGGGGGCGGAGATGTCGTCCTTCTCGCCCTCGATGGTCAGCATGGCGGTCTTCTTGATCATCTCAGGCCGCACCAGTTGGCCACGCCACCTCATGATGCCGCGCGGCAGCTCGCGTTCCTTGAACACCCGTTCCACGGTCTCGAGATAATACTCGGCCGGGACATCCATGACCGACAGGTACTCGTCGTAGAACCGCTGCTTGGCTTCGGCCTCCTCGCCGTCGCCTTCGACCAGGTGGCGGAACATCGCCAGATGGGCCGAGACATGGCGGTCGGGGTTCATGGCGATGAAGGCGCCGACCTGCATGAAGCCCGGATAAACCCGACGGAAAGCCCCCGGATAGAATACCGGGACGCGGGTAATGCAGCGGGTCTCGAACCAGCTCATTGGGCGGGCGTCGGCCAGTTCCGTCACCACGGTCGGAGCCGCATGCGGGTCGATCGGGCCACCCATCAGCGTCATGGACGCGGGCTGTGCCGGATCGTCCATCTCGGCCATCAGGGCGACGGTCGCCAGCGTGATCGGGGCCGGCTGACAAACGGCGACGAGGTGCACATCGGGGCCGAGATGGCGAATGAAGTCCATCAACAGCGCGATGTAGTCGTCCAGATGGAACGCACCGTCGCTCAGGGGGATTGAACGGGCGTCCTTCCAGTCGGTCACATAGACATCATGTTCTTTGATGAGGCCTTTGATGGTCCCGCGCAGCAGCGTGGCGTAGTGGCCGGAGACGGGGGCCACCAGCAGGACCTTGGGGTCCTTGCGCTCGGTGTCCCGGAAGACGTGAACGAGATCGCAGAACGGAGTCTCGAGTACCGGATCGAAACTGACCGGCACCGCGCCGTCCGGCGTCTCGGCGAAATCGATCTCCCAGTCCGGTTTGCCGCGATCTTTGATCACGCCATCCAGCACTTCCATGCTGGCTTCGATCGCCTTTCCGAAGGCCATGTAGGACAGGGGGGCAAAGGGATGACCGTTCAGAGCCTTGGAGGCTTGGGTCAGAAAGCGCATTGGCGCCATGAACGCGCGCTGAGTTTCGTACATCGAGTAGAGCAAGCTGGTCCCTCGACTATGTTGTCGGTTTTCGCAACTGCGAAAGGGCCGGAAGCTGACAGCCAAACGGGCTGTGACGCAACCCCTAATATAGCGAAATCACTTATGGTCTCTTAACGAAAACGTTAATTGCGACTGCCTGTTTGCACCGGTTCACTGCATGCAGCGAAGAACGACGACTGAATCGTTTTCATGGAGGATGCGAAGATGGGAAACAAACCTTCGGCCGGTTCCGACCTGCCAGAGATGACGCTGTCGGCCGTCGGTGGCGGCGACGTGACTCTGGGCGGCAAGCGCGACGGCTGGCAGGCGATCTTCGTGTACCGCGGCCTGCATTGCCCGATCTGCAAGACCTATCTCGGAAAGCTGGAAGCCAAGCTCGGCGAGTTTGCCGAGCTCGGCGCCGAGGTCGTGGCGGTCTCCGGCGACCCCAAGGAGAAGGCCGAGGCCTTCGCCGCGGAGGTCGGGCTGACGATGCCGGTTGGCTACGGCATGAGCGTCGAGCAGATGCGCGCGTTGGGCCTCTACATCTCGGCGCCCCGCAACGACACCGAAACCGACCGGCCGTTCCCGGAGCCGGGTCTGTTCGTCACGACTCCGGAAGGCAAGCTGCAGATCGTCGAGATCGCGAATGCTCCTTTCGTCCGCCCGGACCTGGACCTGGTGGTGCGGGGGCTGAACCGGGGCAAGGACGGTTATCCAGTGCGCGGCACGATGGCGTGATCCGATTGGGCGGAGGGCATGTCAGGCGACGGCCATCCGCTCCTTCACGCGGTTGACGTAAGTGTTTATCGCCCGGGCCAACTCGCCGCTCTGTTCTTCCGGCGTGTTCTCGGTGAACACGACCTTGCCGCCCTCGATCCGGGTGCGGCGCAGATAGTCGATCAGATGTCCGCCGGCCTGGGCGATCACCAATGTGCGCGGCCAGTATCGGTAGTCACCGATCTGGCTCAGCGCGTTGACGAAGGCCACGTCCTCGCCGCCTGCGGGGCCGAGGAAGACGGGATCTTCCGGGAACCCGCCCATGGCCAGGAAGGTCTCCCGGCGGACGACGAGGCCGCTGGCCGTCACCATGTCCGAATTGCGCCGGCGCTGATCGTCGAACTCTGGGGTCAGATCCTGCGGTAGTCCCTCGTATCGCACCGCCGGATGGACCCCGTCCGCCTCCGGATTCTCCCGCAGGAACCCCTGCACCGACGCGCCGAATCCGTCGGCGACGGCGTCATCGGCATCCAGGAACACGAGATAGGGCTGCCGTGCCAGGCCGGCCCCGTGGTTGCGCGCGGCGGCCGGACCCCGGTTGGCGCCAAGCGAGACGAAGCGCGCGCCGGCGGCTTCCGCGGTCGCGCGGGCGGCATCCAGCGCTTCCGGATCGGAGCCGTCGTCGACGACGATCCATTCCGCGGCCTCGGCTTTGGCGGCCAGAGCGTGGGGCAGGGTCTTCGCGTGGTTGAAGTGCGGGATGACAACGGTGAACATGGACAGAGCGATACTCACCGCGTCCCGCCTTTGCAACAATCCATCAGGTCGGCCCGTGCCGACTGCAGATCCTCGGGAGGGCCCCATGGCCGCGTTTGCCGATTACATGACCCATGACGCCCTGTCGCTGGCGGGCCTGATCCGCGCCGGCGAGGTGACCGGGGAAGAAGTGCTGGAGGCGGCGCTGGAGCGGGCGGATGCGGTCAATCCGACTCTCAACGCCATCGTCAGCCGCAATGACGGCGCGGCGCGCGGACGGGTGGCCGGCGATGTGCCAGAGGGCCCGCTCGCCGGCGTACCGTTCCTGCTGAAGGATCTGGGCGCCATGCAGGAGGGCGTGTCCATGGGCAACGGCTCTCGGTTGTGGAAGGACTTCATCGCCCCGATCGACGTCACCTACACGGAACGGGCGGAAGCGGCCGGTCTGGTGATCTTCGGGCGCACGAACACGCCGGAACTGGGGATCGCGTGGACGACCGAGCCGGTGGCCAACGGTCCGACCCGCAATCCCTGGAACCTCGACCACTCGGCCGGCGGATCGTCCGGCGGCGCGGCGGCGGCGGTGGCGGCGGGAATCGTGCCGGTGGCGCACGCGACCGACGGCGGTGGTTCGATCCGGATACCGGCGGCCAATTGCGGGCTGTTCGGCCTGAAGCCGACCCGGGCGCGCAACCCGGCGGGTCCGGTGGTGGGCGAGGGTTGGTCCGGCCTGTCGACCGGTCACGTTGTCAGCCGCAGCGTGCGGGACAGCGCCGCCCTGCTGGACGCGACCCACGGCCCGGCGCCGGGCGACCCCTACGCCGCCCCGATCCCGAACGGCGCTTTCCTGGACGAGGTCGGCCGCGACCCGGGCAAGCTGCGGGTGGCCCTTCACCTGACCGGGCTCGACGGCACGCCGCTGCATCCCGAGAACAAGGCTGCGGCAGAGGCTGCGGCCAAACTCTTCGCCGATCTCGGCCATGAGGTCGAGGAGGCGATGCCGGAACTCGATACCGCCGCCCTGCGCGATGCGCTGAACGTGATCATCGCCGGCAACCTGTGGGTCGGCATCTCCGCGCGCTGCAAGCAGCTCGACAGGGAGCCCGATGGCGAGGGGCTGGAGAAGGTGACCTGGGCCTGGGCGAAGTACGGGCGGGAGCGGCTCGCCTCCGATTATGCCGGCGCCGTCGCGGCGATCCATCAGGCCGGCCGCCAGCTCGCCGCGTTCTACGAACGCTACGACGTCATGCTGTCGACGGTAATGCGGAACCCGCCGCGTCCGCTCGGCTATCTCGGACAGGACACCCGCGATCTGGACGACTATCTCGACGCGCTGGCCGACGAAATGCCGGTCACGCCGCTCGCCAACATGACGGGCACGCCGGCCATGTCGCTGCCGCTCGCCTGGAGCCACGACGGACTGCCGATCGGCATTCATGTGGGCGGAGCGTTCGGGCGTGAGGACCTTCTGCTACGCCTTGCCGCACAGATCGAGGCCGCACATCCCTGGGCCGACAAGCGGCCGGAGGTCTGAGCCCATGCTGAGTTTCGAGGACTACGTTGCCGAGGACGCGTTGGGTCTGGCGAAGCTGATCCGAGACGGAGAGGTCTCCGCCCTGGAGGTCGTCGAGGCCGCGCTCGCCCGCGCCGATGCGGTGGAGCCGGAGATCAACGCCCTCGTCGCCCGCCGGGACGACGAGGTCCGGGCGCAGGCGGCGGCACCGCTCGGCGACGGTCCGTTCGCCGGGGTGCCCTTCGTCTTCAAGGACCTGTTCTGCTGGCAGGCGGGCTGGCCGGCGGAGGCCGGCTCCAGGCTCTGGAAGGGATTCGTCGCCCCGCTGGATTTCACCCATACGGCGCGCGTGAAGGCCAGCGGCGCCATTCCGATCGCCCGGACCACCACGTCGGAATACGGGATCAGCATTTCCACCGAGACGGCGGCCTGTGGGGCGACCCGCAATCCCTGGAACCTGGATCATTCCTCGGGCGGTTCCTCCGGTGGCACGGCGTCGGCGGTGGCCGCCGGCATCGTCCCGATGGGCCATGGCAGCGATGGCGGCGGGTCGATCCGCATTCCCGCCGCCAATTGCGGCCTGTTCGGCCTGAAGCCGACGCGTGGCCGCAACCCGTTCGGGCCTTTCGCCGGCGAGGGTTGGGCCGGGCTCGCCACCCAACATGTGCTGTCACGCAGCGTGCGGGACAGTGCCGCCATGCTGGACGTCACCCAGGGCCCGGAGCCGGGTGATCCTTATGCCTGCCCGCCGCCGACGCGGCCGTTCCTGGACGAAGTCGGGGTCGATCCCGGGCGCCTGCGGGTCGCCTATCACCTGACCGGTCTCGGCGGAGCGCCGCTCGATCCGGTCAACCGGGCGGCGGTGCTGGACGCGGTCGATCTGTTGCGGGCGCTCGGTCACGAGGTCGAGGAGGCCTATCCCGAGGTCGACACCGAGTTGCTCGGCCCGGCGATGATCGCGGTGATCGCCGCCAATCAGAAACTGGCACTTGAGAGTCGCTACAAGGAGCTTGGGCGGGTGCCTGAGAAAGACGACGTCGAGGAGATCACCCGATCCTTCGCCGAGCGCGGGGAATCCGTGACGGCGGCCGATTATGCGGCGGCGCTGCTTGCATTCCACCAACTGAGCCGCCGCTTCGGCAGGTTCTTCGAGCGCCATGACGTGCTGGTCTCGACGGTCCTGGCCCAACCGCCGGCCCCGATCGGCGAGATCCGCACCGATACCGGCGATGCCGACAGTTTTCTGGAAATGGGATGGAAACGGATGCCCGTGACCCAATACTTCAACATGACCGGCTGCCCGGCCATGTCCGTTCCCCTGTGTTGGAGCCCGGACGGTCTGCCGATCGGTATCCATGTGGGGGCGGCGTTCGGACGCGAGGACTTGCTGTTCCGCCTGGCGGGCCAGCTCGAGGAGACCCGACCCTGGTTCCATCGGAGGCCGACGCTGTGAGTTACGGACTGACACAAGACCAGGACGAACTGGTTGCCGCCGTTGGCCGGGTGGTCGATCGCTTCGACGCGGTCTATTGGCGCGACAAGGATGCCAGCGCGGTCTTTCCGCATGAATTCGCGGCCGCGATGGCGGAAGGCGGGTGGCTCGGCATCGCCATGCCTGAGGAGGTCGGCGGCGCCGGGCTCGGCGTCACGGAAGCGGCGTTGATGATGGAGCGGGTCGCCCATTCCCCCGGCGCCATGGCCGCCGCGTCGTCGATCCACATTAATATCTTCGGTCTGCACCCGGTCGTCGTCTTCGGTACGCCCGAGCAGCGCCAGCGCTTTCTGCCGCCGCTGATCGCCGGCGAGGAGCGGGGCTGCTTCGGCGTGACGGAGCCGGACTCGGGGTTGGATACCGGTCGCCTGAAGACCCGCGCCGAGCGGGACGGGGACATCTATCGGATCACTGGCCGCAAGATCTGGACCTCGACCGCCCAGGAGGCGGACCGGGTGCTGCTGATCGCCCGTACCAGCCCGATCGAGGCGGGCAGGAAGCCGACCGAAGGTCTGACCCTGTTCTATGCGCCGCTTGACCGTTCCAAGGTCGAGGTCCGCGCGATCGACAAGATGGGCCGCCACGCCGTCGATTCGAACATGCTGTTCATCGACGGGTTGGAGGTCGCGGTCGGGGACCGGATTGGCGAAGAGGGGCAGGGGTTTCAGTGCCTGCTGCACGGCCTCAACCCGGAGCGCATCCTGATCGCGGCGGAAGCGATCGGCGTTGGTCGCCAGGCTCTGGCCGCTGCCACCGACTACGCCCGGGAGCGGGAGGTCTTCGGCCGGCCGATCGGCCAGAATCAGGCGATCCAGCATCCGCTGGCCGAATGCTGGATGGCGCTGGAGGCGGCCTGGCTGATGGTGCTGAAGGCGGCGTCTCTCTACGATGCGGGGCAGCCCTGCGGTGCCGAGGCCAATTCGGCCAAGTATCTGGCCGGTGAGGCGGCGTTCCGGGCCTGCGAGCGGGCGGTGATGACGCTTGGCGGTATGGGATACGCGGCGGAATACGACGTTGAACGTTATTTCCGAGAGGTGCTGATCACCCGTATCGCCCCGGTCTCGCCGGAGCTGATCAAGTGCTTCATCGCCGAACGGGTGCTCGGGCTGCCGCGCAGCTACTGACCCGATAGATCAGCGTTTGCCGTATTTGGCGTCGAGGCCGAGCATTTGATTGCGCAGTTCCTCGATCGGATCGACCTTGCCGTCTTTCTTGCGCCCGCCGTTCAGCACGGGATCATCGGGGATCTTGCGCCAGTCCCAGTCCTTCTGGTCGTCCTCGGGTTCCCAATCGTCGGCAACCTGCGGACCCGGCGTCGGCGTCGGCGCCTTGGCCGTGCGACCGGTTGTCGGCATCTTCGGATTGCCCGGGATGGCGCCGAGCTTCCAGGTCATGCCGGCGGCGTCGTCCTCGACATCGGTCTTGCGACCGGCCGCTGGCTTGGCTTTCTGGGGCGGAGGCGGGGATGCTTTCCCGGGGGAGGTCGAGAAGATCGGTTTCCAGTCCAGCGCGTCGTCGCCGGCGGACACGGGCGGTGGTGCGCTCCGGGTGGCGCTGCGCTTGCGCTTGACGACCAGATCGCGCTCGGTCGTGGCCTGCTTTTCAGCTTTGGCGCTGATCCGCAGGCGGTCTTCCGGGGGCAGACTGTCGAAGGTCTGCTCGGCCTTCTCGTAGTCGGTTCGGGAGCCGGATTCGGCCGCACGCTCAAGCCGCTCGGACAACCGCCCGCTGGCGACCGAGGTCTTGCTTGAACGCGCCAATATTCTCAGGCTGCGGCGATCAATGTCGCTTAGCCGATCGTCCTCGGGCATGACCGTCCCACCGAATCCAGACTTCGTTGTGAAATCTCAATTTCCCCACGAAGAATAATATCATTGGATATCAGTAAAATCCAATGCGTCTAGTAGTGGGCCGGCGCTGCCTTACGATCATTCGACGCGTCAAAAGATGAAATTGATATCGCTCAGACCGATATTCTGGATGCCGACAAGCAACACGGTATCGCTGTAGTCGTAGACTGAGCCGCCCGTATCGGGATCGATCTGAAGCATCAGATCGTCGCCGGAATCGACGAGGCGCATGTAGTTCGTCGATCCTGACACACCTGATGCGAAGGCGCCGGAGACATCGATGAACTCGCTGATCGCGAAGTCGGCGATGACATCGACTTCGGCGTAGTTCTGCTGGTCGCCGTCGACAACGAAGGTGTCGAGGCCGCTGCCGCCATACATCGTGTCGGCATCGTTCGCGCTGGCGTCGGAACCGGAAATCGCGCCGTTCAGCGTGTCGTCGCCCAGATTTCCGTAAAGCACGTCATTTCCGCGCGACCCATAGATGCTGTCGTTATCCTGGCCACCGAACATGGTGTTCTCACCATAGGAACCGATCAGCGTGTCATTGCCGAAATTGCCGTAGAGCAGGTCGGCCGACGTCTCGGTGCTGGACGAGGCGTCGGCATAGATTTCGTCGTCGCCCTGTCCGCCGTAAAGGCTGTCAGCCCCAATGCCCCCGGAAATGACGTCGGCGCCTTTGTTGCCGTAGATGATGTCATTGCCGGCTTCGCCGTACATGTAGTCGCTGTCGTCGTTGCCTTCCATCGTGTCTCGGCCGGTGCCGCCGCTCATCCGGTCGATACCCGCGCCGCCGTACATGCGGTCGTTATCTTCGTTTCCGACCAGCGTGTCGTTGCCGGCATTGCCGTAGAGATCGTCGTCGCCGACGCCGCCGCTGAGGACGTCGTTCTCCTGACCGCCATACAGCGAGTCGATCCCGTCGCCACCGTAGATGTAGTCGTTGCCGTTGTTGCCGTAGACGATGTCGACGCCCTGGCTGCCGGTCAGATAGTCGTTGCCGGTGCCGCCATAGATGCTGTCCTCGCCGGCATTGCCTTGAATCGAGTCATTGTCCGCATTGCCATAAATCAGATCGGAGGCAATGAGCCCCTGGATGAAGTCGTTACCAGCGTCTCCGGAGATGATGTCGCCGTCCGTCGTGCCGGTGATGGTGTCTGAAGCGACTGTTCCGGTGATCAGGGCCATTGGATCGCACCAGTTGCTGCCAAGAAGATGATGGGAACAGTCTCAATCTGGTGGCGAGCCTGGCAACCATGAAATTTAAGCTACATTTTCGAAAAACCTCCGTAGCGACTGATTTTACACAGCAATCCGAAACCCGGCATCACCCTCTGAAATGTCTGGAACGCCTTGAGAAAGACACGATTTCCGGCTATCGGTTGGTCACCTGAAACGGGAGGACGCCATGGGGATGACCGCTCGCATTTTCGCTGCCGCAGCCGTGCTTTTGAGCCTTGCTGCTGCACCCTCGGTCCACGCGGAAGAAGCGCGAATCGGAATCGAGCTGAACAAGCTGGAACCGACGGAGAAGGGGTGCCGGTCATACATTGTCGTGCGCAATCCGGCGGACCAGACCTTTACCGCCTTCAATATGGAGGTGTTGGTCTTTGACACCGACGGGGTGATTCAGAACCGGATCGCCATGGACCTGGCGCCGATCCAGCCGAACAAGACCAGCGTGCTGATTGTCAACCTGGCGGGCAATCAGTGCGACCGGATCGGCGAGGTGCTGGTCAACAGCTTCCTCGACTGCGAACGCGGTGACGAACGGCTGGGCGACTGCCTGGCGCGCATCGACCTCTCCTCCAAGGCCGACGCCCGTCTTTTCAAATAGTTCCCCCCGGCCGCCGCCGAGGTTTCGGCGCATCGTTATATCCTAACGCCGGGGATTGCGGGGCCGCGGAATAGGTCTCACCTTCAAGGCAACCTGGAGGTGATTCATGTCGGGATCCTGTGGACACGACGTCGCGTTCGACGGCATGTCGGCCGGCTATAAACGCGCGCTGGTCGCCGTGGTGGTGATCAATGCCGCCATGTTCGCGGTCGAACTCGGCGGCGGTGCCTTCGCCGGCTCCATGGCGCTGACTGCCGACAGTCTGGACTTTCTCGCGGACAGCTTGACCTATGCCGTCAGCCTCTGGGTGATCGGCAAGGCGGTCACCTGGCGGGCCTGGGCCGCCTTCGGCAAGGGGCTGTCGCTGGCGGTGATGGGTGTGGGCGTGTTCGTCACCACGATCTATCAGGTTTTCGTGCTCGGCGTTCCCGACGCCGCGGTGATGAGCGGCATTGGCGTGCTGGCCATGGTCGCCAATATCGCCAGCGTGCTGATCTTGTTCAACTGGCGCGACGGCGACGCGAATGTACGCTCGGTGTGGCTGTGCTCGCGCAACGACGCGATCGGCAATGCCGCCGTCGTGGTCGCTGCCGGCCTGGTCTGGTGGAGTGGCACGGGCTGGCCGGACGTGATCGTCGCACTGCTGATGTCGGGCCTGTTCCTGCGCTCGGCCTATCAGATCCTCACCCAGTCGATCGCCGAGCTGAAGCAGGCCAAGGCGAACGGCCCGGAACACGACCACGTGCATGCGCCCGCACCCGAGGCAGGCGAGTAACCGGTGGGCAAACCGTAGCGGGCGACCGGACTGGAGCCATTCAGACGGTTCCGGTCCCTCCCGCCGCCGTCTACTTTTCGACTGCCGGACACAGTCGAAAGCACGCAGGCCATGATTTCCCGCTCTGACACCGCCGACGCCATCGAGATTTTCGCCGATCACGTCGTCTCGACACCGGTGGAAGCGATCCCGGCTGACGCCATCATCGCGGCCAAGACCTTCCTGCTCGACAGTCTCGGGGTCGGCCTGGCGGGGACGCGGGCGCCCTATGTCGATGAATGGATCGCCGGCCAGGGCAGCGGGGCACCGGGCGATGGCGGGCGGATCTGGGGGATCGGCGGAACCTTGCCGACACCGGCCGCGGCCGCCGTCAACGGCTACCTGATCCACAATTCAGAATACGACTGCGTTCACGAGGCCGCCGTCCTGCACCCGATGGCGACGCTGCTCTCGGCGCTGCTGGCCGAGGTCGAGGGCCGGGCGGCGCAAGGACAGATCACCGATGGCCGGGCGTTGTTGCGGGCCATCATTCTCGGCGTCGACGTCTCCACCTCCATCGGCAACGCGGTGACCACCGGGCTGAAGTTCTTCCGCCCGGCGACCGCCGGCGGGTTCGGCGCGACGGCGGCGATCGGAGCCATAGCCGGTTTCGACCGGGAGACCCTGCTGGACGCTTTCGGCCTCTACTACGCCCAGGCCGGCGGCACCATGCAGGCCCATACGGAGGGGCTGGCCCTGCTCGCCATGCAGGCAGGGTTCTGCGCCCGCAACGCGGTGGTCGCCGCTCACATGGCCGAGCGGGGCATCCCCGGCACCCGCGGCACGCTGGAAGGGCCGTTCGGTTTCCTGCGGATCATGGAGGACGGCTACAACCGCGCGGCGCTGCTCGGCGGGCTCGGCAAGATCTGGCGCATCACCGAGGTTGCGCACAAGCCATTCCCCAGCGGCCGCGCCACCCACGGACTGATCGACGCCGCCTCCACCCTCAAGGCGGAGCACGGCTTCCCGGCCGATGCCATCGAGCGGATCGAGGCCTCGGTTCCGCCGCTGACTCACCGTCTGATCGGTCGCCCGGTGAAGGCAGGGATGCAGGCGAATTACGCCCGGCTTTCCGGCCCCTATACCGCGGCGCGGATGCTGATCACCGGCAAGTTGGATCTGACCGATTTCACCGAGGCGGCGCTGAGCGATCCGGCCACGCTGGATCTCGGCGCGCGGATCACCGCGGCCGCCGATGGCAATCCCGACCCGAACGCCTTCGCGCCGGTCACCGTTGTGGTCGTGCTGAAGGACGGGCGCCGGCTGGAACGAACGGCGGACGTGGTCTACGGCAATCCGGCCAAGCCGATGAGCCGGGAGGCGCATCTCCAGAAGTTCCGCCGCAACCTCGCCCATGCCCGTGGTGGTCTGCCGGCGGAGAATGCCGAGCGGCTGATCGCCCTGGTCGATGACCTGGAAGGCGTCGACGATGTCCGCACGCTGATCGATCTCGTGGTCCCGGCGCGCTGATCGAGGGGCGTCGCATCTTGACCCGTGCCGGATACGGGCGCAGGACGGTCCCCGCGCAAACCAACACGAACATGGCCGATTTTCTATGACAGGACTGGTGGATCTCTCGCTCGCCGAGATGGCGGGCGGGCTCGATGACGGGGCAATCTCCTCCGTCGATCTGGTAACCGCCCATCTGACGGCGATCGAGGCGGCGAACCCGATATTGAACGCGGTCTGGGACGTCGATGCCGACGGGGCCCTGGCCGCCGCCCTGGCAAGCGACGTGCGACGCGGCAGGGGCGACTCTCTTTCCGAACTCGACGGCATTCCCTTCGGCCTGAAGGACAATATCGATGTCGCGGGACGGCCCACCAGCGACGGTCTCGGGACCGCCTGGATACCGGCCGGTGACGCCGCCATCACCGAGCGTCTGCGCGAGGCGGGGGCGATTCCGCTGGCCAAGCTCGCCATGCACGAAGCGGCGCTGGGCGGGACCAGCGACAATCCGCACCGGGGCCGCGTCGACAATCCGGTGCTGCCCGGCCACACGCCCGGCGGATCGTCCGGCGGGTCGGCGGCGGCGGTGGCGGCGGGGCTGGTTCCTCTGGCCCTTGGCACCGACACGTTGGGCTCGGTCCGGATCCCGGCGGCCTATTGCGGCGTCGTGGGCTTCAAGCCGAGCTTCGATCTGCTGCCGACCCTAGGCGTGACGCCGCTCTGCTGGACCCTCGACCATGTCGGTCCGATCGCCCGCTCGGTTATCGACCTGGCGCTGACTCTGCCGGTGCTGACGAACATGGAGATCGAGGAGGTCGAACTGAGCGGTCTTGTGCTCGGTTGGCCGGCGGAGGTCGACGCCTGCGAGATCGAACCGGCCGTCCAGGGGGTGATCGACGCGGCCCTGGACCGTCTGCGCGCCGGTGGTGTGCAGATCCGCCAGGTCAAACTCGGTTTCGGCGATCTGTCGATCCTGCGCCGTGCGGCCCTGCTGGTCATCGAGGCGGAAGGGGCTGTCGCGCTGGAGAAGATTTGGGAGGACCACCCCGAGGCCTTGTCCGAGACGTTGAGCGGCATGCTGAGCTATGGCCGCGATGCCGCTGCCGCGCGCTACGTGAAGGCCTATCGCCGGATCGAGGACGCGGGCGAAGTGATCAGCGCCGCCCTCGACGTGGTCGATGCCCTGATCCTGCCGACCACGCCGCAGACGCCCTTCGCGGCCGACGCGCGGGCCCCGGTGAACCAGGCCGACCTGACTTCGATTGCCAATTATGCCGGTACGCCTGCGGTCAGTCTGCCGGTGCCGGGCGGTGGGGCGCCGGTCGGCTTGCAACTGGTCGGCGGGTTCTACGAGGACGCCCAGTTGCTCGGCATCGCGCTTGCGGTGGAAGACCTGCTGCGGAGCTAGGATCAGCCGCCGATCCGCACCGCGCTGGCGAGTTGCTTCACCGTCTTGGTCACGGCCATGGCGACGATCTTGCCGGTCTTGCGGTTTTCCGCGGCGATGGCGACGTCCTCGGTGAAGGTGAACGAGCCGAAGGCGCCACGGGCCTCCACCGTGATGATGTGGGTCTCGATGGTCGGGTCGGCGACGATCACCAGACGGGTGCGGTCGAGCCCGATCCCCGCCAGCGCCACGGCGGCAGAGATGTTCACGTTCTGCGGATACATCGCCGCTCCCTCGCGGGCCGATCCTTCGAAGATCACCGTCGGCTCGGTCATGGCGGCGAGGTCGAACAGGCCTTCAGCCGCGGTTCCGTACCAGGCGCTCGGGTCCTTGCGCACCGTCATTTCCACCGCGTCCAGCCCACCGACCGCCGCACCCGACAGGATGTCGAGCGCGCCGATCCCGGCGGAAGCGAGCGTGAGGGAGGTGCCGCCGTCCTCGGCTGCCTGGCGGCAGCTCTCGTAGAGCGCGTCATCGGTGAAGGCGCCGATGGAGGTGACGATCACCCGCACGCCGCGTCGGAGTAGCGGGATGACGTGGTCGCGCACCGCCTGGTGACCGGCTCCCTCGAGCACCACGTCGAACTCGGTGGCGTGGAACTCGACCGGGTCGACCAGAAAGTCCGGCCCGCTGGCGGCATCAGGGCGTGGGGTGCGGACCAGGACGGCCGGAATCTCGACGCGGCCCGTCAGTTCGCGGGCGACGAACTCGATGACATGAGCGCCGATGGCGCCAGCGCCGATCAGCCCAAGACGCAGGGGAGGTTTCTTTTCCATGGGAGCAGGATACGCCGAACATTGCCGCTCTCCCAAGCCGGCGTGATCCCCGCCATTGTTACCCGGCGGCGGTGCCTTCATCGATCCAGCCGTCGTCCTGAATCGGGATCCACTGAATCTGGGACTCCAGCAGAAAGTCGATCGTATGCACCACCGTGCTGTCATCGTCGATCAGCACCACGTTGTAGGACGGCGCCAGCGGCCCGATGGCGATCGCACCGCGGTCGACGAGGTCCGGTGCGTTCGGATGGTTCGTTGAGCGCGGCGCGGACATCGGAATGCCGCAAACGGATCCGGACAGGATGAAGTGACAGTGGCCGAAGAACACATGGCGCACGACGTCCCGGTACTCCGCCAGAAGCGCGCGAAATGACGGGCCCTCGATCAGACCGATCATGTCGGCGGAGCGGGCCCCGACCGGGCAGGGGTGGTGGTGCATGAAAATGTAGACCGATGTCCCGTCCGCTCGGGCGCGGAGCAGTTCCCCGGCCAGCCAGGACTGGCGGTCGGCACCGTAACGGCCGGCATGGGTGCCCGGCTCCACGGTATCGAGATAGAGGAAGCGTCCGGCGGCGGTGTCCTCGGCATATTGGACGTAGCCGTTGGCATCGACCGGGACGTCGGGAAAGACCGCGCGGAAGACGCCCCGGTCGTCGTGGTTGCCGATCATCAGTCGTGGGTTGAGCGGTGAGGCCAGAACGATCTCGCGCAGTTGCTCATAGGATCGGCGGCGCCCGTGATGGGTCAGGTCGCCGCTGATCACCACCCTGTCGGCATCGCGATGATGCGTTTCCACATGGGCGAGGCAGGCCGTGAAATTCGCGATCGGATGCTGACCCTGGATCTGCTCGTCGTGGATATGGATGTCGGAGATGTGGATCAGCTTCACGGGCGCCTCCTCGGTTCGCCGGGCAGGATAATCGGTAGATGTGACAGGTGTGCGGATGCGGGCGGCGATTTCCAGGGCGGCCTGCGGTCGCGACTGTCTTCATCGGCGGCGTCCGGCCAAAATAAATATTAAATTAAGTACCCGGCTGAAATGTTTGAGGTATCGGGCGATATTAATAAATATACGGAATATAATTGGTGCTGGTATCGAAATTATAATTTGACAATCTATTGAAAAAGGTAGGGTCTATGGGGGAAGAGAAAAAATAATTTTTCTCATATTCTAAGGAACACGTAATGGTTCTCCCGACTTGGATTAAACCGGTGTTATGTGGTGTGGTCATTGGCGGCATTGCCGCGACGGTGCTGGGCTTCTCCACCGGCGGCTGGATTACGGCCAGCAAGGCTGAAGTCGTCGCCAATGAGCAGGCCAATGCCGAGGTGGCGGCGGCATTGCTGCCGATCTGCGTCGAACTCGCCAGCCAGGACACCCAGCGAAGCACGAAGATCGAAGGCATCCGGTCTAAGCCGTCCTATCAGCGCAACGAGGCCATCATGGACGCCGGCTGGACGACCATGCCCGGCACCGAGAAGAGCGACCGACGCGTGGCTTCGGTCTGCGTCGAGAAACTGCTGAACTAGCAGATGGTTTCGGTCTCTGCCGAGCGAGGTCGGTGACAGCATTGCCGCCTGACCGATCGCCGCGGGATCAAAAGAAAACTCCCCGGTCGCACGCGGCCGGGGAGTTCAGTTTCGAGGTTACCTCATTCAGGAACGTGGCCGCTCAGCGCTGGCCGCGCACCACCCGTCCCGGCAGCTCGCCGGTCGCCTCGCCGCCGCGGTAGGTGACCCGGCCCGACGCGATGGTCGCCGCGTAGCCGCGGGACTTCTGCAGCAGGCGCTTGCCACCGGCGGGCAGGTCGAAGGTCACGTAGGGATCGGAGAAGCCGACCGCATCCCAGTCGATCACGTTCACATCCGCCTTCTTTCCCGCCTGCAGCACACCCCGGTCGGACAGACCCGCGGCAGATGCCGTGTCCGATGTCAGGCGCCGGATCACGTCTTCCATCGCGAAGCGCGACCGGTCGCGGCCCCAGTAGCTCATCAGCCAGGTCGGGAACCCGGCATCCAGGATGAAGCCCACATGGGCGCCGCCATCGCCGAGACCCATGATCACGTTCGGGTCGGCCAACATCGCTTCCGGCGTTGACATGTCGTAGTTCACGAAATTGACCAGCGGCGTGTAGATGAACGCCTTGCCGTCGCGCTCCAGCAGGATGTCGTAGGCGACTTCCTGGGGGGTACGGCCCTCGCGCTCGGCCATGACGGCGATCGACTGGTCCTGCTTCGGCTCGTAGTTGGCCGGCGAGCCCAACCGGAACATCTTGGAAAAAGAGATCCGGTGGATCAGCGGGAAAGTGCTCTCCTTGATCGGATCGTCGGCCAGGATTTTCGCCCGAAGCTCCGGGTCGCGCATCGCCGCCACCCGCTGATCGAGCGGCAGATGGGCAATCGACTTGTAGGTCTGAGTACCGGAGAACGGGTTCTGGCTGCCTTCCAGCCCGAGCAGGATGCCGATCGGTCGGGGGGCGGCGACCGGTCGGATCGACAGGCCGTCAGCCTTCGCCTCATTCGACATGCGCATCAGGTCGCGCCAGAAATCCGGTCGGTCGTGGCGCTGGGTAAGGGAGAACACGGCGGTACGCCCGCTCTTCTCGACCACGCGGCGCAGGACCGCGAACTCGCCCTCGGGGCTCGGTTCGTTCCAGTCGGAGACGATCTCCAGGAAGCCGGAACCCGCCTCTTTCATGCCCATGGCGATCCCCGTCAGCTCGTCCTCATGGGCGCGCAGGGTTGGCGTGTAGTCGCCGGCCAACGTCTTGTGGCTGATGGTCCGCGAGGTGGAGAAACCGAAGGCGCCAGCCTTGATCGCATCATGGGTGAGGGCGCGCATCTTGGCGATGTCGTCCTCGGTCGCCGCTTCGTGCTGGATCGCCCGCTCGCCCATGGTGTAGACGCGCAGGGCGGCGTGGGGCAGCAGGGTGCAGAGATCGATGTCGCGCGGCAGGCGGTCGAGCACGTCGAGATACTCGCCGAAGCCTTCCCACTGCCAGTTCAGCCCTTCATGCATGACGGGGCCCGGGATGTCCTCCACCCCCTCCATAAGCTCGACCAGCTTCTCGCGATCGGCCGGTTTGCAGGGCGCGAACCCGACGCCGCAATTGCCCATCACCGCGGTGGTCACGCCGTGCCAGGCCGACGGTGTCATGTGGCGATCCCAGACCGCCTGACCGTCATAGTGGGTGTGGATATCGACAAAGCCGGGGGTGACGATCTTGCCCTTGGCGTCGATCTCCTCGGCCGCCCGGGTGCCGCCGATGTCGCCAACGGCAAGGATCCGGTCGCCGGCCAGCGCCACGTCGCCTTCATAAGCGGGAGCGCCGGTGCCGTCGACGATCGTGCCGCCACGGATGATGAGAGTCGCTTCGCTGGTCATGGGGGGTCTCCTCCGATAGCCGGATCCCGGCCTTATTCGTTGTCTTGGCAATGGTAATCTAGCCAATTGTTGGGGGGCACGTGAAGAGCAATACGATCAATCCGCTTTCGCAACGCGGTCCGCCTTGGTAAGGATCGAATTCCCGCCACCGGCTGAGCGGCAACGCTCGGTCCCGGCCCGGCCCCGGAACGACGCCCATGAACCAGAACAACGATCCGTCGCCGGCGGGTGCATCCGCATCCCGAGCGACCGACGCCGACGCGCGGCCAGATGAGGCGCGGGGAGGCGAGACGCGGGCGGACGTGACGCCCGGCGACAGTCCGACGCTGGCGATCGGAATGTTGCTGTTCGCGATGTTCGTGTTCACCGCCATGGACGGGATCGCAAAGGGGCTCGCGGGGCAGGGAATGCCGCCGGAGCGGATCATCCTGCTGCGCTTCGTGCTGGTGTCGGCGATCCTCGCGCCGGTCGTCGTCGCGCGCTGGAAGCACCGGCCGATACGTACCAGCCGGCCGATCCTTCATATTCTGCGCGGCGTGCTGCTGATTGCCTCGGCGACGCTGTTCGTCTACGCCATGCGCGCCCTGCCGTTGGAGACCGCGACGGCGATCGGTTTCGCCTCGCCGCTCTACGTGACCGCGCTCTCGATCCCGTTTCTCGGCGAGAAGGTGGGAATGCGGCGTTGGGCGGCGGTCGGTGTCGGTTTCGTGGGCATCCTGGTCATTCTGCGTCCGGGTTCGGCGTCCTTCGTTCCGGAGATGCTGATTCCGCTGTTCTCGTCGCTGTGCTGGGCCTGTGGTCTGATCATTACCCGGGCGATGCGCGGCCGCGAGGGCCCGCTCACCATTCTGATCTGGTCGACCGCCAGCGGCATGCTGGTCATCGCGCCGCTCGGCATCGCCGACTGGGAAACGCCGACGGCCACCCAGTGGCTGATGCTCGCCGCCATCGCCGCCTGCCACGCGGCGGGACAGTACTTCACGATCCGCGCCTTCATGATGGCCTCGGCGTCGCTGCTTGCCCCGTTCTCCTACAGCACCATCGTGTGGGCCAGTCTGATCGGGCTCTTCGCCTTCGGCTCCTACCCGGATACGGCCACCATCGCCGGAACCTGTCTCCTGGTTGGTGCGGGGCTCTATGTCTGGCACCGCGAGCGCACGGTCACCGGCCAGCCGACCGTGCCCGGCGGCTCGATTTCCGAGGTCGCCCAGGAAACGCCGCCAAGCGGGGAGATCGAAGAGGGGCATGCCGGCGGCGATCGGGGCACGCGGTAGTCGGCCGCGGACTTTTGCCAGATCGGTGCGTACCATTTGTATCGGGACGCTCGGTCGGTTAGAGCAGGGAGGGTCGGACCGGCAACACGAGCAAGCGCTGAATGCCCTTCTCCACGTACACCCCGTCCGTGCTTCCGGATCGCGACGGCGTGCTGCGCCTGATGCGGGCGGGGGGCTATGCGGCTGCGCTGGCAGCCCTGCGGGAATGGGGGAGTGAGGCACGCGACCATGCCTATTGGTTGCTTCGGGGCACCTGCGCCTGGCACGCGCGAATGTCGGAGGCGGAGGATTGCTTGCGGTCGGCAATCCTGATGCGGGTGGATGATCCGCGAGGCTACTCGTTTCTGCTGCGCTTGCTGACGGACCAGTGGCAGGTGGACCGCGCCGATCGTCTTGCACATGCCTATTGCTACCTGGATCCGCTGGCCGAGGAAGCATGGATCGTCCGGCGTCTCGTGGCGCATCAATTCGGCAATCGAGAGGCCGCGCGTTCCGCACTTCGGCGTGCAGCGATCCTGGATCCTGCATCCGTTCGGCCAGTTGCCGTGATGGCGGCCGGGCAGGACGGGTTGGATCTCGAAAGTTGGATCAGGGTGGCGCGGCGCAACGTCGTCCTGACCCCCGACGAAGGCAGTGCTCACCGGTACTTGGGGGAGGCGCTGCGGCAGTCGGGGGACCTGGAGCATGCCTCGCAGGCCTTCTCTACCGCGTTCGCCGGCTCCGGCCGAGGGCGCATGCCCAAGGAAGTGCCGCTCGATCGGCTCGCCGCAGAGCCGGGCGTGTTCGTCGAAACCGTCCGTGTCGCAGATTCCCACCAGTCTCTCACGCTCGTCCGCTTCGAGGCGGCAGTTGTCGACATGGAGTGCGGTCTCGTGATGACGCGGACCGGCCTGCACGCGGCGGCCGCTTATTGCCATATGGAGTTCCCGGACAAATACACGGCAGCCTGGAGCGACGAGGCGCGGAACCTGTTGGAGCCGACGGATGCCGATGATGTCGCGTTCTCGGACGCGGTCCTGCTGCCGGGGTATCTGGACAATTACGGTCATTGGCTCGTGGACTCACTGCCGAGCCTGTTGGCACTCGGATCGACAGCGGGGATCTCTGTTTCCAGGGCGCTGACGCCGCGCCTGCCGGCATTCAAGGCGCGCAGTGCAGCGGTGGTCGCCGACGCTCTCGGTCTCTCTGCCGAAGTGACGGCCGCGCCCCTGGGCCGCTTCGTCGCGGCCCGCAATGTCGTGGTCGCCGTGCTACCGAACATGGCGGCGCGGATGCGGATCATACGTCGATTGGCGCCGGTCGCGACGGGCGCGCGGAGGCTTTTCGTACACCGCCGATCTGCCAATCACCGCAGGATCCGGAATGTCGAAGAGGTCAAAGCCCTGCTGGGCCGGCACGGCTTCGAGACCGTCTATCCAGAGGAAATGACGTTCGACGCCCAGATAGAACTGTTCGCACAGGCCGAAGCCGTGATCGGCGCCCAGGGAGCGGCGATGACCAACCTGCTGTTCTCCGCTTCCAGCACCCGGGCCATGATGTTTTACGGCGGACAATTCATGCCGTTCTATCACGCCCTGGCAAAAGCGACGTCGATCGACATCGAAAGCGTCCCGGCGCAGGTTTGCCCGGATCCGGGCCATATGTCGCCGGAGCACCGCGATCTGGTCGTCAATCTCGAAGACCTGTCCGCCAGACTGGCGACGCTCGGCACCTGACGGAGACGACCTGGTCGTCAGAACGTCTTGGCGCCGGTGACCGGTAGCATGATGGCGTAGATCGAGCTGGTGCCGGCGATGAACATGCGGTTGCGTTTCGGCCCTCCGAACACCAGGTTCGCCACCCGCTCGGGGATTTTGATCCGTCCGATCAGGTTGCCGTCGGGCAGGTAGCACTCGACGCCATTGCCGGCACTGGTCCAGATCCGTCCTTCGGTATCCAGGCGGAAGCCGTCATAGATCCCCGTCTCGCAGGTCATGACGACTTCGCCGCCGGAAAGCGTACCGTCGGCGCCGACGGCGAATTTGCGGATATGCCGGTTGCCGTTCTTGTAGCGGGTGAAGCCGCTGTCGGCGATGTAGAGGGTCTGCTCGTCGACCGAGAAGGCGAGACCGTTGGGGCGCTGGAAATCGTCGGCCACCACACTGAGTGCGCCGCTGTCCGGGTCGAGGCGGAAGACGTAGTCGCCGGCCTGCTCCTGGGGCGCGGCGAAACCCTCGTAGTCGCTGTCGATGCCGTAGGCCGGATCGGTGAACCAGATCGAGTTGTCGGAGCGCACCACCACGTCGTTCGGGCTGTTCAGCCGCTTGCCGTCATAGCTGTCGGCCAGCACGGTGATCGAGCCGTCATGCTCGGTGCGGGTGACACGGCGGGTGCCGTGCTCGCAGCTTATCAGCCGGCCCTGGCGGTCCACCGTGTGGCCATTGCTGTAGTGGCCGTGATTGCCTCGGAACACGCCGGTCTCGCCGGTGCATTCGTCCCAGCGCATGATCCGGTCGTTCGGAATGTCGCTCCACAGCAGCGAGCGCAGGGCGGGGAAGTACACCGGGCCCTCTGTCCAGCGGCCGCCGGTCCAGATCCGTTCGACGCTGGCGGAAGTCTTCACCAGCAGGCGGAACGGGTCATCGATGATGTCGAATTCACTTTCGGCCATGGGGGGCTCCTATCGCTGAAGTCGGTCGAGAAACGCGCGGATGCGTCGGGCGTTGGTACCGAGGTCGTGGACTCCAACCCGCGAGCGCGAACGCAGGTCGACACGGGTGCCGCCGCCGTCGGGGCGCAGGCGAACGACGACATCGTCCTTGAACCGGAGCAGTGCCGTGGTGGCCACCGCCTCGATCCGGCCTTCCTCGGCAGTCAACTCGCGAATCACCCAGCCCATGTCCAGGGCTGCCGTATGGGTGCGCGGGAACAGTTCGGCGACCGGCGTCTTCAGGAACAGCGGACCGATATCCGGATATCCGGCGCGCTGTCTGTCGGCGAGTGCCGCCGGATAGGGGGGAGTCTGCGAGACGGTGAAAACCGGCGGATCCGCGAGGTCGGTGGCGATGTCGTTGATTGCGGGCAGGATGAAGAACGCCTGCACCATAGGTACGGTCACGTAGAGGACCCCCAGCAGCGCGCCGGCGAGGACGGAGAGGATCGCATAGGTGAACGCGCTGCCGGGTGCCACGGAATCACCCCTCCAGGAACTCCTTGGTCCAAGTCGCATAGTCGGCGTCGCGGGTGACTCGCTTCATCAGCTCACCGGACGCGACGCCCTGCAGGTCTTTCGGTGCCGTGCCGTCGCGCAGGGCCTTCAGCGTGGTGTAGGTCGCCTGCACCGAGGCCGCGAAGGGCTGGTGGCCGGTCAGGCAGATCCGTACGCCCAACGACGCCAGCCAGTCGGCATCACGCAGGCTTTCCGGCAGGCCGCCGAGCATGATCGGCAGGTCGGTCTCCGCCGCGACCGCTTCCAGGTCGGATTTCTCGGTGCCACCGACCAGGAAGATCGCGTCGACCCCGGCGGCGTCATAGGCCTTCACCCGCTTGATGCAATCGTCGAGCCCGGTGACGGCGAGCGCGCTGGTGCGGCCGAAGATCGACAGGGATTTGTCGACCCGGCCGGCCAGCGCCGCCTTCATCTTGCCGGTGCCTTCCTCGATCGAGAGCAAGGTGGTCTTGCCGCCGGAACCGTGGACGTAAGGTAGCACCGTGTCCTCGATGCTCATGCCCGAAATGCCGGCGATCTCCAGCTCTTCGACCGTGCGCTGGACGTTGAGCGCGTTGCCGTAGCCGTGGTCGGCGTCGACCATCAACGGCAGGGAGGTGGCGCGGCAGATGCGGCCCGCCTGGTCGGCGAACTCGCTGAGCGTCAATACGATCAGGTCCGGCGCGCCGAGCACGGTCATCGAGGCGACGGAGCCGGCGAACATGCCGATCTCGAAGCCGACCTCCTCGGCGATCCGGGCGGAAATCGGATCGAAGACCGACCCCGGATAAACGCAAGACTTGCCATCCAGTACCGCGCGAAACCGCTCGCGCCGCTCGTTCCACTTCATGCTCGTCTCCACCCCGTTAGGTTTTATTGGCGAGGAGACTAGCGGCGAGGGGAGCGGGGGACCAGGGTGGAACGTTTCAAGTCTCGCGCTCGCCGCCGGCTATGACCTTGGCGACCTCGTCGGCCGGAATATCGTCGAACGACGCGTAGTTCATCCGGTACAGCCGGGCGTAGAGGCCGCCGGACGCCATCAGGTCGTCATGGCTGCCCTGTTCGACGATCTCGCCGCCTTCCAACACAATGATGCGGTCGGCGCCGCGGATCGTGGCCAGCCTGTGGGCGATGACCATGGCCGTGCGGTCTTTCAGCAGGCGGGCCAGCGCGCGCTGGATTTCCAGTTCCGTATAGCTGTCGATGCTCGCCGTCGCCTCGTCCAGCACCAGAATCTTGGCGTCGGCCAGCAGGGCCCGTGCGAAGCTGATGAGCTGTCGCTGGCCAAGCGACAGGTTGGAGCCGCGCTGATCCAGCATGGTCTCGTAGCCGTGTTCGAGCCGCTCGATGAACTCATGGGCGCCGACCGCGGTCGCCGCGTCCACGACCTGGGCATGGGTGGCGTCGGTTTTGGCGTAGCGAATGTTCTCCGCGATGGTGGCGGAGAACAGGAACGGCTCCTGCAGCACCATGGCGATGTGGCGCCCCAGGTTGTCCTGGGTCACCGATCGCACGTCCCGCCCGCCGACCAGGACCTCGCCCTCCCACACATCGTAGAAACGGTGGACAAGGGCCGTGGTGCTGGTCTTGCCGGAGCCGGTCGGGCCGACCAGGGCAACGGTCTCGCCCGGTTTCACCTGGAAGGTGATGTTCTTGAGGATCGGGTGGCCCGGCACATAGCCGAAGGTGACATCACGGAACTCGATGGCGCCGTCGATCTCCATCGGATCCTCGGCGTCGGGCGCGTCCTCGACCTCGACGTCGACATCCATCACCTCGAAGATCCGCTGTCCGGCGGCCATCGCCCGCTGCATGATGCTGTATTGCAGGGTGAGCGAGCGGATCGGGTCGAAGAATCGCTGCACATAGAACAGGAAGGCGACCATCACGCCGACATCGAGGCTGCTGTCGAGCACCATGGACCCGCCGATCAGGATCACGATCGCCATGGCCGAGCCGGTCAGCGCGTCGACGATCGGCACCATCACATTGGTGTAGCGCGAGGCGGCGAGGTGGGCTTCCAGGTTCTCGCGAGCCTTCTCTTCGAACAGGTCGAAGTTCACCGCCTCGCGGCGCAGTTCCTGGATCGCGCGGATGCCGTGGACGTTCTCCGCCAGGGCGGCGTTGGTGGTCGAGCTCGCCTCGCGGGCCCGCATGAACGCCTTGCGCGCCAGCGGCAGCCAGACGATGCGCACCAGGAACAGCAGTGGCAGGACCGACAGCGTCAGTCCGCCAAGCGCCGGGTTGAGGCTCAGCAGCACGATGACGATACCGACCAGCAGCACCAGATCGCCGATGGCGAAGATCGAGGATTCCAGGAACTCCTGCAGGGCATAGACATCGCCCTGCAGGCGCGACATCAGCCGACCGACCTCGGTTCGGTCCATGAAGGAGAGCGAGACGATCTGCAGATGGGCGTACATGGCGCGGCGCAGGTCGAACAGCAGGCGCTGGGCGGTGCGGCCGATCAGCGTCTCCATGAAGTGGTTGGCGGTGTAGTTCAGCACCACCACGCCGAGGAACGCGCCGACGAAGATCTGCAGCAGGGAGAGGTCGTTCGCTCCACCGGCCAGCGCGTGGTCGATGGTCGCGCGCACCAGCAGCGGCAGGGTGAGCTGGGTCAGCGTGAAGGCGAGCACGCAGCCGAGTCCGATCAGAAGCTGGGCCCGATAGGGTGCGAGATACGCCATGAAGCGCTTGACCACCCACGGGTCAAAGGCACGGCCGAACAGTTCCTCGTCCTGGCTGATCTGCGAGCCGACGACGGCCAGCGGTGCCCGGTCGTCGGTGTCGCCCTGGGTTCGGTCACCGCGCCGCGCGGCGTCGCGCTGGTTGTGGCTGGTCGTCATTGCGCGGCCCCGCTTTTCGTGTCGGCGCCGGTGCGGGCCTGGAGGTCGTAAAGCTGGGCGTATCGGCCGTCGAGCTTCATGAGGTCGTCATGACTGCCGCGCTCGACGATCCGGCCGGCCTCCAGGAACACGATCTCGTCGGCATGCATCAGCGAGGAGAGCCGGTGGGCGATGACGATCACCGCGCGCTCCCTTGTGTAGTCCTTCAGGGCTTCGCGGATCCGACGCTCAGTGGCTGCGTCGATGGCGGCGGTACTGTCGTCGAGCACCAGAACGCGCGCGTCGGGCAGGATCGCCCGGGCGATGGACAGGCGCTGGCGCTGGCCGCCGGACAGTGATACCCCGCGCTCGCCGACCAGGGTCTCGTAGGTGTTCGGCAGCGCCTTGATGTAGTTGTGCAGTTGCGCCGTCTGCGCCGAGCGTTCGATGCTGGAGCGGCCGGCCCAGGGATCGCCATAGGCCACGTTGTGGTCGATGCTGGCGGTGAACAGGAACGGCTCCTGCTGCACGATCGCCACCGCCGACCTCAGCGACGACAGCGTGACGTCGCGGATGTCCTGGCCATCGATGGTGATGCGGCCAGAGGCGACGTCGTAGTATCGACCGAGAAGTTGGGCGATGGTGGTCTTGCCGGAGCCCGGCGGGCCGACGATGCCGATCATCTTGCCGGGACGCGCCTCCAGGTCGATGCCGCTCAGCGTGCGGTCGTCCTTGGCCCAGGTCGGATAGCTGAAATCGACATTCTCGAAGCGGAGCACGCCGTCACCGAAGACGAGTTCCTTGGCGCCCGGCCGGTCGGCGATGGAGGGTTCCAGATCGATGACGTTGAACAGCCGACCACCGCAGGTCGAGGCCCGGGCGATCGAGTTGATCATCCAGCCGATCTGGCGCACCGGCATCTGCAGGATCAGCATGAAGGCCAGGGCTTCGGTGAGCTGACCCAAGGATATCTCGCCGGCCGCGACCTTGGTTCCGCCGACCCCCAGCGTCAGTCCCATCGCCAGGAAATAGACAAAGGTCATCTGGGTTGTCGACAACACGAACAGCCGCACCCGCCGGCTGGCGATGGCCAGGCCCTCGTCGGATATCTTGTCGTATCGGATCAGTTCGAAGGCCTGGGCGGCGAAGGCGCGCACGACCCGGATGCCGCCGAGATTCTCCTCCATCACCTTGGTCAGGTCGGACATCTTGTCCTGCAGCGCGATCCAGGTGTCGCGCAACTTGAGCCGGGCCAGCGACGCGCGAATACCGACGATCGGCACGAAACTCAGCGCGACGCAGGCCAGGATCGGATCGTTACGGAACAGAATCACGGCACCGCCGCCGATCAGGACGGTCAGCAGCACGCTGCGCAGGATGCCGGTATCGACCCAGAGCCGCACGCCCTCGATGTCGAGGATGCCACGGGTCATCAGGTCGCCGGTATGCACCCGGTCGTGCCAGGACAGGCTGAGGCGCTGGAGCTGGCGGTAGTAGTCGAGGCGCAGGCGGTAGCCGATGAGCTGGCCGACGGCTTCGCCCTGGTAGTTGTGCAGCATGGTGAAGATGCCGCGCAGGATCGCGGCGCCGAGCAACAGCAGGGCGGTGTTCAGCAGGGCGGATTCCGCCGCGCCATGGGCGGATGCGCCGGCGGCGGCGTCGCGCAGCAGGCCCTGGGCCTGGTCGACGGCCTGACCGAGATACTGCGGGACCATGAGCTGGAACAGGCCGCCGAGAACGGTGGTGACGACGGCGATGGCCATGCGCCAGCGGTGCCGGAACGCCATCGCCGTGATCCGGGCGAGCACGACGGCGTCGACTTTCGAGACGTCGATGCTGTAGGCGCCGTCGACCTGAGTGTCGAGGCGCTTGGCGGTGTCGGGCGCGGGGGCCATGGGAACTTTCCGTCGGGGGGAACGGGGCGCGGACTATGCCAGAACCTTGGCCCCATGGCGAGGCCGGCGCGGATCCGCCGGGATCTCCCGAACCGACTCACGGGATGGACTCCGGCGGCAGCCAGTTGAAATACTGGCGACTTCCCTCCAGCGCCCAGGATAGCCCGATGTCACAGCCCGACGCCTCTATACGCCATGCGCAGTTGAAAGCCCGCCTCGACTCCGGGGCGTCGATCCTCGTGCCCGGGTGCCACGACGCCTTGAGCGCGAAGCTGGTGGTCGAGGCCGGGTTCGACGTGGTCTATGTCGGCAGCTATGCGACGGCGGCGGCGGATCTGGGATTACCGGATGTCGGCGCGCTCGGGCTGGATGACCTGGTGCACCGGGCCGCGCGGGTCGCCGCGGCGGTCTCCGTGCCGGTGGTGGCCGATGCCGAGGGCGGATTCTTCGAACCCGCCAACCTTTGGCGCACCGTGCAGGCATTCGAGGGAGCCGGCGTCTCCGCCATTCATATCGAAGACCATGCCGGCGGCAAGCACACGGACCTACCGCAGCGCCTGATCCCGCTCGAAGACATGCTGGCCCGCATCCGCGCCGCGGTGGCGGCCCGACGCGACCCGAATTTCCAGATCATCGCGCGGACCGACGCGATCTGGGCGACGGGCGATTTCGAGGAGGCGAAACGGCGGGTTCGAGCTTTCTGCGAGGCCGGCGCCGACATGGTCATGCCGACCGGGGGGACACCGGAGGCGGTGGCGGATCTCAAGAAAGAGGCGGCCGCGCCCTATGTGGTGGTCGACGGCCCGAACCACCCACGCTTCTCGGGCCTGAAGACGGAGGCCAGTCTGGTGCTGTACTACGGATTCACGCTGTTCTCGGCCGTCCATGGGATGACCGCCGCGCTGGCCCGGTACCGCGAGATTCCAGCCGCCGATCTGAGCGATCGGATGGAACCGGTCGACGCCTTCGAAGCCAGGATGGGGTACGCGGAGTTCACGGCGCGGTCGCGCCGATACACCGCCGGTCAGTAGACCAGCTGATCCTCGCCCGACGACCCGCCGAGCACGATCTCGCCACGGTCGGCGAGGTCCTTGGCCGACTGCACCATGGCGGTCTGGCTGTCTTCCACGTCCTTCAGGCGGATCGGGCCGAGCGCCTGCATGTCCTCGCGCATCAGCTTGGCGGCGCGTTCGGACATGTTGGAGAAGAACAGATCGCGCAGTTCCTCCGACGCGCCCTTCAGGGCGACGGTCATCTTGTCCTTGTCGACCGCCCGCAGCAGGGTCTGCACGCCGGCCGGGTCGAGACGGTTCAGGTCCTCGAAGGTGAACATCAGCGAGCGGATCTTCTCGGCGCTGTCCTTGTTGCGCTCCTCGAGCGCCGACAGGAACCGGCTCTCCGTCGCGCGGTCGAGACTGTTGAAGATCTCCGCCATCATCTCATGGCTGTCGCGGCGGTTGGTGCGCGCCAGGTTGGACATGAACTCGGTGCGCAGCACCCGCTCGACGTCCTTTTCGATATCTTTGTTCACCGCCTCCATGCGCAGCATGCGCATGACCACTTCCATGGCGAAGTTCTCCGGCAGGGTCGCCAGCACCTTGGCGGCGTGGCCCTGCTGGATCTTGCCGAGGATGACCGCCACGGTCTGCGGGTACTCGTTCTTCAGGTAGTTCGCCAGGACCTGCTCGCTGACATTCGCCAGCTTGTCCCACATGGTGCGACCCGCCGGACCGCGGATCTCCTCCATGATGTCTTCGACGCGGTCCTCGCCCAGGACCTTGGCCAGCAGGCGCTGGGTGGAATCCATGGAGCCGACCAGCGAGCCGGTGGAGGACACCTGCTCGGCAAACTCTACGAACAGCCGCTCGACGATATTCGAGGACACCATGCCGAGTCCGGCCATCACCTGGGAGATCTCCTTGATCTCCTCATCGTCCATCTGGCCGAACAGGGCGGCAGCCTGCTGCTCGCCGAGCGACATCAGAAGGATGGCGGCCTTCTCCGGCCCGGTGATGCTGCGATAATCCTCGCGGGTGCGCGTCCCCATGGCGTCGTCTCCATCGCCGATGCGGCCGCGCCGTCTGCCCGGATGACCGGGGGCAGGAGACACGGGGCCGCTTCGTGCCGCTTCTATGCGAATCGCATGACCAAATCGTACCGAAGATACTCGGAAATTTCGAGATTTTTATATTTCTCGTATCTGTCGAAGGGTTGATCCGGCGATGTCGGGTCGCCTCAGATCTTGCGCTCACGGGGGTTGAAGAACCTCGGCATCGACGGCGGCGCCTTGGTCGGCGGCAGGGACGGCGGGATGATCTCCACATTGAGGTCGCCGATCTCGCCGGAGCGGCGGTTCTCGAACGGGTTGCGCAGTACCAGCTTACCCTGCTTCTGCATGGCGGTGTCGATGTCCTCCTCAAGTTGTTCCGCAAGTCGCAGGTTCCAGGGGAACTTGTAGTAACGCGGTTCCAATTCGCCGCTCAGCCGCAGCCACATGTAGATCGCCTCGCCCTCGGCCAGGCTGACACCGAGGACTTCGGCGGCCTCGACGTGGCGCTGTATCCACTCCATCGATTGGGGCTTGGGGCGACTCAGGAAGTCGACGAACTGGATATAGCTGATCGGGATCAGCAGGGTTGCGGCGACCACCGCCGAAATCCGCACCCAGGGCAGCCGCGGCGCCCAGATCGCCAGGCTGGCCAGGGTCGCGGCGACGGCGGTGCTGACGGCGAAGACGTAGATCAGGTGGTCCATCTTCTCCTCCGGCTCGGGTTCCGGGCAGGGGCGGGTCGCCGCTGCTAGGGGCGGGTGATCAGCGGGTAGCGCAGCGTGCTCACGCTATCCTTCACAAGGTCGCCATCGGCGGACAGGCGGAACCGAAACGCGGTCTCCTCCTGGTTGTAGCGGCGCAGTTCCACCGTGGTCTCGAGCAGTTGGCGGGTTTCCTCCAGCGGTTTCTTCACGCTCACCACGATCTTGACCGGGATCGCGCGGTCTTTGGGCGGCGCGCCGTACATATGGACGTTGACGACATACTCGCCGGGCGGGATGCCGCGGCTGTAGGTGACCTCGTAGTTCTCGTTGGTGGCGTCGCCGATGGCACCGAGATCGTCGCGCAACAGGTTGAACACCTCGCCACCCTGATTCCAGAACCCGACCGGCCCTTCGCCGGGCGCCTTGACCCAGAGATCGACATCGTTGGCGAAGTCCGACGGCCAATGCATCTCGACGATTACGTTGCCCGGCGCGTTGGTGTCCTGGGTCTCCTGCTTTTCCTTGCTGATATGCGGCAGCAGCATGATCACCATGGCGACGAAGCCGATGAGGGCGAGCATGATGACGTCGCGGAAGACCGTGTCGGTGCCGTCCTCCTCGAAATCGTCGAACGGGTCTTCCATCGCCCGACCTTATCCGCCGTCGCCGCGTTCGATGGTCTCGGTCAGCAGATCCACGGTGCCGCTTGCCAGCAGGCGGTAGTTCACGATTAGCCAGACGTAGAGCACCGCGCCGACCAGGGTCGTGTTGAGCGCCACCGACATGCCGGAGATCAGGGTGGCAACCATCTCGGCCACATTGTCGGCATCGGCGGCGCGGTTTGGATCAACGCCGGACAGCGCGATGATGAAGCCGATCACCGTGCCGATGAGACCGAGGAAGACCAGGCTGTTGGCGATATGGCGCACGGCGGCGATGCGCCGCCCGAGCCGCATGCGCAACACCCCGCGGAGGCTCTCGCGGTCATGGGTGAAGCGGACTTTCTCGAGGTAGGTGAGAGCGGGAGTGCCGGTGCCCGGATCGGTGTTCCGGATCTCATCGAGCTCGCCGCTGGTCTGGCCGATGCGCAGGGCGCAATACAGGAAGCCGTAAGAGAACACCGCGACGATGACCAGGGAGAGCTCGATCAGATCGCCCTTGATCACCGCATCGAGCCAGCCCTGCAGATAGACGCCTGCGAGCAGGCCGGCGGAGACCACGTTGATCAGCGCGAAACGGACGATCAGCAGGTATCGGAACATCGCACCAGCCATCTTGGGACGTCTGCCGATATCAGACCCGCTCTTGGGGGCGGGCACAAGCGGGAAGGGCGGCGGCGGTTCGCACTCTGCCGTCTTCCCGGACTTGATCCGGGACCCAGAGTGGCCGACTGCTGGGACGATTCAATATGACGCCCCGCGCGCCAGCGAGCGTTTGTCTGGGTCTCGGATCAAGTCCGGGAAGACGGGGCGGGTGCTCGCCTATCCCGCCAGGAACGGCTCCAGAGATGCGAGAACCCCGTCGGGATCCTCCTCGGCCAGATAGTGACCGGTATCGACCGCCTGGGACGTGACCGGGCCGTCGCAATAACGCTGCCAGATGTCGACCGGGTCGTACCATTGGCCGATCTTGCCCTTCGTCCCCCACATGACATGCAGCGGGCAGCGGATGCGCTGGCCCGCCTCCCGGCTTGTCCGGTCATGCTCCAGGTCGATGGTCGCCGCCGCGCGGTAATCCTCGCACATGCCGCGGACCATCTCCGGATTGCGGGCCGCGGCGAGGTAGTCGGCGAAGGCGTCCGGATGGAAAAACCCGTCATCCTTCGGTTCCCGGTTGGTATGGGCCCGGAACCAGGCCTCCGGTGCCGCCGAGATGATGGTCTCGGGGAAGGGATGCGGCTGAGCGAACCAGAACCAGTGATAATAGCCCATGGCGAAGGCCATATCGGCGCGCTCGAAATGCTCGATGGTCGGCACGATGTCGAGCAGGGCCATCCGCTCCACTCGGCCGGGGTGGTCGATCGCCAGCCGGTGCGACACCCGCGCGCCCCGGTCGTGGCCGACGACACGGAAGCGGTCGTGTCCGAGTTCGGCCATCAGATCGACCAGGTCCTGCGCCATCGCGCGCTTGGCGTAGAGTGCGTGATCGGCCGTCGCCGGCGGCTTGTGCGATCCGCCGTAGCCGCGCAGGTCGGGGCAGATCACCGTGTAGGTTTCGGCCAGGCGCGGCGCCACCGCATGCCACATGGCATGGGTCTGCGGGTTGCCGTGCACCATCAGCAGCGGCGGCCCGTCGCCGCCCCGACGCAGACGCATCACCCCGGCGCCGATCTCCACCTCTTCCAGGGTCATCCCCTCAAAGAACGTCACTGGCGATCCTCCATAATTTTGACCACTTGATAAAACTTTTGCCGACAGGCACGCTTTTCCCCTGGTCCGGCCATGGGAGAGTGCCATGACACGTGGGTTCGAGGGAGCGGACGTTAAGGCCGGCAGGCTGACGTCGGAACAGGTGGCCGCCAATTTCGCGGACCTTCACCCGCCACTCACCCGGCATGAGGCGGCGGTCGCCGCGGATCGGTGCTATTTCTGCTACGACGCGCCCTGCATGACGGCGTGTCCGACCACCATCGACATCGCGATGTTCATCCGCCAGATCGCCGCCGACAATTCGGACGGGGCGGCGAAGACGATCTTCGACCAGAACATTCTGGGCGGCATGTGCGCCCGTGTCTGCCCGACCGAGACCCTGTGCGAGGAAGCCTGCGTGCGCGAGGCGGCGGAAGGCAAGCCGGTAGAGATCGGCCGCCTGCAGCGTTATGCGACCGATCATCTGATGGCGTCGAACACCCATCCCTATCAGCGGGCCTGCAACACCGGGAAGAAGGTCGCCGTGGTCGGTGCCGGGCCGGCGGGCCTCGCCTGTGCGCACCGGCTGGCAATGAAAGGCCATGCGGTGACCCTGTTCGACGCGCGGCCGAAGCCGGGCGGGCTGAACGAATACGGAATCGCCGCCTACAAGACTCCGGGCGGTTTCGCCCGCGAGGAGGTCGATTTCGTGCTGGGCATCGGCAACATCACCCTGGAGACCGGCAAGGCGCTCGGCCGCGACATCTCCATCGACGGGCTGAAATGGGATTACGACGCCGTGTTTCTTGCCATCGGGCTCGCCGGCGTGAATGCGCTCGGAGTGCCGGGCGAGGATCTTCCGGGGGTAGAGGACGCCGTCGACTTCATCGCCGACCTGCGATCGTCCCAGGACCCGTCGTCGCTGGCGGTTGGCCGCCGGGTGGTGGTGATCGGCGGCGGCATGACGGCGATCGATGCCGCCGTGCAGACCAAGCTGCTGGGCGCCGAGGATGTGACCATCGTCTACCGCCGCGGCCAGGAGGCGATGAACGCCAGCCTGTTCGAGCAGGATCTGGCGCAGACCAAGGGTGTGAAGATCCGGCATTGGGCGAAGCCGGTGCGCGTGGTGGCCGAGGACGGCCGGCGCGGGGTCGAGTGCGAATACACCCGGGCCGGCGCCAACGGCCTGGAGGGCACGGGCGAGACGTTCTTCGTCGCCGCCGACGTGGTGCTGAAGGCCATCGGCCAGACCCTGGAGGCACCACAGGGACCGGAGACCGAGCGCGGCCGGCTCGTGGTCGATGACGAGTTCCGTACCAGCGTCGACCGGGTCTGGGCCGGCGGCGACTGCGTGGCGGCGGGGGACGACCTGACCGTGACCGCCGTGGCCCAGGGCCGCGACGCCGCCGAGAGCATTCACCGCCTGTTGATGGCGTAGGACGGAGGATCAGAGCATGGCAGACCTGCGCAGCGACTTCGTCGGCATCAAGTCCCCGAACCCGTTCTGGCTGGCCTCGGCGCCGCCGACCGACAAGGAATACAATGTCGTCCGCGCCTTCGAGGCCGGTTGGGGCGGGGTGGTGTGGAAGACCCTCGGCCTGGATCCGCATATCGTCAACGTCAACGGCCCGCGCTACGGCGCGGTCTGGGGGGCGGACCGCCGGCTGCTCGGCCTCAACAACATCGAGCTGATCACCGACCGGCCGCTACAGACCAACCTCGACGAGATCAAGGCGGTGAAGCGTGCCTGGCCGGACCGGGCGGTGGTGGTGTCGCTGATGGTACCCTGCGAGGAGGTCTGCTGGACCGAGATCCTGAAGCAGGTGGAGGATACCGGCGCTGACGGGGTGGAGCTGAACTTCGGCTGCCCCCACGGCATGTCCGAGCGCGGCATGGGCTCCGCCGTCGGCCAGGTGCCGGAATACATCGAAATGGTCACCCGCTGGTGCAAGCAGAACACCCGCATGCCGGTGATCGTTAAGCTGACCCCGAACATCACCGACATCCGCTACCCGGCGCGGGCCGCCCATGCCGGCGGGGCGGATGCGGTGTCGCTGATCAACACCGTCAGTTCCATCACGTCGGTCGATCTCGACCTGATGGCGCCGGAACCGACGATTGACGGCAAGGGCAGCCATGGCGGCTATTGTGGACCGGCGGTCAAGCCGATCGCGTTGAACATGGTGGCGGAGATCGCCCGCGACGCGGAGATGGCGGGCCTGCCGATCTCCGGCATCGGTGGCGTGACCACCTGGCGCGACGCGGCCGAGTTCATGGCCCTGGGGGCGGGCAACGTGCAGGTCTGCACCGCGGTGATGACCTACGGCTTCCGCATCGTGACCGAGATGATCGATGGCCTGTCGCGCTGGATGGACGCCAAGGGGTATGGGCGCACGAGCGACTTCACTGGCCTCGCCGTGTCGAACGTCACCGACTGGCAGTACCTGAACCTGAATTACGTCGCCAAGGCGCGGATCGACCAGGACCTCTGCATCAAGTGCGGGCGCTGTCACATCGCCTGCGAGGACACCTCGCACCAGGCGATCACGGCGGTGAAGGACGGGCTGCGGCATTTCGAGGTGATCGACGCCGAATGCGTGGCCTGCAATCTCTGCGTCAACGTCTGCCCGGTCGAGGACTGTATCACCATGGAGAAGCAGCCAGCCGGTACGGTCGACCCACGCACCGGCCGCACCATTGTGGCCGAATACGGCAACTGGACGCAGCATCCGAACAATCCGTCCTCGGTCGCGGCGGAGTAGGCGCGTTTAATAAAAGCTGTATCTTGCTTTTATAGCGACGAAGGGGGTAAGCCGGAGTCCGGGAGGCCAGCCGGCCGCCTGCGACCTAAGGAAAAGCGATGCGACTGCTGTTGACGGGCGGCACCGGCTATATCGGCTCGGTGGTCGCGCGCGATTTGCTGGGCGCCGGGCACGAGGTTCTCGCCCTGGCGCGCAGCAAGTCGTCCGAGGACAAAGTGACGGCACTGGGATGCCGGCCGGTGTCGGGGAACATGACCGACGCGCAGGTGTGGCTGTCGACGATCGGTGGGGTGGATGGTGTGCTGCACCTGGCGGCGACCTTCGACACCGATATGGCCGCCGCCGAGGCGGCCTTCCTCGATGCGCTTGTCGCCTGGGCGTCCGACAGGCCGGCACCGCTCCCGCTGGTCTATACCGGCGGCTGCTGGCTCTACGGCGCGGTCGGCGGCACGGCGGCGGTGGAAGGGTCGCCGTTCGATCCGCTGCCGGCCTTCGCGTTCATGGTCGACCACCGCGCACGGCTCCTGGGCGAGGAGGCCCTGTCCGTCCGCATCGTGCATCCGGCCATGGTTTGGGATGCCGGGGGCGGCACGCTTGCCGCTTTCCTTTCCGCGGCGTCGCAGGGCGAACCACCGGTCGTGACCGGATCGCTGGAGACCCGATGGCCGATGGTGCATCGCGACGATCTCGCCCGACTGTTCCGCCTCGCGATCGAGCGGGGCGAGGGTGGTGCCGACTATCACGGGGTTGGAGAGACCGGCGTTGCGGTCGGCGCCATCGCTGGAGCGATTGCCCGACGGGCCGCGGCACCCGGTCCGGTGGTGCGGTCGGTCGAAGATGCGATGGCGGCGCTGGGTGACTGGGCGGCCGGCCTGGGTTTGGACCAGACGATGGACTGCCCCGGAACCAGACAGGCGCTCGACTGGCGAGCGGAGATGCCCGGCGTGATCGAAGGGATGACCGATGCCTGAGGCACCGGACGCAAGGAACGAGGCACTTAAGGGGCATGCGGCGATGCTGCTCTTCGCCACGCTGATCAGCGGCTCCTTCACCCTCGGCCACCTGACGGCCCCGCATATCGATCCCGGCGCCTTGACGGCGTTGCGATTCGCCCTGGCGGCGGCGGTGATGGCGGGGGCGATCCTCGCCGGTCGGAAAGGCGAGCGGCAGCTCACCGTGCGCGCACCATGGCGCTTCCTGGTGCTGGGCGTTCTGCTCGGCTCCTATTTCGTGCTGATGTTCGAGGCGTTGCGGCTGACCGACCCGGTCAGTCTGGCCGCGGTGTTTACGATGACGCCGCTGCTGACTGCGCTGTTCGGATTCCTGCTGCTACGCCAGGGCATCAGCCCGCTGGTCGGCGGCAGTCTCTTTTTAGCGGCGAGCGGGGCGGTCTGGGTCGTGTTCCGAGGCGATGTCGACGCCCTGCTGGCCTTCGATATCGGTACGGGCGAGCTGATCTTCCTCGGCGCCTGCGTGTGCCATGCGATCTACATCCCGCTGATCACCGTCATGAACCGGGGCGAGAGCGGAAAGCTGTTCACCCTGTGGACCGTGCTCGGCGGCCTGCTGGTGGTCGCGGTCTATGCGTTCCCGGCGATCCTGCGCACCGACTGGACGACGCTGCCGCCGATCGTCTGGGTGACGGCGGTCTATATCTCGGTCTTCGCCTCGGCGATTACCTTCTTCCTGATGCGCTACGGCGCGCTGCGTCTGCCGGCGGCCAAGGTCATGGCCTATGGCTACCTGATCCCGAGCGTCGTGATCGTGCTGGAGGGGCTGAGCGGCCACGGCTGGGTCGCGCCGCCGGTGCTGCTCGGCGTGGCGGCGACGGTCCTGGCGCTGCTGATGCTGGTGCTGAACCGGGACCCGGCGCGGTAGGCGCGCTCCTCCCAAGCCTCATAAGCCACTCCCCGGACCTGTTCCGGGGCGATCGCCTCCGTGGACACGGGCCTGCGGGTCGAAACCGGCGTAAAGCTGCGTGGTCGCCCAGATCCTTCAACTCTCCTTCGAGCACGTCTCGGATCAGCGGCGCGCCGGCCAGGATCTCGCCGGCGAACAGCCGGGACTCCTGCGGTCGATCGCGCGACATCTCATGCTTGCGCCGGATATAGCCGCGGATCTCGTTCAACGGCTCGCCGGCGGGGTCGAGGGCGATCAGCGGCTCCAGCCAGGTCTTCAGCTTGCGGCCGAGCACCACGCGGTAGACCTCATCCTTGCTGTCTCGAAATAGTAGATCAGGTTCGGCTTTGACATGGCCACCCCTGCGAAGCCGTTCTGCGCGAAGGTGTTGAGGGCGGAGGCGAGGATCTTGTCCTCCTGGATACGGGTACGTCGGCGGGTTTCTGCGGCGCGGTAGAGTCGAAGGGGCCGGGCTGGTCGTGCTGGAACGGCATCAATGGATCACTGTGCCTGGATCCGATGCGCTTCCAGTCACTGACACGGTTCGAGATGTGGAGGTCAAAAGCAAATTCATGCCAAGATGTCGGGAGTGAGCGCGTGGGCCATAAGGTGCAAGATGACGGTGACCGCTGAGGCGAAACAATTCGCGACAGATCCAGTCCTGGAGTTCCACAGAGGCGCACTCCCGCTGTCGCTGATCGAGCGGCTGGACGGGTTAATCGACAAGACGTTGTCTCTGCGCAAACAACCGGCAGGTGATGGGACGGACGAAGTCTGGGCGATCACGGTGAGCCATCTCATGCGGCTCGGTGTTATGAAAGAGCCGGACCAACTCCTCGGCTTCCTCCGCGATACGGCCCTGGCGGATCGATGTCGGGAACTGCTCGGTGGTGATGTCGTCGTTTCAGTTGATGGGACGTTCCTAAGGGACTTTCAGCCAAGCCGTCGCTCAGTGCCGGCACCGTTCCATTTCGACGCCTATGTGATGGGGGCATCGGTGCCGATGCTGAACGTCTGGGTGCCGCTCAGTGATGTAGGAGAACGTGCGCCAGGCCTGACCATGGCGAAGAGGGCGTTTTGGCCGGAACCATATTGGCAGCGCGTGCTCGATACGGTGGATGAGGACGGCATGTTCCCACGCGGGTCGCGAGCTGATCTGATGCACACCTATGAGGAACTGATGGCCTTCTGCCGCGCCGACGAAGAACCGGCCATGTGGTCGCCGGTTCTCAGCCGCGGAGATGTGATGATTTTCGACCATCAGCGCATGCATGGAACGCAATTGGATATCGAGGACCCGCTTCCAAGAAGATCGATCGAGATCCGCGTGATTTCGACGGAGAGAGAGCGATGGTTGAAAGGGATCGGCAGGCCGTTGACGTTCATGCCGCTCTGACGTGACGCGTCCATGGTGCCGGCGACCATAATCAGGGATGCTTACCGGGGCGTCAGCCCGCCGATAATCACCGTATCGAAGAAAGCGGTCGCTTCCTTGTACCGGTCGTCTTCGCTGACCGACCCGCCCAAAACCGCTCGGACCTGGACATCGAAATCGGCGTAATGCTGCGTGGTCGCCCAGATCGCGAAGATCAGGTGATACGGGTCGTGCGGCGCGAGTTTACCGTCGGCCACCCACTGGCGGATCACGGCGACCTTCTCGTCGACCAGATCCTTCAACTCTCCTTCGAGCACGTCTCGGATCAGCGGCGCGCCGGCCAGGATCTCGCCGGCGAACAGCCGGGACTCCTGCGGGCGATCGCGCGACATCTCGAGCTTGCGCCGGATATAGCCGCGGATCTCGTTCAACGGCTCGCCGGCCGGATCGAGGGCGATCAGCGGCTCCAGCCAGGTCTCCAGCGTGCGGCCGAGCACCGCGCGGTAGACCTCCTCCTTGCTGTCGAAATAATAGATCAGGTTCGGTTTCGACATGCCGGCCCCGGCGGCGATCCCGTCCAGGGTCGTGCCGGCGAACCCGTTCTGGGCGAAGGCATTGAGTGCGGCGGCGAGGATCTGGCTTTCCTTCTCCACCTGGATGCGGGTACGTCGTCGGGTTTCTGCGGCGCGGGCCATGGGCTTCCGGTTCAATTCCTGATGTGGGTCCACTAACCCGTATGCGCATGATTTTGCACAAAAAGTGGGCATCTAGCGTATAAACTATGACCTTGACCGACGTCGATGGCCTGATAGCCTAGTTTTTGACCATTTGGTCAAGGTCACTTCGATTACAGGCGGAAGTCGCGCGGCCCGCAACCCTATAGGCGGGTGGGTCTCCGAGCAGGGGGCACCCGTCAGGTTGGCCCTCACACGGGCGGGCGGACTCCCGGAAGCAAAATTAGGGAGTCGGGAATGTCGACAGCCAGCAACCTGCGGATCAACGGCGATCGGCTGTGGGACAGCCTGATGGAGATGGCGAAGATCGGCCCCGGCATCGCCGGCGGCAACAACCGCCAAACCCTGACGGATGAGGACGCCGAGGGCCGCGCCCTGTTCCAGAAATGGTGCGAGGCCGAGGGCTGCACCATGGGCGTCGACAAGGCCGGCAACATGTTCTTCCGGCGCGAGGGCAGTGATCCCGCCGCGCTGCCGGTCTATGTGGGCAGTCACCTCGATACCCAGCCGACCGGCGGCAAGTATGATGGCGTGCTCGGGGTGCTCGGCGCGCTGGAGGTCATCCGCACGCTGAATGAGGCGGGGGTGAAGACCAAACATCCGATCGTGGTCGTCAACTGGACCAACGAGGAGGGGACCCGCTTCGCCCCGGCGATGATGGCGTCGGGCGTATTCGCCGGCATCCACACCCTGGACTGGGCCTATGCCCGCACCGACCGCGAGGGCAAGAGCTTCGGCGACGAGTTGAAGCGTATCGGCTGGCTCGGCGACGAGGAGGTCGGCGCCCGCAGGATGAAGGCCTTCTTCGAGCTGCATATCGAGCAGGGACCGATCCTGGAGGCCGAGGGCAAGGATATCGGCGTGGTCACCCATGGCCAGGGGCTGAGCTGGTTGCAGTTCACCGTCACCGGCAAGGAGAGCCACACCGGTTCCACGCCGATGCCGATGCGGGTGAATGCCGGGCTCGGCATGGCGCGGATCACCCAACTGGTCGACGAGATCGCCTGGAGCCACGCGCCGGATGCGGTCGGCGCCATCGGCCATTGCGAGGTCTATCCGAACTCCCGCAACATCATTCCCGGCCGCTCGGTCTTCACCGTCGATTTCCGTTCGCCCAACAAGGCGATCATCGAGGATATGGAAGCCCGCCTGAAGGCCGGCGCGCAGAAGATCTGCGACGAGATCGGCCTGACCCTGGAGGTCGAGAAGGTCGGCGGCTTCGATCCGGTCGAGTTCGACGAAGGCTGCGTGACGATGATCCGCTCGGCGGCGGAACGGCTCGGCTACAGCCACCGCAACCTGGTCTCCGGCGCCGGCCACGACGCCTGCTGGGTCAACCGGGTGGCGCCGACCGCGATGGTCATGTGCCCCTGCGTCGACGGGTTGAGCCACAACGAGGCCGAGGAGATCTCCCCCGACTGGGCGCGGGCCGGCACCGACGTGCTGTTCCAGGCGGTGGTCGAGGCGGCGGAGATCGTCTCTTGAAATAACATCCGAATAACAGGGACGGGCAGAGGAGGAGAAGATGGCGAGCAAGGTGATCAAGGGCGGGACCATCGTCACCGCCGACCTGACCTTCGAGGCGGATGTCCTGGTCGAAGGGGGCAAGATCACGGCCGTGGGGCCGAATCTGTCCGGTGACGAGGTGCTGGACGCCGCCGGCTGCTATGTCATGCCGGGTGGCATCGACCCGCACACCCATATGGAAATGCCCTTCATGGGCACCTATTCCGCCGACGATTTCGAGAGCGGCACCCGTGCCGGCCTGTCCGGCGGCACCACCATGGTCGTCGATTTCTGCCTGCCGGCGCCGGGCCAGTCGCTGCTGGAGGCGATGCAGGCCTGGGACAACAAGTCGTCCAAGGCCTGTGCCGACTATTCCTTCCACATGGCCATCACCTGGTGGGGCGAGCAGGTCTGGAAGGAGATGGAGACGGTGGTCGATCGCGGCATCACCACCTTCAAGCACTTCATGGCCTACAAGGGCGCGCTGATGATCGACGACGACGAGATGTACTCGTCGTTTCAGCGCTGCGCCGATCTGGGCGCCATGCCGCTGGTCCATGCCGAGAACGGCGATGTCGTCGCCCATCTCCAGGCCAAGCTGATGGCCGAGGGCAATACCGGTCCGGAGGCGCATGCCTATTCGCGCCCGCCGGAAGTGGAAGGCGAGGCGGCGAACCGCGCCATCATGATCGCCGACATGGCGGGTGTGCCGCTCTACATCGTCCACGTCTCCTGCGAGCAGGCCCATGAGGCGATCCGCCGGGCCCGGCAGAAGGGGATGCGGATCTTCGGCGAGCCGCTGATCCAGCATCTGGTGCTGGACGAGAGCGAGTATCAGCATCCGGACTGGGACCACGCGGCCCGTCGGGTGATGTCGCCGCCGTTCCGCTCCAAGCTGCATCAGGACGGGCTCTGGGCCGGGCTCGCCGCCGGCAGCCTGCAGGTGGTGGCGACCGACCACTGCGCCTTCACCACCGACCAGAAGCGCTACGGCGTCGGCGACTTCACCCAGATCCCGAACGGCACCGGCGGTCTGGAAGACCGGATGCCGGTGCTGTGGAGCCGGGGGGTGAATACCGGCCGGCTGACCATGAACGAGTTCGTGGCCGTCACCTCCACCAACATCGCCAAGATCCTGAACATGTACCCGCGCAAGGGCGCGATCCGCGAAGGCTCCGACGCCGATATCGTGGTGTGGGACCCGAAGCGTTCGAAGACGATCTCCGCCGGCAACCAGCAGTCGGTGATCGACTACAATGTGTTCGAGGGAATCGAGGTCACCGGCCTGCCGCGCTTCACCCTGACCCGCGGCGAGGTCGCCGTGGTGGAGACCGAGGTGAAGGCAAAGCCGGGCCATGGCGAATTCGTGAAGCGCCCGTCCAATCCGGCGCCGAACCGGGCGCTGTCCACCTGGAAAGAGATCACCGCCCCGCGCAAGGTGATCCGCGACCCGGCCAAGATGCCGGCCGGCGTCTGAACCGGCGGCAACGCCGAGAATACGCCGCCAAAACGCCGAGGAGGGCGTCCGCTTGGAAACTGCCGCGCCGAGGGGAGAGTCCGTGATCCGGGCCGACCGCCTGGATCTGACGTTTCAGACCGGCGACGGACCGGTCCACGCGCTGAGCGACGTGTCGTTGACCATCGACAAGGGCGATTTCGTGTCCTTCATCGGCCCGTCCGGCTGCGGCAAGACCACGCTGTTGCGGGTCATCGCCGATCTGGAACAGCCGACCGGCGGCGCCCTCACCGTCAACGGCGTGTCGCCGGAGCAGGCGCGGCTCAACCGGGCCTACGGCTACGTGTTCCAGGCCGCCGCGCTCTATCCCTGGCGCACCATCGCCCGCAATGTCGGCCTGCCACTGGAGATCATGGGCTACTCGCGCGCCGAGCAACGCGAGCGGGTGGCGCGGACCCTGGATCTGGTTAACCTGACCGGCTTCGAGAACAAGTTTCCGTGGCAGCTCTCCGGCGGCATGCAGCAGCGCGCCTCGATCGCCCGCGCGCTCGCCTTCGACGCCGACATCCTGCTGATGGACGAGCCGTTCGGCGCGCTCGACGAGATCGTGCGCGACCATCTGAACGAACAGCTCCTGCAGCTCTGGGCGCGGACCGACAAGACCATCGCCTTCGTCACCCATTCGATCCCCGAGGCGGTCTATCTCTCGACCCGGATCGTGGTGATGTCGCCGCGTCCGGGCCGGGTTACCGACATCATCGAGAGCACGTTGCCCCGCGAACGGCCGCTCGACATCCGCGAGACGCCGGAGTTCCTGGAGATCGCCCACCGGGTGCGCGAGGGTCTGCGCGCCGGTCATTCCTACGAGGACGCGGAATGACGGCGGGCGCGGCGACGGGGGGCGGCAAGGCCATCCCCATCCTGGTCGTCGTCGTGGCGATCGTCGGCATCTGGTACGCCGCCACCATCTGGCTCAACACGCCGTGGCAGCGCGACGTCTATCAGCGCGAGGGCCGGGACTGGACGGTCTCGGACCTGGTCGCCGATACCATGGCGCAGGAGCGTCCGGTCCTGCCGGCACCGCATCAGGTGGCGATCGAAATCTGGCAGACCACGGTCGAGAAGAAGGTCACCTCCAAGCGCAGCCTCGTCTACCACGCCTGGATCACCCTCTCGGCCACGCTCGCCGGCTTCGCCATGGGCACGGTGCTGGGCGTCGTGCTGGCCGTGGCCATTGTCCATAACCGGGCGACGGACCGGTCGGTCATGCCTTGGGTGATCGCCAGCCAAACCATACCGATCCTGGCCATCGCGCCGATGATCATTGTGGTGCTGAACGCGGTCGGCCTGTCCGGCCTGCTGCCCAAGGCGCTGATCTCGACCTATCTCAGCTTTTTCCCCGTCGTCGTCGGCATGGTGAAGGGCCTGCGCGCGCCGGAGGCGATCCAGCGCGACCTGATGCGCACCTATAGCGCCACCGCCGCCCAGGTGTTCTGGAAACTGCGCTGGCCGCATTCCATGCCCTATCTCTTCGCCTCGATGAAGGTGGCGGTCGCCATCAGCCTGGTGGGCGCCATCGTCGGCGAGTTGCCGACCGGGGCCGTTTCCGGGCTCGGCGCCCGGCTGCTGGCGGGCTCGTATTATGGTCAGACCGTGCAGATCTGGTCGGCATTGCTGACGGCGGCGGCCCTTGCGGCGGTTCTGGTGTCCCTGGTCGGGGTCGCTAACTCCTATGTCCTGCGTCGCATGGGAGCCCGGCCGTGATCGCGCGGGGGGTGAGCCGTCTGCAGACAGGCCTGGCCGCGGGTATCGGCCTGCTGGGGTTGCTCGGGATTGTTCTGCCTGTCTCCGACTCGGATGCGGTGGGCCTGATCAATGCGCCGCTGTTGGCGCTGTTCGCCGGCCTCGCGGTCGCGTCGCTTGCCCGCTTCGGCGTGCCGCTGCCGGTTGCCGCCGATGGTGCGCTGACGGCGCTGGCCGGAATAGCACTGGTTTCCGCACTCGCCGCTGTCGACCGGGGGGCGAGCGGGTTCTGGTGCCTGACTGCCGCCGGATGGCTGACCGCGTGGCTGTTCGTCGAGCGGTTGACGGCGGTGGGCCGGGGCGGCTGGATCGGCGTCGCGGTGCCGGTCCTGTTCGGCGTCACGCTGCTGGTGCTGTGGGAATTGCTCACCCGCGGAATGAACGTGCCTCAGGTGCTGCTGCCGCCGCCCTCGGCGATCGGCGTGCGTTTCGCCGCCTCGATCCCGATCCTGTGGGCTGACTTCCAGCAGACCTTCCTGAAGGCGGTGCTGATCGGCTACGCGCTCGGCAGCGGCTCGGCGTTCCTGGTGGCGATCGCCATCGACCGCTCGCCGTTCCTGCAACGCGGCCTGTTGCCGGTCGGCAACCTGATCTCCGCCCTGCCGATCATCGGCATCGCCCCGATCATGGTGATGTGGTTCGGCTTCGACTGGCCGTCCAAGGCAGCGGTGGTCATCGTCATGACCTTCTTCCCGATGCTTGTGAATACCGTCGCCGGCCTGGCGGAGGCCGGTCGGATGGAGCGCGACCTGATGCGCACCTATGCGGCCGGATACTGGCAGACATTGGTGAAGCTGCGGCTGCCGGCGGCGGCTCCGTTCATCTTCAACGCCTTGAAGATCAACTCAACGCTGGCGCTGATCGGTGCCATCGTTGCCGAATTCTTCGGCACCCCCATCGTCGGCATGGGGTTCCGCATTTCCACCGAAGTCGGCCGCATGAACGTCGACATGGTGTGGGCAGAGATCGCGGTCGCCGCACTGGCCGGGTCCGCGTTTTTCGGTGCCGTCGCGCTCATCGAGCGCGCCGTCACTTTCTGGCATCCGTCGAACCGGCAGTAGACTGTCGCCGGCGGGGCCAAGGCGTCTGATCCGACCGGCTCGCCAGGGCCGGGCGGTGAATCAGGCGCGATGACAAGAACAGGGAGCATGGACATGCGCAGACTGATTGCAGGGACAGTACTGGGAGTGATGGGCCTGGCCGCGTCCCAGGCCATGGCGGCGGACGAGGTCACGCTGCAGCTCAAATGGGTGACGCAGGCTCAGTTCGCCGGCTACTACGTGGCCAAGGACAAGGGCTTCTATGACGAGGAGAACCTCGACGTCACCATCAAGCCGGGCGGTCCGGACATCGCCCCGCCGCAGGTGCTGGCCGGTGGCGGTGCCGACGTGATCATCGACTGGATGCCTTCGGCGCTCGCCTCGC
>JARGOG010000133.1 GCA_029212785.1 Thalassobaculaceae bacterium
AGCGCCGGCCGCACCGTCGGGCACGCGGCCAGTCTATCTCGACGGCTGGGTGGACGCGCCGATCTACGGCTTCGACGCCCTCGCGCCCGGCCAGGAGGTGATGGGTCCGGCGATCGTCGAAGCGAGCACCACGACCGTGCTGCTGCGGGCGGGCGACACGGCGACCTGCACGCCGAGACGGTGGCTGGACATCGAGGTGGGCACCTCCTAGCAACGGCGGCGGCTAGGCGAGGTCCTTGACCATCAGGATCCAATCGCCGGGCCCGCCCGAGCCGGAGAACCGGATATAGGACCGCCGATCCCACTCACGGAAGCCATACCGGCAATAGAGGCTATGCGCTCGCGGGTTGAAGCTGGCGACCATGAGCGTCAGGCGGTCTTTTCCGGCCACCCGGGCAAGCTCCGCGGCCTTTGCCAGAAAATGCGCGCCCAACCCGCCACCCTGGTGTTCGGCATAGAGGGCGACGGCGGACAGGTACCAGGTACCGGCCGCCGTCCCCTTCAAATCGTACAAGGGTACCGCCGCTTCGACGGTCGGCGCCGGCCCCTGAGTCTCCGGAAGCACATAGCCGTTAAGGCCGCCGATGATAGCGCCCGAGCGAGACGCCACGTGCCAGTTCGAAACATGGGTGAAGTGGCTGGCGTCATTGCGGATGACGGAGCGGCCGGCTTCGAATGCCGACTGACCGGGAGCAGCCGCCTGCCCCCATATGTAGGAGGCGAAGCGGCTGGTCGCCATGTCGGTAAACAGGACAAGGTGCGCGCAATCCTCCTGGGTCGCAGGCCGGAAATCGATGGTTGGGGAGAGTGCGGGCACTGGCATAGTGGCTCCAAAGGCTCGATAGCGTCGGGCAACAAAAAACCCGCCGACCGAAAGGTGGGCAGGTTGCGGAAGCTCCCGTAGCGAAAGGGGTTCAGTTCCCGGCGAACCCTCGTCGTCGCAGAGTCGACACGCCACGCTGCGCAGGCGCGCGACGTCGGCGTCGGATGGTTTCTGCGGTGCGAATGACAGAGTTCATATCGTGAGGATGTCCGCGATCGTAAACGGCGTCAATGGGTGCAGCGCCCCTTCGACCTCCCCCTTGGGGGCTGCTCAGGGTGAAGTCATTTGCAGAAATTTCCCCTCCTTGACCTCATCCTGACCAGCCTTCGGACCTCGACCGGAGCGAGTCGAAGGGCGACGCGCGCCTATGCCCCGGTCAATCTGTCGACCCGACGGACCGTGCGAACATCCCCGATCTTCGCCATGTTCCGAGCGCGGAAGGCGTCGTGCAGCTCCTCGGCCACGGCCATGTGGTGGCCGTTGGCGTGCAGGATGCGGTCGCTCTCCAGCAGGAACGCCACATGCCCCGGCCAGTACAGCAGGTCGCCGGGCCGAGCGTCCGCCAGCGAGGCCACCTTCTCGCCGAGCGACGCTTCCTGCATGTCGCTGTCGCGCGGGCAGTCCACGCCGCAGGCCGCGAGCGCGAGCTGCACCAGGGCCGAGCAGTCGAGCCCGGTGGTCGATCGCCCGCCCCAGGCATAGGGCGCGCCCATGAATCGCCGGGCGACCGCGACGGGATCGCGCTCGACCTCCTGCAGCGGCGCCAGATGCATCGCCCAGAGCCACCCGTCATCGGCCACCCGGGCCCAGTCGCCATGGTGGTCGGTCACCGTTACCCGGCTGGTCAGGTGCACCGTGGCACGCGGAACGGTCTTCAGGTCGGGCGCATCGAACAGGTAGCTACGCAGGGCGATCACCCGATGGGTGGCCGCACTGCTCTCCGCCGGGCCCAAAGCCTCCTCGCGCAGATAGCCGACATAGCCGTCGGTCTCGTTGCGCACCCAGGCCCAGCCGCGCTTGCGCTCGAACACCGCAACCCGCTCGCCGTAGAGCAGTTCGGAGCCCTGGCGCGCCTCGTCCACCGGCGCCTCGCGCAGGGAGGCAGTGCCGGTGGCGACCCGCGACGGCGCGCCCGCGACGAACCGGGCCGCCGAGACCCGGCCTTCGAGCCGCGCGTCCGCCAGGTCCGTGCGATAGGCGTTCAACCGCGGGTCCGGGCGCTCGGTCTCCGCCACGCTCACGAGTTCAGTTCCTTGATCGCCCGGTCGAGCCCGTCGAGGGAGAGCGGATACATCCGGTCTTCCAGCAGTTCCTTCACCATGGCGACCGACTGGGTGTATTGCCAGAACCGCTCCTGCACCGGATTCAGCCAGATCGAGCGATGGAAATGCTCGGTCATCCGCTTGATCCACAGCCCGCCCGGCTCCGGGTTCATGTGTTCCACACTGCCGCCGGCCACCGCGACCTCATACGGGCTCATGGACGCGTCGCCGATGAACACCGCCTTATAGTCGGAGCCGAAGGTCCGCAGCACTTCCGCCGTGTCGATCCGCTCGACGTGGCGGCGGCGGTTGTCCTTCCACAGCCGTTCATAGGGACAGTTGTGGAAATAGAAGAACTCCAGATGCTTGAACTCGCTGCGCGCCGCTGAGAACAGCTCCTCGCAGATCTTCACATAGGGATCCATCGAGCCGCCGACATCGAAGAACAGGATGACGTTGACCACATTCTGCCGCTCAGCCCGCATCTGCAGGTCGAGCCAGCCGCCATTCTTCGCCGTTTGTCGGATCGTGCCGTCCAGATCGAGCTCGTCCGGCCGGCCCTGGCGGGCGAAGCGGCGAAGCTTCCGCAGCGCCACCTTCAGATTGCGGGTGCCGATCTCCACACTGTCGTCGAGATTGCGGAATTCCCGCTTGTCCCACACCTTCACCGCCTTGAAATTGCGGTTGCCGTCCTGGCCGATGCGCACGCCCTCGGGGTTGTAGCCGTAGGCCCCGTAGGGCGAGGTGCCGGCGGTACCGACCCATTTCGAGCCGCCCTGATGGCGGCCTTTCTGCTCCTCCAGGCGCTGGCGCAGCGTCTCCATCAGCTTGTCCCAGCCGCCCATCGCCTCGATCTGACGCTTCTCCTCGTCACTGAGGTTCAGCTCCGCCAGTTTCTGCAGCCATTCGTCCGGAATCTCGGCGCCGAACAGCTCGTCCAGCGCCTCCATGCCCTGGAAGACGTGGCCGAAGACCCGGTCGAAGCGGTCGAGATGACGCTCGTCCTTCACCAGGGTCGCGCGGGAGAGGTAGTAGAAATCGTCCACCGAGCTGCCGGCCACCCCGTCACGCACCGCCCGCAGCAGAGTCAGGTACTCGGTGATCGAGACCGGCAGCTTGGCGTCGCGCAACTCGGAGAAGAAGCGGGTGAACATGGATCCTCAGCCGCCTTTCAGCGCCTTCTCGATGGTGTTGCGGTGGAGGAACAGCTGAGAGGCGATCGGCACGCCACCGGCCTCGTCGCAGTCGCGCTTGCGCGGGGTCGCGGCTTGCGCTGCCGCCTCCATCTCGTATTCGAGGAAGCCCAGATCCTCGTCATCGGCGCCGAGCTGAACCAGGTTGTCGCGGGCAAGCGAGCGGAAATACGTCTCTTCCTCGGTGTCGCCGCCGCAGACCGAAATCGAGCTCAGGATGTAGCCCGCCTGTTGGGCGTAGTTCCGCATCGCCTCGGGCGCGGCCTCCAGCAGATTGCCCGCGGCGGCCGGTGTGGCCGTCAGGGGCGCCGCCAGAGATAGGGCCAGAATCGCGGCGACGAACGACGCGCGCATCACGCCCGGCCCTCGCGTCGGGCGAGAAAGGCGAGGCGCTCGAACAGATGCACATCCTGCTCGTTCTTCAGCAGCGCGCCGTAAAGCGGCGGAATCAGGTCCTTCTTGTCGGTCACCTTCAGCGCTTCCGGCGGGATGTCCTCGATCAGCAGCAGTTTCAGCCAATCCAGCAGCTCGGACGTGGATGGCTTCTTCTTCAGCCCCGGCACTTCACGGATCTCGAAGAAGGCGTTCAGCGCCGAGCGCAGCATCTCCCGCTTCAACTTCGGAAAATGCACCTCGACGATGGCGGCCATGGTCTCGGGATCGGGGAAGCGGATGTAGTGGAAGAAGCAGCGGCGCAGAAACGCGTCCGGCAGTTCCTTCTCGTTGTTCGAGGTGATGATCACGACTGGGCGATGAACCGCCTGAACCGTCTCGCCGGTCTCGTAGACATGGAACTCCATGCGGTCGAGTTCGAGAAGCAGGTCGTTCGGGAACTCGATATCCGCCTTGTCGATCTCGTCGATCAGCAGCACCGCCTGCTCGGGCGCCGTAAACGCCTCCCAGAGCTTGCCGCGGCGGATGTAGTTGGAGATGTCCTGGACCCGAGCGTCGCCGAGCTGACCGTCGCGCAGGCGCGCCACCGCATCGTATTCGTAGAGTCCGTGCTGCGCCTTGGTGGTCGATTTGACGTGCCATTCGATCAGCGGCATGCCGAGGGCGTCCGCCACCTCGCGGGCCAGTACGGTCTTACCGGTCCCCGGCTCCCCCTTCACCAGGAGCGGACGGGCAAGTTGCACGGCAGCGTTGACCGCGACGCGCAGGTCCTCGGTCGCGACATAACTGTCGCTGCCCTCGAAGCGGGTGGGCTGCTGGATATCGTTCATCTCACCTCGCCAAATGCACTGGGTCCGAGTGGGTTCGGCCTGCGGCCACCGCGAAACGGTGGGTCGAGAATGCGTCGAGACAAGGGCAGAGCATAGGCCCTGCCCCGGTGCGATGCGTCGTCAGCGACCTTACGCGGCGCCGGGGGAAGAGGCCAAGGCCGCTTCGATCGCCGCCAGCGCCGTCTCGCCGGCCGACCCGTCGGGGCCGCCGGCCTGGGCCATGTCGGGACGCCCGCCGCCACCCTTGCCGCCGAGCGCCTCGGAGCCGACACGCACCAGGTCGACCGCACTGATCCGGCTGATCAGGTCGGCGGTCACGCCGACCACAAGAGACGCTTTGCCGTCGTCGTTGCTGACCACGGCGACGACGCCCGAACCGATCTCCTGCTTCAAGCCGTCGGCCACCCCCTTGAGCTCGCGGGCCGGCACGCCGTCCAGCGACCGCGCCGCATAGGCGATGCCGGAGACGGTCTTGGTCACCCCGCCGCCGCCGCTGCCGGAGGCGAGCTTCTTGCGGGTCTCGACCAATTCGCGCTCCAAACGCCGACGCTCCTCCATCAGGGCGTGGACCCGGCCGGGCAGATCCTCCGGCGTGGTCTTCAGCTCGGCCGAGGCTTCGGCAAGCGCGGTCTCGCGGGCATTGAGCCAGTCGAGCGCGCCGATGCCCGTGACCGCCTCGACCCGGCGCACGCCGGCGGCGACCGCCGCCTCGGAGACGACCTTCACCAGGCCGATATCGCCGGTGCGGCGCACATGGGTGCCGCCGCAGAGCTCGACCGACCAGGCGGACTTGCCGTCGGCCTCGACGTCCCCGCCCATGGAAACAACCCGGACCTCGTCGCCGTATTTTTCACCGAACAGTGCCATGGCTCCTTCGCCGATGGCGGCATCCGGGGTCATCAGGCGGGTAGTGACGCGCGAATTCATGCGGACCCGGCGGTTCACCTCGGCCTCGACCCAGGCGAGATCCTCCCGCGCGATCGCGGTCGGCTGGCTGAAGTCGAAACGCAGGCGTTCCGGGGCGACCAGCGACCCCTTCTGGGCGACGTGATCGCCGAGTCGGCGGCGCAACGCCTCGTGCAACAGGTGCGTGGCCGAATGATTCGCCCGCAACCGGTCCCGACGCTCGGCATCGACCGCCATCTCGACCGGGTCGCCGATCTTGAGCGGCCCACCGGCCAGGGTGCCGACATGGATGAACACGTCGCCAAGCTTCTTCTGGGTATCGGTGACGCTCAGCGCGGCACCACCGGCGGAGCGGAGGGTGCCCGTGTCGCCCATCTGGCCGCCGCTCTCGCCGTAGAACGGGGTTTGATTGACGATGACCAGCACCTCGTCACCGGGGGAAGCGGTATCGACCCGCTTGCCGTCGACGACCAAAGCGGTGACCACACCTTCGGCCGAGGTGGTGTCGTAGCCGAGGAACTCGGTGGCGCCGACCGCATCCCTCACCTCGAACCAGGTACGGTCGGTCGCCGCCTCGCCGGACCCGGACCAGGACCTGCGGGCGGCGGCGCGCTGACGCTCCATCGCCGTGTCGAAGCCGGCCTGATCGAGCGCCCGACCCTGGCCGCGCAGGATGTCGGCGGTCAGGTCGACCGGAAATCCGTAGGTGTCGTACAGCTTGAAGGCGACCTCGCCGTCCAGCGCCTGGCCGGAGGCGAGCTTGCCGGTCTCGTCGGAGAGAATGCGCAGGCCGCGATCGAGAGTCTCCTTGAACCGGGTCTCCTCAAGCTTGAGGGTTTCCGTCGCCAGGGATTGTGCGCGGGCGATCTCCGGGAAGGCCTCGCCCATTTCGCGCACCAGCGTGGGAACCAGACGGTGCAGCAGCGGATCGGTGCAGCCCATGATATGGGCGTGGCGCATGGCCCGGCGCATGATCCGGCGCAGGACGTATCCGCGGCCTTCGTTCGACGGCAGCACGCCGTCGGCGATCAGGAAGGTGCTGGCCCGCAAGTGGTCGGCGACCACCCGGTGCGACACCTTGAACGCGCCATCGGGATCGACGCCCGCCGCCTCGGCCGAAGCCTCGATGATCCGGCGCATGGTGTCGATGTCGTAGTTGTCGTGCTTGCCCTGCATCACGGCGGCGATGCGCTCCAGGCCCATGCCGGTATCGATGGAGGGGCGCGGCAGGTTCACCCGTTCGTCCGGCGTCACCTGCTCGTACTGCATGAAGACCAGGTTCCAGATCTCGATGAACCGGTCGCCATCCTCGTCCGGGCTGCC
>JARGOG010000035.1:0-44178 GCA_029212785.1 Thalassobaculaceae bacterium
CCGGTGCCACCGGGCATGGCGCGCCGGAGATCGTCTGCTCGCTCCAGGGGCCGCCGGAGAACTAGCGCCGACAACCGTCCCCGTTGTGGTCGTCCCGGCCTCTGCCCCGGCCCTGAGCCAGTCTCCAGGCACAATAGGGTCGCGGCGGCGGCCTAGCGTTTCAGCCGGCCCGAGAGCTGCATCGCGACGATGCCGCCGAGCACCAGGGCCGCGCCGACCCCCTGGGCACCGGTCAGCGCCTCGCCGAACAGCAGATAGGCGGCGACGATGGAAGTCACCGGCTGCAGGTTGTTGAGGATCGAGCTGGTCTCGACACCGATCTTCGGAATCGAGGCAAAATACAGCGGGATCGAGCAGCCCTGGAGCAGGATCACGCCGAGCGCCCCGACCCAGCCGGCGGTGGTTACCGGCGCGGTCAGCCCGGTCGTCGCCGGCACCAGGATGCTCAGCGCGACCGCGGCCACCAGCGCCATGTGGAACATGATCACCAGCGGGTCGCGCCCGCCCATCACCCGGCCGATCCAGGTGACGTTGACCGCGCAGGCGATGCCCGCCGACAGGCCGAGCAGCAGGCCGCGCGGATCGAGGTGATGAAATCCTTCTCCCAGCATGACGGCGAGCCCGGCAAAGGCGACCAGGAAGGCGGCGAAGCGCAGCAGACCGGGCCAGCGCCGGTCGAGCAGGGCGGTGAACACGCTGACCAGGGGTGGATAGACGAAGAACAGCAGCGCCGCCACGCCGACCGGAATGAACTTCACGGCGCCGATATTGCCGAAGAACATATGGGCCAGAAGCAACCCGAGGCCGAGGCAGTTCAGCCAGGCTCGGCGATCGATCGCGAGCGCGCGGCCCGAGGCGAGGCACCAGCCGCCAACCAGGGCGACGACGAACCAGGCCCGGACCATGGCCACGGATTGCCCGTTCGTTCCGCCTTCGAAGGCGATGCGGGCGACGGCGATGGCAAGCCCGAGACCGACCGTGGCCGCCAGGGCCAGCGCGAACCCGACGTAGCGGGTGCGCCGGGCCTCCGCGTCAGCTGCGGTCCCAGAAGGCGCCATGGGCGCGGATCCAGGAAATGAAGTCGGCCATGGTCTCGCCGAGATCGTCGGGCAGCCGATGGCCCGCCTCGTTGGCAAGCCGGTCCGGCTTCATGGCGAAGCGATCCTGGTCGCCCCAGAGGTTGACCGTCGCCGTCTCGTCGGGCTCCGCCAGGCGGAAAGAGAAGCCGGGGAACGCATCGGCGAGGTGGGCGCACATGTCCATCACGCTGATCTGGCGGGCCGAGGTGACGTTGAACAGGTCGCTCTTCAACCTCTCCGTCGGAGCAGCCATCAGCGCCTGGAGCGCGCCGGCGACATGACGGGAATAGGTCCAGTCGAGACGGTCGCGCCGATCGAAGATCGCGGTGCCGCCTTGGCGGGCCAGCAGGGCTGCCTGCATCGGCGCCGAGAGCGTGTCGCGGGCGCCGGAATCGATCTCCCAGGCGCCGTAGATGGTCGACAGCCGCACCGAGCGGGTATCGAGGTCGGTCAGCTCGGCATAGCGGCGGACCAGCCGCTCGGAGCCGAACTTGGTCATGCCGTATATCTTGAACGGTTCCTCGCGGGTGCCGTACTCGTCGAGCGGGCCGTCCCAGCCGGTATCGCCGAAGGCGCCGGTGCCGTAGGCGGCGCCGGAAGAGATGTTGATCAGGCGCCGCGCACCACCCTTCCAGGCCGCCTTGAGGGCATGGGCGAGACCGACCAGATTGACCTCGATCACGCTCTCCGGCGCCTCGCGTTCACGCTCCGGACCGGAGGTGACGGCGGCACCGTAGAATACCTCGGTGATCTTGTGATCGCCGATCGCCTGGGCGATGGGGTCCGCCTGACGGATGTCGCCCTGGACCAGGGTGTAGCTGCCGGGCAGGGCGTCGAGGCGGGCTTTGGCGACGGGGTGCAGCGGGTTGCGGTCGAACAGCACGATTTCGGCCCCGTCCTCGAGATAGCGCTCGGCGACGGCAAGGCCGATGAACCCGCACCCACCGGCGATCAGGGTGGTCATGGCGTATCTCCGGTTTCCGAAAAGGCCCCAGCCACCCTACCCCGTCATCCTGACGAAAGTCAGGATCCACGACTGGCCTCATTGTGCCGAGGGGTGGGTCCTGAAGCAGGTTCAGGACGACGGGGAAGAGCTGAGTTGTATGCGTCTGCGACTACTTCACGTCCGCCTGAACCTTCATCGAGACGATGCTGTCCGGGTTGCGCGGCGGCTCGCCGCGGGCGATGGCGTCGACATGTTCCATGCCCTCGCTGACCTCGCCCCAGACCGTGTACTGGCCATTCAGGAACGAACAGTCGTTGAAGCAGATGAAGAACTGGCTGTTGGCGCTGTTCGGGTTCTGGCTCCGGGCCATGCCGATCGTGCCTCGGCCGTAGTTCGTCTGGGAGAATTCGGCCCTCAGGTCCGGCTTGTCGGAACCACCGCGTCCGGTGCCGGTCGGGTCACCGGTCTGCGCCATGAAGCCTTCAATCACGCGGTGGAAGACCACCCCGTCATAGAAGCCCTCCCGGGTGAGTTCCTTGATGCGCTCGACATGGTTGGGTGCCAGGTCCGGGCGCAGGTCGATGACCACGGGCCCGTCCTTCAGCTCCATGATCAGTGTGTTCTCGGGCGAGGCGGCATCGGCCCCATTGGTGTCGGTCGTCATGATCGCTCCGATAATGCTTGCGGCGAACGCCAGGCGGCGCATCGACGTCTCCTTCGGCTAAGGGTGATTCGGATCATCTCCCCACTCGCCCCGCACCTTACAAGAGCCGGCCGCTCAGGCAAGCGTTGCCGCCCGCGACGGCTGTTGGCGGCGGGTAACAGGCGGGCACCTAACGTGCCATGATGGTGAAAATACGAAAAGAATACCGTCCAGGGGAGGAGGCCGTACGGCCATATGGCGAGCGCCGCCACATCCGCGTTGCCCGACGCCGAAGGCACGACCTTTGCGCAACGCGCCGTCATCCTGGTATCGCTCACCTTCGTGACGATGCTCTACACGATGACGGTGATGATCGCGAATGTCGCCCTGCCGAAGATGCAGGGGACCTTCGCCGCCACCACCGACCAGATCGCCCTGGTCGTCACCTTCAATATCGTCGCGACCGCGGTGATGACGCCGGCGTCGGGCTGGCTCGCGTCCCGCTTCGGCAGACGATCGCTGATGTTCTGGTGCGCGGTCGGTTTCACCGCGGCTTCGTTCCTGTGCGGCGTGGCTCAGAGCCTGGAGGAGCTGGTGCTGTTCCGCATCCTGCAAGGCGGATTCGGCGCGCCGCTGGTGCCGTTGGCCCAGGCCACGATCCTCGACACATTCCCGCGCCACCAGCACGGCACCGCGACGGCGGTGTTCTCCATGGGCGTCGTGTTCGGTCCGATCATCGGCCCGACGGTCGGCGGGTTCCTCGCCGAGGAACTCGGCTGGCGCTGGGTATTCTTCCTGCTGGTGCCGTTCGGACTGATCGCCATCACCACGATTCTGGCAGTGATCCGGGATCAGCGACGATCCAGCATATTGCGGCTCGACTGGTTCGGCTTCCTCACTCTGGCGATCGCCATCGCCGCGTTCCAGTTCATGCTGGACCGGGGGCAGCGGCTGGACTGGTTCGAGTCGCCGGAGATCGTGATCGAGGCGATCGTGGCGGCCCTCGCCTTCTATCTGTTCCTCGCCCATGTGACGACGGCGGAGAAACCGTTCCTGAACCTCGCCATGTTCCGCGACCGCAACTACGCGCTGGGCTGCATGATCATGCTGCTGTTCGGCATGGTGCTGTGGACGCCGATGGTGCTGTTCCCGCCGATGATGGCGAACATCCAGGGCTATCCGGAGGCGGAGATTGGCGGGTTTATGGCCCTGCGCGGGCTCGGCACGCTGGTCGCGTCGGTGGTGATGGCCTTCATCAACCGGCTGTTCGACCCGCGCCTGCTGCTGACCATCGGCTTCGTGATGCAGGGGGTGGCGGCCGCGTATATGGGCGGGTTCGACATCAACCTCGCGCCCTTCGCCCTGGCCTGGACCAGCCTGCTCGCCGGGTTCGGGGTCGGCTTCATTTGGGTGCCGCTTACGCTGATCACCTTCCGCAGCCTGGACAAGGCTTTCATGAACGAGGCGACGGCGATCTTCCACCTGATCCGCAATGTCGGGTCGTCGATCTTCATCTCGGTGACGATCGCGCTGGTGATCCGCACGACCGCGGCCGGATATACCGAGCTGGTGCCGTTCGTGTCGATCTTCGCCGACGCCACGTCGCTGTTCAGCCTGCGCGGCGACTGGCCGATCGACAGCGCCAAGGCGCTAGCCGGACTCGGCGCCGAAATGAGCCGTCAGGCATCGATGTTGGGCTATATCAACGCCTTCTACCTCTACGCCGCCACCTGCTTCGCCATCATCCCGTTCGTTTTCATGGTGAAGTACCGGCGGGCGGAGGCGTGAGGCGGGGCCGGCGTCAGCCCCGCAGCACCCCGTCGGTGGCTTTCTGAACGGCGGCGACGATCTTGGCGGAGACCGCCTCGATCTGCTCGTCGGTCAGGGTGGCGTCGCGCGGCTGCAGGATAACCTCCACCGCGATCGACTTCGCGCCCTCGGCCAGACCGGGGCCGGTGTATTCGTCGAACACATGCACGCCGTCGATCAGCGCCTTGTCGGCACCGGCGGCGGCCCGGGCCACCTTGTCGGCCGGCACGTCGCCCGCCACCACGAAGGCGAAGTCGCGGGCGACCTGCTGGAACGGGATGCGCTCCAGCAGCGGGCGTTGCGATCCCTTGCGTTTCGGCATCGGCACGGCATCCAGCAGCACCTCGAACGCCACCGCCGGGCCCTTGAGGTCGAAGGCGGCGAGGATGCGCGGGTGCAGTTCGCCAAAGCGAGCCATCACCTTCGGCCCCAGGCGCAGACAGCCGGAGCGGCCCGGGTGGTACCAGTCCGGCGCGTCGGTGGACACCTGCAGGTTGGCGGTCGGCGCTTCCAGCATTTCCATCAGCGCCAGGGCATCGGCCTTGGCGTCGAACACGTCGACCCCACGGTCGGCCTTGCGCCAGTCGCGCGGTCCGGTGCGCCCGACCCGCAGGCCGACGGCGGCCTGGGACTGATCCTCCGGCCGGTCGCCCGCATATTCCGGACCGACTTCGAACAGGGCGATATCCGGGTAACCGACATTGGCGTTGCGCGATGCCGCGGCCAGCAGGTTCGGTAGGATCGACGGGCGCATCACGTCGAGATCGGCGCTGATCGGATTGACCAGATGCAGCGCCGCCGCGCCGCCGCCGAACAGCGTCGCATGCTTGGCCGGCACGAACGAGAAGGTCACCGCCTCCATCATGCCGCGGCCGGCGAGCGCGCGCTTGGCCAGGCGGCGGCGGTTCTGCTCCGCCGTCAAGGCCGGGTGGCCGACCACGGCGTCGCGCTCCATGGAGACCGGCGCGATCTTGTCGTAGCCGTTGACCCGCACGACTTCCTCGACCAGATCGGCTTCGCCCTCGACATCGCCGCGCCACGGCGGCGGGGTGACGCTCATGGTCTCGCCCGACCCCTCGACCTCGAAGCCGAGCGTGGTGAGGATGCGCTTCGCCTCGGCTTCATCAACCTCGACGCCGCACAGCGCCTTGATGCGGGAATGACGCAGCGGCAGTTTGCGCCGCCAGCCGGGCTCGGCGCCGGTGACCACCACGGCGCTGGCCTCGCCGCCGCAGATCTCCAGCACCAGTTTGGCCGCGAGTTCCGCTCCCCACCAGGGACCGGTCTGGTCGAGCCCGCGCTCGAAGCGGTAGCGGGCGTCGGACAGCACGCCGAGCTTGCGGCCGGTGGATGCCACCGACGTTTCGTCGAAGATCGCGACTTCCAGGAACATCTCGGACGTGTCGTCGTCCACGCCGGTGCGCTCGCCGCCCATGATGCCGGCCAGGTCGTCGACGCCGTTGGCATCGCCGATCACCAGCATGCCGGCCTCGAACGTGTATTCCCGGCCGTTCAGGGCGTGGTAGCTCTCGCCGTCCCTGGCGAGGCGGATCGTCGGGTTGCCGTGCAGCTTCTTGGCGTCGTAGGCGTGCAGCGGGCGGCCGACATCCAGCATCATGTAGTTGGTGATGTCGACCAGCGCCGAGATCGGGCGCAGACCGACGGCGCGCAGGCGGTCCTGCATCCATGCCGGCGACGGGCCGTTCTTCACGCCGCGGAAATAGCGGCCGCTGACCGCCGGGCAGAGATGCGCCTGATCCGACGGCAGGTCGACGTCGAACCGCAGCGGGCTCTCGAAGGTGCCTTTCACCGGCTCGGTGTCGAGCGGCTTCAGGGTGCCGATGCCCGAGGCGGCGAGATCGCGTGCGATCCCCCGCACGCCGAGGCAGTCGGCCCGGTCCGGGGTGATGGCGATGTCGATGATCGGGTCGTCGAGTCCGGCATAGGCGGCATAGGCCTGGCCGACCGGTGCGTCGGCGGGCAGGTCGATGATGCCGTCATGGTCGTCGCTCAGCCCTAGCTCGCGCTCCGACAGCAGCATGCCGTTGCTGTCCTCGCCGCGGATCTTGCCGGGCTTCAGCAGCAGGTCGGTGCCTGGGACATAGCTGCCCGGAGGGGCGAACACGCCCTTCATGCCGGTGCGGGCGTTCGGCGCGCCGCAGACGACCTGGACAATTCCGTCGCCGGCATCGACCTTGCAGACCCGCAGGCGGTCGGCGTTCGGATGCTGCACCGCCTCGACCACATGGGCGACGCGGAACGGCGCGAAGGCGGCCGCACGGTCCTCCACCTCCTCCAGTTCGAGGCCGAGCATGGTGAGCCGGTCGGTGATCTCCTGGAGCGGCGCGTCGGTATCCAGGTGATCCTTCAGCCAGGACAGGGTGAACTTCATGGCTCAGAGCCCTCCGGCGATGGTCGGCTGGGCCAACGGCACGAAACCGTAGTGGCGCATCCAGCGCAGGTCGCTGTCATAGAAAGGACGCAGGTCGGGAATGCCGTATTTCAGCATGGCGATGCGCTCGATCCCCATGCCGAAGGCGAAGCCCTGGTACTCGGTCGGATCGATGCCGGCGTAGCGCAGCACGTTCGGGTGGACCATGCCGGAGCCGAGGATCTCCAGCCAGTCGCCGTGATTGCCGATCTTCAGTTCGCCGCCGGCCCGCGAGCAGCCGATATCGACCTCGGCCGACGGTTCCGTGAACGGGAAATAGGACGGGCGGAACCGCAACGGCAGGTCGTCGATGCCGAAGAAAGCGCGGCAGAAATCCGTGAGGCATCCCTTGAGGTGGCCCATATGGCTGATCTTGTCGATCACCAGACCCTCGACCTGATGGAACATCGGCGAGTGGGTGGCGTCGTGATCGGAGCGGAAGGTGCGGCCCGGCACGATGATGCGGATCGGCGGGGTCTGCTTCTCCATGGTGCGGATCTGCACCGGGCTGGTGTGGGTGCGCAGCACCTTGCGGTCGCCGGCCTCGTCCGGGGTCAGATAGAAGGTGTCGTGGTCCTGGCGGGCCGGATGGTCCGGCGGAAAGTTGAGCGCCTCGAAATTGTAGTAGTCGCTCTCGATATCCGGCCCTTCGGCGACGACGAATCCCATCTCGGCGAAGATCGCCGTCAGCTCGTCGATGGTCTGGGTGATCGGGTGAATGCGGCCCTGCATCTCCGGGCGAACCGGTAGCGAGACATCGACCCGCTCGTCCAGCAGGCGCGCATCCAGCGCGGCGGTGGAGAGATCGGCCTTGCGGGCGTCCAGCGCCGCGGCCACCGCGTCCTTGACCCGGTTCAGCGCCTGGCCGGTCTCCTTGCGGGTCTCTGGATCGAGCCCGCCCAAGGTTTTCATTTCGGCGGTGATCCGGCCCTTCTTGCCAAGCGCGGTGATCCGCACCTGGTCCAGCGCTTCGAGATCTCCCGCGCGCGCCACCTCGGCCAGCAGTTCGGCCTCTAATGCTTCGACGTTTGCCATCTATCTGTGCCTGTTTCCCGGTCAGGTGCGCGCCGTTTTAGCCGGTCGCTTACGCTTTTGCGAGCCCTGCCGCCGACATTCCACGAAGGGCGCGCGGACCAACGAAGCGGACAAACGAAAAGGGCCGATCGTTCGACCGGCCCTTTTGTGTTCTCGGATCCGCTTGGGGAAGGGGGTCAGCCCTTCAGCGCGGCTTCGGCCTGATCGACGATGTTCTTGAACGCGTCGGGCTCGTGAATCGCCAGATCGGACAGAACCTTGCGGTCCAGCTCGATGCCGGCGAGCTTCAGCCCGTTCATAAATCGCGAATAGGTCAAGCCATAGAGACGCACGCCGGCGTTGATGCGCTGGATCCACAGCGCGCGGAAATCGCGCTTGCGGGTCCGACGATCCCGATAGGCGTACTGCTGGCCCTTCTCGACCGCCTGGACGGCGACCCGGAAGACGTTCTTGCGACGGCCATAGTAGCCTTTGGCGGCGTCAGTGACTTTCTTGTGGCGGGCATGCGCTGTCGTGCCCCGCTTAACTCGTGCCATAAATCCGCTCCCTTAACCGTAAGGCATGAACCGCTTGACGATCTTCTGATCGGCCTCGGCCATCACAAAAGACCCGCGGGCCTGACGCTTCATTTTCTGGGAACGGCGGCGCAGCATGTGGCGCTTGTACGCGGCGTTGCCCTTGATCTTTCCGGACCCCGTCACGCGAAAGCGGCCTTTCACGCTGCTTTTCGTCTTCATCTTGGGCATTTTGTCGCTCCTTTATTCTCGACGTTGTCGACTTCTCGTCGGCCGGGCAGCCCTTTTCGCCCAGACGCGACGGCCCTGCCCCGACCAGGGTCGGAGAGGGAAGGCGGGGAAATACAGGAAAGTCCCGCAGGGGGCAAGCGGAGTCCGTGAAATATCCTGCGTGCCGAGTTTCTAGGCCGTCCGCATGCCCCAGCGCAGGTATGGACGCTTCGCCCCGGCCACATTGGCGGTGACGATCTTCTGGGCATAGCCGCCGGTGCCGGCCTCGTGCACCTGCTCGACCACCTCCGGTGCCGGGTCGCCGACGGCGAAGGCCTCTTCAATGGCGCGACCGGCCATCAGCGGATGCGGCGGCAGACCGAGAGTCTTCAATACCGTGGGCGAGATATCGATGGTGCCGCTCGGGGTCTCGATCTCCACCCCCTTGCGGAACGCGTCGCCGCCGAGGAACAGGCAGTGGTTCAGTTCCTTCAGGTGCAGACCGCCATGCAGGCCGCCGCCGAGCGGAATGTCGGGATTGTCGGCCAGGATCACGCCGGGCAGGCCGCCCTCGCTGTCCCGGTCCCAGGCGCGCAGCGTGAAGGCGACATCGGCGGCGCGGCGATGGTTCCAGTTCACCACGGAAAGCGGCAGGGTGCCGTCGCTGCCGGTGCTTCGGCGGGTCATGATCGGGCCGCACCAATCCTGGGCCTGCAGGGTCTCGACCAGGCGTTTCACCAGGGCCGGGTCACGGTCGCGCACGGCGATATGGGCCGAGTAGCCGGGTTTCAGCGCGTAGTCGACATCGGGGCCAAGCGCCTTGCCGACCTTCAGGCCTTCGGCCGCCAGCGCGTCGGCGACGCTGATCTGACCCTCGACGGTCACGTGGCCGTGGTCCGACATGGCGATGATGTTCCAGCCGGCATTGCGGCCTTCCGCGCGCCACCAGTCGAGCACCCGGCCAAAGGCGGCATCGACCCCGCCGATCGCATTCTGGGACTCGCCGCCGGCAAGGCCGCGATAGTGATAGGTCAGGTCGGGCTCGTTCAGCCACAGAACGCAGGCATCGGGCGCGTGGTCGGGGATGACGTGCTCGAGCAGCACCTGCACCGCCCAGTCGGCGACGCCGGTATTCGGGAATGCCTGTTCCGGCACCGCACCGAAGCGTTGGACGACCTTGGGGTACTCGGCGGCCGGGGTGGAGATCGCATCGCCCCAGATCGACAGGACCGGCTGGCCAAGCTCGGCGGCACGCCCGGCCAGCAGGCGGGCGTTGCCGACCTTGCCGGTGGTGACGGCGGCGAACTTGCGCCCGGTCCCCCACAGGATTTCGCTCAGATGGGCGGCACCGATCAGCCGGCCGTATGCCTTGTCGGCGGCGCGCATGCGCGCGTCGTCGGAGGTGTCCATGGCGGAGGAGAAGCCGAGGGCCGGATCGTAGAAGGCGTTCGCCATGATGCCGTGGCCGGCCGGCGGGTGGCCGGTCATCGACGTGGTCACCTGCACCCGGGTCTCGCTCGGAAAGGCGGAGGCCGTGTTCCGCATCCACACGCCGCTCTTGGCGAAGCCGTGAATGTTCGGGGCCTGGTTCGGGGTGACGTGGTCGGGGCGCAGGCCGTCGAAGACGACGACCAGGACTTTCTGCGCGGGCATACGGACTCTCCGGGAACGGGCGGAAGGAAACCGAATTCTATTACACCGCGGAGGTGACGATTGGGTGACGCCGCCGGGAGGCCCGGATTACTGGGGTGTTGTCGTGTCCGGCGTGCGCAGGGCGGCAATCGACTCGCGCACTGTCGTCAGCAACTGGCGCTCGCGTTCGGTGTCGATCGAGATCGACGCGGTCATGCCGGCGCGCAGGATCGGGCGGCCGTCGACCGGCTCGAGATCGATCCGTACCGGTATCCGCTGGACCACCTTCACCCAGTTGCCCGACGCGTTCTGGGGGGGCAGTACGGCGAACTCGGCCCCGGTCGCCGGCGCGATCGACGTCAAACGGGCCTTCCAGGTCACGTCCGGATAGGCATCGATGCCGACCTCGACGATCTGACCCTCGCGGATATGGGTGAGCTGGGTCTCCTTGAGGTTCGCCACGACCCAGGTGTCGTCGGCCTCGATCAGGCCGAAGGCGGGATCGCCCTCCTCCAGCCATTCGCCGGGCTCCAGGTGAACCTGGGTGACGATGCCGTCGGCCGGCGCGCGGATCTCGGTGTATCCCAGATGCAGTTCGGCGATCTCGCGCGTGGTCTGGGCCTCGATGTATTTGGGGTGCAGTTCGACGGCCCGCTCCGGATCGCCGCCGAGGGCCGCCAGAACAGTGCGGACCTTCTGCTCCAGGACACGGACGCGCTGGCGGGCGGAGGCGACCTCGAACTCGGCCTCGTCCAGCTTGGCCGCCGTCGCCACGCCGCGCTTGTTCAACTGGCGTTGGCGCGCCGCCTCGCGGACATAGTAGCTAACGGTTTCGCGCGCTTCGGCGATTTCCGCCTGCACCTGATGGAACTCGGCCCGGGTCGCCTCGACCTCCTGGCGGATGGTCATCATGCGGGCCTCGGCCGATTTCAACTCCAGCCAGTGCGGGTCCGGGTCGATGCGGAACAGCACGTCGCCCTGCTTCACCCGTTGGTCGTTGCGGACGTAGACCTCGCTGACCCGGCCGTCGATATCGGTCGAGATCGCGATGATATGCGCCTTCACATAGGCGTTCTCGGTGGTCACGTAGCGCCCGGTGACGGCGTAGAGATACGAGGCGCCGCCCAGCGCCAGAACCGGGACTACAACGAGCAGGACCAGACGCTTGACCCAGCGCCCGCGCCGCCGCCTCGGTCGGGCGCTGTGGGCGGTGATCGGGCCGTCTTCGGAGGGCACGACGTTCTGACTGGCGTCCTCAGTCATCGGCTGCCTCCGCCTGGGCCGCGGGCCCGGCCAGTTCGTCGAAGGCGTACAGGTTGGTTTTGATCTTGAGCAACGTATCGATGAAAGTCTCCAACTCCTCGCGGGACAGGCCCTTGATGGCGTCGCTGCGGATGTCGGCGGCGATGCCGCGCAGTTCGCGCATCAGGCCTTGGACCTTTTCCGTCAGCACCACGCGCTTGATCCGGCGGTCCACGGGATCCGGACGGCGCTCGACCCAGCCCTTGTCCTCCAGCCGGTCGAGCAGGCGGCCAAGGGTCGCCTTCTCAAGCTCCATGAAGGCGGCGAGTTCGGATTGCGCCATGCCTTCCTTGGCATAAAGGGCAGTGAGCACCCACCATTGCGACCGGGTCAGTCCCAGTTCTTTGCCGCGGCGGTCGAAGGCCACCCGCATCAGCCGGGCGACATCGTGGACAAGGAACCCGAAGTTCCGGTGCAGGTCGGTACGCTCCATGGCGACGAATATAGTTGTCATGACAACCGTTGCCAAGCAGATCATAGACCTGCGCGACGAGTACTCGGGCGTCTATTGGTCGCCATGCCAGAAGTCGCCGAGACACCGCAAAGCACTCATGCCGATCCGTGGTTAATTCCCTAGCTTGAAACAGGTATACTGCATCACGACGTCAAGGATGAACGGGCGGCCCGGTCGATCGGTAACGTCCGTAACAATGGGAGGAGCAGTAGGGTGCCGGATATGTCCTTCTCGCCGCGGCCGGCATCGCCGGATCTCGACCCGATCTGGTCCTCGCTGCGCGCCGACGCCGAAGAAACCGCGCGAGGCGAGCCGGCGCTGGCCAGCTTCCTCCATGCGACGGTGCTGGCGCATGACACCCTGGAACACGCGCTCGCGTATCATCTGTCGCAGAAGCTCGGTTCCGACGCGATCTCCGGTCTTTCCCTGCGCCAGACCATCGATCAGGCGGTCCATGGCGACGAGACGGTCGGGGCCGCGGTGCGCGCTGATCTGTCGGCGGTGTTCGAACGCGATCCGGCCTGCACCAGCTATCTGGAACCGTTCCTGTATTTCAAGGGCTTCCAGGCGATCCAGGCCTACCGGGTCGCCCATTGGCTCTGGGGACATCGGCGCCAGGCACTGGCCCTCTATCTCCAAGCTCGGATTTCCGAGGTCTACGGCGTCGATATCCATCCGGCCGCGCAGATCGGTCGCGGCATCATGATCGACCATGCTACCTCCGTCGTCGTCGGCGAGACGGCGGTGATCGAGGACGAGGTCTCGATGCTGCATAATGTGACCCTCGGCGGCACCGGCAAGGAGACCGGAGACCGGCATCCGAAGATCCGCCGCGGCGCCTTGCTCGGCGCGTCGGCCACCATCCTCGGCAACATTGAGGTAGGCGAGTGCTCGCGGGTCGGTGCCGGCAGTGTGGTTCTGAGTGACGTGCCGGCAAATTGCACCGTCGCCGGCGTTCCGGCCAAACCGGTGCGGGGCAGCAATTGCGCGCAGCCCGCCCTGTCGATGGATCATCGGTTCGTGAAGTAGACACGTCTCTGCTGCGCTGCAGCAAATTCAGTGGCTTGTCGACCGCCGCCGGGACTGCTTTGGTTCCAGGCATCATGAATGAAAAAGCCCCCCTCGACCGCTCCGGTCTCGACTACGACGTCATCATCATCGGCGCCGGCATTTCCGGCATGTACCAGCTGCATAAGCTGCGCGGCCTCGGCATGAAGGTTCTGGTCCTTGAGGCCGGCACCGGCGTCGGCGGCACTTGGTACTGGAACCGCTATCCCGGTGCCCGATTCGATTCCGAGAGCTACTCCTATGCCTATTCCTTCGACCAGGAGCTGCTGGACGAATGGGACTGGTCGGAGCATTTCGCTGCCCAGCCGGAGACGCTGCGGTACCTGAACCATGTCGCGGACAAGCTCGACCTGCGCCGGGATATCCGGTTCTCGTCGCGCGTCGCCGCCGCTCATTTCGACGATGCGGGGCAGGCCTGGACGATCACGCTGGAGAGCGGTGAGGCCTATCGCTCCCGCTTCATGGTCACGGCGATCGGCCCGCTGTCGAGCCCGACTCTGCCGCGGATTCCCGGGATCGAGGAGTTCAAGGGCGAATCCTTCCACACGGGTCTCTGGCCGAAGGATCCGGTCAGCTTCGAGGGCAAGCGGGTGGCCGTGGTAGGCACCGGGGCGACCGGCGTGCAGACCATCCAGGAAGTGGCGAAGACCGCGAAGACCCTGACCGTTTTCCAGCGCCGGCCCAATTGGTGCGCGCCGCTGCACAATGCCAAGATCACACCCGAGGAACAGCCGGCGCTGAAGGCGCGCTATCCGGAGATCTTCCAGCGCTGCCGCGAGACCTTCGCCTGTTTCCTGCACACCCCCGATCCCCGCAACGCCCTGGAGGTTTCCGACGCGGAGCGTACGGCGTTCTGGGAGATGCGCTACAACGAGCCGGGCTTCGGCATCTGGCAGGGCAACTTCCGCGACGTGATGATCGATCGCACCGCCAACCGCATGCTTTCCGACTTCGTCGCGGGCAAGATCCGCGAGCGGGTGACGGACCCGGAGACGGCGGAGAAGCTGATCCCGACGGATCACGGCTTCGGCACCCGCCGCGTGCCGCTGGAGACCAAATACTACGAAGTGTACAACCAGCCGAACGTGCGCCTGGTCGATGCGATTTCCACCCCAATCGAACGGATCACGCCGGACGGGCTGGAGACATCGGACGAGACGTTCGGGTTCGACATGATCATCTATGCCACCGGTTTCGACGCGATCACCGGCAGCTTCGACCGCATCGACATCCGCGGCGCCGAGGGCCAGACGCTGAAGGAACGGTGGGCGGGAGGACCGAAGACCTTCCTCGGCATGATGGTCGAAGGCTTCCCCAACATGTTCATGCTCGTCGGTCCGCACACCGCGCTCGGCAACATTCCGCGCAGCATCGAGTACAATGTCGAATGGGTCGCCGGCCTGCTCGACCATATGCACGGCCGCGATCTGACCTGTGCGGCGGCGACCGCCGAGGCGGTGACCGACTGGACGGAGACCGTGCGCCGGGCGGGCGCGGACCTGCTGTCGAACGAGGTCGATTCCTGGATGACCGGGGTGAACCGCAATGCCGGCAAGACGGAGCGCGTCCTGGCGCGCTACAGCGGCAGTGCCGTCGCCTTTCGCGAACGCTGCGATGCGGTCGCCGCGGATGGATATCGCGAGATCCGCCTCGCCTGAGGCCGGAACGCACCGGTCGCCCTGTCCGAGCCTACGGAAAGGATCAGTCGCGTTCATCGAAGCGGCGTGACCGTCCCGTTCTTTCTGTGCGTACCCGATTGAATTCAATGGATTCCGTCTGCCGGCCGTCTATGTATTTGGGTAGATGATCCCGTGCGGCATCCGCCGCCGACAGGCTCCCGGAACCGATCCCCGGACCCGAAACAGACGAGGCTGCCCATGAGCGCTTTTCGGACCGAGACCGTGCTGGATGTCCGCCATTGGACCGACACGCTGTTCAGTTTCCGCACCACGCGCGACCCCGCTTTCCGGTTCGAGAACGGCCAGTTCGCGATGATCGGCTTGGAGATCGACGGCAAACCGCTGGTTCGCGCCTACTCCATGGCGAGCGCGAATTACGAGGAAGATCTGGAGTTCTTCTCGATCAAAGTGCCGGACGGGCCGTTGACCTCGCGCCTGCAGCACCTGGCGGTCGGCGACAAGGTTCTGATCGGGGCCAAGCCAACCGGCACCCTGTTGGTCGAGAACCTGCTGCCGGGCAAGGTGCTCTACATGCTGTCGACCGGCACCGGTCTCGCCCCGTTCCTGTCGCTGATCAAGGATCCGGCGGTCTACAAGAAGTTCGACCGCGTGGTGCTGGCCCATGGCTGCCGCTACGCCTCGGAGCTGGCCTATGGCGACCTGCTGCGCCGCGACCTGAGGGACCATCCCCTGGTCGGCGAGCAGGTGCAGGAGCGGTTCTCCTATTACCCGACCGTCACCCGCGAGGACCACGATCCGCGCGGCCGGATCAGCGACCTGATGCGCAAGGGCCGTCTGTTCACGGACCTGCGCCTGGCGCCGCTGCACTCGGACAGCGATCGCCTGATGCTGTGCGGCAGTCCGGCGATGCTGGACGAGATGACCGATTGGGTCGAAGGCCTCGGCTTTGCCATGGGCAACAATTCCGGCCCCGGCAGCTATGTGATCGAGAAGGCGTTCGTCGAGCGCTGACCACCTGACTATCCGGCCTCCGTCCGAGCGATCGGTCGGGGCCGCCGCGGCGATTTGAAGGGCAGCTTGCGACCGCGTCACCAACCGCTAAAGCGCCACGGGGACGTCTCCGTGGGCCCGACACCTAATGGAGGTGACCCATGCGCCGGCGCCAGGACTCCCATTCCGTTCTCCCGACCGCCCCGATGTCCCGTCCGCCGTTGGCACAAAGCGTGGCGCGGTTGCGGGCCCGTTACGGCACGCTGCAAGGCGAAGCGTTGATCCGCCCGATCCTGCGTGGCGAGTTTCCCGGACGCTCGGCTTTGACCTCGTCCTTCGGCGCCGAGGCGGCGGTGCTGCTGCACATGGTGGCGCGGGTCGATCCGGGCACGCCGGTTCTGTTCCTCGACACCGGCAAGCTGTTTGCCGAGACGCTGGCCTATCGCGACGCGCTGATCGCGCGGCTCGGCCTCACCGACGTGCGGACGATCACGCCGGCCGGCTACGAGGTCGAGACGCTGGATCCGGACGGCGACCTGCACCGACGCGCGCCGGACCAGTGCTGCTTCATCCGCAAGGTCGCTCCATTGGATCGGGCGCTCGACGGGTTCGATCTTTGGATCACCGGCCGCAAGGCTTTCCATAGCGCCGGGCGGGCGGATCTGTCGGCGATCGAGGCGGAGGAGGGGCGGATCAAGATCAATCCGCTGCTCGGCTGGGGGCCGACCGAAATCGACGCCTACATGGACGCACACGCCCTGCCGCACCATCCTCTATTGGCACAGGGGTATCTTTCGATCGGCTGCGCGCCCTGTACGGACAGGGTCCGCGTCGGCGAGGACCCGCGCGCCGGGCGGTGGCGGGGCTGCGGCAAGACGGAATGCGGTATCCACGGGTCGCGTCCGGTATCCGGGAGCGACCCATCATCTGGGAGAGAGGGATCATGACTGACGGTCCACGCACATCCCGCAAACGCTCACTTGCCAAGACGCTCACCTGGCGGGTGACGGCGACGTTCGACACTTTCCTGATCAGCCTGTTCATCACCGGCAGCTTCGCCTGGGCGAGCTCCATCGCCAGCATCGAGGTGGCGACCAAGATGTTCCTGTATTACGGCCACGAACGCCTGTGGTCGCGGTTCGAATGGGGCGTCGACTGACGGACCCGGCCTAGCCCCAAGGCGTCTCGGCGGCGACGTTGCGGCCGGCGATCCGGCCGAAGCCGAATGCTTCGCCGATATTGCCGGTGCCCTGGTACAGATTGCTGAAGATCGAGCCGAGTTCCCCGGCGCTATAGAGCCGCGGGATGCGGGTGCCGTCGGGCCGCAGGATCTCCGACCGCTCGTTGCGCCGCGGCCCGCCCTGGGTGTTGAGCATCGCGGGCGACAGTTCCACCGCGTAGAACGGCGACTTTTCCAAGGGGTTCAGCATCAGGGTCCGGCCAAAATCGGTGTCGGCCCCGGCCGCCACCTGGGCGTTCCAGCGGTTGACCGTCTCGTCCAGCGCCAGGCCGTCCAGGCCGAGCAGGCGTGCCAGGCCCTCCAGCGTGTCGGCCTTGGTGATCCAGCCCTTCTCGATCTCGGCGGAATTGTCGTCGCTCCAGGGGTAGCGGTCCATCATGGCCGTCCAGCCGCGATTCGGTTCCGTGTTGTAGAGCGGGCCGGACGCCAGCATCGGATGGTCGAAGATCATGAACATCGGACAGGGCAGCGCCATCGGACGCCACACCCCGTTCATCGGCACCTTGCCGTGGCGGTTCTTGAACTTCTCGTCGGCGAAGCGCCGCCCGTCCGGGCCGACGACGATCATGCCGCCGGGAAACTCCTTGGAGAAATGCAGGGCCTGCATCGACAGTGTCGCTGGAAACTCGGGCACTTTCAGCGCCATGGTCGGGCCGGCGAAATTGTTCATATGCCAGAGGTCGGCGCCCACCGTCTGGGCCATGGGAATGCCGTCGCCCTCGTTGTAGGGCGTGCCCTGGGGGAAGCAGTAGGGTACGCCCGACAGGTAGGTGCGGATCAGTTCCTGATTGTTCTCGAACCCGCCACAGGTCAGCACCACGCCCCTGCGCGCCTTGATATGCAGTGGCTTTCCTGCCGTCTCGGCGCGGATTCCCAGGATCTCTCCGGAATGCGGATCCTGGATCAGGTCGCGGGCCGGTGTGTCGTAGTGGACCCGGATATCGCGCTCCAGCACGAAGCTCTCGAGCCGGTCCCAGGTCTTCCCATAGCCGAGCACCGGGCCGTCATGGAACTTGTGCGAGGATTGGGCACCGGGCAGTTCGGGGAACTCGATGCCGGCAGGCGGGTGCTGGTGCTCTTGCGGATCGCCGCCGAGTCCGGCGAGCCATTCGTTGTTCTGGCCCATCTCCTCGGCCCAGACCTCGATCATCCGCGCCGGCACCGTATAGGGCCCGCACAATGCCGTGAGGTACTGGATCGCCTCCTCCGTCGAGGAGGTGTTGAGATAGCCCTGGGCGGCGACGCGGGTGTTGCCGCCATGCAGGCCCTTGGGCGCCTTCTCGGCGATCAGGACCTCGGCGCCGAGATCATGGGCGGTCACCGCTGCCGCTACGCCGGCGCCGCCGAAGCCGATGACCGCGACGTCGCATTCCTGGTCCCAGGTATCCGGGATCATGCGTATTCCCTCCGATTTGGATTGGTCGAGAGTGACAAGACTGGCCGCGGTAGGGCGGTCAGATCAGGCTGTTGGATTTCAGGAAGGTCTGAAGTTTGTCCTGCTGGGCGGCGGTCAGCGGCCAGGCCGAGGGCGGCCGGGTCGGCCCGCAATCCGTGCCGAGCATTTGCAGGGCGGCTTTCACGCCGGTGACGTTGGTGCCGTTCAGCTCCTCCGCCCGGATATCCTCGAAAGCCCGCATCCCGGCGATCAGCTTGCCGGCGTCATCGTAGTCGCCGCCGGCGAGGGCGGCATGGATCGCTACGGAACGCTCGGGCCAGACATTGATCAGGCCGGAAGTGAAGCCGCGCGCGCCGACCGCATAGAATGGCGGCGCCCAGACCTCGGCAAGCCCGCCGACCCAGGTGATCGAGGGGTCGCAGGCGGCCATGGCCTCGGCCAGTTTCATCGGGTTCGGGGTCGCCCATTTCACGCCTTTGACGCCGGGCAGCCCGCAAAGCTCGGCGATGGCCTTGGTACCGATCGCGTCGTTGCGCAGATAGAGCATGATCGGCAGTCCGTCGGCCGCATCCGACACCGCACGGAGATAGTCGACCACGCCGCGGGGCGCGACGAACGGGTCCGGCGGCTGGTGGATCATCAGCGCGCTGGCGCCGGCATCGGCGGAGGCCCGGGCCAGGCGGCAGGCGTCGCGGATGCCGCGCCCGACACCGGCCAGCAGCGGTGCCCGGTCGCCGATCAGGCCGGCGACCTCGCGCACCATCGTGCAGGCTTCGTCGGTGGTGAGCGCGTAGAACTCGCCGGTGTTGCCGTTGACCACCGGCATGTGCACGCCGGCGTTCAGCGCCCGGTCGACGATCGGCGCCAGTTTCTCAGGCGCGATGTCACCGCTACCGTCATAGGGCGTGACCAGAATGCCGGAGATGCCCGACAGGGCGCGGTCGAGATCGTGCTGCATATCCCCATTCCTCCCCGGGATCCGGATCTGCCCGCGGTTGGTCCCGCGATGCATCCCATCAGTATACCCGGCGGTACGGCCTTGCCATCCCCCGGGATGGGTCAGCGCGTCGGAGGTCGGGCGGGCCGGCGCAGGAACAGAACGACCGGGATCAGACAGGCGAATACGATGGCCAGGGTGGTGAAGTCATGCAGGAAGGCCAGCATCTCGGATTGCTTGTCGACGGTTCGCGCGATCACCGCGATCGCCATCTCGTGGGCATTCACCGGCGGGGCGCCGTTGGCGATCAGGCCGTTTTCGATCGCCTTTACCCGCTCCAGATATGCGGCATCGAAGGTCGAGACCTGTCCGACGAGGTCGCTCCGGTGGCCCTGGGCGCCACGGACCAGCCAGGTCGACAGCAAGGCGATGCCGACGCTGCCGCCGAGGTTGCGCGACAGGTTGATCAGGGCGGCGGCCTGGTTGTTCTTGCCCGGCGGCACGCCGACATAGGCGAGTGACGAGATCGGGATGAACAGAAACCCGAGGCCGAAGGCCTGCAGCATGCGGGCATGGGCGATGGTCCAGAAGTCGGACTCCAGAGTGAACCCGCTCATCAGGATCAGCCCGGAGGCGGAGCAGGTCAGCCCGAAGACGATCAGATACCGCGCATCGACCGCGCCGACGAGTCGGCCGACCAGCGGCATCGCCGCCATGATCATGAACCCGCCGGGTGACAGGACCATGCCCGCCTGCATGGCGGTATAGCCGTACAGCGACTGCACGAACTGCGGCAGCAGGGCGGTCGAGCCGAGCAGCACGAAGCCGAGCATGAACATCATCCCGTTCGCCACGGCGAAGTTGCGGTCGCGCAACAGCGACAGATCGACGATCGGATCCGCGCTCTTCAGTTCCCAGTAGACGAAGGCGATGATGCCGACCACCGCGAGACCGGCCATGAGCACGATGAAACTGGAGGTGAACCAGTCTTCCTCCTGGCCCTTGTCGAGCAGGATCTGCAGGCAGCCGAGTCCGAGCGCCAGCAAGGCGAAGCCGATATAGTCGATGCGGATGCCGACGCTGCGCCGGCGTTTCACCTCGGCCACCGCCTCGGGCGTATCCTCGATCAGCGTCTCGACCAGCAGCCAGAGCACGATCGACACCGGCACGTTGACCAGGAAGATCCAGTGCCAGCTGAAATTGTCGGTGATCCAGCCGCCCAGGGTCGGTCCGATCGCCGGCGCGAAGACCACGGAGACGCCGAACATGGCAAAGGCCATCGCCCGCTGATGCGGCGGGAAGGTATCGGCCAGGATCGCCTGGCTCACCGGCTGCAATCCGCCGCCGGTCAGACCTTGGAGCGTGCGGAACAGGATCAGCAGTTCCAGTGTCGGCGCCAGTCCGCACAGCAATGAGGCGACGCCGAAGCCGGCAATGCAGGCCATGTAGAACTTCTTGCGGCCGATCACCGTCGACAGCCAGCCGCTCAGCGGCAGGACAATGGCGTTGGTGACCAGATAGGAGGTCAGAACCCAGGTCGACTGATCGCGCGAGGCCGACAGGCTGCCGGCGATATGCGGCAGGGCGACGTTGGCGATCGACAGGTCAAGCACCTCCATGAACGCCGCCATCGCCACCACCGGGGCGATGATCCAGGGATTGATTTTTCGACGCCCGACGGGCGCGGGCGCTCTGGCGTCGCTCATTCGGTGGAACCGGCGCCGTCGACATGCACGGTCGGGACCACCGACATGCCGAGCGAGAGCGGACGCTGCGGATCGAGGCCGTCCTCGATGACGATCTTGACCGGGACGCGCTGCACCACCTTCACGTAGTTGCCGGTCGCGTTCTCCGGCGGCAGGAGGCTGAAATAGGTGCCGGTGCCGCGGCCGATCGTATCGACCCGCCCGCGCAGGACCAGGTCCGGATAGGCATCGACCTCTATTTCGACGCTCTGGCCGACCCGCATGTCGGTGAGTTGGGTCTCCTTGAAGTTGGCGACGACCCAGGGCTGCCCGAACACCACCGATGCCAGGCTCTGGCCGGTCTGCACGAGCTGGCCGGCAACCACGGATTTCTTGGTGACGGTGCCGTCATGGGCGGCAATCACCTTGGTGTGGTCCAGTGCCACATTGGCGGCGCGCAGGGACGCCTCGGCCTCGGTGATCGCGGCGTAGGCGGCATCGCGTTCGGCCTCGCGGGCGGCGACCTCGCGGCGGGCGGCCTCCACCGTGGCGATGGCGGCTTCGGCCCGACGCACTTCGGCGACGGCGGCGGCAACGGCGCTGCGGGCGGCGGTGAGCTGGGCCCCGGTCGTGCGCGCCTTGGCGTTGGCGGTCTCGACCCGTTGCTTGGAGGCGAAGTCGGAGCGGCTGAGCTGCTGATAGCGCTTGGCGTCGGAGGCGGCCTGATCGGACTCGGCTTCGGCGGCGGTGACGTCGGCCCGGCGCTGGGCCAGTTCGCTCTGCGCCAGATCCCGGGCCGCCTGCGCCTCGGCGAGGCGGGCGTCGGTGTCGGCATGGGTATAGGCGAGATCGGCATCCGCCCGCGCCGCGTCGGCATGGGCACGCAGCAGGGCCGCCTCGGCCTCGGCGACCCGGGCCTCCGCATCGGCGGACTCGATCTCCACCAGAATGTCGCCCTGTGTCACCACCGACCCTTCGGCGAAATGCACGGCGACGACCCGGCCGGTCACCTCGCTGGCGACAATCTGGGTGTCGCTCTCCACGAACGCGTTGTCGGTGCTCTCCTTGCCGAGCCCGCCCCACCACCATGCGGTTCCGGCGACGGTGGCGACGATCAGGACGGTGGCCAGAAAAATCACGCGCCGGCGACGCTTCGACCCGTTCGCTACGGCGGTGTCGGTAACGGGCCTATTGGCATCCTGCGGTGACTGAGCGTCCACCGGCGACTCCATAATTTGATGCGAAATCAATTTACATGCGACTGAACTGAACCGTTCAGTTTTGTGTTGCGGAGAAATGGAATATCACGTAGGCGACGTCAAGTACCTAGGTTAGGGAAGACCATGCCGAAACGCGCGGGAGACCGGTGCCAAATGCAGAACACCGCCTGTTCGGTCGAGGATGACGGTCAGGATCCGAAGACCCGGCAGATCCTGAACGCCGCCGCCGCGGCGTTCATGGAGCATGGGTTCGGCCCGGCCTCGGTCGATCTGATCGCCCGCAACGCCGGTGTCTCGAAGGCAACGGTCTACACCCGCTTTGCTTCGAAAGAGGCGATGTTCGAGGCGGTGGTCGAGCGCGAGCGCCAACGCCGGCACCTCGATGCCGTGCTGACCGAGGGCTTGCCCGACTTCGAGTCCCGCCTGCGCGTCTGGGCGGAGGGGATGGTACAGCTCTTCACCGAACCGGGCACGGCGAAGGTCTACCGCATGGTGGTCGCCGAAAGCCCGCGCTTTCCGGAGCTCGGCAAGGCGTTTTACCGCTCGGCGCCGCTGGCCACGCGCGAGCATCTCGCCCGCGAACTCGAGCGCCATGGCGCGGAGACCGGGCTCGCCATCGACGACCCGATGCAGGCCGCCTCCGACTTTCTCGGCATGCTGCGGGGCGATTTGCATCTGCGCACCCTGCTCGAGGTCGGCCATCAACCCGATGCCGAGCGTATCCGCGCCATCGCCGACCACACCGTGAAGGTGTTCCTGCGCGCCTACCGGGCCTGACTTCGGCCTATAGCGCCGCCGGCGCGATGTGGGACGCGACGCCGATCGTCTCGAGATAGGCCGCGACCCGCAGGCAGAGATCCTCGCGCCACGGGGCGGCGATCACCTGCACGCCGATCGGCAGGCCGACGCGCGTCACCGGGACTGCGCAGACCGGCAGGCCGATGGCCGAGATCGGCTGGGTGAACATGCCGATATTCGGGCGCATCAGGACCTCGCGACCACGGATGGTGACTGTCTTACGGCCGATCTGCGGCGCGGGGAACGGGGTCGCCGGGGCGATCAGCACGTCGACATCGCGGAACACCTTGGCAAACTGCTCGCGATACCAATGCCGAACCTGCTGGGCCCGGGCATACCAGGGCCCCGGAAGCATGGCGCCGGCCAGGAACCGGTCCCGGGTGTCCGGGTCGAAATCGTCGAGGCGCGCGCGCAGGTTCTTCAGGTGCAGGGCGGCGCTCTCGACATTGGTGATGATGAAGGCGGCGGCCCGTCCGGCGGCGACGCCCTCCACCTCGACCTGCGCCGTGGCGTTCAGGGCGGCGGCGACGGCCCTGACGGCGGTGTCCGCCTCGTCCATGCCCTCGGTCGAAAAATACCCGTCGAGGGTTGCGATCCGCAGCCCGTCGATCCCGGCTTCGAGCTCTCCCGACACCGGCTCTGGCGGGCGGGTCGCGCAGGCATGGTCGCGGCTGTCGGGACCCTGCATGGCATCGTAGGACACCGCCAGGTCCCGCGCCGACCGGGCGAACGGGCCCAGATGGTCCAGGCTGTCGCAGAACGGAAAACTCCCCGCCCGATTCAGCCGGCCATAGGTCGGCTTCAGCCCGAATACGCCGCAGAAGGAGGCGGGAACGCGGATCGATCCGTTGGTGTCCGATCCGAGGGTCAGGGCGGCAAGCCCTGCCGCCGCCGCGGCCCCGCTGCCCGACGAGGACCCTCCGGCCATGCGGTTGGTGTCATGCGGGTTCCGGCAGGCGCCGTCATGGGCATTCTCGCCGGTGAAGTCATAGGCGTATTCGCCCATGTTCAGCCCGCCAATCAGCACCGCACCCGCCGCCGTCAGGCGTTGGATCAGGACGCCGTCCTGGGTCGCGGGAGCCCGATCGCGGTTGATCCTGGAGCCGGCGCGTGTCGGCAGGCCGGTGATGTCGAACAGGTTCTTCACCGCGAAGGGCACGCCGGCCAACGCGCCGAGCGGCTTGCCGGCCGCCCGATCGGCATCGATCCTGCGGGCCTGGGCCAGCGCCCGACCCGCCGTCACGTCGGTGAAGGCGTTGACCGTCGGGTTCACGGCGGCGATCCGGTCAAGGGTCGCGCGCATGATGCTCTCGGCGGTGACGGTTCCGGCGGCGACCGCCTCGGCGATCCGCCAGGCCGGGGCGTAGGCGTCGATCTCCGTCATCTCCGCCTCACGATTTCAGGGTTGGCGCGGAGTCGTAGACCGGGGCCAGGGCGAGGGTCGCCACCGGCACCGGTGCCGCTTCCAGGAGTTCGGCCATGTCCCGGGCGATGAGAAGGAACGGGGTCACCGCGGCGATCCGTTCTTCGTCGAGATCCAGGCCCAGCATCGGGGCGGTGGCCCGGATATAGGCATCGGGGTCGAAATCGGGTGCGGCCATGGGTTCCTCCTAATCCGTCCTGGTGTCCTGGGCGGCGTGGGTGATCGCGGTCATTTCACGGCCCTCCGGTCGCGGATGTCTAGGGTGTCGGGTCCTCTTCAGTCGGGTGCCGGCAGCAGGCTCACATGGGCGGCGACGACGCGCCATCCCGCGGGCATGCGCACCCATGTCTGGCTCTGCCGGCCCCTGCGACCGTTGGAGAGGCGACGATATTCGGTGAAGGCGGTGGCGTGGTCGGTTCCGTAGGTGGTGATCACCGTGCGGGTCAGCTCGCGGGCGATGTCACTGACGTCGCGGGTGCTGCGGTAACCGGAAATCTCCTGGAAGCCGTAGAGCGCCTCCTGCGGGCCGTAGCGGATGGTCTCGCCCGACTCCCAGAACAGCTCGTTCAGCACGGCGACGTCGTTGCCCATCAGCGCTGCCTCGTAACGCCGGAACGCCGCCTCCACCTCCGCCTTGATCGTCGGAATGTTGATGTCCATCGCGCACTCCTATTCCGCTGCCTTGGAGAGGGACCCACCCGTAGCGGTCAGGGCTTCGATCGCCGCGGGGGGCATCGGCGTGGCGTCGAGCAGGCTGCGGGTATAGGGGTCGGTCGGCGCGCGCATGATCGATTCCGCCGCCCCTTCCTCGACCATCCTGCCCTTGCGCATGACGATGACCCGGTCGCACAGCAGGCGGACCACATGCAGGTCATGGCTGACGAACAGGTAGCTGACGCCGAGTCTGGCCCGCAATTCCGCCAGCAGGTTGAGCACGATCGCCTGGATCGACCCGTCCAGCGCCGCCGTCGGCTCGTCCAGGATCAGCAGCCGAGGCCGCGAGGCGAGCGCCCGGGCGATGCCGACACGGGCCTTCTGGCCGCCGGAGAGCTGATGCGGGAAACGATCGAGCAGGGACAGCGGCAGGCCGACTTGAGCGGCCAGTTCCTCCACCCGCCCCGCCGGCTTCTCGTCGGTCAGCCGGCGGATGGGATCGGCGATCGCCTGGCGGGCGGTGAAGCGTGGGTTGATGCTGTCGGAGGCGTCCTGAAACACCATCTGCAGGCTGCCGCGCCGCGGATCGCGCGCGAACTTCGCCGCCGGTGTGTCGGTCAGCGGCTTGCCGTCGAGCAGGATCTCTCCTGAGCTCGGATCGAGCAGCCGCATGATCATGGAGGAGGTCGTCGATTTGCCGCAGCCGGACTCGCCGACCAGGCCGAGGGTCTCGCCCTCGCGGATGTCGAAGGAGATGTCGTCCACCGCCACCGACGCGTCCGCGCCATTGCCGAATACTTTGCGCAGGTTGCTCGCCTCCAGCAGCGGCGGTCCAAGCACCAGGCGCGCCGGCGAGGGAACGGGCGGATCGACCAGATCGCCGATCTGTGCCCCCGGTCGCGGGGTGGAGCGGATCAGGCGGCGAGTATAGGCGTCCTGCGGATTGGCGAACAACGCCTTGGGGTCGCCGGCCTCGACCACCTCGCCGTCCTTCATGACGACGATGCGGTCGCAGTACTCCGCCGCCAGGCCGAGGTCGTGGGTGATCAGGATGGAACTCATGCCGCGGCTCTTGGTGAGCTCGGCCAGCAGGTCCATCACCACCTTCTGGGTGGTCACGTCGAGGCCGGTGGTCGGCTCGTCGGCGATCAGCAGGCGCGGGTCGCAGGCGAGCGCGAGCGCGATCACCACGCGTTGGCACATGCCACCGGACAGCTCGAACGGATAGGCGTTGTAGCGCTTCTCCGGATCGTCGATCCGCACCGCCTTCAGCGCCGCGATCGCCTTGGCCTTCGCGGTCGAGCGGGTCGCTTTGGCGTGGCGGCGCAGCACATCCTCGATCTGGTGGCCGACCTTGCGGATCGGGTTCAGGGCGGCGCGCGGGTTTTGGAACACCATGGAGATCTCGCGGCCGCGCATCTCCCGCATTTCCCGGTTGGAGAGCGACGTCAGGTCGATGCCGTCGAAGGTGATCTGGCCGCCGGCGATCCGACCGCTGCGCTCCAGGATGCGCATGACCGCGTAGGAGCTGACCGACTTGCCGGAGCCGCTTTCGCCGACGATCCCGAGGGTCTCTCCCTTGGTCAGCGAGAAGCTGACTCCGCGCACCGCGTTCACCGGTCCGCGCCGGGTCGAGAAGGTGACGTTGAGATCCTGGACGTCGAGAAACATGGTTGCGGTCCTCCGGCTCAGGTTCTTTGTCGGGGATCGAAGATGTCGCGCAATCCGTCGCCGAGCAGGTTGAAGGCGAACACGGCGGTCATCAGGGCGAGGCCGGGGAACACGGCAAGCCACCATTCGCCGGAGACGACGAAATTCGCGCCCTCGGCCACCATGATCCCCCACTCCGCGGTCGGCGGACGTACGCCGAGGCCGATGAAGGACAGGCCGGCGGCGTTGAGGATCGCCCAGCCCATGTTGAGCGAGATCTGCACCATCATCGGCGGCAGGGCGTTCGGAAAGATGTGGAAGGCCAAAACCTGAACGTCGGTGTTGCCCGATAGCCGGGCGGCCTGGGCGAAGCCGGCATTGCGGCGGATCCGGACCTCGGCGCGGGCGACGCGGGCGTAGAACGGCAGGTTGATGATGGCGGTGGCGTAGATGATGTTCTCGACCGTGTTGCCCATCGCCGCGACGATGCCCATGGCCAGCACGAACAGCGGGAAGGCCATGATGGTGTCGACGAACCGCCCGGTCACCGCATCGATCCACCCACCCCAGTAGCCGGCGGCGGACCCGATGGTCGCACCGACCATGAAGGAGAGGGCGACGGCGGTGACCGAGATCAGCAGATCGAGCCTTGTGGCGATCAGCACCCGGGAGAACACGTCGCGGCCGAGGTTGTCGGTGCCGAACCAGTGGTCGACCGACGGCGGTTGCAGGGCGCGGGCGGCGTTCGATTCCAGCGGGTCATAGGGCGCCAGCACGGGTCCAAGCAGAGCGACCAGCACGATCACCGCGAACAGCGCGAAGGCGATCGCGGTGATCGGGTTCTCGCTCAGCACATAGAGCGCATGGTCTAGGAATCCGCGCTGGGGCTTGGCGGAAGGGGCGTCGGGGGCGGTCGCACTCACGGTCTAGCCCTCCCGGGTCCGGGGATCGACCAGCGTGTAGAGAATGTCGATCACGAGGTTGAGCAGGACGAACAGGATCGCCATGGCGAGAACGAACCCCTGGACGGCGGCATAGTCCGAGACCACCAGGGCCTCGACCGCGTAGGAGCCGATGCCGGGCCAGGAGAACACCTTCTCCACCAGCACGTTGGCGCCCAGCATGAAGGAGAACACCATGCCGAGCGTGGTGATCACCGGGAGCATGGCGTTCTGGAAGGCATAGCCGAACACCACCTGGCCCTCGCCGAGGCCGGCGGCGCGGGCGGTGCGGATATAGTCCGACGACAGCGCCTGCAGCATGGCGGCGCGAGCCATGCGGGCAAGTGGCGCCAAGGTGAAGAGCGCGAGGGTGCTGGCCGGCAGGATGAGCTGGCGCACCGCGCCCATCGCGGTTTCCACGTCGCCGATCAGCAGCGCGTCGATGATGTAGAACCCGGTCACCTCCGGCGGCGACAGGTAGATGAAGTCGAGCCGGCCGAGCGGCGAGGGCGCCCAGCCCAGCAGGTAGTAAAAGACATAGACCAGGACGATGCCGGTGAAGAAGGTCGGCAGCGATACGCCGGCGGTCACCAGACCACGGCAGACATGGTCGATCCAACTGCCCTGGTGCACGGCGGCGGCCACGCCCATCGGCAGCGCGATGGCGCAGGACAGCAGCAGCGCGGTCAGGGTCAGTTCCAGGGAGGCGGGGAGCCGGCGGGTGAGCTCCTCGACCACCGGCTGACCGGTCGACAGGCTGTTGCCGAGATCGCCGCCGACCAGATCCTGGACATAGTGCAGAAACTGGACCGGCAGCGGGTGATCCAGGCCCATGGCGGCCCGGATCTCGGCGATGGAGGTTTCGGTGGCGGCGGGGCCCGCGAAATAGGCTGCCGGGTCGCCGGGCAACATCCGGGTCAGGATGAAGCTGACGATCACGACCCCGACCAGGGCCGGGAGTGCCTGCAGGGTGCGGTACAGCACCAGTTTCGTGCGCGGGCCCATGACGGTTACGTCTTGAAGCCGCGGGCGTCGAGCTGGCGGTGGAACCAGTACTCGTAGCCCGACATGTCGCGGGTGCCGACGTTCAGCGCCGGCTGGAACAGGGCGATGCGCGGCACCTCGTCCCAGGCGATCTCGATCATCCGCTTGATCTTCGGCGCATAGTCCGGGTGATCGACCGGCAGGTACAGGGTCTCGCCGGTCAGCGTCTCGATCTCCTCGTTGCGGTAGTTCGACGAGTTGAACAGATGTCCCTCCAGATAGGCCCAGAAGAAGTAGTAGCAAGGGTAGTTCAGCCAGCCGCCGAAGGTCTCCAGATGCAGCGGCAGCCGCTTCTCGACCAGCGAGGCGGTGCGCCAGTTGGCGCCCGGGATCTTCTCGATGGTCGCCTTGATGCCGATCTTGGCCAGGTTCTCCTGGACCAGCAGGGCGGTCGGCTCCATCCAGTCGGACTGGTCGAGCGCGATCGACAGCGGCACCTCGAAGCCGTCCTTGTATCCGGCCTCCTCGAGCAGGGCCTTCGCCTTGTCGAGGTCGGTGGAGTATGGGAACGGCTGCGGCCAGGCGATGTCGGAAGGCGTGGCCGACGGCCCGCCCCACATCGGCACGCCGCGTCCGTAGGCGGCGGTCTGGAAGATGTCCTCGTAGGGCACCGACCAGGCGATGGCCTGGCGTACCTTCTTGTCCTTGAACGGCTCGAAGGAGAGGTTGGGGTTCAGGCAGTAGATCGCGTTCTCGACCGGGGTCGAGGCGATGGTGAGGCCGTCGGTGCCGGACAGTTCCTTGGCGTCCTTGTTCGGGATGTCGAACGATACCTGGATGTCGCCGCGCTCGAACAGGGCGCGCCGGGTGGCCTGGCTCGGGACTTCGCGCACGATCACCCGTTTCACCGCCGGGACCGGGCCCGAGGTCCAACCGTCATTGCGCTCGTAGACCAGTTGCTGGCCCGGATCCCAGCGCACCACCTTGAAGGCGCCGGATCCGGCCGGGGTCTTGTGCAGATATTCCGTGGCCCAGGGATCGTCGGAGGTGATGTGCTCCTTGGCCACCTTGGCGTTGATGATCATCGGCACCGGCACCGCCAGGTCGGGCAGGGTCAGCTTCGACGGGCGGAGCAGGTTGATCTTGAAGGTGAACTCGTCGACCACCTCGAACTGCTCCGGCTTCTCCAGCGAGCCGGCCTTCATCTGCACGGTCGGGAAGCCGCCGACGGAAACGGCGCGGTCGAACGACCATTTCACGTCCTCGGCGGTGATCGGCGAGCCGTCCTGGAACTTGCCCTCGGGCCGCAGCTTGAAGGTGATGGCGCTGCCGTCGGCGGCGAACTCCCAGCTCTCGGCCACCTCGGGCTCGATCACCGAGTAGTCGTAGGACAGGCTGCCGTCCGGCATCGTCTTGGTGCCGAAGCTGACCAGCCGGTCATAGACGTTCACCGCCACCTGATAGCTCGGCCGGTTGGTGCCGCTGCGGTGGATGTCGAGGCTGTTGATGGTCTGGCCCATGGCCACGACCACGACACCGTCGGTGGCGGCGCTCGCCGGCAGCGAGCGGATGAACGGCAGGGCGCCGGCACCGAGGACGGTCGCTCCCTTGAGAAAATCTCGTCTGCGCATGTGTCTCTCCTTCCAGTTCCAGCTGTCTCTGTTCGCGTCAAGAGTCAGGGGTTGCTCCCCTGACGGGCGGTTTCGGCGGCGAGATAGGCCCGCCATCCGCCGAATTCGGTAATGTCCGCCGCACCCTCCAGGCCGGCGGCCTCGCAGATGAAGCCGTTGACGGTGCTGCCGTCCTCCAGCGTCACCGTGCCGATACCGAGCGGCGCCGGGATGCCGGCCATGAAGGCGCCGAAGCTGTTGAGCGGCAGGGCCCAGAGTTCCAGGGCGATCGCCCCGCCATCGGCGGCGCGCACCAGTCCCGGGCGGAACGGTGGGCCGCCGGCGAGCCGGTACAGGCGGTATCCGTCGGCGGTCTTCGCGGCGGACAGGAAGCGGCCACCGAGCTTGGTCAGCTCGCCGTTCAAAGGCAGCCCGGACATGTGGGCCCCGACGGCGGCGACGACGATCTCGCCGGCGTCGGCCTTCGGGGTGGGTTCTGCGACGACCGGTAGCGGCCAGTCGGTCGCGCCGAGCGTCACGCCGGCTCCCTGGTGCAGCTTGGACGCCAAGGCGGCGGTCAGGCCGTCCTGCTCGGCGCGGGCCAGCAGGGTGGTGCTGGCCGGACGGCCGTCGCCGCGCGTTCCCGTCGGCACGGTGATGCCGCAGAGCCCGAGCAGGTTCACGAAATTCGTGTAGGTGCCGAGTTTGGAGTTGGGACCGATCGGGTCGGCCTCCAGGTCGGCGACGGTGAAGAAGGTCGGAATCGTCGGCACGCAGAGCAGGTCGAGCCCGGCCATCGCCGCCTCGCAGGTCCGGCGCAGCGCCTCTATCCGATAGAAGCTGTTGAAGGTGTCGGTCGCCGAGAACTTGGCGGCGGCGCCGACGATCTGGCGGATCACCGGATGCACGGCCTCGGGATCGCGGTCCATCAGCGGGCCGACCACGGCGTGGCGCTCGGCCACCCACACACCGCCATAGAGCATCTCGGCGACCTGGTAGAACGGTGTGAAATCGAGCGGGACGATCGCGCCACCGGCCGCTTCGACGGCGAGCAGGGCGGCTTTGAAGGCGTCTTCCTGGGCGGTGTCGCCGAAGAACTCGATCGAGGCCGGGTCCGGAACGCCGACCCGGAAGGTTGGCGGCAGGGCGCCGAGATCCGGCGTGGCCACGGCTTTCGAAAAGGCATCGGCCGGGTCGTGACCGGCGGCGGACTGGAAGGCGCGATAGGCGTCCTCCACCGTCAGCGCGAAGACCGAGATGGTGTCGACGGTTCGGCAGGCCGGGACCAGGCCGCCTGCCGAGAGCGACCCGACGGTCGGCTTCAGCCCGACGATGTTGTTCAGCGCCGCCGGGACCCGCCCGGACCCGGCGGTATCGGTGCCGAGCGCGAAGCTGACCAGCCCACGGGCGACAGCCACGGCCGAGCCGGAGCTTGAACCGCCCGGCACGATCTCGGGGTCGATGGCGTTCTTCGGGATCGGGTACGGCGAGCGCACGCCGACAAGACCGGTGGCGAACTGATCGAGATTGGTCTTGCCGATCAGGATGGCGCCGGCGGCGCGCAACTGCGCCACGGTGAACGCGTCCGCCACCGCTCCGTAGGCGAAGGCCGGGCAGCCGGCCGTGGTCTGCTCGCCGGCAGCATCAATGTTGTCCTTGATGGCGAACGGCACGCCCCAGAGCGGCTTGGTCGAACGATCGAACGGCCCGAGCCGGGCCACATCGCCCTGCGCCGTCGCGGCGTCGATCAGGGTGATGAAGATGCCGGGATCGCCCGCCGCGCTGATCCGCCGATAGCACTCGGCGATCACGTCGGCCGGCGTCGTGCCCGCCTCATAGGCCGCGTGAAGCGAGGCGATGTCGAAAGGCAGATCCTGCATGGCGGCATTCGTTCCCAAGGCGGCGCATCCCGGTTTCGGTTGTCATGGTGCCTCCGGTCGGCTTTTCGCGTTTGCGAACGAGCACCCGCGCAAACCGCCGTTGCAGCTTATCATTCCCCTTAGTCTCTAGCCGGTGCGCGTGCCCCAACACGCCTTTCGCACCTGCGATAGGAAAAGCGTGCGGGCTTTGAGTGATGTTGTCTTCTGCTATGATTGCATCGATCTGCTGCAAAAAATGCAGCGGGTAAGTCGATCCAGGAGGAACAGCCAATGCGGCATATGACGACGCTGTTGTATATCGACGCGGTCGCGCGGGCCGGGTCGATCCGCAAGGCGGCCGAGACCCTGTCGATCACGTCGACAGCGCTGAACCGTCGGCTGCTCGCCATCGAGGAGGATCTCGGTGTGCCGATCTTCGAGCGCCTGGCCCGCGGCGTGCGGCTCAACAGCGCGGGCGAGCTGCTGATCCACCACATCCGCAATCAGATTTCCGACATGGACCGGGTGCGGTCGCAGATCGCCGATCTGGCGGGCGAACGGCGCGGCCACATCACCATCGCCTGCAGTCAGGCGCTGCTGCCCTATCTGCCACAACAGATCGCGGCGTATCGGCGTGAGCATCCGGGGGTGACCTTCGCGGTGTTCCGTCGCGACCGCGAGGCGGCGGAGCAGGCTCTGGTGGATCACACGGCCGACCTCGCCCTGGTGTTCGAGCCGATCCGTCTCGCCGAGTTCCAGACCCTGCTGACGGTGCGCCAGCATGTGCACGCCATGCTGTCGCGCGACCATCCCCTGGCGGCGCGGCCGGTGGTGCGGCTGCGGGAGTGTCTCGACTATCCGATCGCGCTGCCGACGAGAGCCTATGGCGTGCGCCATCTGATGGAGGCGGCCCTGGTGGACTCGGCGATGTCGCTCAACCCGGTGGTCGAATCCGACAGTTTCGAGTTCCTCGGCCACCAGGCCATCGCCGAGGGGATCATCTCTTTCCAGATCCCGATCGGCCTGCCGCCGGGCGGCATCCTGCCGAACATGGTGTCACGCCAGATCGATGCCCGCGACGTGCCGAGCGGCCTGATCTACATGGGTCAGCTCCGCGGCCGCACCCTGCCCGTGGCCGCGGCCCGCTTCGCCGACCTGCTGCAGAAGGATCTGGAAACGAAATACGAGTGCCAATAGCCGGTCGCGATCCGCCATCGCCCGTCGCCCCGGTACAAGACCCGGACGCCGGATCGTGGTGACTGAGGCAATCCCCGGTTCGGGCGGTGCCGCCGCCACGACCCTTCCCGTGCCCACGGGTATCGGATAGGGACGGGGGCGTCGGCGCAGCGCTCCGTTGCGTGCCGACCCTGCAACCGACGGACCGGGAAGCAACCCATGGCGCGCCCCAACATCCTCATCCTGATGGTCGACCAGCTGACCGGGACCCTGTTCCCGGACGGGCCGGTGCCGTGGCTGCATACCCCGAACCTGCGCCGTCTGGCCGCGCGCTCGACCCGCTTCGCCAATGCCTATACAGCCTCGCCGCTCTGCGCGCCGGGCCGGGCGTCCTTCATGTCGGGGCAGCTTCCCTCGCTGACCGGGGTCTACGACAACGCCGCGGAGTTCTCCTCCGCCATCCCGACCTATGCCCATCACCTGCGGCGTGCCGGTTATCAGACGTGTCTCAGCGGCAAGATGCATTTCGTCGGTCCGGACCAGCTCCACGGCTTCGAGGAACGGCTGACCACCGACATCTACCCGGCCGATTTCGGCTGGACCCCGGATTATCGCAAGCCGGGGGAGCGGATCGACTGGTGGTATCACAATCTCGGTTCTGTCACCGGTGCGGGCGTGGCCGAGATCTCCAACCAGATGGAGTATGACGACGAGGTCGCCTACAACGCGGTGCGCAAGCTCTACGACCTGTCGCGCGGCCATGACGGCCGGCCCTGGTGCGTGACGGTGAGCTTCACCCATCCGCACGACCCCTATGTCGCCCGGCGCAAGTACTGGGACCTGTACGAGGGTTGCGAGCACCTGCTGCCCACCGTCCCAACGATGGACTACGAGGACCACGACCCGCATTCCAAGCGGCTGTTCGACGCCAACGACTGGCGCAAGTTCGACATCACCGACGAGAACATCCGCCGCTCCCGCCGGGCCTATTTCGCCAATATCAGCTATCTGGACGACAAGATCGGCGAGATCCTGGACACGCTGGAGCGCACGCGGCAGGAAGCGATCATCCTGTTCGTCTCCGACCACGGCGACATGCTGGGCGAGCGCGGGTTGTGGTTCAAGATGAGCTTCCTCGACGGCTCCTCTAGGGTGCCGTTGATGATCTCGGCACCGGGCATGGCTCCGGGCCTGATCAGCGCGCCGGCTTCGACCCTGGACGTCACGCCGACCCTGGCCGAGCTCGCTGGCGTGTCGATGGACGAGGTGCTGCCCTGGACCGAGGGCAAGAGCCTGGTGTCCGTCGCCGGTGGCCTGCCGCGGCCGGGCTCGGTCGCGATGGAATACGCCGCGGAAGGCTCCTACACGCCGCTGGTGGCCTTGCGCCGGGGACAGTGGAAATACACCCGCTGCACCCTCGACCCGGAGCAACTGTTCGATCTGGAGGCGGACCCGCACGAGCTGACCAATCTGGCGGGCGATACGGCCCATGCCGATACCCTGGCCGATTTCCGCGCCGAGGCGGACGCCCGCTGGGATCTCGCCCGGTTCGACGCCGAGGTACGCTCCAGCCAGGCAAGGCGCTGGGTGGTCTACGAGGCGCTGCGCAACGGCGCGTATTATCCCTGGGACCACCAGCCGCTGCTCAAGGCGTCCGAGCGCTTCATGCGCAACCACATGGATCTCAATGTGGTCGAAGAGAACCAGCGTTTCCCGCGTGGAGAGTAAGGAGCCGGCAATGACCTACGACGCACAGCCCAAGGCCAGCCACTTCATCGGCGGCGAATACGTGGAGGACACCGCCGGCGATCCGATCGAGGTGGTCTACTCGGCCACCGGCGAGACCATCGCGACGCTGCACGCCGCCACCCCGGCGATCGTCGAGCGGGCGCTGGCCTCGGCCAAGGCGGCGCAGGCGGAATGGGCGGCGATGAGCGGGACGGAGCGCGGCCGGGTCCTGCGGCGCGCGGCCGACATCATCCGGGAGCGCAACCGCGACCTGTCGGTGCTGGAGACGCTCGATACCGGCAAGCCGCTGTCGGAGACCCTGGTGGCGGACGCCAGTTCGGGCGCCGACGCGCTGGAGTATTTCGGCGGCCTCGCCGGCAGCCTGACCGGCGAGCACGTGCCGTTGGCCGGCGGCGATTTCGTCTACACCATGCGCAAGCCGCTGGGGGTCTGCGTCGGGATCGGCGCCTGGAACTATCCGACCCAGATCGCCTGCTGGAAGGCCGCCCCGGCGCTCGCCTGCGGCAACACCATGGTGTTCAAGCCGTCGGAGATGACCCCGCTCTGCACCCTGAAGGTCGCGGAGGTGCTGATGGAAGCGGGCGCGCCGGCGGGGGTGTTCAACGTGGTCCAGGGCATGGGCCCGGTCGGCGCTGCGCTGGCCACCGACCCTCGGGTTGCCAAGGTCTCGCTTACCGGCTCCGTGCCGACGGGGCGCAAGGTCTATGCCGCGGCGGCGGCAGGCATCAAGCATGTCACCATGGAGCTGGGCGGCAAGTCGCCGATCCTGGTGTTCGACGACGCCGACCTGGACGCCGCCGTCAGCGGCGCCATCGTCGGGAACTTCTATAGCTCCGGCCAGATCTGCTCGAACGGGACCCGCGTCTTCGTGCAGAAGGGCATCAAGGAGGCGTTCCTGGCGCGCCTGACCGACCGACTTGGCGACGCGGTGATCGGCGACCCGATGGACGAGACGACCACCTACGGCCCGATGGTCTCCGAACGCCAACTCAAAATCGTGGAAGGCTACATCGCAAACGGGATCGCGGAGGGCGCGCGGCTGGTCACCGGTGGCAAGCGGATCGACCGCCCCGGCTGGTATCTTGAGCCGACGGTGTTCGCCGACGTGACCGACGGAATGACCATCGCCCGGGAGGAGATTTTCGGCCCGGTGATGTCGGTGCTCGACTTCGCTGACGAGGCCGAGGGCATCGCCCGCGCCAACGCCACCGAATTCGGTCTGGCGGCCGGCGTGTTCACCCGCGACCTCGCCCGCGCCCATCGGGTCGTCGGCCAGCTGGAGGCGGGGAGCCTCTACATCAATGCCTACAACCTGACGCCGGTGGAAGCGCCGTTCGGCGGAGTGAAGGCATCCGGCGTGGGCCGCGAGAACTCCAAGGAGGCGATCCACCACTATTCCGAGGTGCGCTCGGTCTACGTCGCGGTGAATGCGCCCGAGGCACCGTATTGACGGGATAACAGCCCCCAAATCTTACTCCCCGGATTGATCCCGGGGTGATCCCGTCATCCGCCCCGACCGTCGGCGAGCAAGCACTGGCGCCGGGCCTGTCTCACGGGGTTGGAACGCGGAAAGGCCCGCGCCGGGTTGGCGCGGGCCTTTCCATCTGTCTCAGCGTCTTCCCGGGCGTGACCCGGGATCCAGACGGCAGCGCGCTGGATCGTTACCAATTGAGCGTCAACACGCCAGCGCGAACCATTCCAGGCCCCGGCCGGGGGAGACGCTTGAACTGGCTAGAGGAACCCCTCAATCCGCCGCTTCGGCGCCGAACGCGCGGGCGAGGTCGTTGGCGATGTCCGTGCGCTCCCAGGCGAAGCCGCCGTCCTGCTCCGCCGGCCGGCCGAAATGGCCGTAGGCGGAGGTCCGGGCGTAGATCGGCTTCAGCAGACCGAGCTGCTCGCGGATGCCCCGCGGTGTCAGGCGCACCCGCTCACGCAGGACGCGGCCCAACCGGTCCTCGTCGACCCGGCCGGTACCCTGGGTGTCGACATAGACGGCGACCGGCTCCGGAACGCCGATGGCGTAGGCGAGCTGGATCACGCATTTGTCGGCCAGACCCGCGGCGACGACGTTCTTCGCCAGATAACGCGCGGCATAGGCGGCCGAGCGGTCGACCTTGGTCGGATCCTTGCCGGAGAACGCGCCGCCACCATGCGGGGCCGCTCCGCCATAGGTGTCGACGATGATCTTGCGCCCGGTCAGGCCGGCATCGCCGTCCGGACCGCCGATCACGAAGCGCCCGGTCGGGTTCACCAGCAGGCGGTCGTCCGGCAGGTTCCAGCCTTCCGGCAGGGCCTGGGTTACGAACGGCTTCACGATCTCGCGGACGGTGTCCTGGTCGATCGCCCCGTCGTGCTGGGTCGACACCACGACGGTGTCGATGCCCGCCGGCTTGCCGTTTTCGTAGCGCAGGGTGACCTGGCTCTTGCTGTCCGGGCCGAACCGGGGCTCCGTGCCGGACTTCCGGGCCTCGGCCATCAGCCGCAGGATGCGGTGGGCGAACTGGATCGGCGCCGGCATCAGCTCTTCGGTCTCGTTGCAGGCATAGCCGAACATGATGCCCTGATCGCCGGCACCCTCCTCGGCCTTGTTGCCGGCATCGACGCCGAGCGCGATGTCGGAGGACTGGGCGTGCAGCCGGTTGATGATCTCGCAGGTCTTCCAGTGGAAGCCGTCCTGCTCGTAGCCGATGTCCTTGATCGCCGCCCGGGCGATCTCCTCGACCTGCTTCAGGACGGCGTCCGGGCCGCGCACCTCGCCGGCGATGGTCACGTGGTTGGTGGTCGCCAGGGTCTCGCAGGCGACGCGGGCGTCCTCGTCGGCGGCCAGGAAGGCGTCGAGCACGGCGTCGGAGATCCGGTCGCAGACCTTGTCCGGATGGCCTTCGGAAACGGATTCGCTGGTGAACAGCCAAGTTCTGTCAGTCATTGTCTGACGGTCCTCTCTTGCTTCTCGGGAAATGGCGCCGGGGCGGGCAGCAGCGTCGGCGCGCCGCCCCGGCCTTGATGTGCTGGGCCGGTCAGTCCGGCTTGCGGAAGATCTGGATACCCCAGGCGAGGTGGCCGGCATCGGCGGCCTTCACCCAGTTCTCCAGCCCGACGATCATCTTATCGAGGTATTCGACCGACGCGCCGCTGTCGCGCAGGGTGTCGTAGTTCCCGACGAGATCCTCGCGCACCCGGTCGTAATGCGTGCGCAACTGATTGGTCATATCGTTCTGGGCCACGGTCTCGAAGCCGAGGGCGGTGGCGGCCTCGCGATAGAACCGCATGGAACCCAGCGAGGTCAGCTGGAGTCGGTCGTAGACCGGCTGCAGCACACCTTCCGGCACGTCGTCGGCCTGCATCGGGTCGGTGAAGATGAAGTGACCGCCCGGCTTGAGCACCCGGAACACCTCGGCCAGCACCTTGGCGCGCTGGTCGGAGTGCAGGATCGCGTCCTGGCTCCACACCACGTCGTAGCTGGCTTCCGGCTCGGGAATGTCCTCGAAGACGCCATGGATGACCTTGATCCGGTCGGCCAGCTTGGCCCGGCGGATCCGGCTCCGATTGGTATCGTTCTGGGTCTCGGAGATGTTGAGGCAGGTTGCCGAATTGCCGAAGCGATTGGCAATCCGCCGCATGGCCCCGCCGTAACCGGCGCCGATATCGAGGATGCGGGTGTTCTGATCGAGGGCCGGCAGGGAGTCCGCCATCCGATCGACCGTGGCGTCGCTCGCCTCGCGGATTACCTTGGTGTCGTCGTATATGCCGACATGCAGGTCCTCGCCGCCCCAGACCATGCTGTAGAACGTGTCCGCGTCATCGCTATCGTAATAGTCTTCGGCGATATCGCGGACGTCGGCTTCACCGTCCGCGCGGGTCCCGCCGCTCCAGCGAACGACGTGCTGGGTCGACTTCTCGGCCACGTGGATGAAGAAGTCCGGGTCGTTCTCGGCGTAGGTTTCCTGGAAGTCGCCATAGGTCCGCACCCGCTGGAAACCGGCTTCCGACAGCAGCCGGCGCACGTAGTTCTTGCGGATCGGGCACATGTTGAGCGTGTACTGGGACCCGTCCGGAAAGCTGTATTTGAAGCGCGCGAGCCCTTCATCGATGTGATCCGGCTCGGCCGTGACCTTGTCGCCGGCGTAGTAGTACTTGTGCTTCGTGGTGAAGCCGTGGTCGAGCATGCTGTCGTAGTTGCGCTGGTCGAGGATCAGCATTCCGTCATGTTTCAGCGCGGCGTAGAACTCGGCAAGCGCGCGGCGCCGGTCGGCTTCGGCGTGCAGGTGGGTGAATGAGTTTCCGAGGCAGATGATCGCGTCGTACTTGCCCTGGATGTCCCGATTCAACCAGCGCCAGTCGGCCTGCACGGTTTTCAGGATCAGGCCGCGTGACTGGGCGTTCTGGAACGCCTTTGCCAGCATCGCCGCCGACCCGTCGGCCGAGGTCACGTTGAAGCCGGACTCCTGAAGACGCACCGAATGGAATCCTGTGCCGCAGGCGACATCCAGGACCGTCTCCTTCCCGCGGGCCCGCAGGACGTCCATGAAGAACTGACCTTCGCTCTCCGCCCGGGCGGTCCAGTCGATCAACTCGTCCCACTTCTCCACGAAGGACATGATGTATTCGCCGCGATAGAGATCGGTGTCGCGGCTTTCGAGCGGGTCCTCGCCATATGCCTGCTCGTCGAGCTCAAGCTCTGTGTTGGCGGTCTGTCGAGCGGATTGCCCCATGGTGGCCTCCAGTGGGTTGTGGCGACCGCGCCTCCCAGGCGAAGTACGGGGGAGCCGATGGCGCCCGTCAGGGCACAGTCGCGGGATCCGGCCACCCAGATCGGATGGCAGAGCGAGTCCTTGATCCGATCGCGGCGATCGGGTGCGATGACTCCTGGCCACTCACGTTCCGGCCGCGATGGTGTCGGTGACTTGTCGGCGCTTGGCTTTCCGCACTCTTGATCTTGGCGTGGCCGCGTTCGTTTCGCCGGCCCGCTACAACCGTCCCGCAACCTCAAGCTTCCTTCCGTTAGGACAGCTCCGAGGTGCAGGTTGGTTGCGGCTTGTTTAATATTCTATTTGCGACATAACAAGCCTGAATACGACAAAATGCGATTTGACAGCCGCTAGGTCGTTGTTCGGGCTCGATAATCGACGTCAGAAAATACCCGACATTGTCGATGGTTAAGGACGTTTCGGCGGCGGCGCTTCCCGAAGGGCGACGCGTGGCGGAGCCGTTCCGCAGCGCGGTCGAACGATTGCGCCTGATCCGGCATCGGCCGGGTCCGCGGGATGCGCCGCGTCGCACCATCTATCTCTTGCGAATGCGAGTCGCTCGCAATAGAGTTCGCGCCGTTCAAATCTCCAATCCGAGGGAGTACAGTCATGCGCAGGGCCGATTGCGCGATCAGATACGGGCATAGCGGTGGGCCGACATGCTGACGTCGGAAGACTTCGCGGGCCCGACTGAAATGCTCGCCGCCGGAGGACCGGTGGTTGCGGTGCTGATCGTCATGTCCGTGATCGCACTGGCGATCGTGCTGGTCAAGCTGTGGCAGTTCCGCGCCGCCCGCCTGGGCGAGCGTAACCGGGTTCAGACCGCTCTGGCGTTGATCCGTGCCGGCCGCCCGCATGATGCGCTGGCCGCGGTGCGCCGCTCCCGCAACCCGGTGGCGCAAGCCGTCGCACGCGCCATCCTGGGCGGCCAGCGCGGCTTGCCGGAGCACAAGGTCCGCGAGGAGGCGATCCGTTACGGCAGCGACGCGCTGGAGGAATTGCGGGGCTATCTGCGGCCGCTTGAAGTGATCGCGTCCCTGGCGCCGCTGCTTGGCTTGTTCGGCACCGTGCTCGGGATGATCGGCGCGTTCCAGCAGCTTGAGGCGGCGGGCAATCAGGTCAATCCGGCCGTGCTCTCCGGCGGTATCTGGGAAGCGTTGCTGACCACGGCGGTCGGCCTCGCGGTTGCGATCCCGGCGGTGGCGGCGCTGAACTGGCTGGAGCGCGTGGTCGAGCGGGTCGCCCACGACATGGACAGCGCCATCACCGGCGTCTTCACACTGGATCTCTCGACTGCAGTCGGGGAAAGCGACGGCCATGGCTATGAGCGCGGATACGAACACGGACCCGGACAGGGCCGCCTGCGCACCGCCGCGGCTGGCGAGTAGGGGACGCCGTCCCCGGTCGGTCATCAGCCTCACGCCGCTGATCGACGTGGTGTTCATTCTCCTGGTGTTCTTCATGCTGGCGTCGAGTTTCCTCGACTGGCGCTCGATCGACCTCGCCCCGCCGGCCTCGGCCGGTGCCGGCGCATCGATGACCGGCGCCATGCTGCTGGAGATCCGGCCCGATGGGCTGCGACTCAGCGGCCACATGGTCACCGCGACCGAGGCGCAGGAGAAAATCATGGCCCAGGTCCGCGAGAAGCCGGACCAGCGGGTGCTGATCAAGCCGGCGGACGGTGTCGCTCTGCAGGACACGGTGGACATTCTCGATCGGCTGTCGGCCGCCGGGGTCGCCAACCTGTCCTTCGTGCGCGCGGGCGCACGCTAGGAGCGGCCCCATGCGTCTTGCCCGAAAGCGTCCGCGCAACGAGGACGACCGCATCCTGCCGCTGATCAACGTGGTCTTCCTGCTGCTGATCTTCTTCATGCTGGCGGGGCGGTTGGCTGCGACCGATCCGTTTCGGATCGATCCGCCGCAATCGGTCAGCGCGGGGCCGGTCACCATCGAGGATCTGCTGGTCCAGGTCGGTGCCGAGGGACGCCTCGCCTTGAACGGCGAGGAGATGGGCGAGATGGCGCTGGTGGCGGCCGTCTCCGCGCGCGTCGGGGAGGGCACGCCGGGGACGGTTCGCCTTAAGGCCGATGGTCGTGTCGAGGCGACGCGGGTCGTCGCCATCATGGAACTGCTGCGCGAGGCCGGGATCGACAAGCTGCAACTGCTGACCCTACCGGCGAGGGACGGGTGATGCGGATCCGCCGGCGGCACATGGGACTGGCGATCGGCGCCGCGGTGGCGATCCACGTCGCCGCCGCCGTCGCCATGATCCTCGAGCCTGAGGACAAGGGCGCCGCGAGCACCGGCACCGGCGGCATCCAGGTGTCGCTGGGCCCGTCCGGCGGCGCGCCAGGCAGTAGCGCGGATGTGGTCACCGACATGGAGCAGGCGGAGCCGGTCGACCCGACCGCCGCCCCGGTCGCGGAAACCGAGGACACACGTCCCGAGAAGGCCGAGCTCGAGGAGACGCCGCCGGATGCGGAGGTCGCCGAGACCGTCCCGGAAAAACCGACGGACCAGCCGCCGCCGGAACCGGTGCAGGTCGAGGCCGCGATCGACCAGGCCGAGACCATGGAGAAGGTCGACGAGGTCGTCGAGGTGGCGAAGCCGGAAGCCGTCGAGGCGCCGCCGCCGCCCGAACCGGTCAAGGTCGAGCTGGCCAAGGTCGAGCCGGCCAAGGTCGAGCCGGCCGAGGTCAGGCCGGAGCCGGTGATCGTCGCACGGGTCGCGCCCGAAGTCGTGCCGGTGGAGGCGCCCCCTCTGCCGGTCGCGCGTCCGCGCCCGCCGGTGCCCGAGAAGCTGGAGATCGCGCCGAAGCCGCTGCCGCAGCAGACCGCCGCCCTTGCCGTCGAGGCACCGACGGCGGAGACGGCACAGCCCGCTCCGGCCCAGACCAGCGGTGCGGCCGGTCGCAGCGGTGTCGGCCAATCCGCCCAGTCGGGCAGTGCGGAGTCCAGCAGCGGCGGCGGCAGGCCGGGTGTGTCGGTCGATTACGTCTCGATCCTCCAGGCCTGGCTCGAGGAGCACAAGGAATACCCCCGCCGCGCCCGCAGCCGGCGCCAGGAGGGGGTGGTCTGGCTGTACTTCGTGATGGACCGCAATGGCCATGTGTTGGAGCACCGCATCGACCGCAGTTCCGGTCACACTCTGCTCGACCGCGAGGTGGAGGAGATGATCGAGCGGGCCCAGCCGCTGCCGGCGATGCCCGCGACCATGACCCAGATGCGCCTGGAGCTGGTCGTACCGGTGCAGTTCCAACTGCGCTGACTCTTCATCCGACGACCGCCCGCACCTCCGGATTTGGCCCCGATGCCCAATCCTCTCTATCCTGCCCGCAATCAACGGGGAGAGGAGGCGCGGCATGTCCGGAACCGATCACGCGACCAGCTATTTCACCGAGGACACCTCCGTCGAGGCGGTGCTCGCCCGCGCGGCCGCGCCGGACAACCCGCGCCTGGCTGAGGTCATGCGGTCGGCCGTCACCCATCTGCATGCGGTGGTGAAGGAGGTCGAGCCGACCTATGAGGAGTGGATGGCGGCGATCCGGTTCCTGACCGGCACCGGGCAGATGTGCGACGACAAGCGCCAGGAATACATCCTGCTGTCGGACGTGCTCGGCGTGTCCATGCTGGTCGATGCGATCAACACCCGCCGCCCCTCGGGTGCGACCGAGAACACGGTGCTCGGTCCGTTCCACGTCGAGGGTGCGCCCGACTTGGCCATGGGCGAGACGATCTCCCAGGACGGCAAAGGCGAGCCGCTGGTGGTCACCGGCCGTGTTATGGACGTGGCGGGGCGGCCGGTCGAGGGGGCGGTGATCGACACCTGGCAGACCAGCCATGACGGCTTCTACGACCTCCAGCAGGCCGAACAGCCGGAGAACAATCTGCGTGGAATCTTCCGCACCGGCGCCGACGGCCGGTTCTCCTATCGCTCGGTCAAGCCGAGCTATTACCCGATCCCCGACGACGGTCCGGTGGGCCAGCTCCTGCACGGACTGGGGCGCGGCAACATCCGCCCGGCCCACCTGCACTACATCGTCTCCGCCCCCGGCTTCGAGACCGTGACGACCCATATCTTCGTGCATGACGATCCGTATCTCGACAGCGACGCGGTGTTCGGCGTCAAGCAGAGCCTGATCCGGGAGTTCGTACGCCACGATGATCCCGCCCGGGCGGCGGAGTTCGGCGTTGAGGCGCCGTTCTGGACGGTGGAGACGGATTTCGTGCTGACCCCGGCCGGGTAACGTGCGGCGGGGCGAACCTGGATCCCACAGCATCACCACCGCCTATTCCCAACTCGGCTTCCCGGACGCGCGCAGCGCGATCCAGGACCCAGGGGCTCCAGGGAATGG